>NZ_JBEYCG010000010.1:0-269551 GCF_040632645.1 Nocardia sp. NPDC019219 | reverse complement strand
GGCCCGGGCGGGGGTCCGGGCGGCCGCCGCCCCCGGCCCGTATCCCCCGGGGGGGGTCGCTCGGACGCGAGCCAAGAGGGGGCCGCGAACACGCCGCGACGCAGTCGCGGCAAATCGAGCACAGTACTGTGGTGAGGCACCTATTTCGAGATGGAGCACAGCAGACGTGACCAGGTTCGACAGCATCGAGCGCGCAGTCGCCGACATCGCCGCCGGTAAGGCGGTCGTCGTCGTCGACGACGAGGACCGCGAGAACGAGGGAGACCTCATCTTCGCGGCGGAGAAGGCCACCCCAGAACTGGTCGCCTTCATGATCCGCTACACCTCCGGTTACATCTGCGTGCCGCTCACGGGTGACGATTGCGACCGGCTCGGCCTGCCGCCGATGTATGCGATGAACCAGGACAAGCACGGCACCGCGTACACGGTTTCCGTGGACGCGCGCGAGGGTGTGACGACCGGTATCTCCGGTGCGGACCGCGCCACCACCATGCGGCTGCTGGCCGACGCCGACGCCAAGGCCGACGATTTCACGCGCCCCGGTCACGTGGTGCCGCTGCGCGCGAAGGACGGTGGCGTGCTGCGCAGGCCCGGCCACACCGAGGCGGCCGTGGATCTGGCGCGCATGGCCGGCTTGCGTCCGGCGGGCGTGATCTGCGAGATCGTCAGCCAGAAGGACGAGGGCCACATGGCCCGCACCGAGGAGCTGCGCGTTTTCGCGGACGAGCACGAACTCGCGCTGATCTCGATCGCCGACATGATCGCCTGGCGGCGCAGGCACGAGAAGCACGTGGTGCGTGTCGCCGAGGCGCGCATCCCCACCGCGCACGGCGAGTTCATGGCGGTCGGTTACCAGAGCATCTACGACGAGGTCGAGCACGTCGCACTGGTGCGCGGCGACATCAGCGACGGCGAGGACGTGCTGGTGCGCGTGCACTCGGAGTGCCTGACCGGTGACGTGTTCGGGTCGCTGCGCTGCGACTGTGGCCCGCAGCTGGACGCCGCGCTGGAGATGGTCGCGGCCGAGGGGCGCGGTGTGGTGCTGTACATGCGCGGTCACGAAGGGCGCGGCATCGGCCTGATGCACAAGTTGCAGGCCTATCAGCTGCAGGATTCCGGCCACGACACGGTCGACGCGAACCTGGAACTGGGGCTGCCCGCCGACGCCCGCGATTACGGCACCGGCGCGCAGATCCTGGTGGATCTGGGCCTTCGCTCGATGCGCTTGCTCACCAACAACCCGGCCAAGCGGGTCGGCTTGGACGGCTACGGCCTGCGGATCACCGAGCGGGTGCCGATGCCGTTGCGCGCGAACGCGGAGAACCTGCGCTACCTGCGCACCAAGCGGGACCGGATGGGGCACGACCTGATCGGCCTCGACGAGCTCGACCTCGGCGAGACGGCGCACTGACCTGCGAACACACCGGAAAGGCGGACATCGATGAGCGGTACCGGGGTACCGACCTTCGCGCTGGCGGACGCCAAGGACCTGTCCTTGGGCATCGTCGCCTCGCGCTGGCACACCCAGATCTGCGACACCCTGCTGGCGAACGCCGAGCGGGTGGCCAAGGACGCGGGCGTCCAGCAGATCACGGTGGTGCGCTGCGCCGGCGCGATGGAGCTGCCGGTGGTGGCTCAGGAGCTGGCCAAGTCGCACGACGCGGTGGTGGCCCTCGGCGTGGTGATCCGCGGTGACACACCGCATTTCGAGTATGTCTGCGACGCGGTGACCGCGGGACTCACCCGGGTTTCGCTGGACGAGGGCACTCCGGTCGCGAACGGAGTGCTCACCACCAACAACGAGCGGCAGGCCCTGGACCGCGCCGGGCTGCCGGAATCCCACGAGAACAAGGGCGAGCAGGCGGCCGCCGCGGCATTGGACGCCGCGTTGACGCTGCGCGCCTTGCGGCAGTCCGCGTAGCGATGCCGGTGGTCCGTATCTTCCGGAGGCACGCGGGCCCGCCCGCGGCGGTCGGCGAGGCGTCCGGATGGGAGTTCGAGGTACGGCCCCGGCGCGCGGTGCGGACGGCTTGGATCGTGGCGGTGCTGGTCGCGGCCGCGTTCACCGTGGGCGGTATCTGGCTGCGCAGTGGGTCGACCGGCGTCAATTTCCGGGTGGCCGATCAGATCGCGATGATCGGGATCGGCCTGCTCGGCGCCGGGGCGGTGCTGCTGCTCACCAGACCCAGGGTGCGGGCCGGGGCACGGGGCGTGTCGGTGCGCAACATACTGGGGGACAATGATTTCCCGTGGGATTACATCCGAGGTGTGTCGTTCCCGGATCGGAAGTCCTGGGCTCGTCTGGAATTGATCGATGACGACTACGTCCCGATGCTGGCGATCCGCTCGAACGACAAGGAGCACGCGGCGCGGGCGATGGATCGGTTGCGCGAACTCGGTGCGAAGTATTCCGGGAGCAAGTGAGCGGGTGAGATCCGTACGCCCACCCGCTTGGCTCGCGTGTGTTCGAACAGCCCTCTAGCCTCGCCGGTATGGAGCAGGGTGCCTTCGTCCTCGCGGCAGCGTTCGCCGACGATCCATTGATGACCTACTTCTGGCCGGCATCGGCGCGGCGGCGGAAAGCATTGCCCGGCTTCTGGGAATCGCGCATCGCGTCGCGCCGGAAGAACGGCTTGGTCGACCTCGCACACGATGCCGCGGGTGACCTCGCCTGCGTGGCGCTGTGGGAACCGGCGAACGTGGTGTCGCCGACGGCGAAGCCGTTGACCTTGCTACGGGCCTTGGGGCTGGGCACGGCGCGGGCCTTGTCCGCCGGGCGACGGATGGAGCACGCGCGACCGGCGACGCCGCATCTGTACCTGGCGGCCATCGGGACGCTGCCCGGCGTCCGGGGCCGGGGTCTGGCGACAGCGCTGCTGGAACGGCGGTTGTCGGTGGCCGAACAGGACTGCTTCTTGATCTCGAATACCAGCGGCACGGTGCCCTTCTACCGGCGATTCGGGTTCGAACCGCAAGGTGAGCTGCCGATCGACGGGGGTCCGGTGGTGTATCCGATGATCCGGAAGAAGTGATCGCTCCCCCCGGCATGCTGATCCTCGAGATGCCGGGGGTGTAGCGACGGCGATCGGTCGCTTGCCGTACCCGTTGCCGGGGCCGATTCAGTGCGTGTCGCCGAGGACCGCGCCTTCGCGGCGCGGGTCCGCGCCGCCGATCCAGCCGTCCGCGCCATTGCGTTTGAGCGCGCTGAGACCGCTGGACTGCGGTGCCACCGAGACCTGATGGCCCAGCTGGCGCAGCCGGAGCACGAGCGGGTCGTGGTCGCCGTTGTCCGTGGCGTCGATCGCCGGGTGCTCCCCGCCGATCCCTATGGCCGGACTGTTGCCTGCGCCGAACGCGACCGCGGACACCGCCTGCTGCGGGTCCAGGCCCCAGTCGAACATGTTGACCAATGTTTTCACCACGAACTGGATGATCACCGACCCACCGGGAGAGCCCGCGACATGGGTGAGTTCGCCGCGGGAGCCGTCGGGGGCCTTCCCGAAGATCAGCGTCGGGCTCATCGAACTGCGCGGGCGCTTGCCCGGCTGCACTCGATTGGCCATCGGCACGCCGTCCGCGCCCAGCGGATCGGCGTTGAAGTCGGTGAGCTGGTTGTTCAGGACGAAGCCGTCGACCAGGTGGAAGGAACCGAACGCCGACTCCACGGTGGTGGTCATCGCCGCGGCGTTGCCGTACTTGTCGACCACCGAGATGTGGCTGGTGCCGTGCTCGGGCGGCTGCGGGCCGACGCCCAGCGGCACGGGTCCGAAGTCACCCGGCTGCGCGGTGCCCATACTGCGGTTCGGATCGATCAGTCCGGCCCGCTGTCGCAGGTAATCGCGGTTCAGCAGGGTTTGGGCGGAATTGCCGGGCAGCGGGACGAAATCGGTGTCGGCCACGTACTTGTTGCGATCGGCGTAGGCCAGGCGTTCGGCCTCGGAGATCAGGTGCACGGCCTGGGCGTTCGGCTTGCCGCCGTTGCGGTCGATGTTGTCCGGCCGCATGGTGGCCAGGTCGAAGTTCTCCAGGATGCCCAGGGTCGCGGCGACGGCGATGCCGCCCGAGGAGGGACTCGGCATGCCGCAGATCTCGTGCTCGCGATAGCTCGTGCACAACGCGGTGCGCTTCTTCGCCTGGTAGCCGGCCAGGTCCTCGGTGGTGATCAGGCCGGGGGTGCGCCCGCCGGAGGAGCGGCCCGCCGCCGCGGCGATGTCCCGGGCGATGGCGCCCGTATAGAAGGCCTGCGCGCCATCGGTGGCGACCGCGCCGAGCGTCTTCGCCATGGCCGGGTTGGTGAGGACGGTCTCGGCGGTCTTCGGGCTGCCGTCCGGGTTCAGGAAGTACGCCTTGGCGTCTTCGTCCGCGGCGAGGTCCTTGGCCGACTCCGCGATCTGGCTCGCGAGACGCGGACTGATCGGGAATCCCTGATCGGCCAGTCCGATGGCAGGGTCGAACAACTCGCGCCACGCGGTCTTGCCGTGGTCGCGGTGCGCCAGTTCGAGCATCCGCAGCACACCCGGCACGCCGATGGAGCGGCCGCTGGCCCGCGTGTTCGGTTTGGGCTCGGTGCGCTCGGCATCGCTGATCCAGCGCAGGTAGTTCTCGGTGGCGGCCGCGGGAGCCACCTCGCGGCCGTCGTAGGCGTCCACGGTCCTGGTGTTCGCGTCGTAGTAGAGCAGGAACGCCCCGCCGCCGATTCCGGACGCCTGCGGTTCGACCAGCCCGAGCACCGTCTGTGCCGCGATCAGCGCGTCCGCCGCCGTGCCGCCGTCGCGGAGGACCTCACACGCGGCCTTGGTGGACACCGGGTTGGCCGTCGACACCGCGAAAGTGTGCGTGCGCACCGGCGTCATGTTCGAGCGATAGCCCGTCGCTATCTCCGGGTTGGTGCTCAGGTCTTTGGTGGCGCTGCTCGCCGGTCCCGCCGCGGTGGCCGTCACCGGCGTGCCGTTCGGAACCGTCTCGCAGACCCCGCCCGCCTGGCTTTCGCCGGACGAACAAGCGGTGGCCATTCCTACGGTGAGTGCGAACGCCGCCGCTGCGGCGACCCAAGTACCTCGCTTGCGCCCCATGCCCGGACTCTAACCTCCGGCACCGACAGCCGCGCCGGTTTCCTTCCCAGGGGCGAAATCGCCCTGGCGGCAGGGTGTGTCGAGGTCGAGGCGGCGGAAATCGGCCGTCGCGGACCGGCGGGGCGCCGCGAGCGGTCGGTAGGCTGGCCGGGTGGCGATCGAGGCGGTGCTGTTCGACTTCTCCGGGACCTTGTTCCGCCTGGAGGCCGACGAATCCTGGTACGCGGATCTGACCGGTCCGGACGGACGGGCGTTCGATGTGGACCAGAAGGCCGAGATCATGCGGCGGATGACGGCGCCGGTCGACCACGTGGCCGACTTCGACGACGAGACGCAATACGCGTGGGATCACCGCGACCTGGATCCGGCGCTGCATCGCAAGGTGATGATGCGCGTGCTGCGCGAGTCCGGCGTGCCCACCGACGAGGACGCCGAGCGGCTGTACGCCCGGCTGCTCGACCCGCTGGAGTGGACGCCGTACCCGGACAGCGAGGCCGTCCTCGATCGCTTGGCCGCCCAAGGGATTCCGGTGGCGGTGGTGAGCAATATCCCGTTCGACATCCGTCCGTCGTTCGCGGCGCGCGGCTGGGATCGGCTGGTCGGCGCGTTCACCCTCTCCTTCGAGGTCGGCGCCATGAAGCCCGATCCGGAGATCTTCCATTCCGCGCTGGGTGAACTGGGCGTGCCCGCCGAGGCTGCGCTGATGATCGGCGACAGCGCCGAGGCCGACGGCGGCGCCGAGGCGCTGGGCAGCCGGTTCGCTCTGGTCGAGGCCCTGCCGACCACCGAGCGCCCGGACGCGCTGCTGGCCGCACTACGGCGGCACGGTCTGATGGAGTAACCCGGGCCGATACGCGGACGCCCGCGCGGTGCCCGGTTCATTTGCCGAAGTCGCGGTTGTGGGGCAAGTCACCGTGTTACGGTGCGATTCCGGCGTAATCGCAGGTGCGCCGGTAGGTTCGGTACCAACGGGGGTACGGCTGTGAGCTTGGCGTTCTCCGGTGAGGAGCCGTCGATCGGCGTGGAAGCGGCCATGCCGGAGGCGGTTCGGGACGTGCGGGAAGCCGTCGCCGGGATGGCGGGGTTCGGACTCGCTTATCCCGTGCTGATGAATCTGACCCGCGGCGGCGACGCGGCCGCCACGGCATCCACCCAGTTCTGTGTGGCCTGGGCGCTGGGTCTGCTCGTGCTCGGTTTCGCCGAGGGGGCGCCCGCCGTGCGCAGGCTGACGCTCGCGCTCACGCTCCTGCAGGCGGTCGTCGGGTGCTGGGCGGTCCGGGACCTCGCGGCCGTCCCGCCCGTCGTCGGCGTCGTCGCCGCGGGCTATTCACTCGCCACCTCGGCGGCCGTCGTGCATTTGCTGTGCCGCCCGGAAGCCAAGGCGTGGTTCGGCGTTCCCGTGCCCTGACCGCTTCGCGCAGCCGCCGTCAGCCGGGCTGTCGGTCGCGGTCTATACGCTGGATGGGTGGCAGATCCAGCGACGTACCGGCCCGCGCCGGGCACGATCCCCGTCGAACCCGGTGTCTACAAATTCCGGGACGCCCATCGGCAGGTCATCTACGTCGGCAAGGCCAAGAGCCTGCGCAGCAGACTGAACTCGTACTTCGCCGACGTCGCCGGCCTGCATCCGCGCACCAGGCAGATGGTCACCACGGCCGCGAGCGTCGAATGGACGGTCGTCTCCACCGAGGTGGAGGCGCTGCAGCTGGAATACAACTGGATCAAGGAGTTCGATCCGCGCTTCAACGTCCGCTACCGCGACGACAAGTCCTATCCGGTGCTCGCGGTCACCCTGAACGAGGAATACCCGCGGCTGTTCGTCTACCGCGGCGCGCGCCGCAAAGGCGTCCGTTACTTCGGCCCGTTCGCGCACGCCTGGGCGATCCGCGAGACGCTCGATCTGCTGCTGCGGGTGTTCCCCGCGCGCACCTGCTCCAACGGCGTGTTCCGGCGCCACCACCAGATCGGACGTCCCTGTCTGCTCGGCTACATCGACAAGTGCTCGGCGCCGTGCGTCGGGCGGGTGAGCGCCGAGGAGCACCGCGCGATCGTCGAGGACTTCTGCGACTTCCTCGCCGGCCGCACCGACCGCTTGGTCCGGGAGCTGGAGCGCCGCATGCACGAGGCCGCGGAAGACCTGGACTTCGAGGCCGCGGCACGGCTGCGCGACGATGTCCAGGCGCTGCGCCGGGCACTGGAGAAGCAGGCGGTGGTGCTCGGCACGGGCACCGACGCCGACGTCATCGCCTTCGCCACCGACGAGCTGGAGGTGGCGGTGCAGGTCTTCCACGTGCGCGACGGCCGGGTGCGCGGCCAGCGCGGCTGGGTGGTCGACAAGTCGGGTGACGCGGTCGACGTGCCGCAGGCGGGCGGTGAGCTCGCCGCGCTGGTCGAGCAGTTCCTCACCCAGTTCTACGGCGAGCAGGTCGCGGTGGCCGAGCAGTCCGCCGACGACCTGCCCGCCGCCGTGGTGCCGCGCGAAGTGCTCGTGCCCGAGCTGCCCGCCGACGTCGAGCAGGTCCAGCAGTGGCTGTCGGGCTTGCGCGGCTCGGCGGTGAAGGTGCGGGTGCCTCAGCGCGGGGACAAGAAGGCGCTCGCCGAGACCGTGCAGCGCAACGCGATGGAAGCGCTGGCCCAGCACAAGCTCAAGCGGGCGGGTGATCTGACGTCGAGATCACAAGCGCTGCAAGAGATCCAGGACGCCCTGGAACTCGACACCGCGCCGTTGCGCATCGAGTGCGTGGACGTGAGCCACGTGCAGGGGACCGACGTGGTGGCCTCGTTGGTGGTCTTCGAGGACGGCCTGGCCCGCAAGTCCGAGTACCGCCACTACACGATCCGGGAGGCGGCCGGCGAGGGCCGGTCCGACGACGTCGGCAGCATCGCCGAGGTGACCCGCCGCCGGTTCCTCAAACTGCGCCGTGAGCGCGACATGATGGAGCACGACGACCTCGCCGCGACCGGAAGCGACGAGGAGGCGCTCGACCTGACGTCCCGGCCGGGCATCGATCCCCGCACCGGACGCCCGCGCAAGTTCTCCTACCCGCCCAACTTGTTCGTCGTCGACGGCGGCGCGCCGCAGGTCGCGGCCGCGGCCGAGGTGCTCGACGAGCTGGGCATCACCGACGTCGCGGTGATCGGCCTGGCCAAACGGCTGGAAGAGGTGTGGGTGCCCGGCGAGAGCGATCCGGTGATCCTCCCGCGCACCAGCGAGGCGCTGTACCTGCTGCAACGGGTCCGTGACGAGGCCCACCGCTTCGCCATCACCTTCCACCGCAGCAAGCGCTCGCGCCGGATGACCGCCTCGGCGCTCGACTCGGTGCCGGGTCTCGGCACGGCGCGCCGGACCGCGCTGGTCACCCATTTCGGGTCGGTGGCCAAGCTGAAGCAGGCCACGGTCGAGGAGATCACCGAGGTGCCCGGGATCGGGGTGGCGACCGCGAAAGCGGTCCTTGCGGCGCTCGAGTCCGAATAGTCAGTCGACAGTGCACCGGAAGATTCGGTTTCGCGTACGTTGTGTCTGCGGCCGATACCGGAATCGGTGCGCGATGATCGGAAGGCACCCCAGAGACGGATCCGGTAGGACATGACACGCGTCGAATCGAACAGCAGTGCGGGCAACCCGCCGACGAGCGCGGGACGAGTCGCCTCGTCCGGCGCCGTCGGCGGGGCGAACCCGCAGGTCGAGGTCGTGATCGTGACCGGGCTCTCGGGCGCGGGCCGCGGCACCGCCGCCCGCGTACTCGAGGATCTCGGCTGGTATGTGGCCGACAATCTGCCCCCGGAGCTGTTCGGGCGGATGGTGGAGCTGGGGGCTTCGGCGAAGCCGCCGATCCGCCGTCTCGCGCTGGTCATGGACGTGCGCAGCCGGTTTTTCACCGGTGATCTGTCGGTGGTCACCGAGCAGTTGCGGACCCGGGGCGTGCGTACCAGGGTGCTGTTCCTGGAGGCCTCCGACGACGTGCTGATCCGCCGTTTCGGCTTCGCGCGGCGCAGGCACCCGCTGCAGAGCGAGAGCAAGGACGGCACGTTGTCGGCCGGCATCGCCGCCGAGCGGGTGCGGCTGTCCGCCGTGAAGGCGGCCGCCGACCTGGTGATCGACACCACCGAACTGTCCATCCATCAGCTGCACCGCAAGATGGAGGAGGCCTACGGGGGCGGCGCGCCCAGCGCATTGCAGCTCACCGTGCAGTCGTTCGGCTTCAAGTACGGAGTTCCGCTGGACGCGGACATGGTGTTGGATGTGCGTTTTCTACCCAATCCACATTGGATACCGGAATTGCGGGAACACACCGGTCAGGAGACGGTGGTCAGCGAGTACGTGCTGTCGCGTCCCGGCGCGGACGATTACCTCCGTACCTGCCACCACCTGGTCGAGCTGACCACGAACGGTTACCGCCAAGAGGGGAAGCGATACATGACGGTCGCAGTGGGCTGCACCGGAGGCAAGCACCGGAGCGTCGCGATTGCCGAGGCGCTGGGCGAGTTGATGAGCGAGGTCACCGGCGGGCCGGAGGACTCCGCCGATGTGGTCCGGGTAGTGCACCGAGACCTGGGGCGCGAATGACCGGGTGGGAATCCAATCCGAGCATCGTCGCGCTGGGCGGCGGACACGGCCTGTACGCGACGCTGACCGCGGTGCGGCGGCTGACCAGGAAGATCTGCGCCGTGGTCACCGTCGCCGACGACGGCGGCTCCTCGGGTCGGCTGCGCGCCGAGCTGGGGGTGCTGCCGCCCGGGGATCTACGGATGGCGCTGGCGGCCCTCGCGGCGGACGCCGACGGCGTCTGGACCCAGACGGTCCAGCATCGTTTCGGCGGCACCGGCGCATTGGCCGGGCACTCCGTGGGCAACCTCATCCTGGCCGGGCTCACCGAGGTGCTCGGCGACCCGGTCGCCGCGCTCGACGAGGTCGCCCGCATGTTGCGCATCACCGGACGGGTGCTGCCCATGTCGCCGATCGCGCTGGACATCGAGGCGGACGTGTCCGGATTGGAAGCGGATCCACGGGTGAGCCGCTGCATTCGCGGCCAAGTTGCCATCGCGACGACGCCGGGTAAGGTGCGGCGAGTGCGGCTGATTCCGTCCGATCCACCGGCCAGTCCGGAGGCGACCTCGGCGATCGAACACGCGGACGTCGTGGTGCTCGGCCCGGGATCGTGGTTCACCAGCGTGATCCCGCACGTCCTCGTCCCGGAGCTACGGGAAGCCCTGGTGTACACCAGGGCCCGGAAAGTTCTGGTGCTCAACCTCGCCGCGGAGCCGGGGGAGACCGCGGGGTTCTCCGCGGAACGGCATTTGCATGTATTGTCCCAGCACGCACCGGAATTCGTCGTCGACGAGGTGCTGGTCGACTCCGGCTCGGTACCGGAAGGCCGCGAGCGGGAACATGTGGCCAGGGCTGCCGAACAGTTGCGGGCACGAGTAACCTTCTCCGATGTCGCCGAAGCGGGAACGGACCGGCATCACCCCGGAAAGCTTGCCGCCGCACTGGATCAACTGATCCGGCAACCTCGGCCGCAAATGGCAGGGCTTCGAGTCGAGGGACGGCACATGGGTCAGGATGTGCGTTCCGGGTTGGGTGGAAAGGAGCGCGTCCCGTGGCGATGACAGCCGATGTGAAAGACGAGCTGAGCAGGCTCACGGTGTCGCAGGTGAGTTCCCGCAAGGCGGAACTGTCCGCACTGCTGCGTTTCGCGGGCGGCCTGCACATCGTCGGCGGCCGGGTGATCGTCGAGGCCGAGGTGGACATGGGGTCCATCGCGCGCAGGCTGCGCCGGGAGATCTTCGAGCTCTACGGCTACGGGTCCGATGTGCACGTGCTCGGCGCGGGCGGACTGCGCAAGACCTCCCGGTACGTCGTGCGCGTCTCCAAGGAGGGGGAGGCGCTGGCCCGGCAGACCGGTCTGCTCGACGTGCGCGGCCGTCCGGTGCGCGGCCTGCCCGCGCAGGTGGTCGGCGGCAGCATCGCCGACGCCGAAGCCGCCTGGCGCGGCGCGTTTCTCGCCCACGGCTCGCTCACCGAGCCCGGACGTTCCTCGGCGCTCGAAGTCAGCTGCCCAGGACCCGAGGCGGCGCTGGCGCTGGTCGGCGCGGCCCGGCGGCTCGGCATCACGGCCAAGGCGCGCGAAGTGCGCGGCACCGACCGTGTGGTGGTGCGCGACGGTGAGGCGATCGGCGCGTTGCTGACCAGGATGGGCGCGCACGGCACCCGCATGGTGTGGGAGGAACGCAGGCTGCGTCGCGAGGTGCGCGCGACCGCGAATCGCCTGGCCAACTTCGACGACGCCAATCTGCGGCGCTCCGCGCGGGCCGCGGTGGCCGCGGCGGCCCGGGTGGAACGCGCGCTGGAGATCCTCAGCGACGACGTGCCCGACCATCTCGCCGCCGCGGGCAAGCTGCGTGTGCAGCACCGCCAGGCGTCGCTGGAGGAACTCGGTCAGCTCGCCGACCCGCCGATGACGAAAGACGCCGTCGCCGGACGCATCCGGCGGCTGCTGTCGATGGCCGACCGCCGCGCCAAGGAGCTGGGCGTGCCGGACACCGAGTCGGCCGTGACGGCCGAACTGCTCGACGAAGCCTGATCCCGCGTTCGCGCGCTCGCCACGATCCCCGCGGCCTGGATGGTCGCGGGGATCGTGGCGTTCCGGCTGCCGCGATTCGTGTTGGTCGGGCGTCTGACCAGGCATCGCGCCCGCGCAAAGGCCAGGTGCGTGTCGGCGAGGTCACGGCAGGGCGTTAGTGTGAGTGGACATCGGAATGATCCGCTGGAAAGTTGAGGAGCGATAACGTGACTGTCCGGGTAGGCATCAACGGCTTCGGTCGTATCGGACGTAACTTCTTCCGGGCGGTGGAGGCGCAGAAGGCGCTCGGCACCACCGACATCGAGATCGTCGCGGTCAACGACCTCACCGACAACGCGACCCTCGCCACTCTGCTCAAGTACGACTCGATCCTTGGCCGGCTGCCCCAGGACGTCTCGCTCGACGGCGACGACACCATCGTGGTGGGCGACCAGCGGATCAAGGCGCTGGCCATCAAGGAGGGCCCCGCCGCGCTGCCGTGGGGCGACCTCGGCGTCGACGTGGTCGTCGAGTCCACCGGCATCTTCACCGACGCCACCAAGGCCAAGGGGCACCTCGCCGCAGGCGCGAAGAAGGTGATCATCTCCGCCCCGGCCAAGGGTGAGGACATCACCATCGTCATGGGCGTCAACGACGACAAGTACGACGGCAGCCAGAACATCATCTCCAACGCCTCGTGCACCACCAACTGCCTCGGCCCGCTGGCCAAGGTGCTCAACGACGAATTCGGCATCGAGCGTGGCCTGATGACCACCATCCACGCCTACACCCAGGACCAGAATCTGCAGGACGGCCCGCACAGCGACCTGCGCCGCGCCCGCGCCGCCGCGCTGAACATCGTGCCCACCGGCACCGGCGCCGCGAAGGCCATCGGCCTGGTGCTGCCCGAGCTGCAGGGCAAGCTGGACGGCTACGCGCTGCGCGTTCCGGTCCCGACCGGTTCGGTCACCGACCTGACCGCCACCCTGCGCAAGTCGGCCTCCATCGACGAGATCAACGCCGCCTACAAGGCCGCCGCCGAGGGCCCGCTGAAGGGCATCCTCAAGTACAACACCGATCCGATCGTCTCCAGCGACATCGTCACCGACCCGGCTTCTTCGATCTACGACGCGCCGCTGACCAAGGTGATCGACGACCAGGTCAAGGTCGTGTCCTGGTACGACAACGAGTGGGGCTACTCCAACCGTCTCGCCGATCTCATCGGCCTCGTCGGCAAGTCGCTCTGACGCGCATGGCTGTCAAGACACTCGCGGATCTGCTCGGCGAGGGTGTCGAGGGCCGGGGCGTGCTGGTGCGCTCCGACCTGAACGTCCCCCTCGACGACAACGGACAGATCACCGACCCCGGCCGCATCGTCGCGTCGGCGCCGACCATCAAGGCGCTCGCCGAGGCGGGCGCCAAGGTGGTCGTGACCGCGCACCTCGGCAGGCCGAAGGGCGGCCCGGACCCGAAGCTGTCGCTGGCGCCGGTGGCCGCCAGGCTCGCGGAGGAGCTGGGTCGCAACGTCCAGCTCGCCGGTGACGTGGTGGGCCAGGATGCGCTCGCGCGGTCGGAGGGCCTCACCGACGGCGACGTGCTGCTGCTGGAGAACATCCGGTTCGACCCGCGCGAGACCAGCAAGGACGACGCCGACCGGGCCAAGCTGGCCGCGGCGCTGGTCGAGCTGGTCGGCGACGACGGCGCGTTCGTCTCCGACGGGTTCGGTGTGGTGCACCGCAAGCAGGCGTCGGTGTACGACGTCGCCGAGCAGCTGCCGCACTACGCGGGCACGCTGGTCGCGGCCGAGGTCGACGTGCTGGCCAAGCTGACCGAGAACCCGGACCGGCCGTACGCCGTCGTGCTCGGCGGGTCGAAGGTCTCCGACAAGCTGGCGGTCATCGAAGCGCTCGCCCCGAAGGTCGACACGCTGGTGATCGGCGGCGGCATGTGCTTCACTTTCCTTGCGGCACAGGGCCTTTCGGTGGGCGCCTCGCTGCTGCAGGAGGAGATGGTGGACACCTGCAAGCAGCTGCTGGAGCAGTTCGCCGACGTCATCCACCTGCCGCGCGACATCGTGGTGGCCGACAAGTTCGCCGCCGACGCGGAGTCGAAAGTGGTTCCCGCGCATGAGATCCCGGACGGCTGGCTCGGCCTGGACATCGGCCCGGATTCGGTGGACCGCTTCTCGGCGTTGCTGACCGAGGCGCGGACCGTCTTCTGGAACGGGCCGATGGGCGTGTTCGAGTTCGAGAAGTTCGCGGCGGGCACCCGCGGGGTGGCCGAGGCGATCGTGACCGCCACCGGCAAGGGCGCGTTCACCGTGGTCGGTGGCGGTGACTCCGCCGCGGCCGTGCGGGCGCTCGGCCTGCCGGAGGACGGCTTCTCGCACATCTCCACCGGCGGCGGCGCGTCGCTGGAGTACTTGGAGGGCAAGGAACTCCCCGGCATCGCGGTGTTGGAGGGCTGAACATGGCACGCAAACCGCTCATCGCGGGCAACTGGAAGATGAACCTCAACCACCTCGAGGCCATCGCCCTGGTGCAGAAGATCGCATTCGCCTTGCCGGAGAAGTACTTCGACAAGGTGGACGTGGCGGTGATCCCGCCGTTCACCGACATCCGCAGCGTGCAGACGCTGGTCGAAGGGGACAAGCTCCTGCTCACCTACGGCGGCCAGGACGTCTCGGTGCACGAGTCGGGCGCCTACACCGGTGAGATCAGCGCGAGCATGCTCGCCAAGCTGGGCTGCACCTTCGTCGTGGTCGGGCACTCCGAGCGGCGTCAGTACCACACCGAGGACGACGCCACCGTGCTCGCCAAAGCCAAGCAGGCGTTGAAGCACGGGATCACCCCGATCGTGTGCATCGGTGAGGGCTTGAACATCCGCGAGGCGGGCACGCACGTCGAGTACAACCTCGAGCAGCTGCGGGGATCGCTGAAAGGCTTGACAGCGGAGGAGATCTCCAAGATCGTCATCGCCTACGAGCCGGTGTGGGCGATCGGCACCGGCAAGGTCGCCACCCCCGCCGACGCGCAGGAGGTCTGCGGCGCGATCCGCGGGGAGCTGGAGAAGCTGGCCGGACCTGAGGTCGCGGCGGGCGTCCGCGTGCTCTACGGCGGGTCGGTGAACGCCAAGAACGTCGGAGAATTGGTCGCGCAGAGCGACATCGACGGCGCCTTGGTCGGCGGCGCTTCGCTCAAGGGTGACGAATTCGCCACCCTCTCCGCGATCGCCGCGGGCGGCCCCTTGCCCTGAGCAGGGCACGACATCCGACAGCCCGGTATCGCTTCCCGCGATACCGGGCTGTGCCGTTTACGCCGAGAGCGATCGCGGGTGCTGCGCGTGCGCCGCTCGTGCGATGATGTCGGAGCTCGATCCCTCGGCCAAGCAAGGATTTTCGTGACGCTTCGCAAGCTGACCTGCGCACTTCCGGTAGCGCTACTCGCGCTGGCCGTCCTCGTCGGCTGTTCCGGCGAATCGTCCCACGATCACGATCACCACGACGTGGCATCGAGTACGGCGATCCCGGTGCGGCCGGAGCAGCAGGACGCGGGACATCGCAGGCTCGATCAACTCGTCGGGGAGTGGAAGGGCGACAAGTCGACCTTCGTCGCCGGCGGCACGGCGGAGAACCCGACCAAGCGGGAGATCGTCTCACGCTGGGAATGGATCGCCGAGACCGGCAACAATTTGCTGCGTGAAGAAGCCGAGGACATCCACGGCAGCAGTGCGTATTACCGGCTCGGACTCCTCGGTTTCGGACCGACCGACAACCGCTATGAGTGGACGACCGTCGACAGCATCACGCCCATGACGATGAGTTACAAGGGCGCGAAGGGCAGCGGCGGCGATGCCGACATCGTCATGGCCGGTGAATTCACCGATCCGGGTGTGCTCGGCCCGCAGTTCGTCGGCAAGACCATCCCGATGCGCACGCTGATCCGGCTGGAGTCGGCCGACCGGGTGGTCATGGAGATCTATTTCGCGCCGCCCGGCGAAGCGGAGCGGATCGCCGACCGCGTCGTGCTCACCAGGAAGAAGTAGCGGGCGCGCTCACCGCGCGTGCAGGACCAGGCCCGCGCCGTTGTCGTTGCGCAGGGTCAGCGTCTCGGCGTCCACCGTGGCGGTGGTCTTGCCGTCCATGGCCTTCAGCACGGACTGCTCCACCTCCATCACCTCCGGCGAGCACAGCATCTTCGTGGTGGCGATCCGGAAGGTGATCTGCGTACCGGACACCTCAGCGGTGCCGGTGAGGCGATTGCATCCGGTGCTGCCGGAGACGCTGCCGTCCTCGGCGATGGTGAGCGTCGGCTGCGCCTCGTCCAGAGCGCGCGAGCGGATACTGCTGTTGTCGGTGATGAGCGCGGTGACCTGCCATGCCGTGCCGTTGACCGGTTTGTCCGGCCGAGCGACCTTCTTGTCGAGCAAGGTCACCGTGCGGTCGGGACTGCGCAGGGTGAGCCGCGAGCCCTCCAGACGCCAGCTGGGCCGGGAATTCAGCAGGCCGCTGAGCCACTCGTCGGCGCCGTGCCGTTCGTCCTCGCAGGCCATCAGGGTGGTGGCCAAGCCGGAGACGCGCAGGACCTGGTCGTCCAGGGAGACCGCGCCGGTGAACTTGTTGCACCCCGCGTCGGCCGCTACCCGGTCTTCGGTGAAGCTGATCGTCAACGGGCCGCCGCCGGGAATCGGGGTGCCTTCGACGTCCGTCGAGAGAAAGGTGCGGCCCACCGGGGTCGGCTCGCCCCCGCCGCGATCCGGCTCTCCCCTCGAGCACGCCGCGATCGCGCAGAGGGCGACCAGGACGAGCGGTGCTGATCGCGCGAAGAGTGCCGCCATGCGGCGATGCTACCGACGACGGCCCGCCGCACGGAGTTCGCACCGGCCTCATCGGCCTGCCGACGGCCCGCTACAGCGCCGGGTCCGGGACTCATGGGATGACTAGGCCCGCGCCGTATTACGATCTGTGCCGTGCACCGATGCTTCCCGATCACCCCGCCGCCCGCCTCCTGAGCGAGGTGTAGGTATCCAGCGCGCCCCCGTGTGGTGGGCGCGCTCTTTCGGCATCGCCGCGCACCTCGCTTCCGCGACCCCGATCCCTTTCGTCGCAGGAGCGCGATTCTTCATGTCCTCATCTGTGTCCTCTGCCGCCCGTTCCGGGGTGGTCCACCTCGTCGGCGCCGGATTCCTCTGGGGCACCGGCGGTCTGCTCGGCACGCTGGTCCATCGGGCCACCGGTTTGCCGCCCGTCTCGGTAGCCACTTGCCGCCTCGCCGTCGGCGGACTGCTGCTGGTCGTCCTGCTCGTGGGCACGCGGCGGCCGTGGCCGCGGGATCCGTCGGCCTGGCGCCGGATCGGCGCGGTCGCGGTGCTCGCCGCGGTCTTCCAGGCCGCCTACTTCGGCGCTGTCGCGGCGTCGTCGGTCAGCCTCGCGACACTGATCACGATCGGCGTGTCGCCGGTGGTCGTCGCGGGGCTGGAGCACGTCACCGGCCGGCAGGCGGTGGACCGGCGCCGCGCGGTGACGATCGGCATCGCCCTGGGCGGACTGGCGTTGCTGGTCGGCGCGCCGACCGGCCGTGCCGGTGCGGGCGCGTTACTGGTGGGCGCGGCGCTGGCGGCGGTGGCCGCCGTGGCGTTCGCGACGGTCACCGTGCTCAACGCGGCGCCGGTGCCCGGGCTGGACGCGATGACCACGACGGGCCTCGGGTTCACCGGCGGCGCGGTGCTGCTCGTTCCGCTCGCCGCACTGGGCGGGCTGACGTTCGACCCGACGCCCGCCGGTCTCGCGCTGGTTCTGATGCTGGGGCTCGCGCCCACGGCGGTCGCCTACACCTTGTACTTCCGTGGGCTGGCGGAGGCGGGCCCTGGCATCGCCGCGGTGCTGGCCCTGCTCGAACCGCTCACGGGTGCGGCGCTGGCGGCGGTGGTCCTGGGTGAACGCCTCACGGCGCCGGGTCTGATCGGGGCCGCGTTGCTGATCGTGGCGTTGCTGCTGGCCGCAACAGCGGCGCGTACGGCGGACCAGGGGCCGGACGCGGCGTCAGGGCGGCGTCGTCGCCGCGACTAAGCTTCGGCGCGTGACAACTGCCGCGACGACCCCGATCTCCACCTGGGCGCCGCTGCGGGCACCGGTGTACCGCGCGCTGTGGGTGGCGCAGTTGGTGTCGAATCTCGGCACCTGGATGCAGACCGTCGGCGCGCAATGGATCATGGTCGACCAGCCCAACGCGGCGGCGCTGGTGTCGTTCGTGCAGACCGCCATCACGCTTCCGGTGATGCTGCTCGCCATCCCGTCCGGGGTGATCGCCGACCTGGTGGACCGGCGCAGGCTGTTGCTCGGCGCCCAGTCCACGATGGCGGTACTGGCCCTGCTGCTCGCCGTGTCGACGGCGACGGGCCACACCACGCCCACGGTGCTGCTCACCTTGTTGTTCCTGCTCGGTTGCGGCCAGGCGTTGACCGCGCCGGCCTGGCAGGCGATCCAACCCGAACTGGTCTCGCGCGAGCAGATCCCGGCGGCGTCCGCGCTGGGCAGCATGAACATCAACATCGGCAGGGCGGTGGGACCCGCGCTGGCGGGCGCGCTGGTCTCGCTGTCCGGGCCGACGCTGGTGTTCGCGCTGAACGCGGTGTCGTTCGTCGGGATCGTCGCGGTACTGACGGTCTGGCGCCGACCGGCGACCGACCGGCGCCTGCCCACCGAGCGCCCTTTGGCAGCGCTGCAGGCCGGCACCCGGTTCATCCGCGCGGCGCCCGCGATCCGCCGGGTGCTGCTGCGTTCGATCCTGTTCATCGCGCCCGCGAGCGCGGTGTGGGCGCTGCTGCCGGTGATCGCGCGCGACCGGCTCGGGCTGTCGTCGTCGGGGTACGGCTTGATGCTCGGCGCCCTCGGCGTCGGCGCGGTGCTGGGCGCGGCGGCGCTGTCCCGACTGCGGGCATGGCTGACCCCGACACAGCGGCTGACCATCGCCGCGATCCTGTTCGGAGCGGCGACGGCGGGCACGGCGCTGCTGCGCGTGCTGCCGGTGGTGCTGGTGCTGCTGGTGTTCGCGGGGCTGGCGTGGCTGCTGGCGATGTCCACCATGAACTCGACCATGCAACTGCTGCTGCCGGCCTGGGTGCGGGCGCGTGGGCTGTCGGTGTACCTGCTGGTGTTCATGGGCGGACAGGCGATCGGTTCGCTGGTCTGGGGTCTGGTCGCCGACGCGATCGGCTCGGTGCCCGCGCTGCTGTGGGCGGCGGCGCTGCTGGCGTTCTGCGCGGTGAGCACGGTGTGGCTGCCCATCCGGAACGACCCCGAGGTGCTCGACCTGACACCTTCGGCGTTCTGGCCGGAACCGGAGCTGGCGGTCGTGCCCGATCCCGACGACGGTCCGGTGCTGATCCTGCGCAGTTACGACGTGCCGCCGGAGGACGTCGAGGAATTCCTCGCGGCCATGGCCTTCGTCGGCCGGTCACGACAGCGCACCGGCGCGATGGAATGGCGTCTGTATCGCGACGTCGGCGTGGTCGACCGCTTCGTCGAGGCGTTCGTCGTACGGTCGTGGGCCGAGCACATGCACCAGCATCAGGTCCGGCTCACCGCGCAGGATCAGCTGCGGGAAGAGGCCGTCGCGAAGTTCGGCGCCGCCGAGGGCGACCAGGTCACCCATTTGGTCGCGGTGGACCGGCGCTGACGCCGGTTCCGGCCGAGTGCCTGATTCGGTGCGATCGCACCGACCGCATACACTGTCCGGCATGCGGATGTTCCTGGATATCCTCCTGATCATCACCAGCGTGCTGCTGGTGCTGCTGGTGCTGCTGCACCGCGCCAAGGGTGGAGGTCTGTCCAGCCTGTTCGGCGGTGGCGTGCAGTCCAGCCTGTCCGGGTCAACCGTCGTGGAGAAGAACCTCGACCGCGTCACCATCTTCACCGGCGTCATCTGGTTGATCGCCATTCTCGGCATCGGCCTGGAGATCAAGTTCGCCTGATTCCGGCGATCACCGCGCCCGCCGTGAGCGCCGCCGCACCGAGCACGGTCGCGGCGTTCGCGAACGCGGCGGGATAACTCGTCCCGACCACCGGGGCCACCAACACGGGGCCGAGAATCTGTCCGGCGCCGTACCCGGCGGTCAGCGGTGCCGCCGCGGCCCCGTCGGTCAACCGGTGCCGACCAGCATCGCGAGCATGACGATTCCGACGAACGTCCCCCCGAACAGCACTGCCGCCGCACTCACGGCCCAGACGGCATCGGACGACGCCGGGAGCGCCGCCGACACGCACTGCGCCACCAACGCGATAGCCAACAGCAGCGCGGGAGACCAGCGTCGCGCGGCCACGGCCCAGAGTACGGACGCCGCCGCGGCCGCCGCGCCCACGACGATCCACATCGCCGAGCCGGTCACCGGCCCGCGCTGCGCGCTCACCGCCGCGAGCGAGAAGGTCCCGATGACGATGTACCCGAGTCCTTCGAGGAAGTACGCGACCAGCAGGGCACGCCAGGTGCGCGAGCGGCGGGGGACACGGCGCCCGGGGCGGATCTCGAGCGCCACGGGAACCAGAAGGGCGGCGGTCAGCGCCGCGGAGAGCGGCCAGAGGAGCTGCCACGGAACCAGCGGTCGCAACGCCAGCACCAGCAGGCCGGTCCACGCGATGCCGAAACCGATGCCGCTGAAGACTATTCCCGCCGACTGCTGTATCCGGTGTGGCGCGCGCCCGGTCCCGCCGCGCTCGGTGCAGCGCTTCCTCGGCGCGCTCTGACGGAGTCAGTCGACGCGCGGAATGCGGCCGTCGATGTCGGTGAACCCGTAGTACTCGGCGAGATCGGCCACCGGCCAGGGCAATCCGGTGCGCGAGCGCCGCCCGGCGTCGGTGGCGAGCGCGACGACGGCGCGGCCGGTGAAACGCGGCGTCTGCGCGTCGCCGAGGTCGAAGGTGCCCTCCCCGGGCAGCGTGACCAGCCGCCTGCCGTCGGCGTCGGCCGGAACCAGTTGCAGCAGTTCGGTGTTCACGATGCCGGGCCAGAGCGAGACCACGGTCACCTCGGTGCCGGCGAGGTTGTGGGCCAGGTCGGCGGTGAGCCGGTCCAGAGCGGATTTCGCGACGCCGTACACGGCGTTGTGCATGTATCTGCGTGCCCCTGGCGAGGAGATGTTGACGATCAGCCCGCCCGATTCGATCAATAGCGGTGCGGCGAAATAGCTCGCCACGTAATGGGATCGGACGCCGACGTCGAACGACTCGTCCCACGCCGCGGGCGGCACCTCCCAGAACGGCTTGCCCAGCCAGCGTGCCGCGGCGGGGGAGTTGTAGACGTTGTTGACCAGCACGTCCAGTCTGCCGTGCTCGGTGCGGATCAGCTCGAACAACCGCTCCACCGCGTCGTCGTCGCGGTGATCGCACACGAACGGGATGCCGACACCGCCCGCGGCATCGATTTCCGCGGCCGTGGCGTGTACGGTGCCGGGTAGCCGTCCCTGCGCCGCCGAGCGCCCGGTGACGAACACCGTGGCGCCCGCCGCACCGAGTTCCAGCGCGATCCCCTTGCCGATGCCGCGGCTGGCGCCGGTGACCACCGCGACCTTGCCTTCGAGCCTCTCGGGTATTCCGCTCACGAAACCGGAACATTACCGTGAAACGATAACGTGTTCTAGGTTTTGGAGGTCCGAGTGGAACTGACTCATCGGTTCGTGACGTCCGGCGGTGTCCGCATGCACGTCGCCGAGCAGGGAACGGGGCAGCCGGTGGTCTTCTGCCACGGTTTCCCGCACACCTGGTACATCTGGCATCGCCAGCTCCCCGCCATCGCCGCGGCCGGATACCGCGCTCTGGCACCGGACTTGCGCGGGTACGGCCGGACCGACGCCCCGGCCGACCCGGAAGCGTACACCAATCACGCGGTGTGCGGGGATCTGCTCGCCCTGCTCGACGACATCGGCGCCGAGCAGGCGGTGTTCGTCGGTTTGGACTTCGGTGCGGCACTGGTGTGGGAGCTGGCGTTGCGCGCACCGGGGCGGGTGCGCGGCGTCATCGTCTTGAACAACCCGTTCGCGCCGCGCCCGCCGCGTGCTCCGTCGCAGTTGTGGGCGAAAGCCGCGGCTCGGCACTTCCTGCACCTGCACTACTTCCAGACCCCCGGCGTGGCGGACGAGGAACTCGCCGCGCATCCGAGGGAGTTCCTGGCCCGCGTGTACTACGCGCTCAGCGCCGACTACCACTACCTGGACACCTGGCGCTTCCCGGCCGAGGGCACCGGCTACCTCGACGTATTGCCGCAAGCGCCCGCGCTGCCGTGGCGCTGGCTCGGCGCGGACGAGTTGGACGTGCTGGCGGGGGATTTCGAACGCACGGGATTCACCGGCGGGCTGAACTGGTACCGCAACCTGGACCGCAACTGGGAGCTCACCGCCGACTACGCCGACGCGAAAGTCACTGTGCCCGCCTACTTCCTGCACGGCGACCGCGATCCCGACATGGAGGGTTTCAGCGGTC
Source organism: Nocardia sp. NPDC019219 (assembly GCF_040632645.1). NCBI lineage: Bacteria > Bacillati > Actinomycetota > Actinomycetes > Mycobacteriales > Nocardiaceae > Nocardia > Nocardia sp. NPDC019219. Next base: position 247,445 of record NZ_JBEYCG010000010.1, on the reverse strand, counting down.
GTGACCCGCTGGCCACCATGCGCGCGCACGTCACCGACCTGCGCGCGGTCACCGAGATCGCCGACGCCGGTCACCTCGTGCAGCTGGAGCGGACCGAGCGGGTGAACGCGTTGCTCACCGCCCATCTCGCCCACCTCGCGGCGCACCGGGCCGGCCTTCCGGCCTGAGGCGAAACGTCCTCGGGCTCAGTGCGGTTCGTTGTCGGTGGGCACCGCTAATGTTCGGTGAATGAGTTATAGCCTGAGCATCTACGTCGTCGAACTGGACAGGATCTCCGGCGCCATCGGGTCCCGGGACGACAAGCTCCGGCGGATGATCGGCGGCCGGTTCAAGGCCCAGCTGACCCATGACGACGACTGGTTCGCCGACGAGATCGCGGCCGGCGCGCCCACCCGCTACGAGGCGGTGCGCGCCGTCATCGACGGCGGCCCGTTCGACCCGGCCTACGGTTTCCAGTACGGCTACGCCTACCAGACGATCTGCCAGTTCTACGGACGGTTCGTGGACAACCGCTACTTCTCGGCGTTCCGTGGCCGCTGGCTCGACCACATCGACGACGGCCTGGCCACGCTCGGCATCAAAGCGGTCAGCGTCCGCGCGTTCATGTACCACTCGCTGCCGCCCGCGCTGCCGCAGCCCGACGAGCTGCCCGGCTACGGCGAATGGACGCCGGAGCAGTGCGCGGAGGCGCTGGTGCAGTGGGAGTCGACCACACCGCCGCAACGGGAGGAGGTCGACCACGAGGTGCTCGCGGCCATCGAATCCTGCGTCGCGTGGATCCGGGAGGCGCAGGCGCGTCCCGGCTGGGGCGTCGCCGGGTTCTTCTACTGAGCCGCGGACCTACTGGTATTCCCCGGCCAGCTTCGGGTAGTCCGACCACCGCGGCAGCGGCTGGTAGTCGAGGTATGCGGTGAGGCGGTCGAGCAGGTATTGCCAGCGCGGGCCGATCGCGCCTGCGTCGGCGGGAGGCACGTGGCGGCGGGTCAGTTCCACGGTGGTGACCACGCCGACCTGGCTCATCCGGACTTCGAGCAGGCAGCCGTCGATGTGCACGACCAGTTCGTGCGGCGCCTGGCAATGGTCGACGCGCACCGCGACCGGGCCGGAGACGGGACCGTCGAACAAGTCGATGGTGAGGTTGCCGTTACCGCCGGAGACGGCGCCGAGCCAGCGGGCGAGCTGGCCGCGCTCGGTGGCCGCCGACCACACGTCCAGCACGGGCTTGTGGAACGACCGCAGGTAGTGCAGAAGCACCAGGTCGCCGTCGGCCGTGTGCTCGTGCTCCGGTCGCACCTCGCCGAGCATGGACATCGTGGTCATCGCGAGTCCTTTCCACTGCTGGTCACCGTCACTCTCACTGTATTTCCACTATTCCCCGGCCGAATCGAATTCCGGGGAATGCCGGGCCTCGGCGCGCCGCGGCCGCGTGCCGGTCTCATCGGCCAGCAGCCGGAGGGCCGCGGCTTCGATACGGTCCTCGTCCAAGAGCACCGTCGCGGCGGCCGGGCCGAGCGGGACGAAACTGTCTTCGCTGGTCACGCGCGCGAGGCGGCCGGTGAAACCGGCGTCGGTCAGAGCAGTGCACACCGCCTCCGACACGCCACCGCTGCGGCGGGTCTCGTCCGCGACGAGCACCCGCCCGGTCGCGTGCGCGTGCCGCAGGAGATCTTCCACCGGAAGCGGCGCGAGCCAGCGCAGGTCGAGCACCCGCGCGTTGATCCCGTGCCGGGCCAGCCGCCGTGCCACGCGCAGGCTCATCGGCACGCCGTTGGCGAAAGTGGCGATGGTCAAGTCGGCCCCGTCACCGTAGACGCGGGCGCGGCCGATCTCGACGTGTCCGGCCGCGGACGGGCGCGCCAGCCAGCCGTCGTCTCCCGGATCGTGCAGGTCGCGGGTGTGGTACAGCGCGATGGGCTCGAGATACAGGCACACCCTGCCGTCCACCCGGGCCGCGGACGCGCATGTGCGCAGTATCGCCGCGGCGTCGTCGGCGCGGGACGGGGAGGCCAGCACGACGCCGGGGATGTCGCGCAGCGCGGCCACCGAGTTGTCGTTGTGGAAATGGCCGCCGAAACCTTTCTGGTAGCCGTATCCGGCGATGCGCACCACCATCGGGTTGCGGTAGCGGCCGTCGGAGAAGAACGACAGCGTGGCGGCTTCGCCGCGGATCTGGTCGGCGGCGTTGTGCAGGTAGGCGAGGTACTGGATCTCCGGGATCGGCACGAGACCCGCCAGCGCCGAGCCCAGTGCGGTGCCGAGCACGCTCTGCTCGTCCAGCAGGGTGTCGAACACCCGGCGCGCGCCGTACGTCTTCTGCAATCCCTTCGTCACGCCGTACACGCCGCCTTTGCGGCCGACGTCCTCCCCGAAGACCAGCACGTCGCCATCCCGGTCCAGCAGGCTCGCGAGGGTGTCGTTGAGCGCCTGCGCCACGGTCATCGGATCGGTCCGCGCCGCGCCGTTGCGGCGAGGCGGCGCATCCACGCTCGCGATCGCGCGGCCGGTGTCCGGGTGTGCGCGGGGGAGCGGTCCGGTGCGGAGTACGTCGGCGCGCACGAGCGCCGGGCGGGACGGGGCGATCGGTGCGATGACGGCCGCCGCTGAGGCGAGTTTCGGTTCAGCGGAGACGAGTTCGGCGGTCGCGGCGACGCGGCGGCCCAGCTCGGCATAACGGTCGAGCACGTCGGCGGGTGTCGCCACGCCGGACTCGATGAGCAGCCGCGCGGTCGCGGTCACCGGATCGCGGGCGAGGTCGGCGGCGAGGTCGGCGGGCCGGCGGTAAGCGGTTTCGACATCGGATCCCGCGTGACCGAGCAGCCGCACGGTCCGCAGATGCAGGAACGCGGGCGCGCGGTGGTCTCGCACCCACCGCGCGGCGGCCTCGGCGGTGGTCAGCGCGTCGAGGGCGGCGCAGCCGTCCGCGGGGAAGTACGCCAGGCCCGGGCGGCTGCCATACGCCTGCTCGATCCACTCCGGGGGCGTGGGGACGCTGATCCCGATGCCGTTGTCCTCACAGACGAACAGGATGGGCATCGCGATCCCCTGGTGCGCGGTGTGTATCGCGGCATTGATCGCCCCGGCCGCGGTGGAATGGTTGGCCGACGCGTCGCCGAAACTGCACACCACCACCGAATCGGCGGGCCACGGACCGGCGACACCCAGTCGCGCCGCCCGATCGATCGCGAACGCCAATCCGACCGCGCGTGGGAGGTGCGACGCGATGGTCGAGGTCTGCGGGATGATGTGGGCGGCGGCGCTGCCGAACACCTTGTGCCGCCCACCGGAAATCGGGTCCGCCGCCGCGGCGACCACGCCGAGCAGCACGTCCCGGATCGGATCCAGCCCGGGGACGCGCCGGGCCCGGTGCACGAAGAACGCCCCCGACCGGTAGTGCAGGAGCGCTGGATCGGTGACCCGCAGGGCGGCCGCCACGGCGGCGTTGCCCTCGTGACCGGACGATCCGATGCTGTAGTAACCGCGCCGGGCGCTGCCGAGACGGCGTGCCGCGAGATCGAGATGCCTGCTCGTCGCTTGGGCTTCGAACAGTTCCAGGCACGCAGTGCCCGTGATCGCGCCGCCGGGCGCGATCGGCTCGTCCGCCGGTCGGCCCGGTCGCGGGACGAGGGCCGCGACGGCGGTGCGGAACCGCTCGTCCAGATCCACTGCCAGCTCGGTCACCGACCGATCATCTCGTAAAATCCGCCGTTCGGCTGCGATTTCCGGCGTTGGTCTTCCGGCAATCGAGCCGGGCGGCGGACAAATTTACGAGAGCTTGCTCAGTGCAGAGCGGACGCGGCCTCCTGATCGAGCAGCCACGTGGTGGAATCGATACCCGTCGCACCGGCCGCGGGCACCTCCACCGGCGCGGCGCCTCCGATGGCCGCGGCGACCGCCTCGGCCTTGGCCGCACCGCCGACCACCAGCACGACGTGCCTGCTGCGGCGGATCGCGGGCAGGGTGAGCGTCACCCGCACCGGCGGCGGTTTCGGTGAATTCGTGACGGCGACGACGAGCTCGTGCTCTTCGCGCACCGCGTCGGTATGCGGGAACAGCGAATTCACGTGCCCTTCGCCGCCCATGCCGAGCAGATGCAGATCGAACGCGCCGTGTTCGGTGAGGTGGGCGTGCACCGTCGCGGAGTACTCGGCGGCCGCCTCTATCGGGTCGGGATACTCGCCGTCGGAAACGGCCACCGGATGCACCCGCGCCGGGTCCACCGGCACGTGGTCGAACAACGCCCGCCTGGCTTGCAGGTCGTTGCGCTCCGGATCGTTGGCGGGCACGAAACGCTCGTCGCCCCAGAACACGTCGACCCGGGACCAGTCGATGTCGCCGGGCGACTTGCGTACCTGCTCGAGCAGGGCGATGCCGGTGCCGCCGCCGGTCACCACCACCGACGCGGAACCGCGCTCGGCCTGGGCCGCGACGACGATCGAGACGAAGCGGGCCGCCGCGGCGGCCACCAGCGACTCGGTGTCGAGGTGCACCTCGACGGTGTCACTGGGGAACGGCGAATCGGTGTGCTCACTCATAGATCACCTTCTCCAGTCCGGCCAGCGCCTCCGCGTAGGTCTCGTCGGCGTCCAGCCTGCGTAGGTCTTCGGCGAGGCAATCGCGAGTCGCTCTGCGCGCCAGGGCGATTCGCTGCACCGGTTCTCCGGTGCGGGTCAACGTCGCGGTGCGGCCGGTCTGCGGGCGTTCGATCGCGATGGAGACGGTGGGGCGGTGCAGTTCCACCCGCAGCGGGCCGGTGCGCCTGCGCACCGGGCAGTCCAGCCGGGCGGCCAGCCAACCGGCCAGCATGTCCAGGGCGGGCTCGTCGCGCAGCCCGGACACCGTCACCGAATCCACCGACTCGAACGGCGGCTCGTCCATGGCCGCCGCCAGCAGGGCGCGCCAGTACGTGATCCGGCTCCAAGCCAGATCGGTGTCGCCGCTGGCGTAGGACTGAAGCCGCTTCTTGATCGCCGCTTGCGGATCGGGCGCGAACGTGGCGTCGGTGATGCGGCGGCCGGCCAGGCGGCCCACCGAATCCTTGGACGGGAACTCCGGCGCCCCGCGCGGCCACCAGGCGACCACCGGCGTGTCCGGCAGCAGGAACGGGGTGACGACGCTGCTCTCGTGATTGACCAGCGCGCCTTGCAGGCGCAGCACGATGACCTCGGCCGCGCCCGCGTCGCCGCCCACCCGGATCTGCGCGTCCAGCCGGGTGGCGGCCTCCCGATCACCGCGCGCGAGCACCACCACCCGGCAGGGATGCTCGCGGCTGGCCTCGTTCGCCGCCTCGATCGCGTGCTCGGCCTCGGAGCTGTCGAGCGTGCACACCACCAGCGTGAGCACGCGGCCCACGGTGATCACGCCGTTGTTCTCGCGCAGCTGCACGATGCGTTTGGTGACCTCGCCGGTGTCGGTCCCGGGCATGTCCACGATCACGGGCGCCGCCATTCCCGCCCGGTGCGGGCGATCATCTCGTCGGCCGAGGCCGGACCCCAGGTACCCGCCTCATACGGCTCCGGCCTGCCTTCGGCGGCCCAGTGCTCGAGCACCGGATCGAGAATGCGCCAGGACAATTCGACCTCCGCGTTCACCGGGAACAGCGACGGAACCCCGAGCAGCACGTCGAGGATCAGGCGTTCGTAGGCCTCGGGAGAGGACTCGGTGAACGCCTCGCCGTAGCTGAAGTCCATGTTGACGTCGCGCACCTCCATACCGGAGCCGGGCACCTTCGAGCCGAACCGGGTGGTGATGCCCTCGTCCGGCTGCACCCGGATGACCAGCGCGTTCTGCCCGAGTTCCTCGGTCATGGTCTGGTCGAACGGCAGATGCGGGGCCCGCTTGAAGATCACCGCGATCTCGGTGACCCTGCGGCCGAGCCGTTTTCCGGTGCGCAGGAAGAACGGGACGCCCGCCCAGCGGCGGGTGTCGATCTCCAGCCGGATCGCGGCATAGGTCTCGGTGGTCGACTCCGGGTCGAAGCCTTCCTCCTGCGCCAGGCCGACCACGTGTTCGCTGCCTTGCCAGCCCTCGGTGTACTGTCCGCGCGCGGTGGTCTCGTCCAGTGGTTCGACGAGCTTGGTCGCGGACAGCACCTTGATCTTCTCGGTCTGCAACTGCTTGGGCTCGAAGCTGATCGGCTCCTCCATGGCGGTGAGCGCCAGCAGTTGCAGCAGGTGGTTCTGGATCACGTCGCGCGCGGCGCCGATGCCGTCGTAGTACCCCGCGCGACCGCCGAGCCCGATGTCCTCGGCCATGGTGATCTGCACGTGGTCGACGAAATTGGCGTTCCAGATCGGCTCGTAGAGCTGGTTGGCGAAGCGCATCGCGAGGATGTTCTGCACCGTCTCTTTGCCCAGGTAATGGTCGATGCGGAACACCCGTTCCTCGGGGAATACCCCGTTGACCAGCGCGTTGAGCTCCTGCGCGCTTTTCAGGTCGTGCCCGAACGGCTTCTCGATCACGACCCGCCGCCAGGGTTTGCGCGCCGCGTCCGGCCCGGTCGTCTGCGCCAAGCCGTGCGCGCAGAGCTGATCGAGCACGACCGGGAACATGTTCGGCGGGATCGACAGGTAGAACGCGTGGTTGCCGCCGGTGCCGCGCTCTTTGTCGAGCGTGGTGAGGGTGTCGGCGAGCCGGTCGAACGCCGCGTTGTCGTCGAAGCTGCCCTGGACGAACCGGATGCCTTCGGAGAGCTGGTCCCAGACCTCCTGGCGGAAGGGGGTACGCGCGTGCGCCTTCACCGCCTCCAGCACCACTCGGGCGAAGTCCTCGTCGGCGTAGTCGCGGCGCGCGAAGCCGACCAAGCCGAATGCCGGGGGCAGCAGCCCCCGGTTCGCCAAGTCGTAGATGGCCGGCATCAGCTTCTTGCGGGACAGGTCACCCGTGACGCCGAAGATGACCATGCTGCACGGTCCGGCGATGCGCGGAAGACGTTTGTCCCGCTTCTCACGCAGCGGGTTGTGCCATTCGACCGCGTCCGGCCGATCCGCGGGCGCTGCTTCGGCCATCGGTCAGCCGTTCCCGGTCGACGCCGACTTCAGCTCGTCGGCGGTGGCGGAAAGCAACTCCTCCCAGGATTTCTCGAACTTGTCCACGCCCTCGCGCTCGAGCACCGCGAACACGTCGTCGAGGTCGATGCCGACCGCGGCGAGTCGATCGAAGACCTCCTTGGCCTCCTCCGCCTTGCCGGAGACCGTGTCGCCGCCGATCACGCCGTGGTCGGCGACCGCCTGGAGCGTCTTCTCCGGAAGCGTGTTCACCGTGTTGGAGGCGACCAACTCGGTGACGTACATCGTGTCGGGGTACTCCGGGTTCTTCACCCCGGTGGAGGCCCACAGCGGGCGTTGCCGATTCGCGCCCGACGCGGCCAGGTTCAGGAACGTCGAGGTGTGCTTGCCGCCGTCGAACACGTCCTGGTACTCGGCGTAGGCCAGGCGGGCGTTGGCGATGCCGGCCTTGCCGCGCAGCGCGAGCGCTTCCTCGGTGCCCAGCGCCTCCAGCCGCTTGTCGATCTCGGTGTCCACACGGGAGACGAAGAACGAGGCGACGGAATGGATCTTGGCCGGGTCGTGGCCGCCGACCTTGGCCTTCTTCACACCTTCCAGATACGCGCCCATCACCGCGCGGTAGCGCTGGACCGAGAAGATCAGCGTGACGTTGACGCTGATGCCCTCCGCGATCACCGCGGTGATGGCGGGCAGGCCCTCCTCGGTGGCGGGGATTTTGATGAACAGGTTGGGCCGGTCGACGATCTTCCACAGTTCCACCGCCTGCGCGACGGTGCGGTCGGTGTCGAACGCCAGGCGCGGGTCGACCTCGATGGAAACCCGGCCGTCCACGCCGCCGGTCGCCTCGAAGACCGGAGCGAACACGTCGCAGGCCGCGCGGACGTCGTCGGTGGTGATGGTGCGGATCGCGGCGTCGGCGTCCGCGCCTTGCGCGGCAAGCTCTTTCAGCTGGCCGTCGTAGGCGTGGCCTTGACTGAGCGCACCCTGGAAGATCGTCGGGTTGGTGGTGACCCCGACGACGGACCGGGTCTCGATCAGCTCGAGCAGGTTGCCGGAGCTGATCCGGTCCCTGGACAGATCGTCGAGCCATACGGACACTCCCGCCGCCGAGAGGGCGGCGAGATTCTCGTTCTGAGCCATGAGCGCTTATCCCTTCACGTTCTCGAGCGTGCGCTGCGCGGCGGCAACGACGGCTTCCGGAGTGAAGCCGAATTCGCGGAACAGGGTCTTGTAGTCGGCGGAGGCGCCGAAGTGCTCGATCGACACGATCTCGCCCGCGTCACCGGCGAACCGGTGCCACGGCATCGCGATACCGGCTTCGACGACGACACGCGCGGCGACCGCGGGCGGAAGCACCTCGTCCCGGTAAGCCTTGTCCTGCGCGTCGAACCACTCCACGCACGGCATCGACACCACGCGGGTGGCGATGCCCTGCTCCTCCAGCGTAGTGCGGGCGGCGACGGCGAGCTGCAGCTCCGAACCGGTGGCGATCAGGATCACTTGCGGTGTGCCGGTGGACGCCTCGGCCAGCACGTAGCCGCCCTTCGACACGCCCTCGTAGCTGGTGCCCTCCAGGATCGGCAGATCCTGGCGGGTCAGCGCCAGCCCGGACGGGCCGTCCTGGTGCGGCAGTTCCGACACCGAGAAGTGCGACCGGTGCTCGCTGCTGTCGCGTTCCAGGATGGTGCGCCAGGCGTAGGTGGTCTCGTTGGCGTCGCCCGGACGGACCACGTTCAGGCCCGGGATCGCGCGCAGCGCGGCGAGGTGCTCGATCGGCTGGTGTGTCGGGCCGTCCTCACCGAGGCCGATGGAGTCGTGGGTCCAGACGTAGATCGCGGGCACCCGCATCAGCGCGGCCAGACGGACGGCGGGACGCATGTAGTCGCTGAAGACCAGGAAGGTGCCGCCGTAGGGCCGGGTCGGGCCGTGCAGCGCGATGCCGTTGAGGATCGCGCCCATCGCGTGCTCGCGGACGCCGAAGTGCAGCGTCCGGCCGTACGGGTCGGCCTTCCACATGCCGGTGGAGATCGACTCCGGCCCGAAACTGGGCTGGTCGGGCATGGTGGTGTTGTTGGACTCGGCGAGGTCGGCCGAACCGCCCCACAGCTCCGGCAGCACCGGCGCCAGTGCGGCGAGCACCTTGCCGGACGCCTTGCGGGTGGCCATACCCTTCGGGTCCGGTTCGTGGACAGGCAGATTCGCGACCCAGTTGTCCGGCAGCCGCCGCTCGATCAGGCGGTCGAACAGCGCCTTGTTCTCGGGGTTGGCCGCGGCCCACGCGTCGAAGGACTTCTGCCACTGCGCGTGCGCCTCGCGTCCGCGCTCGATGACCTTGCGGGTGTGCTCGATGACGGCCGGGTCCACGTCGAAGCTCTTGTCCGGATCGAAGCCGAGGACCTTCTTGGTGGCGGCCACCTCGTCGGCGCCCAGCGCCGCGCCGTGGGCGGTACCGGTGTTCATCTTGCTGGGCGCCGGGTAGCCGATGATGGTGCGCAGCACGATGATCGAGGGCTTGCCGGTCTCGGCTTTGGCGGCTTCCAGCGCGGCCTCGATGGCGACGACGTCCTCGCCGCCCTCGACCACCTGCACGTGCCAGCCGTAGGCCTCGTACCGCTTCGCGACGTCCTCGGTGAAGGCGATGGTGGTGTCGTCCTCGATGGAGATCTTGTTGTCGTCGTAGATCAGCACGAGGTTGCCCAGTTGCTGGGTGCCCGCGAGCGACGACGCCTCGGAGGTGACGCCTTCCTCCAGGTCGCCGTCGGAGGCGACGACGTAGATGAAGTGGTCGAACGGGCTGGTGCCGGGCGCGGCGTCCGGGTCGAACAGACCGCGCTCGCGCCGCGCGGCCATCGCCATGCCGACCGCCGAGGCCAGACCCTGGCCGAGCGGGCCGGTGGTGATCTCCACGCCGTCGGTGTGCCGGAATTCCGGGTGGCCCGGGGTGAGCGAGCCCCACTTGCGCAGGTTCTTCAGGTCGTCCAGTTCCAGACCGTAGCCCGCCAGGTAGAGCTGGATGTACTGGGTGAGGCTGGAGTGCCCGCAGGACAGCACGAACCGGTCCCGGCCGACCCAGCTGGGATCGCTCGGGTCGATGCGCATGGTGCGCTGGTAGAGCGTGTACGCCAGCGGCGCCAGGCTCATCGCGGTGCCGGGATGGCCGTTTCCGGCGTTCTGCACCGCCTCGGCGGCCAGGACCCGGATGGTGTCGACAGCCTTGGTGTCCAGATCCGTCCAGTCGTCCGGGTGGTTCGGCTGAGTGAGGGCGCGGATGTCGTCTGTGATCGACACGACCGAGGTTCTCCTGACATTGGTTTCGTCGACGGCGGGTGGGTTTCTGACGGCGATGATCGCGCGGCAGCTACGGCGTGCTCACCGGGTATACCCAACTACCCTAGATGTGCCCGGTGACCGGCACACCATTAACCCTGTCTTGGTTTCGCGAGGCCCGTTGCGCTGCGTGTTCGCAGGTGGGGTTTCGCGAGCGGCGACGGCGTCGGCGGGGCGTTGGCGGCCTTGCACGATGGCCGCGCGAGCGGGTGGAACCGGTCTCTCCCGCGCCTGCCCCGGGTCCAGGCCGAACCGCGAACGGCCTCGTGGAAAGCGCTTTCGGTGTGGAGGGGCAGTGCCGAGCAAGCGACTGCTTTGTGGCGTCCACCAGTGCGGTAGCGAAGTTGCTGGAAAACGTCACCCCAAGGCGCGGCGGATTCGCCCGGCCCCATCCGGTCCGACGAAATTTCCAGCCGGGCGGCGCGCCTGAGTGGCACACGACGGAACGGCCCCGCGCGATTCGCCTCCGTCATGTGCCACTCGTGAGTTCTGATGCGAGTCGCGGACGGTACGCGGATCGGGCCGAGCATCCCGGCCGGTGGCGGCGTGGGCGAGTGAACGTCCCTGGCGAAGCCGTCGCGGCGGCGCGGAACGAGCCGTCGGGCCCGTCACATTCCGGCGCTGTAGCGCGGGGGCGACGGGAGGGGCGGGGGCGGCGGGGGTCTACCATCCTTTGTAGTAGTAGTCGCGCCGCACCGGTCGGAAAGAGGCGCCGGGGCGGACCGAAGTCCGGCGCGGGCACATCCGTACCACCGGGACGAGCGCACTGCTGGTCCATGCCGGATGCGATGCACAGCGTGCGAGGAGAGACAGTGCGGATTGGGCAACAGCCGGGTGGCGATGGTGCGCACGGCTCCTCCGCGACGGCGCTGGCCGACCGGTTCACGGGTCCCGGCCTACCGTCCCGGCTGATGCGACGGATCCTGGCCTACGTCGCGCTGACCAAGCCCAGGGTCATCGAGCTGCTGCTGGTCGCCACGATCCCGACCATGCTGCTCGCCGATCGCGGCACCATCGACATCCGCCTGATCCTGGCGACGCTGTTCGGCGGTTGGATGGGCGCGGCGAGCGCGAACACGCTCAACTGCGTCGCCGACGCCGACATCGACAAGGTCATGAAGCGCACCGCCAAGCGGCCGCTGGCCCGGGAGGCGGTGCCGACCCGCAACGCCTTCGTGTTCGGCGTCGCGCTCGGCGCGGGCTCCTTCGCCTGGTTGTGGTGGCAGGCGAATCTGCTCAGCGGCCTGCTGGTCGTCGCGACCATCCTGTTCTACGTCTTCGTCTACACCCTCGGTCTCAAGCGCCGCACCTCGCAGAACGTGGTGTGGGGCGGCGCGGCGGGCTGCATGCCCGCGCTGGTGGGCTGGTCGGCGGTGACCGGCGGCATCGGCTGGCCCGCCGTCGCGCTGTTCGGTGTCATCTTCTTCTGGACGCCGCCGCACACCTGGGCGCTGGCCATGCGCTACAAGGAGGACTACCGCGCGGCGGGCGTGCCGATGCTGCCGGTGGTCGCCACCGAGCGGGCCGTCACCAAGCAGATCGTCGTCTACACCTGGCTGACCGTGCTCACCACACTCGCACTGGTGCCCGCCACCGGCGTGATCTACGCGGCCGTGGCGCTGGTGGCCGGAGCGTGGTTCCTGCTCATGGCGCACCAGCTGTACGCGGGCGTGCGGCGCGGCGAATCGGTGAAGCCGCTGCGGCTGTTCCTGCAGTCGAACAACTACCTGGCCGTGGTGTTCTGCGGTCTCGCGGTGGACTCGGTGCTCGGCTGGGACACCATCGGCAGCTTCTTCAGCTGAGCGCGCCGATGTAGCCGTCCGGGCGGACGAGCACCCGGGTGCCCTCGCTCGCGGCGTAGGCCGCGTGGGCATGCCCGTCGACGTCCACCACATGCGGCCCCGTTACTTGTGCCCCTGGCCGTACCACCGCATACGCGTGCGGCCCCGCCTCGGTCGGCGCACCGAAGCTCAGCACCGTCGCGTGCGGCCCGCGGAACAGGTCGAACAGCCGGACGGCCCGTCCTCGCTCGTCTTTCACCGGCGCATCGGGCGCGCGGTCGCCGACGGCCAGTTGCTCGCGCGCGGCCGGGTCGCGGTAGCTGATGTCCAGCTGCTGGGTCTCCGGTCCGCGTTCCATCGCGTCGTCCGCACCGTCGACCAGTTTGTCCAGTAGTGCGGAGCTGAGACCCAGCACCTCGGCGGCCACGGTCCTGCGCTCGGCTTCGTAGCTGTCCAGGAGCGTGTCGTCACCGGAAAGCGCGGCGGCCAGCTTCCAGCCGAGGTTGTAGGCGTCCTGGATGCCTGTGTTCATGCCTTGGCCGCCGGTGGGCGGGTGCGCGTGGGCGGCGTCCCCGGCGAGGAAGACCCGGCCGTCGCGGAAACGCCGCGCGAGGCGGATGTTCGGCCGCCACACGGTCACCCAGGTCAAGTCGGTGAGGGTGACGTCGTCGCGTCCGCAGTAGCGGTCCACGTACTCCTGCAGCAGCTCGAGGCTCGGCTCGGCGTCGCCGTTCAACGGGGCGGCGAACTGGAACTGACGCCCACCGGGCAGCGGAGACAGCGCGATGCCCTGCATGGGCTCGTCGGCGGCGGCGAACCAGTAACCGAACTCGTGATCCAGCGCGTCGGCGCGCACGTCGCCGAGCAGTATGCGCAGCGATTCGTCGGTGCTGCCTTCGAACGGGATGCCGAGTGTCTTGCGCACGGTGCTCTTGCCGCCGTCCGCGCCGACCAGGTAGGCGGCGCGCACGATCTCCGGCGTGCCGTCGCGTTCGAGCGTCGCGGTGACGCCGTCGCCGTCCTGTGTGAAGCCGGTCAGCGCGGTGCCGAGTTCCACGTGTACGCCGAACTCGGCGAGCCGGTCGCGCAGGATGGCCTCGGTGCGCGACTGGCCGAGCACCCACAGGTTCGGGTAGGGGACGGCGGGGGTGGGCTCGACCGGCTCGCTCATTCTGCGTTCGGCCACGAACTGTCCGTCCAGGTGCACCCGCATCACCGGTGTCGGCATGCCTGCCGCCAGCATCGCGTTCAATACGCCCAGGTCATCGAACACTTCCAGGGTGCGCGGCTGGATGCCGTCGCCCCGGGAGCCCGCGAAGAAGGTGGCCGCCTTGTCGACGATCCGGACCGGGATGTCCCGGCGCGCGAGATCGAGGGCGAGGGTGAGACCGGTTGGTCCGGCGCCCGCGACGAGAACCAGCTGCGACATGTCGTACTCCTGATGAATCATTATTCAGTGAATGTCGATTCAGTGTTGCGCTTGGTATGTTGCGTTGTCAAGGAGGTGAGGTGGGTGTCGCTGAGTCGCAAAGAGAAGTCCGCCGAAACCGAGCAGGCGTTGAAGGCCGCGGCCCTGCGCTTGTTCGCCGAGCGCGGCTACTTGAACACCAAGATCACCGACATCACGACGGCCGCCGGACGTGCGGCCGGGTCGTTCTACAACCACTTCGCCAGTAAGGAAGAACTGCTCCAGGCGCTGCTGAACGACCTGGCGGCGGCGGGAGACGAGCGCGCGGAGGGTCCCGGCCACAACCCGGATTTCAGCGACCCGGAAGCGGTGCGCTATCACGTCGCCGGGTACTGGACCTTCGCCCGAGAACACGCGCCCGTGCTGCGCGCGGTGAACCAGGCGGCTCTGGTCAACGAGGAATTCGCGCAGATGCTCGCGCGTTTCGGTGTCCAGCAGCGCGCCGACATCGCCGACCATGTGGCCGGCTTCGCCGACAAGGGATTGCGGCTGCCGAGCACGGAGGATGCCAGCTTGGCGATGATGTTCCTGCTCACCCAGAGCTTGCTGGCCGCGGTGGAGGAAGGAAACGTCGAATTGACCGACGAGCAGGCCGTGGAGGGCCTGACCCGCTTCATCTATCGCGGACTCACCGGTCGCGACTACTGACGCCGACGGTGGGCGACCCGCCGGATTCACCCACCTCGCGCGTCTACGGAAGCAGGACGATGGAACCGGTGGTCTTGCGACCTTCCAGGTCACGGTGGGCCCGCTCGGCGTCGGCGAGCGGGTAGGTGGCGCCGATCCGGATGTTCAGCGTGCCCTTGGCGATGGCCTCGAGGATGTCGCCCGCGCGCCAAGTGAGCTCGGCGCGGTCCCGGGTGTAATGCGCGAGGGTCGGGCGGGTGACGAACAGCGAGCCGGCGGTGCTGAGCCGTTGCAGGTCGAACGGCGGCACCGGACCGCTCGCGCCGCCGAACAGGGCGAGCGTGCCGCGCACGCGCAACGCGGCGAGGCTCGACTCGAAGGTCGCCGCGCCGACGCCGTCGTAGGCCGCCGCCACGCCGACGCCATCGGTGAGGGCGCGCACCCGGTCGGCGAGATCGTCGCCGTAGCGCAGCACCTCGGCGGCTCCCGCCGCGCGCGACAGCGTCTCCTTCTCGTCGGAGGAGACCGTGGTGATCACCCGGACGCCGCGTGCGTTGAGCAGCTGGGTCAGGATCAGCCCGACGCCGCCCGCGCCCGCGTGCACCAGCACCGGCTCACCGGGTTCGGGCTTGTAAACGGACTCGATGAGATAGTGCGCGGTCATGCCCTGCAACAGCGCCGAGGCGGCCACCGGAGGGTCGACGCCGTCGGGCACCGGAATGGCGACCGCGGCGGGCACCGCCACCTTCGGCGCATAGCTGCCGGGTGCGGCGGCCCAGGCGACCCGGTCGCCGACCGCGAACTCGGTGACGTTCGCGCCGACCTCGGCGACGACGCCGGTGCCCTCCGCTCCCGGGACGTAGGGCACGCTCTGGGGGTAGCGCCCGGTGCGGATGTAGGTGTCGATGAAGTTGATGCCGATCGCCTGCGTGTCGACCAGCAACTGGTCCGCCCCGACCTGCGGATCGGGCACCTCGACGTACTTCAGGACCTCGGGACCACCGTGTTCGGAAACCTGAATGGCGCGCATGAGTTCCAGTTCTACACCCGAGCGGCGGGCGCGGTGCCTACCGGTCGGTAAACTGCGTGCCATGAGTGCTGAAACCGCCACGGCGCCGGAGAAGCTGTCGGGCGCCCTCGTGGAATCCGTCAAGGGATTCGTCGCCGACCACGGACGTTCCGCCACGGCCGTGCTGCAGCCGATCGGCCGCGCCGGCGTGCGCGTCACCCTGGTCGGCTCCGATGGTGTTCTCGGTGACCGGGTCGTCCCGGACCTGGAGACCGCCAAGGCGCTGGTCGCCACCATCGACGGTCTCACCGAGGCCGACGAATGGGATCGCGAGCTCACCTCGATCGTCACGCCGCGCAAGGGCCACTGGGCCAAGATGGCGGGCTGGGTCGCCAAGCAAGCGCGTTTCCCCAAGGCGCGCAACGAGAAGTGATCGTTGCGTAGCCGGATGACGCTGCCCGCCCGGATCGGCGCGGTGCTGGTGGCCGGATGGACAGCTCTCGTGGTGGCGGCGATCCCGGCGGCCGCGCAGCCGGAGAACTCTGCTGCGCTGCGCGCCTGCACGCCGGGTGACTATCCGCCGTACTCGATCAGGGATGACGGGGGCGGCTACCGCGGCATCGATGTGGATCTCGCGCGGGGTTTCGCCGCGCTGCTCGGCCGTCCGATCGAGTTCGTGCCCGTGACCTGGGCGACGCTGAAGACGGACTTCGCGGAGCGGAACTGCGATGTCGCGGTCGGGGGCATCTCCGACCTGCCTTCGCGCCGCGCTTTCGCCGACTTCTCGATCACCTACGGGACCGACGGCAAGGCCCCGATCACCCATCGCGCGAACGGTGCTGCGTATTCGACCGTCGCGGAGATCAACCGCCCTGATGTTCGTGTGATCGCCAATCGCGGTGGCACGAACGAGGACTTCGCGCGCAAGAACTTCCCCGACGCGCAGCTCACCTTGTGGCCGGACAATCTGACGATCTTCGGCGAGATCGAGCAAGGCCGCGCCGACGTGTTCGTCACCGACTCGGTCGAGGGCCGCTACCGCGTGCGTCAGCACCCGGACCTGCAAGTGCTGCATCCCGAAGCGCCGTTCGACTCGTTCGGGAAAGTTCTGCTGGTGCGGAAGAGTGATCCCGTTCTGGCGGCCTTGCTGGACGCCTACTTGACCTCCCAGCTCGCGACGGGCGCGGTGGACCGGTTGTTCGACCAGTGGATCGGGCCGAACGCTCCCGTCGGCTGAGGCAGGTCGCTGTCTGCGTGGCGCGGCAGTGCCGACGGTCAGGCGGGGCTGTCGACTTCCGATTGTGCGCGATGCGCTGAATGCGACACCTGCGACGTCGTGGGACGAAACCCCTACGGGGCCAGCCGTATTCGGCGATGCGCGACGCTCGGCGAGGAACACAGGGGTGAAGGCGAGCGGTAGGCGGTCAGTTCGGCGCGGAACGCTCGGCCCCGTCGCGGCGCGGATGTTCGAGGAGCGCCTTCCACGCTGCCTGCCAAGGGAACAGGGGGAGGCGCGCCTCACCAGTGCCCCGCTCGTGCGGCTCGCCTTCGCCGATCACGATGGCGACGCCCCACTCCGACAGTTTGCGGATCCCCTCCTGGATCGCCGGAAAGCTGATCTGCGCGCGGTTCGAGTACGGCACGCCGACGATCGGCAACCCCTTGCCCAGCCCTTCGACCAGCAGACCGAGCAGCAGAGTATCCGAGATCCCCGCAGCCCATTTGGCGATCGAATTGCCGGTGAGCGGGGCGGCGATGATGCCGTCGGCGGGTGGCAGCACATCCGGGGTGCCCGGTTCCTTGTACTCGCTGCGCACGGGATAACCCGTCTGCGTCCTGATCGCGTCGACGTCGATGAACCCCATACCGGACGGCGAGGCGATCACGCACACCTCCCAGCCGTCCGCCTGGGCCAGGGCGATCAACTTGCCGACATCGCGCGAGGCGGGCGAGCCGGTCACGAGGGCGTACAGCACCGGATTTCCGTTGGCGTCCACAGCATCATGGTGTCACGCCTCCGCTTCGTGTCCAGGTGACTCGGCCCGCTCGGCGTTGGTCCGGGCCGGGGAGAGTGGCCGTGACGACTACGTCGCGCTGCCTCGACTACGAGTGCTCAGGTGGGGATCGCGCCGATGCGTTTGGCGAGGCGGCCGAGGTCGCCGGTGGTGAGGTTGCGGTGGGCGGTGCGCATCATGTGGGTGACGAGTTCGCGGACATGGGTCATGCCTCGGATTTGTTGGGGGGCGATGTGTTCAGCGTGCAGGAGGGCGTGCAGGCAGTTGCGGTGGTCGCGGCGGAGGGCGTGGGCGCGGCCGATTTCGACGAAGTATTGGGCTCGGCGGCCTTGGGCGGGGATGGTTCGGGGGTTGAGGGTGGAGGCGAGTTGGAGGACTTGGCCTGGTTCGCGTTGTTCCATCGCTGCGGACATGCGCCACAGGATCACATTCGTCGCGTTGAAGGTGGGGTTGCGCAGCAGGGCGTTGTCGGCGTCGGCGTGCTCGAGTCGAGCGACCTGCTCGTCCGCTTCGTTCAGGTGGTCGGCCGGGTCGCCGCCAAGTGCGGCGGTGACGAGCGCGGCTTGCAGATGCAGCATGCCGTACGTTTCGATCTCCTCGACCGAGCGCACGTCCGGTGCCAGCCGCTCGGCGGTGGTCTCGGCGTCTTGGAGTGCGGCAGGCAGAGTTCCAGGGCGGCCCAGGAGTGTCTGACTCCGGGTGTAGGCCGCTGTCGCCGGACCCGATGTGCCACCGAGGTTCTGGGTGGCGCGTTCGATTTCCTGCGCCGCTGTCCACGCCAGCGCCGGATATCCGCGACGCGACGCCGACTGTGCCGTGAGATAGGCCGCCGCTGCCAGCGTGTCCCAGGAGCGGTCCAGGTCGATGCCGGTCGCGTCCCGAGTATGCCGATAGCAGTCCGTCAGTAGAGGCGCGAGCAGCGGCCCGAGCCTCGCGTAGTCGCATGCTCGCCTGAGTTCGGCCGCGTATTTCGTCGCGCCCGTGAGTTCGTCCAGGCTTCGCGGTGGACCGGCTTTCGTGGTGTTCCCGTGCGTCCAAAGCGCGGTTTCGATGTCGGGCACCGCGGCGTGGAATCCGGCCGACGACGGGTCGAACCGGTCGTCTTGATCGCCGGTCAGATCACCGACCATGACGCCGAGTGCCTGGGCGAGGGCGTGCAGGGTCCGGCGGGAATCGATGGGCCGCTCGCCGTTCTCGTATTTGGCGATCGCGCCCCGGCTGACGCCGACCCGGTCGGCCAGCACCTGCTGGGAGATGCCACGGCGCGCGCGAATGGCGCGCACCTGTCGGCCGATGTACCGGCCCTCGTCTTTCCCCGGATCCTCGCTCATCGGCTCTCCCTCGCCGGATGCTGATCGAAACCTCATGCTAGACCCCTCGCCAGGTGTCCCGCAGCGGGACAGCGCCGGTCCGGCGGCCCGCCAAGCTGTTGCGAGCACTCGCCGTCGGGACGGGGCGCGACCATGCGTGCGACAGCCGGTCGTGCCCTCCCCTCGGGTGCTCAGGATGCGATGAGCAGGGGAAGGCAAACATGATGCGGGGAAAGGCAATTGGTTTCGCGCGCCCGGATGCGGCCGGGACGCGCCGCGGTGCGGCGATCGCGGTGCGGGCGACTGGTGACCGATCTGCGTTCGGCGCGGTCCGCGTGCCGATAGTGCTCGGAATCGGTCAGCTGCTACCCCTGGCGAATCGATTGGCTCGCTGCAGTTTTCGCGCGGAAATCGTGCGGTGTCCCGCTCGGCTCGGCGCGCTGGCGGAGCTACTGCCGTGCGGACGTAACTCGCGCAGACCGGCTTCGCGCCAGCATCCCGGCGCGGCAGCGGGGGAGACCACGCGGTGAGCGAACCATGCCTTCCGGCGGCAGACACCCCGGCGAGCCGGTGCCTCTTCTACCGGCAGTGCGGGCTCGCGGCGGCCGTGCAACCCGAACTCGGGCGCATCGTCGTGCCCGCCGGACGGGTGGGTGCGATCACCATGCCCGCTCGGCTGGGACAGGAGGTGAAGGCGCTGATGCAGGTCCGGCGCCGCGCGCTCGGGCCGATCATCTCGCATCCGCGCTCGGGACGCTGGACCTATCTGGTGCGGCCGGACCTGCCCGATGAAGTCGGCTTGTTCGCCGAACTGTTCCGCTTGAACGTGTCGGTGGCCCGCTACGGTGCGCAGATCGCGCTGCCGTCGCCCGCCGACCGGTCGCCGTGCTTCCGGGTGTGGGTAGAACCGCCCCGCGATACGTTCCGTCCGTCGGCTTCGGTCGTGGTAGCGGCGATTCGTCTCCGCGCGGGACACCGAGGGTGACCGGGCCGGAGCACCGGTCGCCGCGACCGGACGAGCGGGATGTGCATCTGTCCGTCCAATTCCACGATGTGCGATTGGATTTCGCGGCCTGCGCGACCGCCGCGAAATTGTTCGTCCAGGAGTGGCGCGCCCGTCACTACGAGGACGCGGTCACCGTGCTGTCGGACGATCCGACCGGACTACCCCGCCTGCCGAACGAGCGGTTGTTCCTCGACCCGTGAGCGGCGGTGGGGCGGATGCCCATGGCGTCCGCGCGCCGCGACTGGGCTCGCGGGAAGTCCGCCGGGTACGGCGCGTCGCCTGCCCGCGCTGCGAGCCTTGGTAGCGCTGTACTTCGGCGATCTGTTCGCCGCGATGGTCGCGTCATGGTGTGCGCGGCACTGCCGAAGTTCGACCTTGCGCGGACACCAGCGATCCTTCCTCGCGCACCGGCCCGGTGGCGGTAAGCGGTCGGCAGACGTGCACGGGCGATCGGACATCGCTGGAGCACGAGTCGGGTATCGGCCTGATATGACGAGATCAGCGAACTGGCGAACTGGCCGCAAAGCAACTGTCCTCTGCGTCTCGCGCCGATGCAGCATCGCGGGCTCCGGGGGCGATACCCTTGAACTGGGTAATTCGACGTCGAGGAGCTGATGTGGAAGACCTGCGAGACACGGTCGCATCGTGGGTAGCCGCCGTATGACCGGCCCGGGCTGATTCCGAGCTACCGATGCGTGAACCGATCGATCTTGCCGATTCCGCTGAACGAACCCGCGCGGCGCTCGCCGCCGCCGTGGCGCGATTCTCGGAGGCTTGGGCGTCCGGGTCCCCGCCCGATCTGGCCGCCTTCCTGCCCCGTGAGCAAGCCGAGCGGCGTACGACACTGATCGAATTGATCAAGGTCGATCTGGAATTCCGCTGGCTGCGCTTCGACTTCCCCAAGCGGCTGATCGACTACCGTGCGGAATTCCCCGATCTACGCGACGGTCCGTTTCCGGCCGATCTCGTCTACGAGGAATTCCACGCCATGCGCCGCAGCGATCGCGGCAGCGACGCCACCGATATGGCCGGGACCGCCACCGCCACGGCGGCCGGTTCCGCGCCCGACCGGGTCACCAGCGACTACCGCAGCACGATGATCGCTCGCCCGAGCGCCCAAGTCGCGCTCGACGCCATCGATGTCGGCGATCGGGTCGATGATTTCGACCTGCTGATGCGGATCGGCGTCGGCGCCTTCGCCCAGGTGTACCTCGCGCGGCAGCAGTCGATGCAGCGATTGGTCGCGGTCAAGATCTCGCACAACCACGGCAACGAGCCGCAGACGCTGGCCCAGCTGGACCACGACTACATCGTGCGCATCTTCGATCAGCGGCTCATCGCCGACGGCGAGCTGAAACTGCTCTATATGCAGTACCTGCCCGGTGGGACACTGCTCGACGTGCTGCGCTTGTCGCGCCTGACGCCGCAGGAGCGGCGCGGTGGGCAACTGCTGCTCGACGCCATCGACCAGGTACTCGCCGACAAAGGAGAGGTCCGGCCGACGGAATCCGCCGTCCGGCTCCGGATCGCCGGACTGACCTGGCCGGAGACCGTCGTCTGGCTCGGGCGCCGGCTCGCGGAGGCGCTGCAGCACGCGTCCGAACGCGGGGTGCTGCACCGCGACATCAAACCCGCGAACGTGTTGCTGAGCGCCGAGGGGATTCCGAAACTGGCCGACTTCAACGTCAGCTTCAGCAACCGGGTGCGGGGCACCAGCCCGCTGGCGTACTTCGGCGGATCGCTGGCGTATATGTCGCCCGAGCAGCTCGAAGCCTGCCACCCCGACCTACCCGGGACCGCCGCGGAACTGGATACGCGAAGCGACATCTTCGCGCTTGCCGTCATGCTGTGGGAGCTGCTCACCGGGCGCCGTCCCTTCGCGGACGAGACATCCGCGGGCGATTCGCAGACGTCGCTGGCCCGGATGATCGAACTGCGGCGCAGACCCATCCATCCGGCGTTCCTGTCGGATCTCCCGCCGGACTGCCCCATGGCACTACGCCGGGTCCTGCTCGAGTGCCTGTCGCCCGACCAGGCCGACCGTTACTCCTCCGGTTCGGAATTGGCGCAGCAACTCGACCTGTGCCTGGAGCAGCGGGCCCGCGATCTCGTCTATCCGCCGCCGCGCAGCTGGCGCGCACGTCTCGCGCGCAGGCCCACGCCCATCCTGTGGTTGTCCTCGCTGGTCGGCGTCGGCCTGGCGACCATCTATATGGCCGTGCACGTCCAGGAACTGATCAGGGAACGCCTGTCCGATCACACGAATTGGCAGCTCAACATGGGGGTGTTCGTCTTCATCCTCATCGCCGGTCCGTTGTCGATCGTCATCTACGCATCCATGTCGCGTGAATTGCTCGCGGTTCCCCGCGGCTTGCGCGCGGGCAGACACTACGACGAGGCGCTGCTCGCGCGGGTGCGATCGCGCACCTTGTTCTGGGGCGACATGTGCGCGCTGAACACCTTTCAGACCGGTGTTTCGGCGACCGTGGTCGGGGTGATGCTGCTGCTCTGGCTCACCGACCTACCGGCGCGCCTGGTGGTCCACGCGGCGACGACCGTTTTGATGGCGGCCGTCATCTCCGTCGCGTACACGTTCTTCCTGTCGACGTTCTACATCGTCCGCTGCGTCTATCCGCTCTACTTCCGTTACAGCCGTACGACGGCGCACGACTCCGGCGTCATCCGCACGCTGCGCCGGAGAACCACGATCTACCTCGCGATCACCGCGTCCGTGCCGCTGGTCGGGGTGCTCGCCGGATTCAGCCTGCTCGAACCCGAGGAACTTCCGCTGGTGCGCGATTCGGTGCTGGGCTTGTGCGCCGTCGGCGGACTGGCGTTCGTCGCCGTGTACTGGCTGTACCGGACGCTCGACGCGGACCTGCGCGCGCTCCAGCGGGTGGTCCGGAGACCGGTGGAAACCACGCGCTGACGCACGACTCAGCTGTCGCGGATGGCGCCGATGCTCGCCTCCCCAGCACACCGGCCCAGGCGGGCGCCGCGTCCGGTGTCCTACCGCTCACGGCAGATGACCAGCGGGCACGGCGCGTGGTGCAGCAGACTCTGGCTCGTCGATCCGACGAGGAGGCCGGTGAGGCGGTTGTGTCCGCGACTGCCGGTCACCATCAGCTGTGCCTTCTCGCCGTGTTCGAGCAG
This sequence comes from Nocardia sp. NPDC019219, assembly GCF_040632645.1. NCBI lineage: Bacteria > Bacillati > Actinomycetota > Actinomycetes > Mycobacteriales > Nocardiaceae > Nocardia > Nocardia sp. NPDC019219. The sequence goes on along the minus strand of NZ_JBEYCG010000010.1, from coordinate 224,745 downwards.
CGCCTGTGCGGGCGTGGCCTTCTCGACCACTTTCGTGACCGTGATGTCCGGGTATTTCTCGCACCATCCGGCCATGCGTTCGGAGAGCAGTTCCTCCTCCTGCTGGGCAAGCGTGTCCCACGCGTCGGGCACCGGCGTCCATTGCAACAGGTCGGGGTCGTTCCACGCGTGCAGGGCGGTCACTTCGACACCCAGCGTGGACGCCAGCTCGAGCGCCGCGCCCACCGCGGCGGAACCGCCGGGGCTGCCGTCGACGCCGACCAGCACGGGCCGTTCGTCCGGCAGCGGCCGGTCGAGCCTGCCCCGCCAGACAGTCACCGGACATGTCGCCCTGTTCGCGACCGTGAGCGCGGTGGACCCCAGCAGCAGCGTGGAGAGCCGGTCCTGGGATTTCGCCGCGACGACGACCATGCGCGCGGCCGCGCTGTGCCGGATCAACTCCCGCGCGGGCGAGCCGTCCTCCACGACCCGCCGGATCTCCAAGTCCGGCTGTTCGGCGTGTAGGGCTTCGAACGCCTCCTGGACTTTTTGCTTCGCCGCCGCTCGTAGTTCGGGTAATAGGTTGGTCTCGGCCAAGGCCGAGGAGGTAATCGGGTGGTCGAGCGCGGGAACGACGCCGAGCAGCATCAGCGGGGCATGCTGCCCATTCGCGACGGCTCCGGCCCAGCGCGCTGCGGCCACAGCGGTCGGGCTGCCGTCGATTCCGACGATGATCGACCGACGATCTGCTGATGCGCTCATGTCGTCTCCGATGCGGCTGTGACAGGGTCGACTTCCACATTCGCAGCGACCGCGCCCTCCGCGCCGGGGGCGGTTGACCCCTGATGGTGGGGACCTAAGACCTTCGCCGGGCGAGCTTCCCGGAACGAGTACGGAGCGGGCTACCGAGCGAACCGGGCGACCGCCCGCCGGACGGCGGCGCCCATGGCCGGGTTTCCGGTATGCCCGGCATCATCGATGACCTGCAACTCCGCGTCGGGCCATGCCTGGGCCAGCTGCCAGGCGGTGTACAGCGGGGCGCTCAGGTCGAGTCTGCCGTGGATCAGCACGCCGGGAATGCCCGTCAGCCGATGCACGTCGCGCAGCAGCTGCCCGTCCTCCAGCCAGGCGGCGTTGGCGAAGTAATGCGTGCAGATCCGCACGAAGGCCAGCAGGGCGGCGTCCGGCTTCGCGCTGTACTGACCGGGGCTGCCCTGGTTCTCGTGCGCGATCACGGCGTCCTCCCACGCGCACCACCGCCGCGCCGCCGCCTCGCGGGGCGGCGCGTCGGGGCTTTCCATCAGCCTCCGGTAGGCGTCGACCAGATCGCCGTGGCGGTCGGCCAGCGGGACGCCGGTGCGGAAGGTCTCCCACTGCTCGGGCAGCAGCCGGGCGACGTCGCGGTAGAGCCAGTCGATCTCCTCCGGCCGGGTCATGGTCACCCCGGCCAGCACGATCTCGCTGACCCGCAATGGATAGCGCTGCGCGTAGGCGAGGATCAGCGTCGAGCCCCAGGAACCGCCGAAGAGCAACCAGCGGTCGATGCCGAGGTGTTCGCGCAGTCGTTCCATGTCCGCGATGAGGTGCTGGGTGGTGTTGTGCGCGAGGTCGACCGCCGGATCGGAGGCGTGCGGCAGACTCTCGCCGCACCCGCGCTGGTCGAACAGGACGATCAGGTAGGCCGCCGGATCGAAGGTTCGGCGCGATCGGCGGCTTCCGCCGCCGCCGGGCCCGCCGTGCACGACCAGCGCCGGTTTGCCGTACGGATTACCGCTGGTCTCCCAATAGATCCGCTGACCGTCGCCGACGTCGAGCAGCCCGTGGGCGTATGGCTCGATATCGGGAAAGGGCTGCGGCGCATCGGATTGCGAGTCGGGCGTGGACACGATCGACCAGGCTACCGTCGAGCGCGGCGCACCGCCCGGCTGGTCGGCGAGCGGGACGCGCGCGTAGTTCAGGCGGCCTGCGCGGCGGGGTCCTGCTTCGGGGCGGCGACCCGTTCCCGGGTGCGCAGGGAAGCCCACAGCGCGGCGGTGGCGGCGGTGCACGCCGCGGCCCCGCCCACGTGCACGACGACCAGCGCCGCGGGGACGTCGGTGAAGTACTGCACGACGCCGACCAGCGCCTGGGCGCAGACCAGCCCCAGCAGCACGAAGAGGCGGGTGCGCACGGCGGGCGTGATGCCGACCGCGAACAGGCCGAACGCCAAGCCGATCAACAGCGCGAGGTAGCCGACCAGCAGCTGCGAGTGCAGATGCACCAGGGTGACGATCTCGACCTGCAAGCGCTCGACCGGACGTTCGATGCTCTTGTCGCCCGCGTGCGGACCGGCGGCGGTCACCAAGGTGCCCGCGACCAGGACCGCGGCGAGTGCGATCCCGACCAGCACGGTGAGCCAGCGCAGCGGCGCGGGAGCCTGCACGGCGTCGATGCCGTCGTCGGGTTCGCCGATCTTCGCGTACAGCACCACCGCGAGCCACACCATCACCATCGACGCGAGCAGGTGTGTCGAGACGGTCCACCACAGCAGCCCGGTGCGCACCGTGATACCGCCGATGATCGCCTGCACGACGGTGCCGCCGGGCATCAGCCACGCGTACACCAGCACTTCGCGGCGGCGGCGCGCCTTGGTCACCGCCAGCACGATCGCCGCCGCGCACAGCGTGACCACGAAGGTGAGCAGCCGGTTGGAGAACTCGACCGCCTGATGGAGGGCGGGCACCTCCGACACCGCCACGGGGGTGAAGCTGCCGGGGAAACACTGCGGCCAGGTGGGGCAGCCGAGCCCGGACGCCGTGACGCGCACGACCGCGCCGGTCACCGAGATGCCGGCTTGGGACAGGATGACCGCGAGCGCGATCAGGCGCTGCGCTCGCAGTGAGGGCAGCGGCAGCTTGTCGACGAGTCGCAAGAACGCGCGATACAGCACGTCGAAAATGGTAGCCGGGCCGGATCCGGCGACTTCACCCGGTCTACTACATTTCGTCGTTGTGCTTCAGTGGAAGCGGAACAGGCGGGTGGCCGCGACCCCCGACACCGCGCCCCATACCGCGAGTACGGCGATCCCGAACCAGTCGACGCCGGTGTGCATCGCGCTCTCCAGCGCTTCGGCCAGCGCCCCCGACGGCACCAGGCGGGCGAGCACGCTCACCACCGTGGGCAGGTCGTCGGCGGCGAACACGATGCTGGCGACGCCGAGCATGACGAACCACAGGATGTTCGCCAGCGCGAGCACCACCTCGGCCTTCATGGTGCCGCCCAGCAGCAGGCCCATCGCCGCGAACGTGGCGGTGCCGAGCGCGATCACCGCCGCGCCCAGCAGCAGTCCGACGGGTTCCGGCCGCCAGCCCAGCGCGAAGCCGATCAGGCCGAGCAGGACGGCTTGCAGCACGACCACGATCAGCACGGCCGCGCTCTTGCCCGCGATGACGCCCCACCGCGGCAGCGCCGTCGCGCCGAGCCGCTTGAGCGCGCCGTAGCGCCGGTCGAAGCCGACCGCGATGGCCTGACCGGTGAAGGCGGTGGACATGACGGCCACCATCATCACCGCGGGCACGATCTTGTCCACCCGGTGCGTGCCGAGATCACCGAACGGCAGCAGGCTCAGGCCGACCAGCAGGGTGATCGGGATGAACATGGTCAGCAGCAGTTGTTCGCCGTTGCGCAGCAACAGGATCAGCTCGAGCCTGGTCTGCGCGAGCAGCATCGCGGCGCGGGTGCTCGGGCGCGGGCCGGGAGTGAAGGTGCCCGGCGCGAACCGGTTGGCGGTCCGGTCGTGCTCGCTCATCCGCGCAGGTCCCGTCCGGTCAGTTCGAGGAAGACGTCTTCGAGGCGGCGCTGGTCGATCCGGATGTCGGTGGCCAGCACGTTCATACGCGCGCACCACGCCGTGACGGTCGCGAGCACTTGCGGATTGATCTCGCCCTCCACCAGATACGTGCCCGGGGTGGTCTCCCGGGGTGCGAACCCCTCGGGCAGGGCGTTGGCCAGTAATTCCAGATTCAGTTTGGGCGGCGCGCAGAACCGCAGCTGCCCCGCCGCCCCGTGCGCGGTGACCTCGGCCGGGGTGCCGGAGGCGACGATGCGGCCGTGATCGATGATCACCAGCTGGTCGGCGAGTTGCTCGGCCTCGTCCATCATGTGCGTGGTCAGCACGACGGTCACCCCGTCGCGGCGCAGGGCATCGATCAGCTCCCAGACGATCAACCTGGCCTGGGCGTCCAGTCCCGCGGTCGGTTCGTCGAGGAACACGATTTCCGGCCTGCCCACCAGCGCGCAGGCCAGCGCGAGGCGCTGCTGCTGGCCGCCGGAGAGGCGGCGATAGGGCGTGCGGCGGTTGTCCTGAAGACCCAGGGTGCGCAGCAACCAGTCGGGGTCGAGCGGATCCGCGGAGTAGGCGGCCACCAGGTCGAGCATCTCGCCCGCCCGCGCACCGGGATACGCGCCGCCGCCCTGGAGCATGACGCCGATTCGAGGGCGCAGGCGTTCGGAATCGGCGACCGGGTCCAAGCCGAGCACGCGCACAGAGCCCGCGTCCGGCGTCGCGAATCCCTCGCACATCTCGACCGTCGTGGTCTTGCCCGCGCCGTTCGGGCCGAGGAGCGCGAGCACCCGCGCCGGCTCCACCTCGAAGGTCAGGCCGTCCACCGCCGTGGTCTCGCCGTAACGCTTGACGACGCCGGCGACGCTGACGGCGGGTCCGGAGGGTGCGCTCACGATGTCACACCGTAGGAGGTGGGCGCCTGTGACGGAGCCGACACCCCCGTCTGCCCGCGCCAGGGCAGCGAATTGCGCGTGATCACGATGAACAGCACGCCGACGATCACGGTGGCGATCGCGGCGCCCACGATCTGGAACACTTCGAGATCGGCGCCGCGCGGCATCAGGATCACGCTGACGATCCCCGAGAACGCCACCGCGGGCACCCGGAACACCGGCCGGGTCGCCCAGGCCGCCATCGGTACGATCGCCCACAGCAGATACCAGGGCTGCACCACCGGGAACAGCAGCACGATGGCGCCGAGCGCCACGCCGAGCGCGCCGACCGGATGCAGCCGCCCGGTGCCGGTGGCGACCAGCATGCGCACGGTGAAGAAGGCCGCGACCACCGCCGCGATCGGGCGGGTGATGCTCAGCAGCGCGGTGGTGTGATCGCCGAGTCCGAGCAGCACACCGCCGAACCCGGTGATGATGCCGAGCGCGGTCGGCAGCGACATCCAGCTGCGCACCGCGTTCGCGGTGTTCAGCGTGTAGATCCAGCCGAATCCGAGTCCGCTCACCGAACTGATGAACAGCGTTGTGCCGATGGCGATCGCGCCGAGCATGGCGGCCGCGATGGCGACCGTGCGCAGCGAAGCGCCCCAGCGCCGCGCCAACGCCATCCCGACGAACCCGAGCACGATGATCGAGGTGAACTTGATCGACGACGACAGCGTGATGATGATCGACCCGCCGATCAGCCACGCGTAGGCGCGGCCGTCGAACGGGTGGGTGTCCTCGATGGCGCGCAGGCAGAACTCCAGTCCGGCCAGCATCAGGCCGAGCATGAGCGCGTCGTTGTGCACGCCGCCCACCAGATGGAACAGCACCAGCGGGTTCGCCGCGCCGAGCCACAGCGCGCTCACCGCCGCGACGCCACAGCGCGCCGACAGCCGGGGCAGCGCCCAGACGATCAGCGCGACGCCACCCAGCGCGAGGATCCGGTGCACCCAGACGCCCGCGATGATGTTGTCCCCGGTCAGTTCGGCGATGCCCCGGCCGATCCAGAGAAACAGCGGACCGTAGGGCGCGGGGGTGTCGCGCCAGATGGTCGGGACGTTGTTGGTGAGCACGTTGTCGATCCCCAGTCCCGCGACCGGCCCTTCCTCGTAGGGATCGATGCCGCGCGCGGCGATCTCGCTCTGCGCCAGATACGAGTAGACGTCGTTGCTGAACAGCGGGGGAGCGACGCTGAGCGGGATGAGCCACAGCAGCAGCGTGCGATCCATTTGCGAGCGGGTCAGCCGGTGGACGGGGGAGCCGCCGATGCCGCCGACTGCGAACCGGCCCAGCAGCAGCCAGGCCAGCACGACCACGACGGTGCCGGTCATGCACATGGCCAGCGAGCCGGTGTGGGCGCGGGCGAAGATGCCGAGCACGCGGACGCCGGAGGTGGGGTTCTGGTGCACCGGCTGCGCGCCGATGCCCAGTGCGCTGATCGCCATCAGCACCGTGCCGGTCGCGCCCATCAGGCGGATCCGGTCGAGCTGCGCCAGCTCCTTGCGATCGAGACCGGGCACCTCGGACTCGTCGCGGTGCAGCACCGCGATCGTGTGATCGGCCGCGGGCACGTCGAGTCCGAGTGCCCGGCGCCCGAAAGCCAGTGTCCTGCGCCGCGCGCCCTCCAGTACCGCCACGCAACGCAGCCTAGTGGGTGCGCGCATCCCGGTCTGTCGTGTCGATGTCAGCGGGGATGACGCGGGTCGGCGGTGCTGATGGAGTCCTCCTCGGGGCGTCGCAGCCATTCCGCTAGCAAGGCGCGTTCGGCGTCGGTGAGCATCGGCAATTCGGGTGCGCCGCACAGCGCGGCCGCGGTGGTGTCGCGCGTGGCGGGGGAGGGGTCTTCGGTCAGTATTACGTGGGTCACCGCCTCGTACATCGCCTCGGCAAGCCCCAGGTCACGCTCTTGTGGCGGGACGGACAACAGGGCCAGCGCGGCGCCGGTCCCGGCGGCGTGGACGAGCTCGACGGCGCGGCGTTCGCCGACCCGGAGCCGACCGGCCGCCGCCACGCGGCGCACGCGATCGCGGAGCACCCGCAGCCCGGCGGCCGCCGCCGGTGAGGCGCTCCCGCGCTGCGGATCGGCGAGCATCGCGAAGACCGCCGGGTTGGTCAGGGCGAAGTCGATGTGCATGTCCCATCCGGCGCGAAGATCGACCACCGGGTCGTCCTCCTGCTCGACGAGCGTCTTGCCGGCCACGTATGTGGCGAAAACGTGTTCGGCGACGGCATCGAGCAAGGCGTCCTTGTCCTCGAAGAACCGGTAGATGGTCGGCGCCTGCATGCCGGCCGCGTGGGCGACCGCGCGGGTGGTGACAGCGTGCGGACCCTGTTCCCGCAACAGCCGCGCCGCCACCTCCACGATGCGTTCCCGCGTCTCCTGCCTGCTCGCGCCGCTCGATCTCGACTCCGCCATGCGGCAAGTCTAACCGCTGCTACTATCGCTGTTGCTAACAACGATAATAACGTTGATAAGGAGAAGTGATGATCATCGTTACCGGAGCCACCGGACTCCTCGGCTCCCAGATCGTCGAGCGGCTGCTGGAACGGGTACCGGCCGATCGAGTGGGCGTCAGCGTCCGCGACACCGACCGGGCCGGTGACCTGGCCGCCCGCGGAGTGCGGGTGCGGCGCGGCGACTTCACCGACCCGCGATCCCTGGCCGAGGCATTCGAAGGCGCGACCCGAGTGCTGATCGTCTCGGCCGACCTCACCGGGGAGGCGGCCGTCGCAGCGCACGTCGCGGCGATCGACGCCGCATGCGCCGCGGGCGCCCGGCGCATCCTGTACACCAGCCACCAGGCCGCCGCCGCCGATTCGCTGTTCGCCCCCATGCCGGACCACGCCGCGACCGAGCGGTATCTGGCAACGACCGGCACACCGTTCACCGCGCTGCGCAACGGGTTCTACGCCGCCACCGTCCCGCTCCTGCTGGGCACTGCGCTGGACACCGGTGAACTCCGTGCCCCGGCCGATGGCCCCGTCTCCTGGACCACCCATGCCGACCTCGCCGAAGCGGCGGCGATCATCCTCGCCGACGAGAGCCGCTTCGACGGGCCGACTCCGCCCCTGACCGCCCCGGACGCCCTCGACCTCGACGACATCGCCGCCCTCCTCGGCGAACGGACCGGACGAACGATCCGCCGCGTCGTCGTCGAGGACGCCGAATGGGCCGCCTCCCTGGTCGCTCACGGTGTCCCCGAGGACCGGGCGGCCATGCTGCTCGGCATGTTCCGAGCCGCGCGCCGCGGGGAATTCGCCGCTACCGCAAGCGAGCTGGAAACCCTGCTCCAGCGCCCCGCCGAACCAGTTGCTTCGGTCCTGCAGGCATCCGCCGCCCACTGAGCGCGACCTCGTCGACAGCGCGTAAACGGCTGCGCGGCAGGCAATATTCAGGCCTCGTCGGATTACCCGAACGGAGATGCCATCCACCTGGCGACTCATGCCATGGGTCTGCGGTTGTTCGCCGACAGTGAGAACGGCACCGGGCTGACGTTGTGCGATCCGCAAGGGCGGCCGCGAATACGGTTGCGCGTAGCTATGGACGGCACACCATCCATCGCCATCCTCGACGAACAAGGCGCCGTCGTAAAGCAGTTGTAGGCGGCTCGGCTCCTCCACCGCGAACGGACCCCGCTCGTTCCGCCCGGACCCGTCCCGCGCACGCGGCACAATCGACGCATGGTTTCGGAGTCCAGGCGGCGGATCGAGGTGGCCGCGTCCGGGCTGCTGGCGCGGCACGGGTATCACGGGTTCGGTTTGAAGGCGTTGAGCGAGGCGGCCGAACTGCCGTACGGCTCGATCTACCACCACTTCCCGGGTGGCAAGGAGGAGATCGCGGTCGCGGCGATCACCGGGACGGGCGTGCTCACCGGCCGGATGATCCGGCAGGCGCCGACCGACGTGTTCGCCACGTTGGCCACGCTGTTCGAATTCATGGCGGGCAAGCTCGCGGACTCGGAATGGACCGACGGGTGCCCGATCGGGACGCCCGCGCTGGACGGCGGCAGTGACGTGGAAGCGGTGCGCTCGGCGTGCGTGCGCGCCTTCGACACCATGGAGCAGGCGTTCGCCGGACTGCTCGCCGAACTCGGACTCCGCGGGGAGGAGGCGGCGGAGCTGGCCGCCACGGTGGTCGCCGCCTACGAGGGCGCGACGATCCTGGCTCGCATCCGGCAGTCGGACGCTCCGCTGCGCACCGTGGCGAAGTCGATGGAGCGGCTCATCAGGTCGACGTTCGCGGCGGCGGGGATCGGCGGCGCCGTCGCGGCGGGGGATGGTTCGGTCGAAAGTGAGCCCGGCAGGGCGACCTCATCCGGAAATTTTCCGGAAATGGCCGCACAGCGGGGCGATGCGGGTGAAACCGTTGACTAGAAAGAACGTTCTAGCGACACTCGGACGATGAAGCGTCTGATGCTGGCCGGTCCCGGCGCGATGCGCTGGGAAGAACATCCGGAACCTGTGCTGAGCGGACCCGGCCAGGCGCTGGTGCGGCCGGTCGCGCTGGCCACCTGTGACCTGGACCCGGCCGTCCTGCGCGGCGCGTTCCCGCTGCCCGGGCCGTATCCGTTCGGGCACGAAGGGGTGGCCGAAGTGGTCGAGGCCGGGCCGGAAGTCCGCGGCGTGGCGGTGGGCGACCTGGTGGTGGTGCCGTTCCAGATCTCCTGCGGCGCGTGCCGGTCCTGTGCGCGCGGGCGGACCGGGAACTGCGCGAGCCATCCGCGCCTGTCCAGTTTCGGTCTCGGCCCCATGGGCGGGCTGGACTGGGGCGGGCTGTGGGCGGACCTGGCGCTGGTGCCGCACGCCGACGCCATGCTGGTGCGGCTGCCTTCCGGCGTCGACCCGGCCGCGGTGGCGAGTGCCAGCGACAACATTCCCGACGCCTACCGCTCGGTCGGACCGCAATTGGCGGCGGATCCCGCCGCCGAAGTGCTGGTGATCGGCGGCCCAGCCGCGCCGTCCATCGGTCTGTACGCCGCCGGGCTCGCGGTGGCGCTCGGCTCCGCCCGCGTCGTCTATCTCGACGACTCCGTCGAGCGGTTGAATATCGCGAAATCCTTCGGGGCCGACGCGATCGAAGGCCCACGCGCCGCGCGGGTCGGGCGTTTCCCGATCGTGGTGGAGGCGGCGGGCGGGGCCAAGGCGCTGCGCGCGGCGATCGATGCCACGGCTTACGACGGCTGGTGCACGAGCGTCAGCGTCCAGTTGCAGGACGTGGCCCTGCCGATCCTGGACATGTACACCCGCTGCTGCACCTTCCACACCGGCCGCGCGCACGTGCGCCCGGTCATTCCCGAGGTGCTCGAACTCGTCGCGGCCGGTCGCTTCGATCCGTCGCTGGTCACCACCGCGACGGCGGCGTGGGACGAGGCGGTGGACGCGCTGCTGGAGACGCCGATGAAACTGGTCGCGGTGCGCTGAGCGCCTGTGACGAACAGCACTGCGGGCCGCCGCCGCCCTACGTCGACCACGCCGCGGCTGCGGTGCCGGAAGCCGGGGCTTCCCGCGCCCGCCCCCCGCTCGGTTCCGCTCGGCATTTTCTCTGCGCAGGTCAGCCGGGGGAGAGGGGTGCGGAGCCGGCGTTTCGAGGGTGGACACTTGTCCGGGCTGTCCGCGCGCGACTGTCCACGGCGCCGGAATACCCGCAGGTCGATCGGGCCGCTGACTCAGGGCACCCTTATTAGATTTCGGGAACGAATTCCGCCACACTGATGTTGTGAAAACCGTGGGTTTGCGGAGGAACGACGAAGGGGCTGGTCGCCGGACCGGCGCCGGGTCGGCTGCTGCCCCCGCGACGGTCGGCGGCGAAGGGCACACCCGAGCGGCCATCGTCCAGCTGCTGCTGGAGGAAGGACCGATCACCGCCACCGCGATCGGGAACAGGCTCGGCCTGGCACCGGCGGGTGTGCGCAGGCATTTGGACGCCTTGATCGAGTCCGGTCAGGCGCGAGCAGGTCGATCGGCACCGTGGCAGCAGAAAGGCCGGGGCCGTCCGGCCAAGCAGTACCAGCTCACCGCCGCCGGACGAGGCCAGCTCGGTCACGCCTACGACGATCTGGCGGGGGCCGCGATCCGGCAGCTCGGGGAGATCGGCGGCGAACAGGCCATCACCGAGTTCGCCCGCAAACGAGCACGCACTATCGTGGCCGGGATCGAACCGGTCGGCGAGCACACCACGGAACAGACCGAGGCCAAGGCCGAGGAGATCGCCGAGGCGTTCACCGACGCGGGGTTCGCCGCCACCACCCGCAAGGTGGGCGCGGGCGTGCAGATCTGCCAGCACCACTGCCCCGTGGCGCACGTCGCCGAGGAGTTCCCGCAGCTGTGCGCGGCGGAGCTCGAGGCGTTCCGCGAGCTGCTCGGCACCCACGTGCAGCGGCTGGCCACGATCGCCAACGGCGACTGCGCGTGCACCACGCATGTGCCGCTGCTCGTGCTGCCCGCCGACCGCACCAGAACGTCAGCACCAACCGCTGCACAGCCCGCAGCGGTACGAACGAACGACTCCGGAAGGAGTGCCGAATGACGACGACCACCGACCAGGTGCAACCGCTCACCCAGGAAGAGGCCATCGCCTCGCTGGGTAAATACGGTTACGGCTGGGCCGATTCGGATGTGGCCGGCGCCAGCGCGCAACGAGGTCTGTCCGAGGCGGTTGTCCGCGACATCTCGGCGAAGAAGAACGAGCCGGAATGGATGCTCGAACAGCGGCTGAAGGCCCTGCGCATCTTCGATCGCAAGCCGATGCCGTTGTGGGGCTCCAACCTCGATGGCATCGACTTCGACAACATCAAGTACTTCGTCCGCTCCACCGAGAAGCAGGCCGCTTCCTGGGACGAGCTGCCGGAGGACATCAAGAACACCTACGACAAGCTGGGCATCCCCGAGGCGGAGAAGCAGCGGCTGGTCGCCGGTGTCGCCGCGCAGTACGAGTCCGAGGTCGTGTACCACCAGATCCGCGAGGACCTGGAGGCCCAGGGCGTGATCTTCCTGGACACCGACACCGGGCTCAAAGAGCACCCGGAGATCTTCCAGCAGTACTTCGGCTCGGTCATCCCCGCGGGCGACAACAAGTTCTCCGCGCTGAACACCGCGGTGTGGTCGGGCGGGTCGTTCATCTACGTGCCGCCGGGCGTGCACGTCGACATCCCGCTGCAGGCCTACTTCCGGATCAACACCGAGAACATGGGCCAGTTCGAGCGGACCCTGATCATCGTCGACGAGGGCGCGTACGTGCACTACGTCGAGGGCTGCACCGCGCCGATCTACAAGTCCGACTCGCTGCACTCCGCGGTGGTGGAGATCATCGTGAAGAAGGGCGGCCGCTGCCGCTACACCACCATCCAGAACTGGTCGAACAACGTCTACAACCTGGTCACCAAGCGGGCCAAGGCCGAGGCGGGCGCGACCATGGAGTGGATCGACGGCAACATCGGCTCCAAGGTCACCATGAAGTACCCCGCGGTCTGGATGACCGGCGAGTACGCCAAGGGTGAGGTGCTCTCGGTGGCGTTCGCCGGTGAGGGCCAGCACCAGGACACCGGCGCCAAGATGCTGCACCTCGCGCCGCACACCTCCTCGACCATCGTGTCGAAGTCGGTGGCGCGCGGCGGCGGCCGGGCCTCCTACCGCGGCCTGGTCCAGGTGAACAAGGGCGCGCACGGCTCGAAGTCGACGGTGAAGTGCGACGCGCTGCTGGTCGACACGATCAGCCGCTCGGACACCTACCCCTACGTCGACATCCGCGAGGACGACGTGACCATGGGTCACGAGGCGACCGTCTCCAAGGTCTCCGAGGACCAGCTGTTCTACCTGATGAGCCGTGGCCTCACCGAGGACGAGGCGATGGCGATGGTGGTGCGCGGCTTCGTCGAGCCGATCGCCAAGGAACTGCCGATGGAGTACGCCCTCGAACTGAACCGCCTGATCGAACTGCAGATGGAAGGAGCCGTCGGCTGATGGCCGTCGAGAACGTCGCCGAAGCCGCCGAGGCTCGTACCCCCGCGATCAACAAGGGCGAGGTCTTCACCTCGTTCGACGTCAACGCCTTCGAGGTGCCTTCCGCCAAGGACGAGGCGTGGCGGTTCACCCCGCTGCGCCGCCTGCGCGGACTGCAGGACGGCAGCGCGGTCCGCGACGGCCGCGCGACCGTCGAGGTCGCCGCGTCCGAGGGCGTGACGGTCGAGACGGTCGACCGCGCCGACACCCGGCTCGGCGAAGGCGGCGTGCCGTCCGATCGCGTTGCCGCGCAGGCGTATTCGGGCTTCGAGCAAGCCACCGTCGTGTCGGTCGGCAAGGAGGTCGAGGTCGCCGAACCGGTGACCGTCACGATCACCGGCCCCGGCGAGGACAAGACCGCCTACGGCCACCTGCAGATCCGGCTGGACCGCTTCGCCAAGGCCACCGTGGTCATCGACCAGCGCGGCAGCGGAACCTACGCCGAGAACGTCGAATTCGTGCTCGGTGATTCGGCTTCGCTGACCGTCGTCGCCGTGCAGGACTGGGCCGACGACGCCGTGCACGCCACCGCCCACCACGCCAAGCTGGGCCGCGACGCCACGCTGCGGCACACCTCGGTCACCCTCGGCGGCGACCTGGTGCGCCTGACCGGCAACGTCCGCTACGACGGACCCGGCGGCGACGCCGAACTGCTCGGCCTCTACTTCGCCGACGCGGGCCAGCACTTCGAACAGCGCCTGCTGGTCGACCACGCGGTGCCGAACTGCAAGTCGAACGTGCTGTACAAGGGTGCGCTGCAAGGCGACCCGAACTCGCCGAAGGGCGACGCCCGCACCGTGTGGGTCGGCGACGTGCTCATCCGCGCCGCCGCCGAGGGCACCGACACCTTCGAGGTGAACCGCAACTTGGTGCTCACCGACGGCGCGCGGGCGGACTCGGTGCCGAACCTGGAGATCGAGACCGGCGAGATCGTCGGCGCCGGGCACGCGTCCGCGACCGGCAGGTTCGACGACGAGCAGCTGTTCTACCTGCGCGCCCGCGGCATCCCGGAGGACGCTGCCCGCCGCCTGGTGGTGCGCGGTTTCTTCCACGAGATCATCCAGAAGATCGCGGTGCCCGAGGTCCGGGAGCGGCTGGAGGCGGCCATCGAGGCCGAACTCGCCGCCATCGGCGCCTGATCAACGACCCCCATACCTGGCAAAGGAATCCGAATTCGATGACCACCCTGGAAATCAAGGACCTGCACGTCGAGGTCGCCAACCCCGACGAGTCCGGCGAGCCCATCAAGATCCTCAAGGGCGTGAACCTCACGGTGAAATCCGGTGAGACGCACGCCATCATGGGCCCGAACGGCTCGGGCAAGTCGACGCTGTCCTACGCGATCGCCGGTCACCCGAAGTACACGGTGACCTCCGGCTCGATCACCCTCGACGGCGAGGACGTGCTGGCGATGTCGGTGGACGAGCGCGCGCGTGCGGGCCTGTTCCTCGCCATGCAGTACCCGGTCGAGGTCCCCGGCGTCTCGATGTCGAACTTCCTGCGCACCGCCGCCACCGCCGTGCGCGGCGAGGCCCCCAAGCTGCGGCACTGGGTCAAGGAGGTGAAGGAGTCGATGAGCGAACTGGAGATCGACGCCGCCTTCGCCGAGCGCAGCGTGAACGAGGGCTTTTCCGGCGGCGAGAAGAAGCGCCACGAGATCCTCCAGCTCGGCCTGCTCAAGCCGAAGATCGCCATCCTGGACGAGACCGACTCCGGCTTGGACGTCGACGCGCTGCGCATCGTCTCCGAAGGGGTCAACCGCTACAAGGAGCGCGAGAACGGCGGCGTTCTGCTGATCACGCACTACACCCGCATCCTGCGCTACATCCAGCCGCAGTTCGTGCACGTCTTCGTCGGCGGCCGCATCGTCGCCGAGGGCGGCCCCGAACTCGCCGAGGAACTCGACGCCAACGGCTACGTCCGCTTCACTCAGACCGCTACCGCTGGAGCCTGATATGACCGCTACGGTCCGCACCCTCGACGTCGCCCGCATCCGGGCCGACTTCCCGATCCTGAACCGCACGGTCCGGGACGGGAAACCGTTGGTGTATCTGGACTCCGGCGCGACCGCGCAGCGGCCGATCGAGGTGCTCGAAGCCGAACGCGACTTCCTGATCACCAGCAACTCGGCGGTGCACCGCGGCGCGCACCAGCTGGCCGAGGAGGCGACCGATGCCTACGAGGGCGCGCGGGCCGACATCGCGCGGTTCGTCGGCGTCGACGCGGGTGAGATCGTGTTCACCAAGAACGCCACCGAGTCGCTGAACCTGGTGACCTACGCGTTCGCCGACGACCGGTTTCCGCACCACGTGGGGCCGGGCGACGAGATCGTCGTCACCGAGCTGGAACACCACGCGAATCTGGTGCCCTGGCAGGAGCTGGCCCGTCGCACCGGCGCCACGCTCAAGTGGTACGGCGTGACCGACGACGGCCGGATCGACCTGGACTCGCTGGAATTGTCGCCCGCCACCAAGGTGATCGCGTTCACCCACCAGTCCAACGTCACCGGCGCGGTGGCTCCGGTCGAGGAGCTGGTCCGCCGGGCGAAGGCGGTGGGCGCGCTGGTCGTGCTCGACGCCTGCCAGTCGGTGCCGCACATGCCGGTCGACTTCCGTTCCCTCGGTGTCGATTTCGCCGCGTTCTCCGGTCACAAGATGCTCGGTCCCTCCGGCGTCGGCGTGCTCTACGGTCGCCGCGCGCTGCTGGAGGACATGCCGCCGTTCATCACCGGCGGTTCCATGATCGAGACGGTCTTCATGGACCACAGCACTTACGCGCCGCCGCCGCAGCGTTTCGAGGCCGGTGTGCCGATGACCTCGCAGGTGGTCGGATTGGGCGCGGCTGTGCGGTATCTCGAAGAGATCGGCATGGACGCGGTCGCGGCGCACGAGCACACGCTGGTGGGCGCGGCGCTGGAAGGACTGGCCGGGATCGACGGCGTGCGGGTGATCGGGCCCGGCGAGAACGTCGATCGCGGCGGTGCGGTCGCGTTCGTCGTCGACGGCATCCACGCCCACGATGTCGGGCAGATCCTGGACGACGAGGGCGTCGCCATCCGCGTGGGCCACCACTGCGCGTGGCCGCTGCACCGGCGTTTCGGCGTCGCCGCCACCGCGCGTGCCTCCTTCGCGGTTTACAACACCGTGGCCGAGGTGGACGCGCTGGTCGCCGCCGTGCGGAAGGCACAGAGCTTCTTCGGAGTTGCATAAGACATGCGCATGGAGCAGATGTACCAGGAAGTGATCCTGGATCACTACAAGCACCCGCATCACCGGGGGCTGCGCGAGCCGTTCGGGGCCGAGGTGCACCACGTGAACCCGACCTGCGGCGACGAGGTGACCTTGCGCGTGCGGTTGGACGACGACGGTGACATCGCCGACGTCTCCTACGACGGGCAGGGCTGCTCGATCAGCCAGGCCGCCACCTCGATCCTCACCGACCAGGTCATCGGGCTGCCGGTGCAACAGGCGCTGAAGGTGGTCGACTCCTACAGTGAGATGATCTCCAGCCGCGGCACCATCGAGGGCGACGAGGACGTGATCGGCGACGGCATCGCCTTGGCGGGTGTCTCGAAGTACCCCGCGCGGGTGAAGTGCGCGCTGCTCGGGTGGATGGCGTTCAAGGACGCCGTCCTCAGGATCGGCCCCGAGCAGCCCGCCGGCGCCGCGGAAGAGAACTGACACCGTCCGATGGGAAACGGGGAAGCGTCATGAGTGACACACCGGCCACCGACACGACCGAACCGGCCGCGTCGGCCGCCGAACCGGCCGAGCTGTCCGCGGAGGACATCAAGCTGCTCGAGGACATCGAAGAGGCGATGCGCGACGTCGTCGACCCGGAACTGGGCATCAACGTCGTCGACCTGGGCCTGGTCTATGGATTGCGCGTCGAGGAGGAGAACATCGCGGTCCTCGACATGACGCTGACCTCGGCGGCCTGCCCGCTGACCGACGTCATCGAAGACCAGTCCCGCAACGCGCTGGTGCGCAGCGGGCTGGTGGAAGACCTGAAGATCAACTGGGTCTGGATGCCGCCGTGGGGGCCGGACAAGATCACCGAGGACGGCCGCGAGCAGTTGCGCGCCCTCGGGTTCACGGTGTAATCGCCAGAGCTGGTAGCAGCCGCCGGGCAGTGCCTGAACAAGGTGCTCCGGCGGCTGCGTCATATCTGCCGCGTGCAGTGGTAGTGGTCCGGTCACCGGCGACCCTTACCGGTCACTACCCATCCGCACGGCCGCACCGACCGCTGCTCGGCGCGAAAGGCTTTCGTCAGACGAGCGCCTACCGCGCCGGTATCACGGACCTGCCCACGGTGGGAAGCTTGCTTTTGGACAAAGCGTACGAGTCCGGCGATGATCTGACCCCACAGACGAGAGACGGGGAGGATCCTCACATGTCGGTGCCGCACAAGGCTGCCCTCGGGCTCGCGGCGGTGTCGGCCGCCACCTGCGCCGTGGTCGGCGCTCCTGCGGGTGAAGCGCGTGCGGCGACCTACTATGGCGCGCTGGCGTTTTCCTCCAGCACAGGCGCCGTCACTTCGGCGGTGGACTATGCGAGCGCCGCCGCTGCGGACACCGCGGCTCGCGCTCAATGCGGTGTCGCCGACTGCCGGACGGTGGTGCAGTTCTGGAACGCCTGCGGGTCCGTGGTGCGCGGCGCCGACGGCAGACACGGATGGGCGTGGGGCGCCACCCGTGCCGAAGCCGAACGCCGGGCCATCGAGGTCCTCGGTCCCAGCGCTCCGCCGTTCCCCGATCTCGGCAGCGCGATTCCCCGTGCTGCGAGCGTGCGATTGACCGCCTGCACGTCGACCGCCGGATAGCTCAGCGGCGCAATACTTCCGGGCCAACCAGTTGCCGAAGAGCTGATGCCCTGCATGCCCGCGATGATGATCCGCGTCGCGACGAGCGTGACCTGCCAGTCGAAGCACTGGTAGCCGTAGACCGAGGCGAAGTCGCCGAGACCGTCGCCGCCGACCCCTGCTCGCCCTGGAGTCCCGGTTCCGGAAGTCAGCGCGCCGAGTCGCCGCGACCGCCGGTCGCGGGCACGTCGGCGCTTTTGCGCCGGGAGTCAGGACGGGGGTGCGGTCGGCGGGTAGTGGGAGCGCCTGCCGCTGATCAGGTCGCGGATCTTGTCCACGACCGCGGACACCATGCCCATGGTCTTCAGATAGCCGGGGCTCGACGGCGCGCCTGGATGCGGCCGGGTCGGTGCCATGGCCTTCGCCGCGGCCATCTTGCGCCCCAGTTCGTTGGACGTCTCCGGTGGTATCGCGTCCGCGAACACCGGCCATACCTCGGACTGCTCGAACTCGATGTGGGCGCGCGCGGCGGGAATGAACTCGGTCAGCGCCTGCTCGAACTCGGAGCTGCCCGCCTGCGAGTTCTTCAGCTGCTGGAGCAATTTCTTGGCCCGGTCCTCTTGGCCGATCGCCCGATCGGCGAGTTCGTCGCCGTCCGGGACCGTCCGCCGGACTTCCGGCCAGAAGAACTGCTCTTCGATCGCCTCGTGCTGCGATTCCGCGATCACCAGGGTGGTCACCAGATCACCACGAGCGCGGACCTCTGCGTCGCCGCTGCCCCGGCCACGTTCCAGGGACTCGAGAATCCCGAGTACGCCTTCGTGGTCGGTGCGCAGAAATGTCAATGCGTCCACTGCGTTCTCCTTCCGAGTGCCTGGCCATGCGGGTCCGCTGCCCGGTTGCAGCGTGCGGGGCTCAGGGGGTGGCGCGAGCGACCGCGGATCCGGTCCGGCCGTAGCCGCCGGGATCCGTGGTCGCGGGCGTTCACGACACGGCTTGGCTGACCGCGTTCGGGCCGTCGTAAGTCCGGTCGGGGATCGCCTCGAGGGCGTTGAGGATGTCTTTGTCCGCACCGTTGTCCCGGGCTGCCGAGACAATGCCCTCGCGGTCGCACGGATAGTCGAGACCGGAGAGGTACTTCTGCACCTGGATCGGATTGACCTGGCCCATGCTGTGCTCCTTTCGCGCAATCGCCGATTCGAGCAGCTGACACCGACGCACTACCACCCTCCCGGCACGCCAAACCACCGATGAATGCCGGTTCGGCGGAGTTCGCCGAGTCACGAGCGGCCGGTAGCGCGGTTTCGGGACGGTCTGGGCGGGAATCGCGTCGGAGAGCTGACGTCGAGGAGGTCTCCGTGTCGGATGGGAACACCGCGAGCCCGCAGCGGGTCGTGATCGTGGGGAGTGGATTCGCCGGGTTCACCTGCGCCCAGAAGCTCTGCCGCATCGTGGCGAAGGCGAAACGGGACGTCGAAATCGTCCTCGTCACCCCGAACGACTACATGCTCTACACCCCGCTGCTGCCGGATGTGGCGGGCGGACTGATCGACCCCCGATTCGTCGCCATCTCCCTGGCCGATTCGCTGCCGCGGGTCCGGCTCGTGGTCGCGAACGTCCGGTCGGTGGACCTGCAGAACAAGACGATCACGGTGGCCGGTGAGCAGTACCCGCCCCGGGAGTTGTCCTGGGATCGGCTGGTGCTGACGCCCGGATCGGTCACCCGGCTGTTCGACATACCCGGCTTGGCGGAGCACGCGCGCGGGCTCAAGACCGTCGCCGAGGCGCTGTACCTGCGTGAGCAGTTGTTGCGCCAGCTCGAACTCGCCGACGACGAAGAGGACGCCGAAGTACGGCGGGCCCGCCGCACCGTGGTCGTCGTGGGGGCGTCGTACGCGGGTACCGAGCTGATCGCGCAGTTGCGCGCCCTCGCCGACGCGTACGCCGCCCGGCGCGGATTCGACCCCGCCGAAGTGCGTTTCCTTCTGCTGGACATGGCCCCCAGGGTGATGCCCGAAGTCGGCGAGCGGCTCAGCGACAAGGTGCTGAAGGTGCTGCGGAAACGGGGTATCGAGATCCGGTTGGAGACCTCGCTGAAGAAACTCGACGAGAACTCGGTCGTGCTCACCGACGGCACGGTGGTTCCGACGCACACCGTCGCCTGGGTGACGGGCGTGACCGGCGCGCCGGTGCTCGGCACGCTCGGCCTGCCGTTGGAGAAGGGGCGCTTGGTCGTCGACGCGAAACTGGCCGTGCCCGGCCATCCGGACGTCTTCGCGGGCGGGGACGCGGCGGCCGTGCCCGACCTCACCAAGCCGGGCCGGATCACGCCGCCCACGGCGCAGCACGCCTCGCGGCAGGGCAAGACGCTGGCCAGGAACGTCGCCGCCAGTCTCGGCATCGGCACTGCCGTGGACTACAAGCATCGCGACCTCGGTCTGGTCGTCGACCTCGGGCCGGGCTTCGCCGTCGCCAACCCGATGGGCATCCGCCTCTCCGGTCTGCCCGCCAAGGCGGTGACGCGCGCCTATCACACCTTCGCCGTGCCGAGAGCCGTGAACCGCTGGGCGATCACGGTCTCCTACCTGACCATCGCGGTGACACCGCGGCCGCTGGCGCTGCTCGGACTCGTCAGCCACGAGGAAGCCAGCTTCGGCGGCAGCGAGGGCATCACCCGGCCTTCCTGACCATCAGGACGCCTTCACGCCGGCTTCCGCGCCCGCGTTGCCGGCGAGACATCTCTGTGGCCGGGAGCCCGTGATGCCGATCCGCCGGGCGGCTACCACAGCCCGCGCGCGACCATTGCGCAACAAGAGGTTGCGGATCGTCGGGTGCGTCGGTTACGGTTATGCGCAACCAATGGTTGCGTATTGGTATTCGTGGTGCGGCTGCAGAACTCCGGAGGACACACATGAGTGGATTGCTGCTCGAGGACAAGAACGCTGTGATCTATGGCGGCGGGGGCGCAATCGGCGGCGCTATCGCACGGGTATTCGCCCGAGAAGGCGCGCGGGTCTTCCTCGCCGGGCGAACGCAGGCGAAGCTCGACGCCGTGGCGGAGGATATCGCCGCCACGGGCGGGACCGTCGAGACCGCGCGAGTCGACGTTCTCGATCAACAGGCGGTCGAAAACCACGCCAACGCGATCGCGGCGGCGGGCGGGAGCATCGACATCGCCCTCAATGCCGTGAGCGTGATGCACGACCAGGGGACGGTGCTGGCGAACCTCTCGCTGGCGGAGTTCATGCGGCCGATCGACGGCTTTCTGCGGACGCTGTTCATCACAAGCAAGGCTGTGGCACCGCACATGGGTCGCGAGCGTCCTGGCGTCATTCTGACCTTGTCCGAGCCCGGCGCCAAACTGGCCGTGGGCGGCATCCTCGGGCACGCCGTGAGCGCGGCCGGCAAGGAAGCATTCGCGCGGGGTCTGGCCGCGGAGCTGGCACCCCGCAACATCTGGGTCATCGACATCCGTCCACACGCTGTCGTCGACGCCCCGGCGGCGGGTTCCTACACCAAGGATCTCTTCGTCCAGACCGCGGCAGCGGCGGGGGAATCGGTCCAGGAATTGCTCGAAGGCGGGGCGATGGCGCAGGGGACGCTCCTGAAAAGGCTGCCCACGCTCTCCGAAGTCGCAGAGACTGCCGCTTTCCTTGCTTCAGATCGCGCTGGAGTCATGACCGGAACCGTTGTCAATCTGTCGGGCGGTGCACTTGTCGACTGAGACCACCCGATCAAGCCGACAAGGCCGAATTGCTTCGTTCGTCGCACATCCCGGGCGCTCCGCTGGTGCTGCCGAACGCCTTCGCCTCTGGCTGAGAATCGCAAGCGTGCCGGCATCCGAGAGTGAATGGGCGAAGCCGGGCGCCACCCGTCGGAAACCCCTGCGCGAGGTATGGGACAGCGGAGATGATGCGGTGGTGGACGAGGTGACGTATCGGCGATCGCGCGCCGGGTTGCACGCGGTCGCGGAGTTGTTGATCGCTGGGCCGCAATTCCGGGAGTTCGGCACCATCCGGTTGGGCGTCGTGCGGGGAGGCTTCGGGGGTGTGCGGTGGCCGGTCTCGGTTGTCGGAGCGGAATTGGTCTGGCCGGAAGGGCGGGTCCTGCTGGAGGGAACCTATCGAGAACTCGCCCGGGCTGCGGGTTTCGAACCTGGGCCGCCGGAGGGTGTGTACGCGGACACCACGGGCGTAGACCCCGATGCGACGATCGAGGTGGATCCCTCGGCGGCCGGGTTGATCGAAGACTGGCTCGCGGTAGGGGACAAGGCGTTGCGCTGCCTGGCTTCCGGCGTGACGCCGGTGCTGTGGCCGGAGCATTTCGATCTGTCGAGCACGCTCGACGAGGTGAACTACGGGGTCTCGCCGGGAGACGACGCCCATCCCGGCCCGTACGCCTACATCGGACCATGGACGCCACGGACCGGCGATTTCTGGAACGCGCCGTTCGGCGCGCGCAGGCCGCGCGGCGCGGTGAACACCGTCGCGGCATTGCTGGAGTTCTTCGAAGAGGGCAGGCAGCTCGCGGCGGAGGGCTGACGCGCCGCCGCACTGCGGTTCCGCTCCGCGGTCGTCAGGCGCCTTTGCGCGTCGGGGCCTTTTTTGCCGCCTTCTTCGCAGGCATCTTCTTCGCCGTGCTCTTGGTGGCCGCGCTCTTCGAGGCGCCGCTCTTGGACGCGGTGCTCTTGGCGGCGCTCTTGGCTCCGGCGCTCTTGGCTCCGGCGCTCTTGGCCGCGGCCTTCCTCGCGGTCTTCTTCGGCTCCGCGCCGTCGCCACCCGCGGTCCTGCGCCCGCTCGCCTCCAGGCTGCGCTGCAGGGCGGCGACCAGGTCGACCACCTCGGCGTCCATCCCGCTCGGCGCGAGCTCCGGCTGCTCGGGCACCTTGCCGGTGCCGCTGGCGATCGCCTCGTCGAGCAAGCGCTTCAATTCGATCTGGTACTCGTCGGTGAACTGCTCCGGATCGAAGTCGTCGGACATGGCCTCGACGAGCGTCTCGGCCATCTTGATCTCCTGCGGCCTGGGGTCGGCGACACCGTCGAGGGATTCGAAGTCGACGGAGCGGACCTCGTCCGGCCACAGCAGCGTCTGGACCACCAGAACGCCCTCACGCACGCGCAGCGCGGCCAGCCGCGTCGTCTGCCGCAGCGTGAAATACACCAGGGCGGTGCGCTCGATCTTCTCCAGCGTCCGCGCCAGCAGGACGTAGGCCTTCGGCGTGCTGGAATCCGGTTCCAGGTAGTAGCTTTTCTCGAACAGGATCGGGTCGATCTGCTCGGACGGCACGAACTGGAGCACCGGGATCTCGTGCTTCTCGGCCACCGGCAGTTTCGCGAAGTCCTCGTCACTGAGGACGATCTTGTCGCCGTCCGGGGACTCGTAGGCCTTGTCGATCTCGGTGTACTGGACGGATTCACCGCACACGGTGCAGACGCGCTCGTATTTGATCCGGCCTCCATCCTTGGCGTGCACCTGATGGAACCGGATGTCGTGGTCCTCGGTGGCGGTGTACACCTTCACCGGAACATTCACCAGCCCGAATGCGATCGAGCCCTTCCAGATCGATCTCATACACCCATCATGGCCGAAGCCCCTCGACCTCGCGCGGGAACCGGAACCCCGAGTGTCGCGGCCGCGACGCGCCGCCGTAGCCGCCCCGGCAACGCCACGAAGAGCGCACTCATCGCCTTGGCCGTGCCCGCGAGGTCGGTGCGGCCCGACAGATACGCGCGTTGGGTCGCCGGGGGCAGCGCGAAGAAGGTGTCGAAGAACAGCGGGAGATCATCGGGCGGCAGCGCGAGCAGGGCGCGCAGCCCGGCACCGCGCAGCCGGTGGACGACGCGTGCTGCGGCAGGCCACACGTCCTGTCCCGCCGCCACCGCGTCGGCGGAAGCCAGCGTGGCGCCGACGCTGTACCCGGTCGCAGGGTGCAGGAATCCGCCCGCCGCCCCGAATCTCCGAGGCCCGGGGCGGCCGCCCTGCACCGGAAATCGGACGTGTTCCACGGGCTCCTCGCCGGTGTATCGAATGCCCCTGGCATCGAGCCGGTGCCGCAAGCGCGCGCGCAGTTGCGCACCGGTCAACGCGGGACGACCGGCCAGGCAGGTTTCCTCGAGCAGCATCCGCTCGGCGTCCAACGGGACGGCGTAGAGGAACGAGCGCGGCGCGCCGGGCGCGGCGCCGTTGTCCGGCCGCCAGTCCATGAACAGCGGGTCGAGTCCGCCGCAGCGTTCCGCGTCCACGATGACGCCGTAGGCGGTCTGCTCGGCCCGGGCGGGTGAGCGGGCCAGGCCGCGCGCGTCGATCACCCTCGCGCCGGTGATCGTCGCACCGGAGACCAAGGTCACCCGTTCGGGAGCGATGTGGGCCGCGCGGTCGGTGACGACGTTCGCGTCGGCCAGCCCCAGCGCGGTCTGCAATCTACCGGTGTCCAGCACGACGTAGGGGCGGTCCACCCGGTGCGCGCGCGTTCCCCAGGCCAGCGGCCGGGGCACCGTCGCCGCGACGACATCCGGCGCCAGCCACTCCGGCAGTTCGTCGGCCCACACCGCGTAGGTGGCGGTCCACCTGCGCTCCGGCGCGGGATCCACCACGGTGACCGTGAGCCCGCGCGCCACGGCGCGGTGCGCGAGGGCGCGACCGGCCGGGCCGAGACCGCAGACGACCAAGTCGGGTGTCACGTCACGGGCCTGAGGTTCGCGGTGATGCGATGCGAGGCATGGTGGCAGCCTCTCATCTGCGCACTCGACGCGGGTACCGCCCACACGGGAAGGGGCGGAGGATCCGGCTTCGCGGTGCTCCGGAGTGCCAAGCCCGCGTGCCGAAACGTGACCGGCGCGGATCGGTGTCCAGACCGCAGTCGGTGACCACGAAGAGGGGGCGACTTCGACGCGCACCCGCGCGGCCGGTCGGTGCGGGCCGAGCGTCCCCGGGAGTGCGGCCGCGCCTCGGCAGGACCGGTCGTGGCCGGGCCGTGTGCCGATGGAATGTGTTCGCGCTCACCGTAGTTTGTCGCGCGTTGCTAGGATGCCGGGGCGCTGGCGCACGCATCCGGCTCCGGTGCCGAGTGTCAGGTGTCGGCGCACCGGTGCGCCGCGGATGGCGCGCCGGGCAGGTTGCCGACCGGCGACCGCTGGCGTCCGAGAGCGAAAGCGGCACGACCGGAACGAGTTAGGGGTAGACGCAGTGTTCGAACTGACCAGGCGGCGCAGCCGGTGGATCCTCGCCGTGTTCGTGGTGCTCGCACTGGCGATGGGCACGCTGAGCGCGACGCTGTTCGACAAAGTGCAGGGCGGCGGGTACATCGACCCCGACAGCGAATCGAGCCGGGCGACCGCCGTGCTGCGCGACACCTTCGGCGAGGCCACCCCGAATTTCGTGCTGCTGGTGCAGACTCGCCGATCGGTCGACGACGACGCCGCGGCCACCGCGGCGACGAACCTGGCCACCGAGCTGAAGTCGGAGCCCGGCGTCGCGGGCGTCACGTCCTACTGGACCGACAAATCGCCCGCGCTGCGCAGCACCGACGGCACCAAGGGCCTGATCGTGGCCAGCATCCTCGGCGAGGAGGCCGAGGTCGACAAGCGGGTGGGCGACCTCGCCGACCGGTTCGGCGGCACGCGCGGCCCGCTCGAGGTGCGGGTCGGCGGCTACGCGATGCTGCTGCACGAGACGGTGCAGCAGAGCGAGAAGGACGTCGTGCTGGGCGAATCCATCGCCTTCCCGATCACGCTGGTCGCCCTGCTGCTCGTGTTCGGCGGCCTGGTCGCGGCCAGCCTGCCGCTGGTGGTCGCGATGATCACGGTGATGATCACGATGGGCGCGCTGTGGCTGATCGCGAGCGTCACCGATCTCGCCGCCACCGCGACCAACGTCGCCACCCTGCTCGGGCTCGGCCTGGCGATCGACTACAGCCTGCTGATCATCAGCCGCTACCGCGACGAACTGGTCGCCGGTCAGCAGCCCGGCGCCGCGGTGGCGGCGACCATGCGCTCGGCGGGCCGGACCGTCCTGTTCTCCGCCGTCACCGTCGCGGTCGCACTGTCGGGCCTGCTGTTCTTCCCGCTGCTGGCCGTGCGGTCGATGGGTTACGCGGGTCTGGCCGTCGCGGTGATCGCCGCGACGGTGTCGCTGACCGTGCTGCCGGCGATCCTGTTCCTGCTCGGCACCAAGATCGACAACGGCCAGTTGTGGTGGTTCCTGCGCGCCGCTCGCCCCGCGCCCGGCGAGGGCGCCTGGCACCGCCTGGCGCGGTTCGTGATGATGCGGCCGGTGCCCATCGGCCTGGCGGTGACCGCCCTGCTGCTCGTGCTGGGCGCGCCGTTCCTCGGCGTGCAGCTCGGCTTCCCCGACGAACGGTCGCTGCCGGAGTCGATGAACAATCGCCAGGTCACCGAGACCATCCAGCGCGACTTCTCCGCCACCGAGCAGAACGGTCTGTTCGCGGTACTGCCCGAAAGCGCCTACAGCGCCGCCGGATTGGACGCCTACGCCCGGGAACTGTCGGAGATCGAGAACGTCCGCCGGGTCGACACCGCCACCGGCAGTTACAGCCACGGCGGGCTGCTCGCCGCGCCCACCGAGGCCAACGGCCGCTTCCGCGCCGCGAACGCCGCCTATCTCACGGTGGTCCCGGACACCACCGATCCCACGGTGCTGGACCGGATCGCCGATGACGTGCGCGCGACGCCCGCCGCCTCGCCGGTGCTGGTCGGCGGCGTTGCCGCGGCCAACGCGGACGCCATCGGCTCGGTGATCTCGGCGCTGCCCTACGCGCTGGCCTTCGTCGTGCTGATCATGGTGGTGGTCCTGTTCCTGCTCACCGGCAGCGTCGTGCTCCCGCTGCTGGCGGTCGTGCTCAGCTTCCTGAGCCTCACCGCGACCTTCGGTGCGCTGGTCTGGATCTTCCAGGACGGGCACCTGTCCGGGCTGCTCGGTTTCACCGTCACCGGCGACCTGCCGCCGACGGTTCCGGTCATGCTGTTCGGCGTCGCGTTCGGTCTCGCCATGGACTACCAGGTCTTCCTGCTGGCGCGCATTCGGGAGGAGTACCAGCGCACCCGATCGAACGCGCTGGCCGTCACCTCCGGGCTGGAGCGCATCGGCCGGATCGTCACGGCCGCGGCGGTCCTGATCTCGCTGGTCTTCCTCGGTTTCCTGGCCTCCGACATCACCTTCATGAAGGCGTTCGGTATCGGGCTTCCGCTCGCCGTCCTGGTGGACGCGACCCTGGTGCGCGGCTTCCTGCTGCCCGCGGCGATGGAATTGCTCGGCCACTGGAACTGGTACGCGCCCGGCCCGTTGCGCGCACTGCACCGGCGCTTCGGCATCGACGAGGAGCCTGCCGCTCCCCCGGTCGCGGGACGGGAGGACTGGCTCCAGCCCGCGCGGCTCTGAGCCGCGACGATCGGACGAGCCCGATCCGGTAGGGTCGGTCCGGCAGCTCCGGGGAGGCCCACACGGGGTGGGACGGCTGCCGGGAATGTGGAGGGCGACCGCGATGACCTACCCGTCCGGTTCCGGATTCGGCGGCGGCCGAGCGGATTACGGGAAATCGGACGAGGCGCGGCACGCGCCGGACTGGGGAAGCATGTCCCCGCCGAGCGCGTACCCGATGCAGGCGTGGGAGGCGCCGCCCCTACCTCCGCCGCCCAGGCGCGGAACCGGCGTGATCGTCGCGCTGGCGGTCGGCGTGGTCGCCGTGCTGGTGGCGGTCGGGATCGGCGTGTCGGCGCATTCGCGGGTGCCGGGGCACGCGCAGGCCGCGGCCACGTCCGCCGAGGCGACCACCCGCGCGGGCGGCGTCACCAGCACTCGACCCGCGCGGCCCACGCCGGGCGGTACGCGCCCTTCGTCGGGCAGGCTGAGCTACACGGAATACGCGAAAGACTGGGACTTCCGGTTCGATCGCGTCGAGTTGCACGCCGACTGGGTCGACGGCCGTGATCACGCCGATTGCCATCCGATCGAAGCGGCGGGCAAGCTCACCGGCCTCGGCTGCGTCTACGCGGCGGAGCTGGTGTATCGCGCCGAGGGCGGCGCGCTCATGCTCACCCAGTTCGTCCTCGGCATGGCCGACCAGGGCAAGGCGGCCGCGGCGAAAGACCGGTTCACCGACGCGGACCTCACCCTGCGTCCCGGCACGTACATCAAGGGCTATGCGACCGGCAAGTGGAAGGACGGCACCGAGAAGGAATTCGTGGTGGTGACGCTGGCGACGGCCACCGGCGCGGTCGACGCCCCAACCGTGGAGAAATACCTGCGCTACCGGCACGCCGACACGCTCGGCGCGCTGGCGTTCCGGTAGCGGCGCTGTCGCCGGTCAGATACCGCCGGTGGAGAGCAATCCGCCGTCCACGCGCACCGTCTCGCCGGTGATCCACGCAGCCTCGTCCGAAACCAGGAATCCGATCAAGCGCGCCACATCCTCCGGGCTGCCCAACCGCTTCATCGGGTACACGCTCGCGGCGCGTTCCTCGTCGGCCGAGTACAGCGCGTCGGCGAACTTGGTCTTGATCACGCCGGGGGCGACGGCGTTCACCCGGATCTTCGGCCCCAGCTGCCAGGCGAGTTCGCCGGTGAGATGGATCAGCGCGGACTTGGACGCGCCGTAGGCGGCGATCACGCCGGTCGAGCGGATGCCCGCCACGCTGGCCACGTTGACCACGGCGCCGCCGTGGTCGCGCATCCACGCCCGGTAGGCCTCCTGGATGTAGCCGAGAGCCGCGACCACGTTCACGTCGAAGATCTTGCGCACGGCGTCCAGGTCGGCGTCCATCAGGGAGCCGTAGACCGGGTTGATGCCGGTGTTGTTGATCAGCACGTCCAGCGAACCGAACTCCGTGACCGCGCGCTCGACCGCGGCCGCCCGATCCGCGGCGACACCCGAGTTGCCGGCCAGGGCGACGACCTGGCCCTGGTGACCCAGTTCGCGCAGCTCCGCGGCGGCCTCCTCCAGCGGATCCTTCTTCCGCGCGGTGATCAGCACGTTCGCGCCGCGGCCGAGCAGTTCCGCCGCGACCGCCTTGCCGATGCCACGGCTGGCCCCCGTGACCAGAGCGCTCTTGCCCAATAGATCGGTACTCATGGCATCGCACGCTAGCGCAGGCGATCGTACGGGCCGTTACCGCCGTCACATGCGGGGTGCTGGGATGGGGCACCACCACTGGTCCCAGGTAAAATCGGTGGTTCTTGTGCGCGTCGGGTCGCACAATCGAGCACGCGTCCAGCACCACGATCCGCGAGGAGAAGTTTGTGATCACCGCGACCGACCTGGAGGTCCGGGCCGGAGTCCGCACCCTGCTGTCCGCTCCGGGACCGGCGCTGCGGGTGCAGGCGGGCGACCGGATCGGGCTGGTCGGGCGCAACGGCGCGGGGAAGACCACCACGCTGCGCATCCTGGCCGGTGAGGGTGAGCCGTACGCCGGGAAGATCCTTCGCTCCAGCGACATCGGTTACCTGCCGCAGGATCCGCGCGAGGGCAATCTGGACGTGCTGGCTCGCGACCGGGTGCTGTCCGCCCGCGGCTTGGACACGCTGATCCGGGAAATGGAGAAGCAGCAGGCGCTGATGGCCGAGGTGGCCGACGACAAGGAGCGCGAGAAGGCCGTCCGCAAGTACGGCAGGCTCGAGGAGCGCTTCTCGGCACTCGGCGGCTACGTCGCCGAGAGCGAGGCCGCGCGCATCTGCCACAGTCTCGGCCTGCCCGACCGGGTCCTCGGCCAGCCGTTGCGCACCCTCTCCGGTGGCCAGCGGCGCCGAATCGAATTGGCGCGCATCCTGTTCGCCGCTTCCGACGGCAGCGGCGGGCGCTCCGACACCATCCTGCTGCTGGACGAGCCGACCAACCATCTCGACGCCGACTCGATCACCTGGCTGCGCGGCTTCCTGCAGAACCACGACGGCGGACTGATCGTCATCAGCCACGACGTCGACCTGCTCGCCGACGTGGTGAACAAGGTGTGGTTCCTGGACGCGGTGCGCGGCGAGGCCGACGTCTACAACATGGGCTGGAAGAAGTACCTCGACGCGCGCGCGACCGATGAGCAGCGCAGGCGCCGCGAACGCGCGAACGCCGAGAAGAAGGCCAGTGCGCTGCGCGCCCAAGCGGCCAAGCTCGGCGCGAAGGCCACCAAAGCGACTGCGGCGCAGAACATGGCCAAGCGCGCCGATCGCCTGCTGGCGGAGCTCGACGACGTGCGCGTGGCCGACAAAGTCGCCCGGATCAAGTTCCCCGAGCCCGCTGCCTGCGGCAAGACCCCCCTGATGGCCGAGAACCTGACCAAGGTCTACGGCTCGCTGGAGATCTTCACCGGCGTCGACCTCGCGATCGATCGCGGCAGCCGGGTGGTCGTCCTCGGACTCAACGGTGCGGGCAAGACGACGCTGCTGCGCCTGCTGGCCGGCGTCGAGCAGCCGACGGCGGGCGGGCTGGTGCCGGGGCACGGCCTGAAGATCGGCTACTTCGCCCAGGAGCACGACACCCTGGACGACAACGCCACCGTGTGGGAGAACATCCGCCACGCCGCGCCGGACGCGGGCGAGCAGGATCTGCGCGGCCTGCTCGGCGCTTTCATGTTCTCCGGTCCGCAACTCGAGCAGCCGGCGGGCACCCTGTCGGGTGGTGAGAAGACCAGGCTCGCACTCGCCGGATTGGTCTCCTCGGCGGCGAACGTGCTGCTGCTGGACGAGCCGACGAACAACCTCGACCCGGTGTCGCGGGAGCAGGTGCTCGACGCCCTGCGCACCTACGCGGGCGCGGTGGTGCTGGTAACCCACGACCCCGGCGCAGCGGAGGCGCTGTCTCCGGAACGCGTGATCCTGCTTCCGGACGGGACAGAAGACCATTGGTCGGCCGAATACCTGGAACTTATTCAGCTCGCGTGAGTTTCATCACAGGAACCCGTTGATCACGGCCTGCTGAGTGCTTAGCCTGGAAAGACGCTGCTCGGCGACTCGGAGGAAGCCATGAGCGACAGGCCACAAAGCAAGGCCACATTGGGTAAGGGCACACGCGTCACCGGGAAGTCACGCGACCGCCTACAGACCCAGCTGAAGAAACAATACGAGGCGGGTGCGAGCATCCGGTCATTGGCGCGGTCCACCGGCCGCTCCTACGGCTTCATCCACAACGTGCTCGTGGAGTCGCATGTGCAGCTCCGCAGCCGGGGCGGAGCCAATCGCCGCAAGGGTCAATAGCACCGCCACGGCGCGCGGAATTCGCGCCGCGAGGAACCCGTCGCACGGTGCCGTACACGTGGCCGGCGGAAGGGGCCTCGCGGTGCGGAGCCCGCTGTCACGGATGATGGTTCCGCCGTCCGTTCCCCTAGGAACCGCCGAGGCGGCCGCCCGGCGGGTCGGCGCGGACTTGCCGTCGGCGTTGTTCGCCTGAAGGGCAACCGGGTAAGCCGGTGACCGTGTCGGCGCGTGCCGGGGCAGCGCGGGAGTCCTGCCTCGACGCGATGAATGAATCTCGCCTACCGGGGTTTCCGCTGCCGACGGCGCGGGATGGCGGTTGTGCTCAGTAGCCCGCCACCATGCCGTCACCGTCCACCAGCAGGTTGGCCAGGCTGCGAAAGATCGGCAGTCCGGTTTTGATCTCCAGGTAGGCGAACTGGCCCTGCGGGTTGACCTCCAAGAAGTAGTACTCGCCGTCGCGGCCGAGCCGAATGTCGAGGACGCCGAAGGACAATCCGAGCGCGCCCATCAGGGTGGCCAGCGACTTGCTCACCGAGGCGGGCAGCTGGCCGGGCACGAAATCGACCGACGTGTCCAGGCGGGAGTCGACCTTCCCGACGCCCGCCTGCGAGTCGATGCGCACGGTCCATTCGACGCCGTCGACCCAGACCACGCGTAGATCGCAGGTGGCGTCGACGTAGTCCTGGAAGGTGGTCGGCGCCGAACGGATCGCGGCCAGCCTGCCGAAATCGTCCCTGGAGATGATCCTGGTCTCGGCGAACTCCGCTCGGCTGGTGCCGGTGCGCTTGTAAACGACCGGGCCGGGACGGGATTCGACGAAGCTGCGCGCCTCGTCCGGATCATTGGTGATCAGAGTCTCCGGCACCGCGAACCCGGCCCGCAACGCCGTCTCCAGTTGCACGATCTTGCGTCCCGCGGTGCGGTCGGCGCCCGGGTCGTTGACCCAGTAAGCCGGGATGGACCAGAGCAGGCCCTGGATGAATCCGTCGCACTCGGCTTGGCGAAAATCGTTGTCCGAGGAGCGGACGCTCGCGGGTACCCGCGCGGGGTGCGGGCGCCGCCACCACACCGACCGGACGTCGTCGAGGCCGATCAGGTGCGACAGCGACCGCGTGGTGCCGAGCCGGTCCAGCCGGAAGCTGCCGGACTCCCGGGGGAAATCACGCAGGTCGAGGTGGATCGGGCCGAGCCCGTGGTGTTCTCGCAGGGTCGCCGCCATCGCGGTGGCGTGTAGATCATCGGATTCGGACACGATCAGGACCGAACCGCGCCGGCGTGCGGCCATCGGCCTGCCGCTCAGTCGAGGCTGTCGCAGTTGATGCCGTCGTCGCTGCCGTTGATCGTCTTGGTCTGGCAGTAGGTGAACGTCGCCCCGCCCGCGCCCGGAGAATCGACGAGTTGCAGCCGGTCGGCCCAGGTTTCGGTGAGCTGACGCAGCTGCTCGTCGCCGAGCGCCTCCGACGGTGACTCCGGGATGGTCATCGGCCGATCGACCAGATCGATGCGCAGCCTGCGGGTGAAATCGGCGGTGGCGCCCGCCCGGATGTCCACCAGCACCGGGCGGCCGTCCTGATCGGCGTGCGGCGCCGCGGAATCGATCACGCGCAGGACATCGGACCGACTGAAGGTCCACGTTCCCTCGGCGACGCGCACGCTGATCTGCCGGTCGGATTCCGCGACCAGCAGGCCCTGGAGCGGAGGAACGCGGTCAGCCTTCGGCGTCGTACCGGGAGGGTGGATTGCGTCGGTCATAGCCGTTTCTCCGATCTGCTCACGATTTGCCACGACCCCCAAGCGTGTGAGCGATCATATCGCGGCGAGGGGCGCTACCGGCTCGGATCGCGAGATTTCCCGGCCCGTGGCAAACCGAATTCCGATCCAAAAGCGGCGAGGGCCGAAAGATTTCCGGTAGGCTGGAAATACCTCCAGCGCAATCAAGGAGCTATTCGCACGCGGTGCACGGACGGTGTCCATAGCCCGATATTGGCGGCTGTGCATCTGTACATTCGCGCAGCTCGGTGGGGTCATGGCGGCCGGGTGTGCACGGCATCGTATGTCCTTCGCCCCGATCTGCGTCGCGTCTGATCGGCTTGCCCGAATCCGGTTGTGTGTCCGCGGTTCCGAGCTTCGCTGGAAGTCAGCCCCGGTTCGCGTTGCGCTCCGCCCACCAGGCGGGAGCGTCGATGAAGTGGTTGTCGAACTCTTCCTGCGCGGCGGCGAGTTCGGTCATCGTGGATTCTCCCGCGGCGATCCGCTCCAGCAGCCGGAAGTACTCGAATCGCTGCACGCCCGGGGTGAGCGCGATGAGGATGCGCGCCGTGCTGTCGGGCGCGGCGCCGAAGGCATGCGGCATGAATTTCGGGACAACGATCGACCCGCCCGCGCCGACGGTGACGATGCGGTCACCGGCCAGCAGTTGCAGTTCCCCCTCGGCGACGTAGAAAAGCTCGTCGGAACGCGTGTGGTAATGCGGCGCCGCCCCGTCCGCGCCGCGATCCATGCTGACCTCGAGTGTGCTCAGGCCGCCGCCCGCCTCCTCGGCGTCGATCAGCAGGCGCAGGGTGACCGATGTGGTGCGCAGGGTCTCCGCGTCCTGCGGCTGGCGGATCGCGACGTCCTTGCGAGCAGTGGGGGTGTGCATCGGGGTCTCCATTAGTTCGTCCGCTGATAATTCGATACCGAACTATATCCCACCGAATAGAATCTTGTCCATGACCGAGCGGAAGACGGACGCCGTGGACGCGATCGTGGCGCAGTGGGAACGGGAACGCCCCGACCTCGATCTCGAGGCGATGGCCGTGGTCGGACGGCTGGGCCGGCTGCTGGTGGTGGCCCAGCGGGAGATCGAGGCGGTGTTCGGCAAGCACGGCCTGCAACGCGGCGAGTTCGATGTGCTTGCCGCGCTGCGCCGTTCGGGCGAGCCGTTCGAACTCAACCCCTCGGCCCTCGCCGACACGTTGATGCTGTCACGTGCGGGCATGACCGGACGGCTGGATCGCCTGGAGTCGGCGGGGCTGGTGCGGCGCGTGGCCGACGCGCACGACCGCCGGGCGGTGCGCGTCGCCCTGACCGAACCGGGGCGCGAACTGGTCGACACCGTGGTCACCGAGCACACCGCGAACGAGACCCGGCTGCTGTCGGTGCTCACCGCGAGCGAACGCCGGGAACTGGACCGAATCGCGCGAATCCTGCTCAGCAGCATGGAACCGGGCGCGTAATCGCGATAGCTCACGCACCCGTCTCCGCACTGAATCGCGCTCTACATGGGAGAACTCGTGCCTCGATGAGGTAGCCCGATACTCGTGTCAACGCGCCGCGGCGGGTCTACCTTGGGATTCCGTGCCGAAGGGGTCGGCGCGGTTGTGCAAGGAGGACACGATGATCGACATCATCACGCTCCGCGGCACCGGCGAGCCGCGCAACTCCGGCGGAACGCCCGCGGGCATGCTGCACGACGTCACGAAACTGCTCGACACCAGCAGATTCAGCTGCTTCGAACCGGATTGGCCCGCTTCTGTCGGCCCTGTCCCGGAGGCGTGGGGACCTTCGCTGGAGACCTCGGTACGGCTCGGAGTCGCCGCCGGGGTGAAGGCGATCCAGGACTCGCCGAACGTCTGCGGCCTGCTGAGCTATTCGCTCGGCGGCATCTGCGCCAGCCGCATCCTGGAGGGTGTCCAGTCCGGGAAGTACAAGAACACCGACGGCACGCCGCTGGAAATCGCCTTCGTGGTGAACATCGCCAACCCCCTGCGCCGCGCCGGGCAGTCGGTGGCGAATCTCTGCCCGGCGAATACGTTCGGCCTGCACGGGCAGCGCGGCGCGTGGCCCGCCTCGGTCGCGGTGCGCGAGTACGCCAATCCGGGCGACATCATCACCGCGTCACCGGGCAATTCGCCGTTGCGCGTCATCGACGTGGGCATCTCGCCGTTCTCCTTCGTGGAGGGCGCCCGCATCGGCGACGTCGCGCCGCTGATCTTCGCCGAACTGCTGGAGATCCTGCTGCGCGACCCGATCGGCAACCTCGACCGCTACACCGCGGCGGTCCGCGGCGTCGTCGGCTACCTCACCCCGTGGCCCTACGGCCAGCACGTCCTCTACAACCATCAGCACATGCCCGGGACGAACGTCCCGTGGACCACGCACGCCGCCGAGTACATCAATACGACGTACTGAGCACCTTCCGCCACCCGAGGACCCGCGGCGGCGGGGCAGCGCTCATTGCTTGCGACGGACCGACGCCTCGACCAAATCCAGCACCGCCGAGAGGTTCTCGTTGGTGTGCCCGGAGGCGATCCGGGCGATGAGTCCGTCGAGGACCAGGTCCAGGTAACCGAGCAGAACGTCGGTGGGCACGTCGTCGCGCAGCGCGCCCGCGGCCTTGCGGCGTTCCAGGCGGGCCAGGGTGGCGGCGGTGAGTTCGGCCGAACGCTGGGTCCAGCCCGCGCGGAACTCGGGGTCGGTGCGCAGCCGTCGCGCGATCTCCAAACGCGTACCGAGCCAGTTGAACTGCTCCGGGTGGGCGAGCATGTCGCGCATCACCTGCACGATGCCCTGGTTGGCCGCGACGTCGGCCATGCGTTCGGCGTCCTCCTGAGCGAGGGCGAAGAACAGCGCGTCCTTGTCGCGGAAGTGGTGGAAAATGGCGCCCCTGGATAGCCCGATCTCCTCCTCGAGGCGGCGCACGGTTGCGCCGTCGTAGCCGTACTCGGCGAAGCAACGGCGTGCTCCATCGAGAATCTGGCTGCGCCGGGCGGCGAGGTGATCGTCACTGACCTTGGGCACGGAATCCTCCAGCGGGGAAACACGGACCCCCGCATCGGCGGTCCACCGATGCGGGGGTTCTCGCGAACACTAGACCTCGGAGGCGCGGACCCGCGCCGCCGAAGTGGCGCGATCAAGCACCGATCATGTTGCGCAGCACGTACTGCAGGATGCCGCCGTTGCGGTAGTAGTCGGCCTCACCGGGGGTGTCGATCCGCACCACCGCGTCGAAGGTGATCTTGTCACCGTTCTCCTTGGTGGCGGTGACCTTCAGCGTCTTCGGGGTGACACCCTCGTTCAGCTGGGTGATGCCCTCGATGTCGAAGGTCTCGGTGCCGTCCAGCTTCAGCGACGCGGCCGACTCGCCCGCCGGGAACTGCAGCGGGATGACGCCCATGCCGATGAGGTTGGAGCGGTGGATGCGCTCGAACGACTCGGTGATGACGGCCTTCACGCCCAGCAGGCTGGTGCCCTTGGCGGCCCAGTCGCGCGAGGAGCCCGAGCCGTACTCCTTGCCACCGAGCACGACCAGCGGAATCCCCGCGGCCTGGTAGTTCTGCGAGGCGTCGTAGATGAACGCCTGCGGGCCACCGGGCTGGGTGAAGTCGCGGGTGTAACCACCCGAGACGTCGTCGAGCAGCTGGTTGCGCAGCCGGATGTTGGCGAAGGTGCCGCGGATCATCACCTCGTGGTTGCCGCGGCGCGAGCCGTAGGAGTTGTAGTCCTTGCGCTCTACGCCGTTGGCCTCCAGGTACTGGGCGGCCGGGGTGCCGGGCTTGATGTTGCCCGCCGGGGAGATGTGGTCGGTGGTGACCGAGTCGCCGAGCAGCGCGAGCACCCGGGCGCCCTTGATGTCGGTGACCGGCTCCGGGGTCTGCGGCATGCCCTCGAAGTACGGAGGCTTGCGCACGTAGGTCGACTCGGCGTCCCACTCGAAGGTCTTGCCCTCCGGCGTGGGCAGGCTGCGCCAGCGCTCGTCGCCCCGGAACACGTCCTTGTAGTCCTCGAGGAACATGTCGCGGCTGATGACCCGGTCGATGGTGTCCTGGATCTCCTGCGGCGAGGGCCAGATGTCCTTCAGGAAGACGTCGTTGCCCTCGGTGTCCTTGCCCAGCGGGTCGTTCTCGAAGTCGAAGTCCATGGTTCCCGCGAGCGCGTAGGCGATGACCAGCGGCGGGGAGGCCAGGTAGTTCATCTTCACGTCGGGGGAGATACGGCCTTCGAAGTTACGGTTGCCCGACAGCACCGCGGTGACGGTGAGGTCGTTGTCGTTGACCGCCTTGGAGATCTCCTCCGGCAGCGGGCCGGTGTTGCCGATGCAGGTGGCGCAACCGAACGCGACCAGGTTGAAGCCCAGCTTGTCCAGGTACGGCCACAGGCCGGCCTTCTCGTAGTAGCCGTTGACGACCTGCGAACCCGGCGCCATGGACGTCTTCACCCACGGCTTGCGGGCCAAGCCCTTCTCCACCGCGTTGCGGGCGAGCAGGGCCGCGCCGATCATGACCGACGGGTTGGAGGTGTTGGTGCAGGAAGTGATCGAGGCGACCACGACGGCGCCGTGGTCGAGCACGAAGTCGCCGTACTCCTCGCTGCGCACCGTCACCGGCTTGGACGGACGGCCCTCGGCGCCGTTGGCGGCCGACACCAGCGGCTCGGCGCCGTCGTCGGCGAACGACAGCACCGCCGGGTCGCTCGCCGGGAAGGATTCCTCGACGGCCTCGTCCAGCTTGCTGTGCGGGGTGTCGGCGGCGGGGCCGCTCTCCGCGTCGTTGGTGTAGTTGTGGATGTCCTTGCGGAACGCGATCTTCGACTCAGACAACAGGATCCGGTCCTGCGGGCGCTTCGGGCCCGCGATGGACGGCACCACGGTGCTCAGGTCCAGCTCGAGGTACTCGGAGTAGGCGGGCTCGGTGTCGGGATCGTGCCAGAGGCCCTGCTCCTTGGCGTACGCCTCGACCAGCGCGACCTGCTCGTCGGAGCGGCCGGTCAGGCGCAGGTAGTCGACGGTCACGTCGTCGATGGGGAAAATCGCCGCGGTGGAACCGAATTCGGGGCTCATGTTGCCCAGGGTGGCGCGGTTGGCCAGCGGCACCTCGGCCACGCCCTTGCCGTAGAACTCGACGAACTTGCCGACCACGCCGTGCTTGCGCAGCATGTCGGTGACGGTGAGCACCACGTCGGTCGCGGTCACGCCCGGCTGGATCTCGCCGGTCAGCTTGAAGCCGACGACGCGCGGGATCAGCATCGAGACGGGCTGGCCCAGCATGGCCGCCTCGGCCTCGATGCCGCCCACGCCCCAGCCGAGGACGCCGAGGCCGTTGACCATGGTGGTGTGCGAGTCGGTGCCGACGCAGGTGTCGGGGTAGGCCTGGCCGTTGCGGACCATGACGACGCGGGCCAGGTGCTCGATGTTGACCTGGTGCACGATGCCGGTGCTCGGCGGGACGACCTTGAAGTCGTCGAACGCGGTCTGGCCCCAGCGCAGGAACTGGTAACGCTCGCCGTTGCGCTGGTACTCGATGTCGACGTTGCGCTCGAAGGCGTCGGCGCGGCCGAAGACGTCGATGATGACGGAGTGGTCGATGACCATCTCGGCGGGAGCGAGCGGGTTCACCTTGTCCGGGTCGCCGCCCAGGGTGGCCACGGCCTCGCGCATCGTGGCCAGGTCGACGATGCACGGCACGCCGGTGAAGTCCTGCATGATGACGCGGGCGGGCGTGAACTGGATCTCGGTGTTCGGCTGCGCCGAGGGATCCCAGCTCGCGATGGCGCGAATGTGATCGGCGGTGATGTTGGCGCCGTCCTCGGTGCGGAGGAGGTTCTCCGCGAGGACCTTCAGTGCGTACGGGAGTTTCTCGGTGCCGGGCACGGCGTTGAGGCGGAAGATCTCGTAGGAGTTGCTTCCCACCTCGAGGGTGCCCTTGGCGCCGAAAGTATCGATACTTGTCGTCACGTCAGCTCCACTCGTCTGTGAGGGCGGCCACCGGCGGGGCTGTGCCGGCGGCCGAGTCTTCGGAGGTGCTCCGGCGCCGCTCGAGCGCCGGTTCCTCGCGCCTACGACCTTAACAGTACGCTTGTCCTGTGAAACGCCAGGGGGCCGGTTCGGCGTGCCGTGCGCGCGGGATGCGACACTCCGTCGCGTACTGTGCTTTCGAGCCAGCAAGGGGGGTCTTGCTCGCCCTGCAGTGTTGGATGCCCGTCGCTTCGGTTGCCGATGCGGCTCGACAGACCGGATGGAAGATGACCGCCCCGCTCAACTCGGTTTTCACCCCCATGGCCGCCGAATTGCCACCGAATGTCACCACCGACACCGTGCGCTCGCTCAACGCCGATCTGGCCGACGATCACGTCGCGACGCTGACCGGGAAGAACAAAGCGGAACTGGCGGCCATCGCCGCGGAGGCGCGCTCGCAGGGAATTCCGTTGAGCATCGTGGTCGTCCCCGGCAATCCAGGACACGACTCGAGCCTACGGGACCTGGCCACCGAGGTGGGCAAGACGCAGCACGGCACCGTGGTCGTCTTCAGCGACGACTGGGTCGGCACCTACAGCGACTCGATCAGCCGCGTGCGGCTGGAATGGGCGGAGGACGCCGCCAAGGGCACACAGGGCCGGAGCGGAGAGGCCGCGAGCATCTTCGCGGCCCGCTTGGAGACGCCGGAGACGATGTCCTGGACCGCGATCACCTGCGCGCTGCTGGGCGGGACCGTGGCGGTCATCGCCGGGTTGTACTGGGTCAAAACCCGGCGGGCGGGGGACGGCACGGGTGCGTTGCGTACGGGGAGTGATCGGCGTGCCCCGGACGGCGAATCGTCCGACGCCCGCACTCTCTGAGCTCGCGCGACGCCACTTCTGTACGTCGCTCCCGGCCGATTCGATTCTCGAGGCAGCGCGGTTGCCGTAGCGGCGCCGCGTACCCGGCGCTGGTGGGACGGGAACGCGCCTTCGCTGGATGCGAAGACGCACGGCACCCCACCTGGGGGGTGAACGGGCCGATGGTATCTACGTAGCCAACTTCCGGGGCGGTTGGTCTCTTATGCGGCCGGGAAGCCGGTGCTCAATGTAGCAAATTTCAAGCAAACGAAGAATTGCGCGCGTCCCCCTGCTTGATGCCGTTTCGTCGGTGACGTAAGTGTCATACGGTTCGAATGGTCCCTGATGGGGAATATGTGTTTCCAGAGGCCATCTGTCGACCACAGTGCGTGATGGTTCGCCTGATGCCGTAGAGGATTGCCGGAATCCGGTCCCTTGGAGGTGTGATGCGCAACATCGGCGGGCTGACCCACCGGCGCCGACTATCGATCGCTGTGGGGTTGCTGAGCTTGGTCGCCGTAGTGGTCACGACCGGGCCGGTCGCTGCTGTGCCCCCTCCTCCGCCGAATCCCAGCGACGCGCAGATCGCGCAGGCGGGCGCGCAGGTCGACGCCGGGGTCGCCGAGATCGGCACCCTGATCAACCAGGTCGCCGTGGCCGACCACGAGCTGGGGCGGCTCGACGAGGCCGTCGCGCAGCGCCGGGAAGACGTCAACAAGGCGCTGGTGGACCTGCAGACCGCGCGCGACGCCGCCGACGCGGCCGCTGTCGTGGTGGTCGACACCCAGCTGGCCCTGGCCGACGCCGCGGTCCGGGTGGGCCAGGCGCGCCGCGATTTCGACGAGTTCGCCACCCAGGTCTACACCCGCCCTGGCTCCGACTCCATGGTCACCTACCTCGCGGGGGCCACCCCTGCGGTCGCGCTGGATCGGGCCCAGCTGCTCGATCTGGTCTCCAAGAACCGTCAGCAGGTGCTGGACGGCCTGCGGCGCGCCCAGATCGATCAGGGCAACAAGAACTCCACCGCCCGGCGGGCGAAGGCGGACGCCGACGCGGCCGCCGCCACGGCCGCCGCGCGCAAGACCGACGCCGAGCATGCCGTCGCCGCGGCCAAGGCCGAACTCGACCGGCAGGCCGCCCAGCGCGACGACCTGCTGCGACGACGCCAGGACGCGCAGGGCCGGCTCGATCAGGCGCGGCAGAACGTGGCGGGTCTGCGGGGCCAGCGCGACGCGTTCCTGGCCTGGGACGCGATGCGCAAGGCGGAGGAGGCCGCGGTGCGGGCCGCTGCCGCCGCGGCCGCTGCCCGCGCGGCCGCCGACCGCGCCGCGCTCGACCGCGCCGCCGAACTGGGCACCGGCAAACGCCCGCACACCCAGCTGGAGGACGCGCCGCCGCCGCGCCGCAGCGCGCCGCGACCGAAATCGCCCCCGGTCGGGGGCTCGTCGGCAATCGAGATCGTGGTCGATCGGGCCATGTCACAGCTGGGCGTCACCTATGCCTGGGGCGGCGGCGACGAAGACGGTCCGACCCTCGGCATCCGCGACGGCGGCGTCGCCGACAGCCACGGCGACTACAGCAAAGTCGGCTTCGACTGCTCCGGCCTGATGGTCTACGCGTTCGCGGGCATCGGAGTCGCGCTGCCGCACTACAGCGGCTACCAGTACAACGCGGGCACGCGCGTGCCGGTCGGCGACCGTGAGCGCGGCGACATGCTGTTCTGGGGACCGAACGGCAGCCAGCACGTGGCGTTGTATCTGGGCGACGGGCAGATGGTCGAGGCGCCGGAAAGCGGCGACGTGGTCAAGGTGTCCCCGGTCCGTGAGGGCGGCATCATGCCGTTCGCGGTGCGCATCGTCGACTGATCGGCGGACATTCCGGGTGTCGAGCCGGGGGCTCCGGACCGTCGAATTCCCATTCTGTCGGGTCCGGTTGCGGCATCGGCCGTGATTACCTGGAATAGTTGTGGCAGCACGCACAGGACCAAGGCGAAAGCGGGGATGTTGGTGACTTCGACGGACGGTGTGAGCGGAGCGAACTCGGCGAAGGATACGCCGGTCTCGACGCCCAGCACCCTCGAGCGTGACGTCCAGACCCTGGAGAAGGCGATCTACGAGGTCAAGCGGGTGATCGTGGGCCAGGATCGCCTGGTCGAACGACTGCTCGTCGGCGTGCTCGCGCGTGGTCACGTCCTGCTGGAAGGCGTTCCCGGCATCGCGAAGACCCTCGCCGTGGAGACCTTCGCCAAGGTGGTCGGCGGCTCGTTCGCCCGCGTGCAGTTCACGCCCGACCTGGTGCCCACCGACCTGATCGGTACCCGCATCTACCGGCAGGGCCGCGAGGAGTTCGACACCGAGCTCGGTCCGGTCGTCGCGAACTTCGTGCTCGCCGACGAGATCAACCGCGCGCCCGCCAAGGTGCAGTCGGCGCTGCTCGAGGTGATGGCCGAACGGCACGTGTCGATCGGCGGCAAGACCTACCCGATGCCGGACCCGTTCCTGGTGATGGCGACGCAGAACCCGATCGAGAGCGAGGGCGTGTACCCGCTGCCCGAGGCGCAGCGCGACCGCTTCCTGTTCAAGGTCGTCGTCGACTACCCCTCGGTGGAGGAGGAGCGCGAGATCATCTACCGGATGGGCGTCACCCCGCCGGAGGCGAGCCGCATCCTGCAGCCGGAGGATCTGATCCGTTTGCAGAAGGTCGCGGCCAACACCTTCGTGCACCACGCCCTCGTCGACTACGTGGTCCGGGTGATCGCGGCGACGCGCAAACCGGCCGAGTTCGGGATGCAGGACGTGGCCAGCTGGATCTCCTACGGCGCCTCGCCGCGCGCCAGCCTGGGCATCATCGCCGCGGCCCGTGCGGTCGCGCTGATCCGCGGCCGCGACTACGTGGTGCCGCAGGACGTCGTCGAGGTGATCCCGGACGTGCTGCGCCACCGTCTGGTGCTGTCCTACGACGCGCTCGCCGACGAGATCAGCCCGGAGGACGTCATCAAGCGCGTTCTGCAGACCGTCGGGCTGCCCCAGGTCGCCCCGCAGGCCGTCGCGCCCGGCGTGCCCGCCGCCCCGGCGCAGGGCGCGCCGCAGCAGGTTCCGCAGCCGCCGCAACAGCAGGCCGTTCCCCAGCCGCCTAACGGGCAGCAGTCGCAGCCCGCGGGCACCCTCCCGCCGAAGTGACCTCGGCCTCGGATCCGGTCGCACCAGTGTCGATGTCGCCGTCCCACGCACCGCCGTCCTTCCACGCGGGGGAGCTGACCGACCCCAGGCTCACCGTCGCGCTCAAGACCCTCGAACTCACCGTGCGCCGCAGGCTCGACGGCGTGCTGCACGGCGATCACCTCGGTCTCATCCCCGGACCCGGCTCCGAGCCGGGCGAGGCGCGCGCCTATCAGCCCGGCGACGACGTGCGCCAGATGGATTGGTCGGTCACCGCCCGCACCACCCATCCGCACGTGCGGCAGATGATCGCCGACCGGGAACTGGAAACCTGGATGGTGGTCGATCTGTCGGCCAGCCTCGACTTCGGCACCGCGGCCTGCCAGAAGCGGGATCTCGCCATCGCCGCCGCGGCCGCGATCACCCACCTGACCAGCGGCGGCGGCAACCGGATCGGCGCGGTCGTCGCCACCGGCGAACGGTTGACCCGCATCCCCGCGCGCGGCGGGCGCGTCCACGCCCAGTCGCTGCTGCGCAGCATCGCGACCACGCCGCACGCGCGCGACGGTGTGCGCGGCGACCTGCGCGGCGGCATCGAATCGCTGCGCCGCCCGCAGCGCAAGCGCGGACTCGCGGTGATCATCAGCGATTTCCTGGGTGACATCGATTGGCAGCGTTCGCTGCGCGCGATCTCGGCCAGGCACGACCTGCTCGCGGTCGAGGTGCTCGACCCGCGCGACCTGTCGCTGCCCGACATGGGCGACGTCGTGCTGCACGACCCGGAGACCGGGCGCACCCGCGAGTTCAGCGTGACCGCCACGCTGCGCGCCGATTTCGCGGCCGCCGCGCAGCGCCACCGTGAGCAGGTCGAGCAGGCCCTGCGCAGTTGCGGCGCTCCGGTGCTCACCTTGCGAACCGATCGGGACTGGATCGCCGACGTGGTCCGGTTCGTGTCCACCCGGCGCCACAGCTTCGGCGCCCCGACCGGGCGGGTGCCACGTCAGTGAGTATTTCGCATTTCACCGCACAGATCTGGCTCGGATTCCTCGCCGTCATCGCGCTGATCGCGCTCGGCTATGTGCTGGTGCAGCGCAACCGGCGCAAGCACATGTTGAAGTTCACCAACATGGAGCTGCTGGAGAAGGTGGCTCCGTCGCGCCCGAGCCCGTTCCGCCACGTGGCGGTCGCGCTCCTGCTGGTCGGCCTGGTGTTCCTCACCGTCGCCGCCGCGGGACCGACCGCGGTCAAGAAGGTGCCGCGCAACCGCGCGACCGTCATGCTGGTGATGGACGTGTCGCTGTCGATGGAGGCGACCGACGTCGCCCCGAGCCGCATCCAGGTCGCCAAGAAGGCGGCCAAGGAGTTCGTCGACGGACTGCCCGAAGGCGTGAACATCGGTTTCGTCACCTTCGCAGGCACCGCCTCGGTGATGGTGTCGCCGACGACCAATCACGAGGGCGTGAAGGCCTCGATCGACAACGTCCGGCTGGCCGAACGCACGGCGACGGGTGAAGGCATCCTCACCGCGCTGCAGGCGATCGAGACGCTCGCGACGGTGCTGGGCGGTGCGCAGGAGCCGCCGCCTGCGCGCATCGTGCTGATGTCGGATGGGAAGCAGACGGTCCCGGCGTTCGAGGACGTGGACAATCCGCGCCACGAGTACGTCGCGGCCCGGCTGGCCAAGACCAAGAACGTCCCCATCTCGACGATCTCGTTCGGCACCAGCTGGGGCGAAGTCGAGATCCCGCGGGAAGACGGC
Source organism: Nocardia sp. NPDC019219 (assembly GCF_040632645.1). NCBI lineage: Bacteria > Bacillati > Actinomycetota > Actinomycetes > Mycobacteriales > Nocardiaceae > Nocardia > Nocardia sp. NPDC019219. Next base: position 180,522 of record NZ_JBEYCG010000010.1, on the reverse strand, counting down.
AGCAAGGACCGGGTGCGCGTCGCGGTGGACGACGACGCCATGCGCGAGCTCGCACGGCTGTCCGGCGGGGAGTTCTATACCGCCTCGTCGCTGCAGGAGCTGACCAAGGTCTACGACACCTTGGAGCAGCAGATCGGGTACGAGCTGACCAGAGGCGACGCCAGCCGCCCGTGGCTGCTGCTCGGACTGCTGGTGATCGCGACGGGCGTCATCACCGGCCTGCTGTATCGCCAGCGGCTGCCGTAGCGGCACGGATCGCGCAGGACCATCGTCCGGTCGGTGGCCTCCCTTCGTGGGTGGTCCCGGCCGGTCGGCGTTCATGGCGTCGAGTCGTGGTGTCGTTGTGGCGTTTCACCAATGCTCCGGCACCTCGGTGTCGGTTCGACAGAGGGGGCAGCCCGCTCGTGAGCGATCGATCCGACCAGGTAGGTTGAACCCCATGTCGAACCTCACATCCCGGTCGGTCCTGGTGACCGGCGGTAACCGCGGCATCGGACTCGCGGTCGCGCAGCGTCTGCTTGCCGACGGTCACAAGGTGGCCGTCACGCATCGTGGGTCGGGGGTGCCGGACGGCTTGTTCGGTGTGAAATGCGATGTGACCGACGGTGAGTCGGTGGACGGTGCCTTCGCCGAGGTGGAGGCGCACCAGGGTCCGGTGGAGGTGCTGGTGGCCAACGCGGGCATCACCGACGACACGCTGCTCATGCGGATGACCGAGGAGCAGTTCACCAAGGTGCTCGACGCCAATCTGACCGGCGCGTTCCGGTGCGCCAAGCGGGCGAACCGCGCCATGTTGCGTGCGCGCTGGGGCCGGATGATCTTCCTCGGCTCGGTGGTCGGCATGAGCGGGCAAGCGGGCCAGATCAACTACGCTTCCTCGAAGGCCGGTGTGATCGGTCTGGCCCGCTCGATCACCCGCGAACTCGGCTCGCGCTCGATCACCGCGAATGTCGTCGCGCCGGGCTTCATCGAGACCGACATGACCGCCGACCTGCCCGACGAGATGCGCGACATGGCCAAGAAGTTCATCCCCCTGCAGCGGCTCGGACAGCCGGAAGACATCGCGGCCGTCGTCAGTTTCCTCGCCTCCGAGGATTCCGCCTATGTCTCCGGCGCGGTGATCCCCGTGGACGGCGGCATGGGCATGGGCCACTGACCATTCCGAACGCGTAGCGCGGCGGCCGCTCCCGGCCGCCCGCGGCCAACCCCACATTCGAATTTCAGGAGAACCGAGAACTCATGGGCGGACTGCTCGAAGGCAAGACCATCCTGGTCACGGGCATCATCACCGATGCGTCGATCGCGTTCCGCGCGGCGGCCGTCGCGCAGGAGCAGGGCGCGAAGGTGATCATCACCGGCATCCCGGAGCGGCTGCGGCTGATCGACCGGATCGCCAAGCGCCTGCCCCAGGAGGTCCCGCCGGCCATCGGGCTCGACGTCACCAGCGAAGAGGACCTCGCCGGTCTCGCCGACAAGCTGCGGGAACTGGCTCCCGAGGGGATCGACGGAGTGCTGCACTCGATCGCGTTCGCGCCCCGCACCCTGATGGGTCCGGAGGCCCGGCCGTTCCTCGAGGGACCGGGCCCCGACGCGGCCAAGGCGTTCGAGATCTCGGCGTGGAGCTACGCGTCGCTGTCGCGCGCGGTGCTGCCGGTGATGAACGAGGGCGGCTCGATCGTCGGCATGGACTTCGATCCGCGCACCGCGATGCCCTACTACAACTGGATGGGTGTGGCGAAGGCGGCGCTCGAATCGGTGAACCGGTACGTCGCGCGGGAAGTGGGCACCGCCAAGAAGATTCGCTCCAACCTCATCGCGGCAGGCCCGATCAAGACGCTGGCCGCCAAAGCGATCGCGGGCACCGCGACGGACGACGCGGCCAAGCTCAACCAGCTCAACACCTACTGGGACGGCGCCTCGCCGATCGGCTGGGATGTCGACGACCCCACGGTGGTGGCGAAGTCGATCGTGGCGCTGCTGTCGGACTGGCTGCCGGGCACCACCGGCTCGATCATCTACGTCGACGGCGGAGCCAGCCACAACACCTGGTTCCCGGAGAACATGGCGATCAACTGAGCCGATCGGATGGGAGATACCGTGGTCCGGACCGCCGACGCGCTGCTGCTGCTGTCCTTCGGCGGTCCGGAGCGTCCCGACGATGTGATGCCCTTCCTGGAGAACGTCACCCGGGGTAGGGGAGTGCCGCGCGAGCGTCTCGAAGCGGTCGCCGAGCACTATCTGCACTTCGGCGGTGTCTCACCGATCAACGCGCTCAATCGCGCCATCATCGCGGCGGTCGAGACCGAATTGGCCTCCGCGGGCCTGGAACTGCCGGTGTACTTCGGCAACCGCAACTGGCATCCGATGGTGGAGGACACCGTGGCGCGGATGGCCGCCGACGGCGTCGAGTCCGCCTTGGTCTTCCCGACGTCGGCGTGGGGCGGATACTCGGGATGCCTGCAGTACCACGAGGACATCGCCAGGGCGCGTGCGGCATTCGGCGCGGGCGCGCCGGAGCTGCTGAAGCTGCGCCAGTACTTCGACCATCCGCTGCTGATCGAGGCGTTCGCCGACGCCATACGCGCTGCGCTGGAGCGGCTCTCGGCCGGGCAGCGCGCCGCCGCACGACTGGTGTTCACCGCCCATTCCGTCCCGCTGTCGGCCGACGCCGCCGCGGGACCGCCCGCCGACGGCGGCAGGCTCTACAGCCGCCAGGTCGCCGAGGCTGCCCGATTGTGCGCCGCGGCAACCGGTTTCACCGACTACGACGTCGTCTGGCAGTCTCGTTCCGGGCCGCCGCAGGTGCCGTGGCTGGTGCCGGACATCATCGACCACCTGGACGATCTCGCCGCGAAGGGTGTGCAGGCCGTGGTCGTCTGCCCGGTGGGCTTCGTCTCCGATCATCTCGAGGTCATCTGGGACCTGGACAACGAGGCCGCACAGAAGGCCGCGGAACTCGGTATGGGCTTCGCGCGGGCCGCGACGCCGGGAAGCGACCCACGTTTCGCGAAGCTGGTCGTCGAACTGGTCTCCGAGCAGTTGCGCGGCGCCGAACCGCGGCGCCTCGGAGCGGTCCCCGGTTACGGCTGCACGCGCGACGGCGCCCCGTGCGTCGTCGGCTGTTGCGCGGTGCCGCGCCGTCCCAGCACTGGGAATTGAACGGAAGCAGGCCCGGTAGCATCGCCTGCGACCTTTAGCCGAATCGACTTCTCCGGGGGGAGAACTCTCTATGACTTATGCCGACGTGCTGACCAACGCCGCCGTGCTCGATCCGCATGCCTGGTCCGACGCGAACGTATGGACCGTGGCTCTCGACACCACCGAGGCCAGGCGCCGCAGCCGCAGCAGAGGCGGTGGCGGCTTCTCCATCGGTGGTCTGCTGTTGTGCGTCGGGGTGGTTGCCGTCGTCATCGGCCTGATCGTCTGGCTGAGCAAGCGAGGCAAGAACCAGTCCCAGCAACAGCAGCACCAGCAGTATCCGCAGGCGCAACAGTATCCGCAGCCCTATCCTCCACAGCAGGGTCTTCCAGGGCAGCCGCAGTACCCTGCCCCGCCGCAATATCAGCAGCCTTACCAGCCGCAGCAGCAACCGCAGTATCAGCAGTACCCGCAACAGCAGCAGTATCCTCCGCAGCAGCAGTACCAACCGCCGCAGCATTGAGTCCCGCCGTGCCGGCCACTCAGAAATTCGTGGCGGTCACCCGGGTGTAAACCGTGGGGAACCCGGGGCGCGCCGCGCCGACGCCCCAAGACGTGAGACCGGCGAGCCGCCCGTCGACGAGAAGCGGTCCGCCGCTGTCGTACTGGGCGGTGTCGGCGGCCGGAGTGCCCGCGCAGAGCATGGTGTGCGGGTCGAAGGCCGGACCATAGGCGGCGGCGCACTCGCCGTCGGTGGCCAGTGGGACGTTCGCGGCGCGCAACCGGGTGTTGGCTTCGTCGGTTTCCGAGGTCGCGCCCCAGCCCAGGATCGTTCCGGTGCCCGAAGCGGCGGCCGCGACGGGGATCGTGGGACCGGGCTGCGGCTCGTCCAGAACGAGGATCGCCATATCGTTCTGATAGGCGGTCGTCACGTCGAGTACGGTCGCCCGGAAATCCGGATGGATGCGAATGTCCTTGACGTGCACCGTATTTCCCTCGCGCCCGCGCAGGTCGTCGCGGCCGAAGGTGGCGGTGAGCGTCTGCGCCAGCGGCTGCGCGAGGGCCACGCAGTGTGCCGTGGTGATCACCTGATCCGGCGCGATGAGCGCGCCGCCGCAGAACTGGCCGGAAGCGCGGGTGAGGAACAACGGCGTGCCGATGGCCGCCAGCCACGGATACTCCGCGGTCGTCGCGTCGGCGCCGCCCACGATCGCCGACGCCGGGGCGTGCAGCGTCAGCCCGAGCAGAACAGCGAGGGCGGCCGTGCGGCGACGACGGGAAAAGCGCATGTCACACCGCCCGAGACATCGGTCAGCGACTTCCGCGCGCGGAGGCGTGCACGGCGACCAGACGCGCGGCGCGGATCGCGTCCCACAGCGGCCGCAGCAGCGATTCCTGCGCGCCGATCGCGCTGGCGGAGGTGGGTGCGGACGCGGGCTCTCGCTGCGCCACCGTGAGGATGGCCGCGACATGATCGGCGGTGTCCAGGATGCGCCTGGCCCGCAGCGGGATCGACTCGGGATAGTCGTGCCGCGAGTAGTCGGCGAGCTCGGCTTCGATGAGCTCGCGCGGATCGGAATCGATCGTGCCGAGCGAGGTCGTGTGCAGTTTCATCAACGCGTCGGCGGCGTCGCGGACCGCTTCGCGCATCGCGTATTCGGCCTCGCCGAGCGACATGTCGGGCCCGGGCTCCGCCGGGATGGGCGTGCTGTAGACGGTCCACTGCAGGGTGTCGTCGTCGGTCCACCGGGGGATGAGTCCGGTGCCGTCGGCGCCCGGCACGCCGATCAGGATGCCCTCCTCCGCCTCGATCGCGTCGGCGGCGAACGCCGTGCCCGCGGGAACTCCACGCACGTCTCCGGGGACGGGGAGCACCAACCGCAACTGTGCCCCCGGCTGGGCCATCGTCTCGCGAATCACCTTGAGCAACGCCATGACTCCGCTGCCCGGCAGGTTACCGTGCGCGGACCAGGGTAGGTCGGTGCGTCCGCCGGTGAGCGGGTCGCCCGCCGCGATCGTGTGCTTCGGCGCCCATGCGTGCAAGGCGGCCAAAACGTCGTCGGGCGCACTGCGGCCGGCCAGCCAGGAGCTCGCCCACACCGTCAGCGTCGCACTTGGAGAGCACATAATTATCGAGCATAAGGGGTGGGCGCTACCGGTGGGCATCCATGCGCAAGGGCATTGGTGAGCAGCGCGGAAACCGCGGGCGCCGCGCCGTCGGCGAGGAGCGGGTCCGCGCGGATACCGCCCGGCGGCTAACCGTGCCTGCCGCGCTGGTCCGGCTCGGTGACGAAATCGATGAGGCGCTCGACCGCGCCGATGAGCGGAGCCTCCAGATCGCGGAAGGAGGTCACCGCGCCGTACACCCGCCGCCAGCCGTCCTGCGGGGTGCCCCAGCCCAGACGGGCGCAGACGCCGGTCTTCCAGTCCTCGTCCCGGGGCACCTGCGGCCACCGGGCGATGCCGAGGGTATCCGGGCGCACCGCCTGCCAGACGTCGACGAACGGGTGACCGGTCACCAGGACGTGCGGGCCGAGGCCGGTGGTCAGCTGGGTTTCCTTCGATCCGGTCACCAGGTGGTCGACCAGGACGCCGACCCGCCTGCCCGGGCCCGGCTCGAACTCCGTGAGGCGCGCGGCCAGGTTGTCCAGACCTTCCAATTGCTCCACGACCACCCCCTCGACGCGCAGATCGTGGCCCCACACCCGCTCGACGAGCGCGGCGTCGTGGACGCCCTCCACCCAGATCCGGCTGCCGCGGGCGACCCGGGCGCGCAAGCCCTCGACCCGGGTGGACCCGGAGGCGGAGCGGGTGGGCGCCTTCGGCGGGGCGGCCGCCGGCCGCACCAGCGTCACCGGCTCGCCGTCGATGAGGAACGCGGCCTCGCGCAGTGCGAACAGGCGCACCGCGCCGCGGGCGTCCTCCAGTTTCACGAACTCGCCGTCGTAGCTGCGATCGAATCCGACCACCGCGCCGCAGAATCCGGTCGCGGCGTCTTCGACGACCAGGTCGCGTTCCGCGGTGACCGTGGGCACCGCCCTTTTCTTCGATCGAGGATGTCCGGAGAAGATGTCGCCATACCTGTCACGCCCGCTCACCTGCCTGAAGCTAGCACCGCCGCTATGGCTTTCGCCGCACCCGGGTGACCGCGCGTCCGCTCGCGGAATTCCTCCGGAGTACTCGCCGAGGTCGCGCCCGATATCATGATCGGCGCACTACAGTGGTCGTGTGGCCGCAATTTTTTGGCTGGTCGCGGGCGTTCTGCTCGCGGCGGCGGAGATGCTCACCGGCGATTTCACGCTGCTGATGCTCGGTGTCGCCGCGCTGGGCACCGCGGGCGTCAGCGCGGCGGCGGACACCTCGCTGGTGGTGGACGCCATCGTCTTCGCAGTGGTCTCGGCGGTGCTGTTCCTCGGCGTGCGCCCGATCATCCGGCGTCGCTTCGGAACTCCGCCGCCGACGCCGACGAACGTGGACGCCCTGCCGGGGAAGACCGCCCTGGTGCTCGAACGGGTCGCGGAGCACTCCGGTCAGGTGAAGCTGGGCGGGGAGGTCTGGACCGCGCGGCCGATGGATACGAGCGAAGTCTATGAACCGGGTACGACCGTGTATGTCATGAAGATCGACGGCGCTACCGCCGTCGTCTGGAAGGGGCCTTGATGGCTGTACTGATCGTTGCCGCCGTCCTCGTCTTGCTGGTCGTGGTGGTGGTCTTCAAGTCGATCGCGCTGGTGCCGCAGGCCGAGGCGGCGGTGATCGAGCGGCTGGGCCGGTATTCGCGGACCGTGTCCGGCCAGCTGACATTCCTGGTGCCGTTCGCCGACCGGGTCCGCGCCAAGGTGGATCTGCGGGAGCGGGTGGTGTCGTTCCCGCCGCAGCCGGTGATCACCGAGGACAACCTGACCCTGCACATCGACACCGTGGTCTATTTCCAGGTGACCAGCCCGCAGGCGGCGGTGTACGAGATCAGCAACTACATCGCCGCCGTCGAGCAGCTGACGGTCACCACGCTGCGCAACGTGGTCGGCGGCATGACGCTCGAGCAGACCCTGACCTCCCGCGACGCGATCAACGGCCAGCTGCGCGGCGTGCTGGACGAGGCGACCGGGCGCTGGGGTCTGCGCGTCGCGCGGGTCGAGCTGAAGAGCATCGATCCGCCTCCCTCGATCCAGGAATCGATGGAGAAGCAGATGAAGGCCGACCGCGAGAAGCGCGCCATGATCCTCACCGCCGAGGGCCAGCGCGAATCGCAGATCAAGACGGCCGAGGGCTCGAAACAGGCGCAGATCCTGTCCGCCGAGGGCGCCAAGCAGTCGGCGATCCTGGCCGCCGAAGGTGAACGGCAGAGCCGCATCCTGCGGGCGCAGGGTGAGCGCGCCGCCGCCTACTTGCAGGCGCAAGGCCAGGCCAAGGCCATCGAAAAGGTCTTCGCCGCCATCAAATCCGGCAAACCGACGCCGGAACTGCTTGCCTATCAATACATGCAGACGCTGCCCATGGTCGCGCGCGGTGACGCCAACAAGGTGTGGTTGGTGCCCAGCGACTTCGGCAAAGCACTCGAAGGGTTCGCCAAGAGCTTCGGCACGCAGGGCGAGGACGGCGTGTTCCGGTACGAGCCGCCCGCCTCCGACGGCGCGGAAGTCAAGCCGGAGGACGACTCCGACGTCGCGGACTGGTTCGATACCGCGCCCGACCCGACCATCGAGCGCGCCGTGCGGGCCGCCGAGGCGACGGCGCGGACTCCGGTCGAGGGGCTGACTCCGACACCGCCTCCGCAGAACTTCGAACCGTCGCCGCACCAGCCGGTCATTCCTCCGCACGAGGCTTTCCCGGCCCAGCAGCCGCCGCCACAGGAGCCGCCGCAGCAACCTCCGGCCCAGCGCCCGGACGACCCGCACGGCCGTCCTTGGCAGCCGCCGGAGAATTTCTCGAAATAGGCACACATCCCAGCCGCCCCGGACTCGCCCGAGTCCGGGGCGGTCGTGTCGGCGCCGCTGAATCGCTCAGCCGGGCAGTCCGGCGGCGCGGATCGCCGGGAGCATGACATCGGCGACGCCACGCATGCCCTGCGGGGTGAGGTGGTAGGGAATGAGTGTCTCGGTGGCGACCACGGGGTCGATCCAACGGACGCCGACCGGCGCGCACGCATCGCGGCCCGTCGAGGCGGCGCGGGTGTCGACGTAGGTGGCGCCGTGCGCGGTGGCTACCCGGGCCACCACGGTGTTGAGACGGTCGAAGGCGGCTTGGATGGGCGCGGCGTCGGACGGGCGCAGACCGACCAGCTCCGGGCAGCCGCCGTCGCGCACATAGGTCGGCCAGCCGTCGACCACGATCGTCGCCCGCGGCGCCAGGGACGAGATCTGTTGCAGGGCGGTCGCATAGGACGTCGCGATCGCCTCGATGTCGGCGTCCCAGCCCGGTCCGGCGCACCCGCCGATACCGGAGAGGCCGTAGACATGACAGGCGACGATGTGCTCGGCCATCAAGGCGTCGTTGGCGCCGATGTGTACTGTGACCAACCTGGTGGCCGGGCCGAGGGCGTCGAACTGGGGTGGGATGCCCGGCCCCTGCGCGGCGGTGAGATCCGGGATGCGCGCGGAGTTGCAGGTGCGGTCGTCGATCCGCAGACCCAGGTCCGCGGCGATCAGTTTCGGGGTGTTCGCGGTCGAGCGGAGACATCGAGGTGGGGAGGTGACGTCGTAGTTCCGCACGCCGGTGGTGGCCGCCCCGGAATCACCCAGCGCGACGTATTCGGCCCCGGCTCCGGGGGCGGCCTCGGCGGGGGCGGTGGCGCCCAAGGCGATCAGGCAGGCGATGACCGCCGCGGCCCGCGCAGGGTTCGTCATGTCGGGTCCTTTGTCCGTCGCATGGTCGGCGCGCTCACTGGACACCTACGTCTCGCTGTGCCGAACGCTACTCGGCGAGCCGAGCCCGTGGGCGCGATCGGGTGGCAGACTTCCAGCTATGACGACATCTGGATGGGCCGACGTGGACCGCTATCTGGTGGAGACACTGGTGGCGGACCCCGATTCCGACGCGGCGCTGGACGCGAACAAGGCGGCCGGCCTACCTCCGATCGACGTGTCACCGCCGCAGGGGAAGTTCCTGCACCTGCTGGCCAGGACGGTCGCGGCGCGGCGCGTGCTGGAGATCGGCACGCTCGGCGGGTACAGCACGATCTGGCTCGCCCGGGCAGTCGGCCCCAAGGGGCGGGTGATCACGCTGGAGTTCTCCGCCCAGCACGCCGACGTGGCGCGGGCGAACCTGGAGCGAGCCGGTGTCGGCGACCGGGTGGAGATCCGGGTCGGCGCCGCGCTGGACAGCTTGCCCGTGCTGGCGGAGGAGGACCCGGACCCGTTCGACTTGGTGTTCATCGACGCGGACAAGGTGAACAACTCGAACTACGTGCTGTGGGCGCTGCGGCTGACCCGGCCCGGCTCGGTGATCATCGTCGACAATGTGGTCCGCGGCGGCAGGATCGCCGAGGAGCATTCCGAGGACCCCAACGCACAGGCAAGCCGCGAGCTGGTCGAGTTGCTCGCCGCCGAACCGAGCCTGGATGCGACCGTGGTCCAGACCGTCGGCGGCAAGGGCTGGGACGGTTTCGCTTATGCCGTGGTGAACGGCGACGGCGTCGAGTGAACGGACGCTAGGGTTCCAGCACCACTTTTCCGGTCGTTCCGCGCGTCTCCAGCGCGCGGTGGGCGGCGGCCGCGTCGGCGAGCGCGAAGCGATGCACGGCCGGACGCAACCGGCCCGCGGCCGCCTCGGCCATCGCGCGCTCCTCCAGGACGCGCAGATCGCCGCCGGCTCGCGCCAGCATCGGCGGGCCGATCACCATCTCCGATGTGATCCCGCGTGCGGCCAGATCGTCGGCGGAAAGCCGCACCGGACCGTCGTCCGCCGACTTGCCGGACCAGCCGTAGACCAGATGCCGCCCACCGGGGGCGAGCAGATCGATACCGGTGCGGGCGACGGCGCCGCCCACCGAGTCGAACAGCACGTGCACCCCGCGATCGCCGACGAGTGCACGCACCCGGTCGGGCCAGTCCGGCAACAGGTAGTCCACCGCGAGGTCGGCGCCGTTGCGGCGCACGGGATCCAGTTTCGCGGGGCCACCGGCGGCGCCGATCACCGTGGCTCCGGCGTTCTTCGCGTACTGCACGAGCAAGGTTCCGATACCGCCCGCCGCGGCCGTCACCAGGACAACGCTGCCGGGCTCCAGATCGGCGAACTGAAGGATGCCCATGGTCGTGCGCCCGGTGCCGATCATCGCCACCGCCTCCGCGGCGTCCAGGTCGGCGGGTATCTCGTGCAGCCGGGCGGCGTCGGTCACGGCCAGCTCGGCGTAACCGCCGGGCGCCGCGCCGAGATGGGCGACCACGCGCGCGCCGAGCAGACCAGCGGACACGCCATCGCCCACCCGGTCCACCGTGCCCGCGACTTCGCGTCCGGGAACGGTGGGCAGCTCGGGCAACGGAAACGGCCCCGGTTCGCCTCTGCGCAGCACGGTGTCGATCAGATGCACACCGGCGGCCGCGACCGCGATGCGCACCTGCCCGGGGCCGGGCACGGGATCGGGAACGGTTTCGTAGCGCAGGTTCTCGGCCGGGCCGAAGGCATGAAGGCGAATGGCGTGCACGGTGACTCCTGTTCGTGAGCGGTCGCCGGCCAGCCTGCAACATCAAGTCAGCTCGAGGTCAATTCGTCGCGTCGCGCGGCTCTGACCTCGAATCCGTCGCACAGCGCGGTGAGCCCGTCGTAGAGCAGTTCCTCCTGGGTCAGGTCGCGCACGCCGCTGCCCGCGAGATCCGTCAGGGCGGTGGGGACCGGTCCCTGGGCCGTGCCGTTCAGCAGTGTCCGCAGCGCGTTGTCCCCGCCGGGATCCATGCCCTTGCGCGCCATCAGCTCGGCGCTGATCTCCGGCAGGGTCGCGCCGGAGATGTAATTCCACACGGTGAAGGACATACCGGTCGCCTCGCGGGTGGACACGCCGAGTTCCAGGAAGCCGTCCACCAGCCACGCCAGGCAGGCCAGGCTCTGCGGTCCGAAGCTGTAGCGCGGAGTGGCGAAGGTGAGCAGTACCCACGGGTGCTGCCGGTAGAGGGCCCAGTCGACCTCGGCGGCGATGCGTACCCGGTCGCGCCAGGTCCACCGCTGTCCTTCGGGGGAGGGATAGGGATTGCGCCGGGCCACTTCGTCGGTCATCAGCGCGAGCAGTTCGTCCTTGTTCGCGACGTGGCGATACAGCGACATGGCGCCCACCCCGAGCCGATCGGCGATGCGCCGCATGGACAGTGCGTCCAAGCCCTCGGCGTCGGCGAGCTCGATCGCGGTGTCGACAATGGCGGCGCGGTGCAGCATGCGTACACTGTACCCGGAGTCGTGCGTACGACGTACGCGTCAGTGAGAGGATGTCGGGTGATGACAGAGGTGCAGCCGGTGCGAACCACGCCGTCCACCACGGGTTCGCGCCGCGCCTGGCTGGGCCTCGCGGTCCTGTTGCTGCCGGTGCTGCTGGTGTCGATGGACATCTCGGTGCTGTTCCTCGCGCTGCCGACGCTGACCCTGGATCTCGACCCGTCGGCGGACCAGCAGTTGTGGATCCTGGATATCTACGGCTTCTTGATCGCGGGCCTGCTGATCACCATGGGCAACCTCGGCGACCGGATCGGGCGGCGCAACATCTTGCTGGCGGGCGCGGCGGTCTTCGGCATCGCGTCGGTGATCGCCGGGTTCGCCCCCAGCGCAGGCGTGCTGATCGCGGCGCGGGCGCTGATGGGCATCGGCGGCGCGACGCTGCTGCCGTCCAGCCTGGCGCTGATCTCCAGCCTGTTCCCGGACGCCAGGGAGCGAGCCGCCGCGATCGGTGTCTGGACGGCGTTCTTCGCCGGTGGCTCGGCTGTGGGGCCGGTCATCGGGGGCATCCTGCTGCATCACTTCTGGTGGGGTTCGGTGTTCCTCATCAATATCCCGGTGCTGCTGGTCCTGCTCGCGTTCGGTCCGCTCGTGCTGCCGGAGCACCGAGCGGGGGCGCGGGGGCCGCTGGACCTGCCGAGCGTCGCCCTGTCGATCGGCGGCATCCTGCCGGTGGTGTACGGCATCAAGCACGCCGCCACCGAAGGCATCGATGCGCAGGCGATCGTCGTCGCGCTGATCGGCGCGGTGATCCTGACCGTCTTCGTGCGCAGGCAGCGGCAACTCGACGAACCCCTGCTGGACCTGCGGTTGTTCGCCCGCCCGCAATTCTCGGTCGCCATCGGCGCCAGCCTGACGGGCATGATGTCACTGGCCGGTCTGAGCTACCTGACCAGCATCTATCTGCAGTCGGTGACCGGGCGCACGCCGCTGGCGGCGGCCTTGCTCGGCATTCCGATGGCGATCGCGGTGTTCGTCTGCTCGGTGGGCGGCGCCCGGGTCGGGCATCGCTTCGGCGCGCGCGCCACCTTCGTGTTCGCCCTGCTCGCCTCCGCGGTGGGCAATCTGATGCTGCTCGGCGTCGGCGCGCACGACGGACTCTGGTGGTATCTGACCGGATCCGCGATCGCCGGAGTCGGCTACGGTCTGGCGTTCACACTGGTGTCCGAGGTCGCGGTGTCCTCGGTGCCGCCGGAGCGGGCCGGGTCGGCGGTCGGCATCTCGGAGACCAGCTTCGAACTGGGCAACGCGCTGGGCTTGGCGCTGCTCGGTTCGCTCGCCGCGCTGATCTTCCGGTCCGGGGGCGACTACGCGGAGACCCTCGGCGAGACCATCCAGCACGCCGGCGGCGACGCGGCGCTGATCGACGCGGCCCGGGGGTCCTTCGTCGACGGCATGCACGTCGCGGTGGCCGTCGGCGCGGCGGCGCTCACCGCGATGGCGCTGATCGCGCGTTTCGCTTCGCCACGCCCGCGCTGAGCCGGGATCAGCGGCCGAACACCGTCGCCACGACCTCGGCTGCCCAGCGGTTCATCGGCCGGATGATCGCGCCGTGTGCCCAGCGGACCGGGCGCACCACCAGCGCATGCCAGACGACCGCCAGGGCGGCGAACACCGGGCGCAGTACGTAGCGGTACACCGCCCGGCACGGCGCCACCACGAGGACGCCCACGACGAGGGTGGCCACACGCCACCCGTATCGTGCGGTCGTGCGCAGCACGCTCCACAGCGGGCGCAGCACCCAGCGCCACAGTTGCGTCAGCGGCCAGACGATCAACCACTCGACGGTGCGATGGCACACCCATGCGATGGCATAGACGACCGGGTAGACCACCCAGCGCAGCAGCCAAGCCCCCACGGGGCGAATGATCCTGCGCCACAGGAAGATTTCCACCGCCCGCCGCAGCGGTCGCAACAGGTACTCGAGCAGGAAGGACAGGAGCGGCGTGAGCACCAAACCCCACAGCAGATGCTGGATCACCCAGCCCCACAAGAAGTCCTTCGCGACGATCCAGGCCGGCCGCAGCACCCAGTGCCAGACCAGTTCGGCCGCCGGAACCACCAGGTACCGCACGACATACCCGAGCGCCGCTCCGGTGACGCGGCCCAGCAGGACAATGCCTTCCCACAACAGGCGGATCGGGACCAGCACGACGATCGCGATGCCGCGCGCGATCCATTGTGCGATCGAAACCTGTGCATCCGGCGTCGACACCGTGTTCCCCCTCGGCTGACCACCTGGGCAAGGCCCGGGCGAAGAATCCGTGCGATCCCACATTCGATCACACGAGTGGCGCTGTGCGCGTGAGTAGAAATGCTCGAGCCGCGCACCGGCGCATCGCCGCCTACCTCACCCGCCAGGACCTGCCGCGGCTCGTACGGGACATGTCGCGCGCGGACCGATCGCGCGAAGCCCGGGTGGGCGCCCCGAACAACGCCTACAGTCGAATTCGTGAACCGAGCCCGGCCTCCGAGCAACGGTCGTCCGGTCGCCGAACGGGTGGCGACGCGACTGCTGTATCCCACGTCGCGTCCGCCGGACGAGGCGTTGCGCGCCGCGGTTGGCGGCAAGATCGTGCTGGTCACCGGTTCGTCGCACGGGATAGGCAAGGCCAGCGCGCGCAAGCTGGCGGCGGCGGGCGCGACCGTGCTGCTCGTGGCCCGCTCCGGCGGCGAACTCGAGCAGGTGGCCGCGGAGATCACCGCCGCGGGCGGCATCGCGCACACCTACCCCACCGATCTCACGGACATGGACGCCGTCGAACGGCTCGGCCGCCTGCTCCTCGACGAACACGGCCATCTCGACATGGTGATCAACAACGCCGGCAAATCGATCCGCCGCCCGATCGACGAGTCCTATGACCGTTTCCACGATTTCACGCGCACCATCGAGGTGAACTACCTGGGTCCGGTGCGCCTGCTGCTCACACTGCTGCCCGCGATGCGCGCGCGGCGACAGGGCCACATCGTCAACGTGTCGACCTGGGGTGTGCGCATGCCACCCGCGCCGCGCTGGGCCGCCTACGGTGCCTCCAAATCCGCCTTCGACGTCTGGTTGCGCAGCGTGGCGGCGGAGGTGGCCGCCGACGGCGTCACCACCACCTCGATCTATCTGCCGCTCGTGCACACGAGGATGAGCGCGCCCACGGACTTCAGCCGCGTCCCCGGGCTCACCGTGGCCGAGGCCGCCGACCTCGTCTGCCACGCGGTGACCGCGAAGCCGCGCGAGATCGCCCCGTGGTGGTCGGGCCCGGTGCAGGCGTGGACCGATCTGACCCGGGGCCGCGCCCAGCGATTCATGGAGCGCGCTTTCCGTCGCTGACCTGGAATGCCAGGAAACTCTGGGCGTGCGGTCGGCGCACCGGGACATAGGATCGACTAATGCGTGCACCCGCTGCGACCGATCCGGCTGCGTCCGGCTTGACGACGCTGCTCGCGCTCGCCGACTCGCGGCTGCCCATCGGCGGGCACGTGCACTCCGGCGGTGTGGAGGAAGCCGTCGCCTCCGGCGTGCTCCGCGACGTCGCGACGGTGGAACTGTACCTGCGCCGCCGGATCCGGACGTCGGGGCTGGTGGCCGCATCGCTCGCCGCGGCGGTATGCGCGGGCGAGCTGGATCCGGCGCGGGCGGAGACAGAAGCCGACGCGCGCACGCCCGCCCCCGCGGCACGAACCGCGTCCCGGGCCCAAGGCCGCGGCCTGGCGCGGCTGGCGAAACAGCTGTGGCCCCGGCACGATTGGTCGTCACTGGGGACGACACCGCATCTGTCCACGGTCTTCGGGATGGTCGGCGCGGCCGCCGCGGTGCCGCCCCGGGAGATCGCGGGCGTGGTCGTCTACACGACGCTCACCGGGGCCGCCACCGCGGCACAGCGCTTGCTGGCCCTGGATCCCGCCGCGATCGCCGCGTGCACCATCCGCCTGGCCGGCCTGTGCGACCGCGTCGCCGCCGAGGCCGCGACCGGTCTGGCCGCGATGTCCGATCCGCTGCAGGACGTGCTCGCCGAGCGCCATCGGCAGCGGGACATGCCCCTGTTCGCGAGTTGAAGCCCCGGAAGAAGGAGACCGCGCCATGCCCCCGCACCTGATCGACGGTGAGCCGCACGACCACGGTCACGATCGGCCGAAACGCGACCGCACGCCCGGGGAGGCGCTGCGCATCGGCATCGGTGGCCCGGTCGGCTCCGGGAAGACCGCGCTGGTGGCGGCGTTGTGCAGGCAGTTGCGCGACGAACTGTCGCTGGCGGTGCTGACCAACGACATCTACACCACCGAGGACGCCGACTTCCTGCGCAGGCACGCGGTCCTGCCGGACGAGCGGATTACCGCCGTGCAGACCGGCGGCTGCCCGCACACCGCCATCCGCGACGACATCACCGCCAACCTCGACGCCATCGATGATCTGGTCGCCGCCAACCCGCCGCTGGATCTGATCCTGGTCGAATCCGGCGGCGACAATCTCACCGCGACCTTCTCCTCCGGGCTGATCGACGTGCAGATCTTCGTGGTGGACGTGGCGGGCGGTGACAAGGTGCCCCGCAAAGGCGGTCCGGGCGTGACCTTCTCGGACCTGCTGGTGGTCAACAAGACCGATCTGGCGCCGCTGGTCGGCGCCGACCTCGGTGTGATGGAGCGGGACGCGGCGCGGGTGCGTGGGGAGCGGCCGACGGTGCTGGTCTCGCTCACCGAGGACCCCGCGGCGACGCCGGTACTGGCCTGGGTGCGCGAGCAACTGCGCACGGTCGCCGAGCGGGACCGCGCGGACGAATCCGCCGCCGCCCACTGAATGCCGCTGGTGCGCACCGAGTTACGAATATTCGCTCACCCGGCGGCCCTACCGGAGATCCATGCCCGCGGCGGGTTGTCGGCCCGCCGCACCGGCCCGCGAACGGTTCATCTAATCGGCACCGCCGCCACGCCGCTGGGCGGCGACGAACTCGACGTCGTGATCGTGGTCGCACCCGGCGCCGAATTGGTGGTGCGCTCGGTCGCGGCGACTCTCGCGCTACCGGGCCCGGCGACGCCGCTGTCGTCCGGACGCTGGCACCTGGAGGTCGGCAGCGGGGGAATGCTCGATTTCGATCCGGAGCCGATGATCGTCGCGGGTGGCGCGCGGCACCACACGGTCACCACGATCCGGTTGGCCTCCGCCGCCCGGCTGCGCATGCGCGAACGTGTCCAGGTCGGCCGCGTGGGCGAGGACGGCGGCCAGTGGCAAGGAGACCTCATCGCCGACGTGGACGACGTCCCGTTGCTGCGCCACCGGCTGGCGCTGGGCGCGGGCACACCGGTCGATGACGTGCTGGCGGCGCCGCGTGCCCTGGAGAGCGAACTCGTCTATCCGGACGAATGCGCGGCGGCGACTACCGGTTTGACGCAGAGCCGGTTGCCGCTGGCGGCGGGCGGCAGTTTGTTCACCCGCACCGGGCCGGTGCTGCGCGTGTCCGGCGTGGAGCACGCCGAGATGAAGAGCTGATCAGTGGCGGATCGGCCGTGCGACTCCGGTCCGCGGTGTGTGTCCACCTCCCGGGCGGCCCTGTCGGGAACGATCACGAACGGTCCCGTGCCGTATGTGGGATTTGTTCCCCAGAGGTGTAATTCGACCGAGACCTGGAGAAAGAAAGGGTGGGAGCTCGACAGCGTCGTCGGGTTCCCACCCTTCCGGCTCGCTTCTCGGAAACGTCATCCGGTCAGCCGTTGGCCGTATCGGCGGTCTCAGGAGCCGTCTCGCCTGCCTCCGGGGCCGGGGCGGCCGGCTGTGGTGCGCTGAGCGCCCGCGGCGGCGCGCTGAGCGCGTGCACGACCCCCAGTCCCGCGCCGATGCCCGCACCGATGGCGGACAACGGGGCGGCCATCAGAGCCGCACCGTAGGCTGCCCCGATCGGGCCCGCCGCGAGGCCGATCGGCGCGAACGGCAAACCGATGGCCAGGGCGAGACCGCCGCCGACGGCCGCCCCGAACAGCGCGAACGGGCTGGCGAACACGAAGCCCGCCGCCGCGCCGATCGCGGCGGCGCCCATGGTCTGGCCGGCGACGCGGTCGGACCGCGTGCGCTCCATCCCGATCGAATCGAAGAACGTCGCCATATTCGCCTCGGCCATGGCGGCGGTGTCGTTGATCTGGATCGCCTGCTCCCGATAGAGCCATTCCGGTGCGTCGACCTGCACGTCGCCGAAGCGCAACTTGCCGGACGGCGGCGCGATCGGCGGTACCGGGGGCACCGGAACCGGCGCATGCAGCCCGACCAGCGGAGCCAGGTACTGGTGATCGGGCAGTGGACGTGCCCATTGCAACGAACTCAGGATGTCGTCCGGAATCCGCAGACCCTCGTACGGACGCACGTTCGGCGCCTCCGCGGCGGGCCACTGGGCCCCTTCGGTCTGATCGGCGGAATCCGTCCTGGTCACCGGAACGGGATGATCGGGCTCGGCGTTCGCCGTCCCGGTTCCCACCAGCGCGAGAACGAGAGGAACCGCCCCCACGGCGACCAGGGAGCCCAATTTCGGCCGGTGCGGTTTGGGTGCTCGGTGCTTGCCCGTGCCCATAGATCACCTTTCATCCGAAGGAGACGTCGACGCCTCACATTCGGATCCGCTGGGCGACCTGGATTGGTCGAACGCGCTATGACGGCCGATCAGCCGGCTTTGGCGTCGGTATGCGCCTTGTCCACGGCGACGCGGCTGTTGGTGGAGGCACCGAGCGCGGCGGCCAGTTGTTCGGCGTCCTCGTCGTCGCCGTTGCTGATCGCCTCCAAGGCCAGCCGGGCGAACACCCACTGTTCGGTGGCTGCCATCTGCCCGCGGCTGCGGCCGAGGAAGGTGACGAACCACTGGATCACGGTGACGATCCGGCTGCGGTAGCCCACCAGGTAGTACAGGTGCAGCGCCAGCCAGGCCAGCCACGCGATGAACCCGCCGAACTCCAGCTTGCCCACCTGGCACACGGCGCTGAACCGCGAGATGGTGGCCATGCTGCCCTTGTTGAAGTACTTGAACGGCTTGCGCTCCTGCGGCGCCTGGCCCTTCAGTCCCGCCTTGATCTGCTTGGCTGCGTAGGTCGCGCCCTGGATGGCGCCCTGCGCCTGACCGGGCACGTTCGGCACCGACATCAGATCGCCGACCACGAAGACGTTCGGGTGGCCCTTGACGGTCAGATCCGGTTCCACCACGACCCGGCCCGCGCGGTCGACCTCCGTGCCGTCGGACTGATCGGCGATCAGCTTGCCCAGCGGGCTGGCCTGCACGCCCGCCGACCAGACCTTGCACGCCGACTCGATCCGGCGGATCGTTCCGTCGGAATCCTTCACCGTGACGCCGAACGCGTCGACATCGATCACCATGGCGTTGAGCTGGATCTCCACGCCCATCTTCTCCAGCCGGCGTTCGGCCTTGCCGCCCAGCTTCGGCCCCATCGGCCCGAGCACCGCGCCCGCGCCCTCGATGAGCACGACCCGCGCGTCGCGCGGATCGATGTTGTGGAAGGTGCCCTCCAGCGTGCGGTCGGACAGCTCGGCGATCTGCCCGGCCAGCTCCACGCCGGTCGGTCCGGCGCCGACGATGACGAAGGTCAGCAGCCGGTCGCGTTCCTCTTGGGTGGTGGCGAGTTCGGCCTGCTCGAAGGCGCCGAGGATCCGGCCGCGCAGCTCGAGCGCGTCATCGATGGTCTTCATGCCGGGCGCGTAGGTGGCGAACCGGTCGTTGCCGAAGTAGGACTGCTGGGCGCCGGTCGCGACGATCAGGCTGTCGAACGGGGTGACCGTGTCCTGGTCGAGCAGGCGCGAGGTCACCGTGTTGTTGGTCAGGTCGATGTCGGTGACCTCGCCTAGTAGCACCTGTGCGTTCTTCTGCTTGCGTAGCACCAGACGGGTGGCGGGCGCGATCTCGCCGACCGAGAGGATGCCGGTGGCGACCTGGTAGAGCAGCGGCTGGAACAGGTGGGTCGAGGTCTTCGAGATCAGCGTGACGTCGACGTCGGCGCGCTTGAGGTGCTTGGTGCCGAACAGGCCGCCGAAGCCCGAGCCGATCACCACCACCCGGTGCCGGCCGTTCTCGACAGTCTGAGTGCTCATCGTGCTGCTCCTCGATGGACCTTGGGGGTCGTCCCCGGCGGCGGTTCCTGACAGCTAAACCGTAGCCGCCGCGCCGGGCAGCGTCACGACGAGATCCCCGTTCCTGGCGTGTTGCGGTGCGACGTCTCACCGTCGCCGGGCCGGCGCGGGGAGGTTCGTCGCGGCCGAACCGGCCGAGCGGGGGAGGTGGAGAGCCTACGATGGTACCTGTCGCTCAGGGAGGATTGCCATGGTCGCCGGTGACCGTGCGGTCGGCCGAAAGCCGAGCATGCAGGCCGAATCGGAGAATATCGCGCTGATAGAGGTACCGCACGGCCATCTGATCGACCGGGCGCTCGGGTTGCTGCCGGAACGGCGCCAGGTGCTGGCCACCCCGCCGCGGGGCAGCGACACCGTCCCGGTGCTCGGCGATGCCGGATTGCCCTATCTGGGCCGGGCGCTGCACTACATGCGCTGGGGTCCGGCCGAGATGATGGAGCGCTACCGCCGGTACGGACCCGTTTCGCTGAACACCTCGCTCGGTGTCGACCGCGTGCTGGTCGCGGGACCGGACGCGCTCGACGAAGTGCTCGGTCACCGCCGCCGCGATTTCGGTCAGGGCTGGGACTATTTCATCGGTCCGTTCTTCCGGCGCGGCCTGCTGCTGCTGGAGTTCGACGAGCACAAATTCCATCGCAGGATCATGCAGCAGGCGTTCACCAGGGACCGGCTGGAAGCGCACCTGGCCGCGCTGACGCCGGTGGTGCGGGCGAGCATCGCACGCTGGGTGCCGCGCGAGCGGGAAGCCGAACGCACGGTGCGGCTGTATCCGACGATCAAAGAGCTGACCCTCGACGTCGCGGGCGGGACTTTCATGGCCGCGGACGTCGGTCCGCGGCGCAGGCAATTGATCGACGCGTTCGTCGACTGCACCCACGCGGGTCTGTCGATCATCCGGCACCCGGTGCCCGGCGGCCACTGGCGGGCCGGGTTACGCGGCCGGAGAGTGCTCGAGGACTACTTCACCGCGCTGCTGCCGGAGAAACGCCGCGCCGAGTCGGCGGACTTCTTCTCGGGGTTGTGCCACGCCCGCAGCGAGGACGGCGGCGTCTTCGGTGACGCGGACGTGGTGAACCACATGATCTTCCTGATCATGGCCGCGCACGACACCACCACGACGACCGCCACCGCCGTCGCCTACTACCTGGGCAAACACCCCGACTGGCAGCAGCGGGTGCGCGCCGAGGTGCTCGACATGGACGCGCGCCTCGGCGACGCCCCACCGGCCATCGCGGACCTCGAGGCGCTGCGCGACCTGGATCTGGTGGTGCGGGAGAGCCTGCGGCTGATGCCGCCGGTGCCCGGACTGGCGCGCCGCGCCGTGCGCGACACCGAGATCGCGGGTCACTACATTCCGGCGGGCGCTCCCGTCGACCTCGCCTACCAGGTGAACCACCTGTTGCCCGAACTGTGGACCCACCCCGAGCGCTTCGATCCGGAGCGGTTCGACGAGCGGCGGCGCGAGGACAAGTCGCACCGTCTGGCCTGGATGCCGTTCGGAGCGGGCGCGCACAAGTGCATCGGGATGCACTTCGGCACGTTCGAGGTGAAGACGGTGATCGCCGCCCTGGTGCGCGAGTACGAGTGGCGGATCCCCGAGAAATACCGCATACCCTGGGGATTCACCACGATCCCGTTCCCCAGGGACGGTGCGCCGATGACGTTGCGCCGACGCGCGGCCGCCTGAGCGGCCCCGCGCTCAGCGGCCCGCGAGCAGGATCTCCGCGAGTTTGGTGTCGGTCTCGGCGCCCTCGGTGTAGCCGCCCGCGTCACCCAGCGAACTCATGATGGCCAGGGTGTAGCGCTCGCCCGGGCCCGCGAAGCCGACCGAGTTGACCACCCAGCCGCCCTGCTCGGCCGACCAGCCGTTCTTCAGGCCGGGACGCATGCTCGCGCCCGCGCCCCACACGCCCCAGTGCTGGTTGGAGTCCACCGCGCGCATCCGGTCGACCAGGTAGTTGCGGTCGTCGGGATGCATGCGGTTGAGGATATGGTCCATCAGCCGGTCGAGGTCGGCGGCGGTGCACTTCTGGAACGACCAGTCCGGGAACAGCGCGGTGTTGGTCGGCTGCGGAACCAGCGAGGTCATCCCGTTGGCGCGGAAAGCGTTGTTGTAGGCCATCCGGTCGATCCCCGCGTACTTGGTCCAGAGCAGGTCGGCGGCGCCGTCGTTCGAGGTCGCGAGCATGCCCTCCATCAGTCCGCGATCCTCCGGCGACAGGTTGATCGCGCCGACCCGCGCCCGATTGAGCAGGTCCGCGGCGATCGCGAGCTTGATCGTGGACGCGGTCCAGACCGCGTTCTCGGCATTGGCGTTGGCGTAGACGCCACCCGATACCCGGTCACGCAGGACGTAGCCGGTGACACCGGGACGGCTGTTGAGGTAGGCGTCGGCCTTCGCGATGCGGCTGCTCAGATCGCAGTCGAAGCCGGGCAGGCAGCCCTGAGTGTGCGCGAGCGGCGCCGCGCCCGCGATCGGGAGCGCGGCGGGCAGGCTCGGGGCGATGATCGCCGCGGCGGCAAGGACACAGGCGGAGGCGGCCACGCGGGGAACGGTTCGGGTGGCGGGGGACGGATAACGCACGAGGGACCACGATCGCACATCCCGGGTCCGGACGCACGTCTTGAGCTCGGGTCCGCGGTGTGCTAACGCCGGTCCTGGCGGTTGCGCCCCAGCGATTTTCGCTCGTCACCGCAGGCCAGGGCGTCAACGGAAGGCGGCGCGCAGTTCCTCGACGGTGCGTCCGTTGAGCCGGTAGCAGTGCTCGAACGCCTCGCTGTGGCGATCCCGGGGCCAGGAATGCAGGACGACGGTGCGACCGTAGTGGCGCGAGTTGATCAGCTCCCAGCGGTCACCGATCCGGCGGACCGTGAATCCGCCTTTCGGAACCAGGGGAATCACCATCGCATCCATGAACGCGAACCAGCCTTTCGGTGCAGCTCTCTCGTTCCGCCCCGGTGCAAACTCTTACCTCCCCGGTGCAGCACTGTCGCACATCGCCGCGGCGGTCCCGCCGTGACACGGCGAAGTAATCCGTTCGCGTGTGGTCTATTTCACTGACGTCCGGACGGGGCGGTGCGATTGCGCGTCGGTCGCTGGGCGTATAAACGTGCAAAGTCCGTGGCCAGCGCAGCCGGACACCATCGATCGAGAGGGCGCAGATGCCGCTGCACATCCACCGTGCCGAGCGCGCCGACGTCCTGGCCCGGGCGCTCGCCGGTGTGCTGGCCTCGCCGCTGGACGACCCGCTCGCGGCCGAGGTGGTCGCGGTGCCCGCGAAGGGGGTCGAGCGCTGGCTGACGCAGACGCTCTCGGAGGTGCTCGGCGCGGACGGCTCGGCCGACGGCGTGTGCGCGAACATCGCCTTCCCCTCGCCCGCCGCGCTGGTCGCCGAGGCGCTGGCGGCGGCGAGCGGAGTGGCGCCCGCCGAGGATCCCTGGGCGCCGGACCGCGCGGTGTGGACGCTGCTGCGGGTGATCGACGGGTCGTTGTCCGAGCCGTGGTGCGCCGTACTGGCCAGGCACCTCGGCGCGCGGGCCGCCGCGGGCGACGAGCACCGCGTCGGCCGGCGCTACGCGACGGCGGCGCGGATCACCGCGCTGTTCGACAGCTATGCCGCCCAGCGGCCCGCGCTGATCACCGAATGGGCGGCCGGCCTGGACACCGACGGCGCGGGCGGCGCGATACCCGACGACCTGCTCTGGCAGCCGATGCTGTGGCGCGGGCTGCGCGCGGAGATCGGGGCGCCGAGCCCGGCCGAGCGGCTCGAGGCCGCCTGCGCGCGGCTGCGCGCGCGGCCGGATCTGGTCGCGTTGCCACCGCGGCTGTCGCTGTTCGGCGTGACCCGGTTGCCCAGCGACCAGCTCGCCGTGCTGTCGGCGCTGGCCGCCGCCCGCGACGTCCACTTGTGGCTCGTGCATCCGAGCCCGGTCCTGTGGTCGGCGCTGAGCGGAGTGCCCGCCGCCCGGACTCGAGCCGAGGATCACAGCGCCAGGGCGGTCGCCCATCCACTGCTGGCGGGGCTGGCGCGCGACGTGCGGGAGTTGCAGCAGCGGTTGACCGCCGCCATCGGCTCCGACACATATCACCCGCTCGGCTCGGCGAGCTCGGATAACCTTGCGGCGGAAGACGATTCGCACGCGACATTGTTGCGCGCACTGCAGCGGGGCATCCGGGACGACCGGTGGCCGCCTGCGCCAGGGGAGGCGGCCGCCGACGGCACCGTGCAGGTGCACGCGTGTCACGGCCCCGCGCGACAGGTCGAGGTGCTACGGGAATGCCTGCTCGGGCGGTTCGCGGCCGACGAGACGCTGGAGCCGCGCGACGTGCTGATCATGTGCCCGGAGGTGGAGGCGTACGCACCGCTGATACGGGCGGCGTTCGGGCAGCGCTCGACGGGAACGCCCGAGCCGCAGGCCGATTCGGAGCATCCGGCGCACCGGCTGCGGGTGCGGCTGGCCGACCGGGGGCGCGGGGTGACCAATCCGCTGCTCGCGGTGATCGGAGTCCTGCTCGAGCTGGCCGACGGCCGGGTGACGGCGACCCAGGTACTCGATCTCGCGGCCGCCGAAGCGGTCCGTCGCCGTTGCGGATTCGACGACGACGACATCGAGCGGCTGCGCGAATGGGTGGCCGAGTCCGGGGCCAGATGGGGCATCGGGCAACGGCAGCGCCAAGCGTTCGGGCTCGCCGATTTCGCGCAGAACACGCTCAACAGCGCGGTGGACCGGATCCTGCTGGGCGTCACCGCGGGTGAGACCTCCGACGACTGGCTGGATCTCGCGCTGCCCCTGGACGACGTGGACAGCAACGACGTGGACCTGGCCGGACGCTTCGCGGAGTTCGTCGACCGGCTCGCGGTGTGCCTGCGCGACCTGCGCGGCCCCCGGCCCGCGCACGAGTGGGCGGCGGTGCTCGGCCGCGCGCTGGATCTGCTGACCGACGTGCCGGACGCGCAGGCGTGGGTGCGCACCGAGGCCAGGCAGGAACTCGCCGCCGCCACCGACCACGCGGGCGAGGTGTCGTTGCGGCTGACCGATGTCGGCGTGCTGCTGCGGTCGCGGCTGGCGGCGCGCCCCACCCGGGCCAACTTCCGCACCGGCGAGCTGACCGTCTGCACCATGGTGCCGATGCGGTCGGTGCCGCACCGGGTCGTGGTGCTGCTCGGGCTGGACGACGAGATGTTCCCGCGCGCGAGCGCCGCGGACGGTGACGACGTGCTGGCCCGGGAACCGCTGATCGGCGAACGGGATCCGCGCAGCGAGGACCGGCAACTGCTGCTGGACGCGATCCTCGCGGCCCGGGACACGCTGCTGGTGTTCCACACCGGCGCCGATCCGGTCACCGGGGCGCACCGGCCGCCCGCCATCCCGGTCGCCGAGTTGCTGGACGCGCTGCGGGCCCACGTCGGCGCGGCGGCGATGCGCGCGGTGGTGACCCGGCATCCGCTGCAATCCTTCGATCGGCGGAACTTCCGGGCCGAGCAGCCGTTCAGCTTCGACACCGTGGCCTTGGCCGGCGCCAACGCGGCGGACGGACCCGTGCGCCCGCGGCCGGGATTCCTGGCCGGCCCGCTGCCCGCGGCGGAGGCGGCGGACGTCGCGCTGGCCGACCTCATCTCCTTCGCCGAGCACCCGGTGCGCGCGTTCCTGTGGCAGCGCCTCGGCCTGCGGGTGCCCGAGCACGAGGAGGACATCGCCGACCGGCTGCCCATCGAGCTCGACGGCCTGGCCAAGTGGGAGCTGGGCGAACGCCTGCTCGCGGCCCGCCTCACCGGCGCGGACCCGGCCGGGCTGCGGGCGGCGGAATGGCGGCGCGGCACGCTGCCGCCCTTCGGATTCGGCGCCGCCGTGCTCGACGAGGTCGAGCACACCGTGGACCGGTTGGTGCGCGCCGCGCAGGCGGACTACGCGGGCTCGGCGCGCGCGGTGGACATCGCGGTCGACCTGGGCAACGGACGACGGCTCACCGGCACCGTGCCCGAGGTGCGCGGGGACGTGCTGGTCCGCACCACCTTCTCCCGGCTGGCTCCCAAACACCGGATCGCGGCGTGGGTTTCGCTGCTCGCGCTGACCGTCACCGAGGACCGGTCGTGGCGGGCGGTGAGCACCGGCCGCGGACAGTTCGGCCGTCCTACCTGGCGCAGCGAACTCGCCGCGCCCGATGTGCCCGCGGCCAGGGAAGCCCTGCGTCAGCTCGTCGCACTGCGCGACGCGGGCCTGACCGAACCGCTGCCGGTCGCGCCGGCCGCCTCCGCGTTATACGCCGAGCGCCGGTTCCGCGGCGCGGGCGCCGACGACGCGATCGCCGCGGCGGAGCGCGAATTCAACGGCGGGCCCAACGGTCCCGGGCCGTTCGGCGACCACACCGACCGCCATCTGCGCTACGTCTGGGGTCCGGCGCCCCGGCTCGAGGACCTCATGGCCGCGCCCGCCGCGGCGGGCGAGCCCGGGGAGAGCAGCCGGTTCGGCGCGCTGGCCCGGCGGATGTGGTTTCCGTTGCTGGCCGCGGAAAGTCAGGGTCAGCCGTGAGCGATCACCGCGCGGCCGCCCCGGTGCGATGGTTCGGCGCGATTCGGCGCGGAACACCCGGATACACCGGCACGGCGCGTGTCGGTCGTCGGTGGGCGGCCGGGCGCGGGGCAGAATGTCGGGTCGGACAGTCGCTTCGGGAGCAGGTCCGCGCGGCGTGGCCGGTCAGCCGGGCGATCGCGATGTCCGCGGATCGCGGGACCACCGCCCGCACAGGAGGGAGGCGCGCATGACCGTGCAGGAAACCTCCTTCGCCGCAGCGGATTTCGACGCCGACGCGTTCCAGCCGTACGGGCCGCTGCCCACCGGCACCACCGTGCTGGAGGCCAGCGCGGGCACCGGCAAGACGCACGCCATCGTGGGCCTCGCCGTGCGCTACGTCGCCGAGGCCGGGGTCGACGTGTCCCAGCTGCTGCTGGTGACGTTCAGTCGCGCGGCCACCCAGGAGCTGCGGGAACGCACGCGCGACCGATTTGTGGCCGTCGCCGCGGGATTGGCCGATCCGGACGCGGCCGGGGCGCACGCCGACGGCCTGGTCCGGTATCTCGCGCAGGCCGAGGAAGCGGAGGTGCGACTGCGGCGGCGACGGCTGCTGGCCGCCCTGTCGAATTTCGACGCGGGCACCATCGCCACCACGCACAGCTTCTGCCAGCGCATGCTCGACGAACTCGGCCTCGCGGGCGAACACGACCCGGGCACCCGGCTGGTGGAGACCGTCGACGACCTCGTCGGCACGGTCGTCGACGATCTGTACCTCAACCGCTACGCGCGCGCCGAACCGCCGTTCTCGCTGAAGGAGGCCCGCACGCTCGCGCTGGCCGCGGTGCGGGACCGGCACGCGGCGCTCGTGCCCGACGGCGAGACCGGCGCGGGCGAGCGGGTGGCGTTCGCGCACGCCGTGCGTGCGGAGACCGGGCGGCGCAAGCGATCGGCCGGACTGCGCGACTTCGACGACCTGCTGGTGCTGCTGCACGAGGTGCTCGCCGATCCGGAACACGGCCCGCGCGCGTGCCGCCGCATTCGCGCGCGGTACCGGGTCGCCCTGGTCGACGAATTCCAGGACACCGACCCCTTGCAATGGGACATCCTGCGCAGGTCGTTCCACGGGCACACCACCCTGGTGCTGGTCGGCGATCCCAAGCAGGCGATCTACGCCTTCCGTGGCGCGGAGGTGCTCAGCTACCTGGACGCCGTCGCGCACGCAGGCACCCGCCGCGAGCTCACCACGAACTGGCGCAGCGACGCGGGACTGCTCGCCGCGCTGGACCACCTGCACGGCGGAGCGGCGCTGGGGCACGAGGAGATCCGCGTCTATCCGGTCGCGCCGACCCGGCCCTGGTCGCGGTTGTCCGGTCCCGGCGAGCTCACCACGCCGATGCGCGTTCGCTGCCTGCCGCGCACCGGGGCGGGACCGCTCAACAAATCCGGCTTCCCGGCCGTCGGGCGGATGCGGGCCGAGGTCGCCGACGATCTCACCGCCGATATCGTGCGCTTGCTCGAATCCGGAGTACTGCTGGACGTGAAAGCGGAGAACGCGAGTGATTCGCCGACTGCGTCCGGAGACGCCGCGCGCAGGCCGATCGGTCCCGGCGACATCGCGGTGCTGGTGCGCACCCGCTCGCAGATCGACGTGGTGCGCGCCGCGCTGGACCGCGTCGGCGTCGCCTCCGTGCTCGCCGGGGGCATCAGCGTCTTCGCGACCAGCAGCGCCACCGACTGGCTGTGGGTGCTGCGGGCGCTGGAACAGCCGCACCGCGGCGACCGGGTGCGGCTGGCCGCGTGCACACCGCTGCTCGGCGTGACGGCGGCCGAGCTCGACAGCGGCGGAGCCGATCTGGTCGGCCGGGTCAGCGCCCAACTGCGCGAGGCGGCGCGGCTGTTCGCCCGTGCGGGCTTCGCCGCCGTCTACGAGAAGATCGCCGCCGAGACGCGCCTGGCGCCGCGGCTGCTTGCCGTGGAGAACGGGGAACGGCAGCTCACCGACTTGCGGCACCTCGCGCAGCTGCTCGACCAGGTCGCGCTGACCGAGGGCCTCGGGCTGACCGCGCTGACCCGGTGGCTGGCCGACCGGGTGCGCGATCCGGCCTCCGGCGCTGTCGCCGATCGCAGCCGCAGGCTCGATCGGGACGCCGCCGCCGTTCAGATCGCCACCGTGCATGCGAGCAAGGGACTCGAATTCCCGGTCGTCTATCTGCCGTTCGCGTGGGACAGCGCGAAGAATCCCTATCCGGCGACGTTGCTGTTCCACGCCGACGACGGTGCGCGTGTGCTGGACGTGGGCGGCCCGGACGCCGCGGGGTACGCCGATCGCAAGGCGCGCAGCGAGGCCGAGGAAGCGGGGGAGGAGCTGCGGCTGCTGTACGTCGCGCTGACCCGGGCCATGTGCCAGGTCGTCGCCTGGTGGGCGCCCGCGATCACCACCGCGGCGTCGCCGCTGCACCGGATGGTGTTCGGGCGCGGCGATCGCGGCGCCGTCGTCGCCACCCGCGCCGCCGTGCCGACGGATTCCGTTGCGGCGCAGATGCTGTCGGCGTGGGCGCAGGACGCGGGCGCGGCGATCTCGGTGACGGCGGTGGCCGGGAGCGACGACGTCGCGATCCGGCGGGTGCGCACCGAGCCCGCGCATGGCGCGCTGGCCGCCGCCCGATTCGACCGGGTGCTGGACCAGCAGTGGCGGCGCACGTCGTACTCGGCGTTGACCGCGTCGGCGCACGGGCCCGCGGCCGCGGAACCCGACAGTGAACCGGAGGACGCGCGGGGGCCCGGTGACGAGCCCGCGGGCACCTCCCTGGTCGGCGCGCCGGAGCCGGAGCCGGCGGGCGCGGCGTCGCTGATGAACGCGCTGCCCTACGGGGCGGAGTTCGGCACGCTGGTGCACGGCGTCCTCGAACGGATCGACACCGGCCACCCGGACCTGGCGGCCGAGGTGCGCGACCGGTGCCGCGAAGCGGTGCGCGAGCTGATGGCCGAGGTGGACGCGGAAGTGCTGGCCACCGCGCTGCTGGCGGTGCTGCGCACCCCGTTCGACACCGGCTGCCTGGCCGATGTCGCCCCGCGCGACCGGCTCAGCGAACTCGAATTCGAATTGCCGCTGGCGGGCGGGGACCGTGTCGGCGCGACCGCGGCGACCCTGCGGTGCGTCGCCGGATTGCTGCGCGAACATCTTCCGGCGGACGACGACCTGATCGCGTACGCCGATCAGTTGGCGGCGCTGGACGACCTCCCGCTGCGCGGCTACCTGACCGGCAGCATCGACGCCGTGCTGCGCGTCGCGGACGGCCCGGACCCGCGATTCGTCGTGGTCGACTACAAGACCAATCGGCTGGGCACCGGCGATCTCACCGTCGCGCATTACACCCGCGACCGTATGGCCGCCGAGATGCTGCGCTCGCACTATCCGCTGCAAGCGCTGCTGTATTCGGTGGCGTTGCACCGGTATCTGCGCTGGCGGTTGCCCGGCTACGACCCGGCGCGGCATCTCGGCGGGGTCCGGTACTTGTTCGTGCGCGGCATGATCGGACCCGAGACACCGTCGGGATGTGGCGTGTTCGACTGGCGTCCGCCCGCCGGCTTGGTCGTCGCCCTGTCGGCGCTGCTGGCCGGGGAGGCGCGATGACCTCGATCCAAGTGGCGCAGCGGGGGACAGGACTGCTGCGCACGTTCAACGAGGCGGGAGTGCTGTCGGCGGCGGACGTGCACGTGGCCCTGCGCTTGGGCCGGCTGGGCCGGGAATCATCGGAGCCGGTGCTGTTCGCCGCGGCGCTGGCCGTGCGCGCGGTGCGCTCCGGCTCGGTGTGCCTGGAACTGCACCGGATGCGGGAGATCGGCGTCGACGCCGACGAAACCTGGGACGCGGGCGTCGATCCGGCGGCGCTGCCGTGGCCGGACATCCCGGCGGTGGTCGCCGCGCTGCGCGCGAGCCCGCTGGTGCGCGGTGGACCGGCCGGTCCGTTGCGACCGTTGCGACTGGTCGAATCGCACGGGCCGGGCGACTCCGGCCCGTTGCTCTACCTCGATCGCTACTACCGGCAGGAGCAGACGATCCGTCGGGTGCTGACCGAGCGATCCGCGCACCATCCGGCGGTGGATCCCCGGATCGTGCGTCGCGAACTGGACCGGTTGTTCGACGCGACCGCGGGCACCGCGCCGGATCGCCAGCGTCTGGCCGCCGCGCTGGCCGCGACCCACTGGACCACCGTGGTCGCCGGTGGGCCGGGCACCGGCAAGACCCACACCATCGCCCGGATCATCGCCTTGTTGTCCGCGCACCGCGAAGCCGAGCCGAAGTTGCCCGCGCTGCGCATCGCGCTGGCCGCCCCGACCGGCAAAGCGGCGGCGCGCCTGCAGGAAGCCGTGCGCGAGCAAGCGGCGTCGCTCGGACTGCCCGAACTCACCGCCGCTACGCTGCACCGGCTGCTCGGCTGGCAGCGCGGGCGCAGTACCCGGTTCAAATACCACGAGTTCAATCGGTTGCCCTACGACGTGATCGTGGTGGATGAGACCTCGATGGTCTCGTTGACGATGATGAGCAGGTTGCTGGCCGCGCTGCGCCCGGACACCCGCCTGGTCCTGGTCGGCGACCCCGACCAGCTGGCCTCGGTCGACGCGGGCGCTGTGCTCGCCGACCTGGTCGCCGGACCGGTCGCCGCCACGGCGAATCCCGTCCTGGACGAAATCCTGGGCCCGGAGTCGGTTTCCGAGCACGCGGAGTCCTTGACCGCGTTGGAGCGCACCCGCCTGCGCGGCGGCATCGTGCGGCTGACCCGGGGCCGCAGGTTCGGCGGCCGGATCGCCGACCTGGCCGTCGCGGTGCGGGCCGGGGACGCGGACGCCGCACTCGAGCTGTTGCGCGGGGGCGGTGCGGAATTGTCGCTCAGCGCGCCGGAGGAACTGGCCGCGGTGCGTGCCGACGTGGTGCGGGCCGCCACCGCGGTCACCGCCGCCGCGCTCGACGGCGACGCGGCCGGCGCGCTCACGGCGCTGGAATCACATCGTCTGCTGTGCGCGCACCGGCAGGGGCCGTTCGGCGTCGAACGCTGGGACCGGATGGCCGCGGAGTGGGCCGCCGCCGGCGGAGCGGGCCCCGATTCGCACCAGGCGCCGTGGTACCCCGGCCAGCCGCTGCTGGTCACGGCGAATGATCACGAGGCGCGGATCTACAACGGTGACACCGGCGTGGTTGTTCGCATGCCCGACGGCTCGCTGCGCGCGGCGCTACAGCGCGGCAGCGAACCGTATCTGGTGCATCCCACGCAGTTCCCCGCCGTGGTCACCGTCTTCGCCATGACCATCCATCGCAGCCAGGGCAGCCAGTACGACACGGTCTCCGTCGTCCTGCCCGAGCCGGAATCGACGCTGCTGACGCGGGAATTGCTGTACACCGCGATCACCAGAGCGCGCCGCCACGTCCGGATCATCGGCACCGACGAGTCCATCCGCGCCGGTATCGCACGGCGGGTGTTGCGCGCCAGCGGGCTGTCGCGACGAGAAGAGGTCCGGTGACGACATCTCACATTCGCGGCGCCTGCCGCGTCTACCCGGTGTGAGCCTGCCCCCGTTCGAGGAAATAGTGGCCGAATACGGCCCGATGGTGTTGCGCGTCTGCCGGGCGGTGCTCGGTCCGTCCGACGCCGCCGACGCCTGGTCGGAAACGTTTCTCTCGGCGCTGCGCGCGTTTCCCGGCCTGCCCTCGGACACGAATGTCGAGGCCTGGCTGGTCACCATCGCGCATCGCCGCGCGATCGACGTCGGCCGGGCGCTCACGCGCGCGCCGGTCCCGGCCGAGACACTGCCGGAACGCCCCGCCACCGCTCCCGGACCCGCCGACTACGACCCCGACCTGTGGGCCGCCCTGCGGGCGCTGCCGACCAAGCAGCGCCAGGCGGTCGCCTACCACTATCTGGCCGGGCTTCCCCACGCGGAGATCGCCGCGTTGCTCGGCAATTCTCCCGACGCCGCCCGCCGCGCCGCCGCGGACGGCCTGAAGACCCTGCGCAAGCTCTACCCGAAGGATGAAGCATGATGGCCACTCTCGATCACGGCGACGGGTTGTCGCGCGCGCTGACCCCCGACGCCGATCTGCTCGCCACCTTGCACGCGCGTCTGACCGTCGAGGCCGAAGCCGCGGGCCTGCTCGATGTCGCCTACCGCCTGCTGGACACCCCGGTGGGGACGCTGCTGCTGGCCGCCACGCCCGCCGGGCTGGTCCGCGTCGCCTATCCCACCGAGGACCACGACGCGGTGCTCGCCACGCTGGCCGCCCGGATCAGCCCGCGGATCCTCGCGGCGCCCGCCCGGCTGGACGCGGCGGCGCGGCAGATCGCGGAATACTTCGCGGGCCGCCGGACGCGGTTCGATCTGCCCCTGGATCTGCGGCTGGCCGCGGGATTCCGCCGCCAGGTGATCGAGCACCTGCCCGCCATCGGCTACGGTCAGCGCGCGAGTTACGGCGCGGTGGCCGCCGCCGTCGGGAACCCGCGTGCCGTGCGCGCGGTCGGCTCGGCCTGCGCGCGCAATCCCCTGCCGGTGGTGCTTCCGTGTCACCGGGTGGTGCGCGGTGACGGGTCGATCGGCCAGTACGTCGGCGGCGTCACCGCCAAGCACACGCTGCTGGATCTGGAGGCGGCGGCATGAGTGAGGAAGGCATCGGCGCCGTCCGGGACGCGCACCCGGCGGCGCCGATCCCAGGGGGGACGAGAACCGCCGCCTCCCTGGCAGATCGAGTCGACGACCAGCCGTGGCAGGCGCTGCTCGAGGAAGTCGACGCCCACGGCTGCGCGGCGACCGGGCCGATCCTCACTCCGGGGGAGTGCGCCGAGTTCACCGCTCTCTGGGACGATCGCACGCGGTTCCGTTCCACCGTCGACATGGCGCGCTACCGTTTCGGCGAAGGCACCTACCGGTACTTCGCGGACCCCGTGCCCGAGTCGATCACGACCCTGCGCGCGTGCTTCTACCGAAAACTGTTACCACTGGCGCGTTCCTGGGCCGAGCGGCTCGGCGATCCGGCTCCGTGGCCCGACGAGTTCGCGGACTGGCTCGCCGCCTGTCACGCCGCGGGCCAGACCGAGCCGACTCCACTCCTGTTGCGCTACAACGCGGGTGACTGGAACGCCTTGCATCGTGACCTGTACGGCGAACTGGTCTTCCCGATGCAGGTCGTCATCGGATTGGACCGGCCCGGAGTCGACTACACCGGAGGCGAATTCGTGCTCGTCGAGCAGCGTCCGCGTGCCCAGTCGAAAGCGACCGTCTCCGTGCTCGAGCGAGGCCACGCGCTGATCTTCACCACCCGCGACCGGCCGGCCCGCTCGAGCCGGGGCTGGTCCCGGGCCCCGATCCGCCACGGCGTCAGCCGTGTGCGCGGCGGTCTCCGGCACACGCTGGGGCTCGTGCTGCACGACGCGCGGTAGCCCGCCGGTGTACACGTTGCTCGATGGTGGCGGCCGGACTTATCGCAGCACCGTGCCGGGCGGCTACGGCGGTCATCGCCGCAGCCGGATCTACGGTCGCCTCGACTGCCCTTCCGCCCTGCGCGCGCTGGCGCGCGGCGCCTACCGCGCACATCGCGTCTTCTTCGCCACCGAATTCGACGCGCTGGCCGCGGGCTATCGCCCGTGCGGCGTCTGCTTGCCCGACCGATACGCCGCGTGGAAAGCCGCGCGCTCGCAGCGATCAGGCGGGTGAACCCTCACCCCTCCGGACAACCGGTTGTGTTCACCGCCATGTACGTGGGTCATGGGTTGCCTCTCGGGCGGTTCCGGAGGGGGCTGCGCTCATCGGAGCAACGCTGCCGCGATGGGCTCGTTCGGGATGGCACCGGGCGGCACGGCGAAGATCGCGCTGCCGGTGTGTTCGATGAGCGGGTTCATCCGGTCTCCGGCGGCGAGTGCGTGTTGCGCTCTGATGAACTGCTCGGGCGGGTTGTTCATGTACGCGGCGAACAGCAATCCGGCATCGAGCTGGTTGTGGCCCCCGTGGGTATGTTCGGGGGTGCCGGGCAGGTGTGTGTGCGGGGTCTGCGTGTCGGAACCCGGTCCGCCGGCGTTCGCGATCAGGGTGCCGTAGTCGTAGTTGTAACCGCGGCGCAGCATCGGTATGCCGTGGACGAGGCGCACATGTGCGCCGGCCGGGATGGTGAGGTCGCCGTCTCGGCCGTGGTGGGCGAGGTCCACCGGATCGGATTCGGCCGCGCCGCCCAGGGGCGCTCCGTCGCTGCGGCGGCGACCGACGATGCGGTCCTGCTCGTCCCGAGGCAGTTGATCCCACTCGGCGGTCTTCATCCGGATCTTGCGGAACACGAGGTAGCTGCCGTTCTGGAACCACGCGGGTTCGTCGGCGGAGCGAACCCAGACCGTTCGATCGAACCCGGTCGTCTCCGGGCGGGGGTTGGCGGTGCCGTCTTTGTGCCCGAACATGTTTCGCGGTGTGCCGCCGTCGGTGGGCCGGCTCAGGAAGCCGTGCTGGGTCCAGCGCATACGCGCCAGTCCCGGCATGCGTGCCCGCAATGCGCGGAATGTGTGGCTGACGATCTGGGCGTCGTCGGCGCATATCTGCACCAGTACATCGCCGTCGCACCACGCCGGATTCAGGATGTCGCGGGCGAATGCGGGGAGCGGGCGCAGATGTCTCGGACGCTGCGCGATGAGCCCGAATCGTTCGTCGAACACCGACGGCCCCAGGCCGAAGGTGACGGTCAGGCGAGCCGGATCCAGCCCAGTCGCGAAGTCGGTGTGCGTGCTGAACCCTGGCGGCGTCCCCGGTTGCTCCGGGAGCGGTGCGCCGGCCGCCAGCGCGGCGGCGGTCGCTGTCCATCCGGCGAGAAGTTCGCGTAGCGTCCCACGGTCGGGTCGCACGACATCGACCGACAAGAACAGCGCGTGCGATTGCGTAGGCGTCGCGATCCCCGCTTGGTGCTGCCCGTGGAACGGTTCCAGGCGCGATCCCGCGGTGGTGTCGGGTGTAGTGGAGCGGCCCGCGGCGACACCGAGGGCCGCGGCTCCCGCAGTCACGATGCCCGCGCCGAACAGCCCGCGCCGTGTGACACGCGGTGGATCGGCATCATCCAGGTCCGCAGTGGTTGTGCTCATGTCCCGTCTCTCCGCCATACCGTGCCTCGTCGCTCGTATTCCAGGATTTCCTCGATCCGAACGGCGATGTCCGAGCCCAGTTCCCGCTGCACCAGCCACAGGGCGAGATCCAGCCCGGATGTGACGCCGCCGGTGGTGACCAGATCGCCGTCGTCCACGACTCGCGCCCTGATGATCACGCCGCCTTCTCGTTCCAGTTGCTCGATCAGCCGGTGGTGGGTCGTGCGCGGTCTGCCCCGCCGTCGAACACCAGGATCTGTACCCGCCACTGTCCGGCCCCGTGGCCGCCCCGAGAGCGCGGAACCAGCGGGAGCGGACTCGCCGCCCCCGCTCCGGAGACAGCGCCGAGTCCCGCCCGCATCACTGCCCGCCGGTTCATCTGCGCTCGCGATCACGGTGCACCGAGGCGGCGTCCGGAAATTCGGAGCGATCGCGGTCGCGGTGCGTATCCGACCGGCTCACAGTGAGAAGTAGGGGTCGTCGAGCACATATCGCCACGAGCCGTCGCTGCTGCGTCGTGCGATCTCGGTCGAGGTGGAGATCACCGGGGCACCGTCCGGCGTCGCGCCCGACACGGTGGCATCGTTGGAGATCAAAGCCAGCTCCCCGACCACGTGCACGCGGCGGGTCTGCAACTGGATCTTCGCTCCGGCGTCGATCATCGCGGCGAGGGAACTCCGGATGGCTCCGGCGCCGGATCGCCGGTCACCGGGGCTCGGGAACAGCAGTGCCGCCGGCTCGTAGAGCGACATCAAAGCGTCGAGGTCACCGCTGTTGAAGTAGCGAGCGAACAGTGGAGCCAGATCGGCGGGCCGAGGAGCTCCCAGGCCACGGTCGCCGATTCGTACCGGCTGGTCGTTCCAGCCGGCGTCCTCGACGGCGTCGAACCACGTGGTCGGCGCCTGCGTCGGGTAGTAGAGCTGGCAGAGCTGTCCCGGGAAGGTGAACCAGCTGCCCTTGGCCGGGTTGTCGCGCACCTGCCGGGCCAGCATCTCGCCGAAGGCGTATCCGACGTCGTATCGCGGCCACACCGCATGCACTCGATCACCGAAGCCATCCGGCAGCTGTGCGCGGCGCAGTCCCGCGATATCGGCTCCGGTGCCCATCTGCATCAAGGCCTCGACCGTTCCGAAACGACGCGCGATACCGTCGCTGGTGTGCAGCGCGACGGCGTTCCACACGGTCTGCACCCGCTGCTCGTCGACACCCTTGCTCCTGAGGAACTCCGCCGCGGCGTCGGCTCCGTCGAGTTCGAAACGCTGGTCGCCGTTCGCGTAATCCGTCGCGCCTAGATCGTGCAGTAGGCAGCTGAGATAGAGCAGTTCGTCGTCGTAGTCCGCACCGGCCCGCAACCCGTCGACCGTGGCCAACTCCCGCGCGTACAGGTAGGCGCGCACGCAGTGGTTGTAGACCAGCGGTGGCGACACCTCGGCTACCAGCGCGTCAGCGGCGACGGCGAGTTCCGAGGTGGGCAAGCCGAATTGCGTCGGATCGGCTTCTTGAACGGTCATCGTTTTCCCTTCCGAAAGTGCGCATTCAGTGTGTGCTCGGAAGTAACGGCCGCCCAGTGGCCAGATAGCCAACTATTGCCCAGATCTGGCCAGAGTCCAGGTTCGTCACTCAGCTCGTCGAGCCGGCCATCCGGCCGCCGCCCGAGGCGGCTTCCCGGCGGCCGTCGATGGACCGCACGGCACCGCCGGAATGATGAAAACTGTTGCGGTAGGCTTGCGGAGAGGTCCGTGTCAGGCGGGCGAAGTGGTAGCGCAGGGTGGTGGCGGCGCCGAAACCGGCCTCCTCGGCGATGCGTTCGATGGACAGGTCGGTGGTCTCGAGCAGTTGCTGCGCGCGGTGCACCCGGACGCGGAGCAACCACTGCAACGGTGTTGTCCCGATTTCCGCACGGAATCGGCGGTTCAGGCTGCGCACACTGATGGCCCCGTGCGCCGCGATGTCGTCGAGAGTGAGCGGGCGGTGCAGGTTGGCCTGCATCCAGTCCAGGACCGGTTGCAGCGACGTGTCCGGATTGTCCGGGTCGGTGTGAGCGATGAATTGCGCTTGCCCGCCATCCCGCTGCGGCGGCATCACGATCCGGCGAGCGGTGTCGGCGGCCACCTGGGAGCCGAGATCCCGGCGAACCATGTGCAGGCACAGATCGAGCCCCGCCGTGGCCCCGGCTGAAGTGAGCACCGCGCCGTTGTCGATGAAGAGCACCGAGGCATCGACGTCGACGAGCGGATACCGGCGCGCCAACTCGGCGGCGTGTTCCCAATGGGTAGTCGCCCGTTGCCCGTCGAGCAGCCCGGTCGCGGCGAGCGTGAACGCACCGACGCAGACGGAAGCCAGTCGTGCGCCGCGCGCGGCCGCGGCCAGCAGCGCGTCACGGACGCCGTCGGCGGGTTCGCGGAAGAATCCGGCCTGGCCGGGCACCACGACGGTGTCGGCGTCGGCCACCGCGTCCAAGTCCCAATCCGTCTGCAGTCGCACCGCACCGTGAACCGGGGCGATAGCGGCGGTGCCGCCCATCGTCACGACCCGGATGTCGTAATGCTTGCCGCCGCTCACCGTATTCGCCGCGCCGAACACCCAGCCCGGGAGCATCACTTCGAAACCGAGCGCGTTGTCGGGAGCCAGTACCGCCACGATCGCCATGGCCAGAACTTAACAGGCAATCCTGTAATAGCCACGATGGCTTCGGGGGATCGGGGCGTCGCCTGTTTTGGAGGAATGTGTCCGGGCGGCACGCTGGTGGCGCGCCCCGGTGGGCGAGCGAAGGTGTTGCCGGCGAGGGCGAACCGACCCTGAACGCCCTTGCCGCGCAACGCCGAAACGATCGGCGGGCCGGAGCCCGCCGATCGTTTTCGGTGTCTGGTGTGTTGTCACCGGGTGAGCAAGGAGCGCAGGGCGAAGAGGGAGTCGCGGCGCTCGTAGGCGATCCAGGCGAAGATCCCCGACAGCACCAGTGGGAAGGGTGCGTAGGCGGGCATATCGGTCAGGAAGAGGTTGGTAGCGGCGGCCAGCAGGGTGAGGATGGACAGGCCGATCGCGGCCGGGCCGCTCAGGCGGCGCACGAGCAGGCCGATGCCGCCGGCGATCTCGCAGATGCCGACGAAGTACATGAACCAGGGTGAGCCGATACCGGCCTCGCGCATCGCCGCCATGTTCTCCTCTGGGACCATGTCGAGTACCTTCGGCATGCCCGAGGCGATGATGAAGAAGAGGGCCAGGAAGATCTGCAGTCCCCACAGGACGCGGTTGCGGACTTTGCCGGGGCGGACGGTGGTGGTGGGCGCGGCGGCGATGGTGGTCATTGTTGGTTCCTCCAGGGTCGGTTGCGCTGTTCGGTAGCGCGTTCACCTGATAGGACGGCGGCCTTCGCGAGGATTCATCGGTCGCGGCGAAAATTGTTCGGACCCGCCTTTCTCGCACGTCCGGCCTGCGGCGACGACAGTTCGCGCGGACCGTGCACGACGGGCGCAGCGGATGGCCGCGGCGCCGGTAGGGCGAGAGGCGGGCCCGCTGTTGTCGGCGGGGCCGCCAGGTTGACCAGGCCCGGACACGACCGGTCTGAGGGAAGGGGCCGGCTGGCAGCCTGGCACACTCGATCGCGGCATAGACGGCCTTGCGCAAGGGCGCCTCGCGCTCGACGCGCCTAGCGCTGCCTCGGACGGCGACGCTCGCACGCCCGGTTTGGGAATCCCGGCAATGGTTGGCGAACCGAATTGTCATCGGGCACAAGACGGCTCGAAAAGCTGGCGCATCGGATATGCGATGTTATCTACTGCGAATTCGAGCCCTCCTGTCCGGGGCTGGGAGGCGAGCTGGCCGAATATTTCCCGCGAACAGGCCGTCGCGGTGGCAGACGCCTCCGATAGTGGAATTCGGCCGGATCCGGCCGGTAATCGAAACGCGAGGTGAATTCGGCCGCGATGAACAACTCCGAGCGATTTCGTCCGCCGCGTCACGTCGAGGCGGATATGCGAGCGTCGACCGTTGATCGCAGGCAGAACGGCACCTGCTTTCGGGCCTGTGCGCACAAGGAGCGGAACGATTCACAGCCGATGATCGAAAGAGTGGTTCGATGACCCGCAAAGAGGCAGCGGTCGCCCTGGGATCGTTCGGGGCATGCCTGATTTCGGTCTTCATGCAGATGATCGATGTGACGATCGTCAATACCGCGCTTCCGGTGGTCACCGCGGAACTGGGGGCGTCGCGTTCGGAGCAACTGTGGGTGGTGGCCGGTTACTCGCTGGCGTTCGCCTGCGTGCTGCTCACCGCGGCTCGCGTCGGCGCGATCGCCGGCCGCCGCCGGATGTTCCTGTGGTCGGCGGCGGCCTTCACGGCGGCCTCGGTGTGGTGTGGAGTGTCGTCCACCGCAATGGAATTGGTGATCGCCAGGATCGTCCAGGGTGTGGCGGGCGCGGGGATGGCCGCGCAGACCATCGCCATCATCACCGCGAGTTTCCGGCGCGAGCACCATCAATACGCCTTCGCCGTGTACGGCGCGACAGCCGGTTTCGCCGGGATGCTCGGGCCGATCCTGGGCGGCGGGCTGATCACCCTGGATCCGTTCGGGCTCGGCTGGCACGCGATCTTCCTGATGAACCTGCCGCTGGGCATGGTGGCCATCGCACTGGCCGCCGGTTACCTGCGGCTGGGCCCGGCGACGGATCGGGACCCGCTGGATATGCGCGGAGCCGTGGTGGCCACCGCGGCGCTGTTCCTGCTGCTGTTCGCGCTGTCGGACAGTCAACAGGCGGGCTGGCGGCCGCTGCACGGGGCATACATCGCGGCCGCGATGGTGCTGGGCGCGGTGTTCGTGGCCCGCGAACGCGCCACGCGCCGCCGCGGCGGCCGGGCGCTGGTGCGGCTGGACCTGTTCTCCGATCGCGGATTCGCGGTCGGATCGGTGCTGGTGACGGTCTTCTTCGGCCTGTTCACCGCGTTCGTTTTCACCGTTTCGATCCTGCTGCAGGACGTGCTGCGGTTCTCCGCGCTGCGTACCGGTGTCGCGATGACGCCGTTCGCCTTGGGCGCCGGGGCGGGGGCGGTGCTGTCACCGGTGCTCGTCAGCCGGTGGGGAATTCGCGCACCGGCCGCCGGTATCGCCGTCTTCGCGGGCTGCGTCGTGGTCGGCGTGGGCTACCTGTACGTGGGCTCCGGCGCGGTGAACCTGCCGCTGGTGGCCGGACCGGTGTTCCTCGCGGGTTTCGGGGTCGGGGTGTTCGGGGTGCCGCTGCAGCCGCTGATGCTGGCGGACCTGGACGATCGCGCCATGGGGGAGGCGTCGGGGGTGCTGCCCACGATCGAACAGATCGGCAATTCGGTCGGGCTGGCGGTGCTCAGCGCGCTGTTCTTCCGCGCGCACACGTTGTCGGGCAGCATGATCATGCTCTCGGCCATCGCCGCCGCCGCCCTCGGCCTCGCCGCCCTGACGCTGGCGCTGCCGGACCGCGCGCGGACCGCGACGAGCCCGTGGAGTCGGTCGACCGCGAGCTGACCGCTCCGGCCCCCTTCGACGACGCGTTCCAGCGCCGACGGTCCTCGCATACGAGGCCGGATTCCGCGGCAACCGGGGGCTCGGGCACCGCAGTCCAACGGCAACCGTGGTCCGGATGGCACCGAGGCATCCCGAAGACTGCCCCGCAGTGATCGCGCACGCTCACCAGAGAAGGATTCAGCCGCACGGCCATGAGTCGCCGAAAGAGGGACTGGCGGGGGTTCGACGCCGTTGCAGTCGGTCGTCGGGCGACGGCTCCTGGCTGCTGTGCGGGGAGATGCGTGAGTTCGTGGCCCCTGCCTACCGGACCTGGGAGCGTCCGGAGACGACTTCGGGGTGGGAATCCTCGGCCTCGGTGCGACGACGCGCGCCGCGCCGCAGCCAGGACGGCGCCCACCAGCAGGCGTCGCCGAGCAGCCGCATGGTCGCGGGCACCAGCAGCATGCGCAAGATCGTCGCGTCGATGAACAGCGCCGCGACCATGCCGTAGGCGATGTATTGCATCATGACCAGATCCGACAGGGCGAACGCTCCGGTCACCACCAACAGAATGAGGGCGGCGGCGGTGATGATCCATCCGGTGCGGGCTATGCCGACACGGACCGCCTCGGTGGTCGTCGCGCCCGCCCGGCGCGCCTCCACGATGCGGGCGAGCAGGAATACCTCGTAGTCGGTGGACAAGCCGTAGATCACGGCGACGATCAGCACCAGCACCAGCGCCATGATCGGTTGCGGGGTGAATTCCAGCAGTCCCGCGCCGTGGCCCTCGACGAAGATCCAGGTGAGGATGCCGAGGGTGGAGCCGAGCCCGAGCAGGTTCAGCAGAGCGGCCTTGAGCGGCAGCACCACCGAGCCGAAGGCCAGCACCATCAGCACGGTGGTGACGAGGAAGACGAGCGCGATCATCAGCGGCATGCGGCGCAGCAGCGCGTCGACGCTGTCGCGTTGCTTCGCGGGTTGACCGCCGATCAGCACGGTCGTGCTCTTCGGCACGGGCATGGAGCGCAGATAGTCGATGGTCGCGTCGGCGTCGTGCGCGTCACGCAGCACGGTCGAGGTGGTGAAGACGTTCGGATGCGCCGGTCCCTGCACCGCGCGGGGAAACGGCGCGACGAGTCCGGGGGCCCGGCCGGCCTGGGCGACCACCGCGTCGATCGCGGCGCTGTCATGGGTGATCAGCACCAGGTCGATCGGGTTGATCTGACGTAGCGGGAAGATCTGATCGAAGTGCTGTTGCGCCGTGCGCGCCGGATGCTGCGGCGGCAGGAAGCGTTCGGTTATCCCGCCGAAGGCCACCTCTCGTACCGGCGCGATGAGCACCACCAGAACGGCCACCAGCGGAATCGCGACGGCCAGCGGCCTCTTCATGACCCATCCGGCGACGCGGCCCCACGCATTGTCCCGCTCGCGGTCGCTCGCCCGGCGCGCGTGGAAGCGGTTGAATCCCAGCCGGTCCACGCGCCGGCCGAGCACAGCCAGCAGGGCGGGCAGCACTGTGATCGAGATCAGCGCCGCCAGCGTCACCGTCACCATCGCGCCGACGGCGAACGAACGCAGGAACCCCTGTGGGAACAGCAGAATCGCGCCCGCGGCGACAACCACGATGGTCGCGGAGAACACGACGGTCCGCCCAGCGGTCGCGACCGCGCGCCGTACCGCCTCGGGCACCTCGTGACCGTCGGCCAGCTCCTCACGGAACCGGCTCACGAGGAACAAGCCGTAGTCGATGGCCAAACCGAGGCCGACCATCGAGACCACTGGCGACACGAAGGAATTCACTTCGGTGACGGTGGTCAAGGCGCGAATGATCCCCCAGGCACCCAGCACGGTCAGCCCCCCGACGACGAGCGGGAGCGCGGCCGCCACGACGCCGCCGAACAGGAAGAACAACAGCACCGCCACCGCGGGGACG
Source organism: Nocardia sp. NPDC019219 (assembly GCF_040632645.1). NCBI lineage: Bacteria > Bacillati > Actinomycetota > Actinomycetes > Mycobacteriales > Nocardiaceae > Nocardia > Nocardia sp. NPDC019219. The sequence continues at coordinate 137,830 of NZ_JBEYCG010000010.1, read as the reverse complement.
GCGAACAGCTCCATGCGCCGCTGGTCGTGGGCCATCGTGTCGTTGAGGGCGGCCGCGACCGGCTGTCCGCCGGCGACCTCCATCTCGACCCCGGGTAGCCGGAACTCGTCGGCGACGGCTCGGTAGTTGCGCATCACCTCGGTGTCGTCGGTGCCGCGGATGGCGACGGAGGCGAAGGCGTGCGCGCGGTCCTGGGAGCCGAAGATGTCCGGCAGTTCGAGCCCGGTGTCGGTGCGCCAGTAGGTGGCGTTGATCTTGCCGATTCGATCCGGAAAGCGTTGCGGCAGGCTGTTCAAGTGGTCGACGACGGTGGCGGCGAAGGCGGGATCGTCGATCGTCTTCCCGGCCGGGGCGTGGAACAACAACAGCACGTCGGCGATGTGGTCGCGCCCGAACGCCTCGTCCTTCAGCCGAGCCGCCCGCGCCGATTCCGACGTCGGATCGTCCCATCCGCTGACGCTGAGGTGATCACCCAGGCCGAGGCCGTACCCACCGAGGGCGAGCAGCCCGGCCACGACGAGCCCGATGACGAGGAATCGCCGCCGGACGAGCGTATCGGCCCAGTGCGTGAACAATGCCGCCTCCTGATCGATGACATCGCATGCCGGCGAGGGTCACGTACGAGCTGAAAACCTAGCAATCTCAGTAGTTTTCGACGATGGAGAATCGAGAATCTCGAAATGTTACAAAGCGCTCGACGGCCGGATTGTGAAGTCTCCCTGAGTCGGCGACGGGTGGTGTGGCCGCCGTTACGCTGGGGCGGTCGCCAGCTGCGCACGCGTCAATTCGTGAATCGCCGGACAAGAATGGCGATCAACCAGATCCGACCCGGAGGATGTGCATGTCGGATATTGCAATTGTCGGCATCGGCTGCAGATTCGCAGGCGGAATCGACTCGCCCGACACTTTTTGGGAATTCGTCCTGGACAAACGCGACGGTGTGATCGATATGCCCGCCGATCGCTGGGACTACCGCCGCTACTACGATCCGGAACCGCGAACGCCGGGGCGCAGCTACACCAAGCGCGCCGCCTTCATGACGATCGACCCGTGGGAGTTCGACCCGGACTTCTTCGGCATCTCCGCTCGCGAGGCGACCGTGCTGGATCCGCAGCAGCGCCTGATGCTGGAGGTGACCTGGGAGGCGCTCGACGACGCCGGGATCGCGCGGCACGCGGCGGGCTCGTCGATCGGCGTCTACGTCGGCGGGTTCGTGGTGGACCAGTCGGTGATCGGCGTGGTCGGCCCGGCCCTGTTCCACACCGACATGCACACCCCGGCCAGCGCGTCCTACACGATGCTGTCCAACCGGATCGCGTACGCGCTGAACCTGGTCGGGCCCGCGCTCACGGTCGACACCGCCTGCTCGTCGTCGCTGGTCGCCTTCCATCTCGCCTGCCAGGCGCTGGAGAACGGCGACTGCGAGGTGGCGCTCGCGGGTGGGGTGAACGTGATGCTGCAACCGGAGACCTTCGTCCTGATGTGCAAGGGCGGTTTCCTGGCGGCGGACGGCCGCTGCAAGTCCTTCGACGCCTCGGCCGACGGCTACGGGCGCGGCGAGGGCGCGGGCATGGTGGCGTTGAAGAAGCTCGACGACGCGGTCCGCGACGGTGACCGGATCTACGCGGTGGTCAAGGCGACCGGCGCCAACCAGGACGGCCGCACCACCGCGATCACCGTGCCCAGCGCCGAATCCCAAGAGGCGCTGGCTCGTTCGGTGTGCAGCCGGGCGGGGCTCGCGCCGGACACCATCACCTACGTCGAGGCGCACGGCACCGGCACGCTGGTCGGCGATCCGGTCGAGTTGCGCGCGCTCGGCCGCGTGTTCGGCGCGCCTGCGGGGCGCACGCGTTCGCTCGGTGTCGGCTCGGTCAAGTCGACACTCGGCCATACCGAGGCCGCGGCCGGTATCGCCAGCGTGATCAAGTCGGCGCTGGCGATCCACCATCGCACCATCCCGCCGCAGGGCTGGCTGGACAAACCCAATCCCGACATTCCCTTCGACGAGCTGGGGCTGCACGTCCAGCTCGAGGCGGAGGCACTGCCCGCGGACGCCGAGCCGATGACGATCGCGGTCAACGGTTTCGGCTACGGCGGCACCAACGCCCACACCATCCTGCAGGAGTTCCGGCAGGTCTCCCGCCCACCGGCACAGCAGGCACGGCATTTCGGCGTGCTGCCGATCTCGGCGCGCAGCACCGGCGCGGCTCGTGCGCTGGCCGGCCGGTTCGCCGATCTGATCACCGCGGGCGCCGACCCGGGGCGGCTGGCCGAGGCCGCCTGGACCCGGATGGCGCATCACCAGTTCCGCACCGGCGTGCTCGTCGGCGACACCGCCGACCTGGTCCGGGATCTGCACGAATTCGCCGCGGGAGAAGGCCGCGACGCCGCGCGGACGATCGTGTCGCGCACGGCCGAACCGGTGTTCGTGTTCTCGGGCATGGGTCCGCAGTGGTGGGGCATGGCCCGCGAGCTGCTCGGCGGCGAAGGCGTCTTCGCCGACACGGCGCAGGCGATCGACGCCGAGTTCCGTGCGATCGCGGGCTGGTCGATCATCGAGGAACTGCTGCGGCCCGAGGACGAGTCCCGGGTCACCAGCACCGAGGTGGCGCAGCCGGCGAACTTCCTCGTCCAGGTGGCGCTGGTGCGGGAGCTGGCCGAATACGGCGTCCGGCCCGCGGCCGTCGTGGGGCACAGTGTCGGTGAGGTGTCGGCGGCTTACGTGAGCGGCATGCTGTCGTTGCGCGACGCGGTGCTGGTGGCCTACCACCGGGCCCGGTTGCAGGCGACGACCGCGGGCTCGGGTGGCATGCTCGCGGTCGGGATGTCGCTGGAGCAGGCTCGCGAGCTCGTCGGCGACGACCCGCGCGTGGATGTCGCCGCGATCAACAGCGCGAGCTCGCTGACGTTGTCCGGTGACGCCGACCGCCTGGACGAAATCGCCGAGAAGCTCACCGAGGACGGCGTTTTCGCGCGCAGGCTGCGCGTGGAGGTGCCTTACCACAGCCGGTTGATGGACCCCATCCTCGATGAGCTGCGCGTGGCGCTGGCCGGGCTGGAGCCGCAGGCGCCCACCGTGCCGCTGTACTCCTCGGTCACGGGCGAGGCGGTGCACGGCCCCGATTGGGACGCCGGGTACTGGTGCGCCAACGTGCGAGAGCCCGTCCGGTTCGCCGACGCGATCACGAAGCTGATCGGCGCGGACAGCCGGGTCTTCCTGGAGGTCGGCCCGCACCCGGTGCTGTCGGGCAACATCCGCGAGGCGTTGCTGGGCGCGGACGTCAACGGCACGACGGTGGCGACACTGGATCGCAAGCAGGCGGACTCGGAGAGCGTCCGCCGCACCCTCATCGGTCTCTACGCCGCGGGCGTGCTCGACCTCGGCGAGCTGTTCCCCGCGCCGCTTCCCGCCACCCCGCACGTGCCGCTGCCGCGTTATCCGTGGCAGCGGACCCGGCTGCATTCGGCGCTGCCGCTGTTCGAGCAGGCACGGCTCGGCACCCCCGGTACCTACGCCATGCTGGGCGACCCGGACGTCGAGGGCAGGCCGGACTGGTTGCTGCAGGTCGGCACCGAACTGCTGCCGTGGCTGGCCGATCACGTCGTCAACGGCGTCAAGATCATGCCGGGCGCGGCGTACCTGGATGCCGCGCTGAGCGCCACGGCCGCCCGACTGGGTGTCGAACGCGTTGCGCTGGAACAGGTTCGGTTCGTGGCCCCGCTGATCATGGCCGCGCCGGACGTGCCGCTGGTGGCGCTGACCGTCGAAGAGGCCAGCGGCCGCTTCCTGATCCGATCGCGCTCGGCGACGGGCACGGCCTGGACGGTGCACGCGTTCGGCCGCACGCTGACCGGCAGCCACAAGCCCACGAAGGTCACGGTCCCGGCATTGGACGTCGGTCTGGACGTCGACCCGCAGATGTTCTACAGCGGCCTGGCCGCGGCAGGGCTGCAGTACGGCCCGGCCTTCCGCCGCGTGACCTCCGTGCGCGTCGGCGCGGAGGCGGTGGTGGCCACCGTCGACGGCGCCATCGCCGCGGACTCCGGGCACCTCGCCCATCCCGCGGTCGTCGACGCCGCGATGCAGTCGGCGGCGCTGCTGTTCGCCGACGCCCGGATCGATGAGGGCACGCTGGTGCCGGTCGGTGTCGCGGCGGTGCGGCTGGTCGCACCGCTGCCCGAGCGGATCACCGTCGTCGCGCGCCGCGATCCCCGGGCCCGGCTGCGCGCCGACGTGGATCTGCTCGACGACGAACAGAACCTGGTCATGCGATTGAGCGGCTTGCAGATCGGTGCGCTGGCGCCGGGCCAGGATCCGCTGCACCGGATGGTCGACTTCTACTACGCCGAGACGCTGGAACAGCGCGATCCGCTCGATCCCGCCGCGCTGCCGCAGGATTCGGTGAGCACCGTGATCGTCGCGCTCGGCGGCGACTGCCGCCGTGCGGGCCAGCTGGCCGCCGCCATCCCGGGTTCCCGGCTCTACGTCGCCGGAGTGGCGGGTCGCGAACTCGCCTCCGATCTGGCCGCCACATTGGCGGCCGCCAAGGCCGAGGGCGCCGACCGGCTGCACGTCTGCGTGGTCGCGGGGGCTGTCGAGGACGATGTCGCCGATCTGTGGATGCTGGAGCGGATCGCGGTCGCACTCGACGAGTTCGTCCATCCGGAGGCCACCGACGAGGGGCCCAAGAGCGTCTTCGGCGAAGGCTGGTGTCATGCCACCCTGGTGACCGAGCGGGCGTTCGCGCTGCCGGACAGCCCGATCCCGCCGAACTCCAACCACGCCGCGCTGGCCGGTGCCCGCCGGGTGCTGCTCAACGAGCAATCGGCATTGCGCTGGCGGCTGATCGACGTGGAACCCGATACCGAGATGGCCGATCTGATCCGCGAATTGGCGGTTCCCGGCGCGTTCTGGACCGACAACCTCGACGAGGTCGTGCTGCGCGGCGGCAAGCGCTGGGTCCCACTGGTGACCAAGCCGCTGCAGGAGCGTCTCGACGCCCTGGACACCGCCGAACCGCTGGCCGATCCGGAGGCCAACTTCACGCTCGAAATGCCCCGGACCCGGCTGCTGTCGGCGTTGGCGTGGCGGCAGTGCCCGCGGCCCGAACCGGGACCGGGGCAGATCGAGGTGCGGATGAAGATCATCGGCCTCAACTACAAGGATCCGCTCAAGGTCATCGGCCTGCTCGGTGAGCGGGAACTCGCGCCGACCTATTTCGGCACCGTGCCCGGGATGGAGGGCGTCGGCGAGGTGGTGCGCGTGGGCGCGGACATCACCGATGTCGCGGTGGGCGAGTTGGTCGCCGTCGCCGCCAAGGGCATGATGCAGCGCTACGTCGTGGTCGACCGCCAGCTGGCGATTCCGCTGCCCGCCGACGCGGATCCCGGATATTGCACCAGCACCATCGCCTTCGGCACGGCCGAGTACGCGCTGCTGGACCTGGCGCGGCTGGAACCGGGCGAGACGGTGCTGATCCACGGCGCGGCGGGGGGTGTCGGCACGGCCGCGATCCAGGTCGCGAAGGATCGCGGGGCCCGCATCATCGGCACCGCGAGCACCGACGAGCGCCGTGCCCACGTGCTCGCCCTCGGCGCCGACCACGCGATCGACTCGCGTTCGCTGAACTTCGTCGACGACGTGCTGGAGCTGACCGGCGGCAAGGGCGTCGAGGTCGTGCTCAGCAGCGCGCCCGGAGAGATCCTGCGCCAGAATTTCAACGCGGTCGCGGAATTCGGGCGGATCGTCGAGGTCGGCAAGGCCGACATCTACACCGGCGGCCTGCTCGAGATGGCCAACTTCGACAAGAACCTGGCGTACTTCTCGATGGATCTCGACCGCTTGGTCGCCGTCGACGCACAGCGGCTGGCCCGCCTGTTGCAGCGGGTCTACGAGAAGGTGCTCGCGGGCACCTACCAGCCGCTGCCCTACAAACTGTTCGAGACCGACGAGGTGCCCAGGGCCTTCGAGGAAACCATCCGGTCGACCGGGCTCGCCCGGATCGCGCTGCGCATGGATTCGCCCACCCCGGCGGTGCGGCCGTACCTGGCCGGGATCGAGATCGACGGCACCGCTACCTATCTGGTCACCGGTGGGTTCGGTGGGTTCGGGATGGCCATCGGACGCTGGCTGGTATTGCGCGGGGCGCGGCGGCTGGTCCTGCTCGGCCGCGGCGGCGCGAGCACGGAGGAGGCGCGCCGTCAGCTCGAGGCGTGGCGCACTCTCGGCGTCGAGGTGGTCGAGGAGCTGGCCGACGTCACCGATCCGGATGCGGTCGCCGCGATCGTCGCGCGGTCGCACAGCGCCGAGCACCCGCTGCGCGGCGTGTTCCACGCGGCGGGTGCGGTGGCCGACAATCGACTGGCCGCGATGCGGTTCGAGGAGCTGGCGAAGGTGTACCGCCCGAAGGTGCACGGCGCGCGAGTTCTGCATCGAGCCGTGGCCGACGCCGGGATCCGGTTGGACATGTTCGTGCTGTGCTCCTCCGGCGGTTCGATGTACGGCATCTACGGCCAGTACAACTACTGCGCGGCCAACGTGGCGGTGGAGTCGCTGGCCGAGGAATGGTCCCGGGCGGGCGAGCGGGCGCTGTGCGTCGGCTGGGGTCACCTGTCGGGCGCGACCGGCGGCATGGCCGCCGACGAGACGGCGCTGAAGTACCTCGATCTGGTGGGCTTCGACCCGATCGACATGGCCGACGCCACCGCCTATCTCGAGCAGACGCTGCGCTTGGGTGTGGCGCGCGCGGCGATCATCCCGACCGACTGGGCCAAACTGACCGGCACCTTCCCGCAGCTGACCCGCACCGGCCGCACGATCGCGCTCGCGCAGGCCTCCGCCAAGGACACCTCCGAACTGGCCCGCCTGCGAGCCGAGGTGGCCGCGATCGAGGAGAGCAAGCGCGGGGCCTTCGTCGCCCGCAAGATGGCCGAGGAGCTCGCCGTCGTGATGGGTGTGCCGGTCGACTCCATCGACATGACCGTTCCGGTGCCCGAACTCGGCTTGGACTCGTTGATGGCGGTGGAACTCGGTGCGCGGGTCACCAAGACCCTCGGCATCGACCTGATGTCGCTGCAGATGGGCCGCTCGTTCAGTCTGGAGCAGGCCGGCCCGAAGGTGGCCGAGCTGATCCTGGCGGCGGATTCCGGTCAGTCGCAGGCGGTTCCCGAGCCGACCTTGCCGACGGCCGAGCCTGCGCCCGCGAACGGCGCCGCGGCCGAACCGGCTCTGGCGCTGGCGGCGGCCGAGGCCAGGCCGTGAGCGACCGCCGTCATCGAAACGAGGTATCACCGTGGTCCGTTTCGGGCTGATCGATGAATGGGAGCCGGGGCCGGGACGCCTGATCAGCTGGGTGGCGTCACCGGAGTCGGTGGCGCGCGCCCGGCGGGCGCCGGTGCACCCGGCCCCGCCCTCACATCAGCAGGAACAGTATCTCCGGCTCGCCGATCGGCACGCCGCGGCGGACTTCCGGTACTCGGGTCTGTGCCTGGTGACCGCGGAGATCCCGACCGGCAACCTCGATCTGGACGCGATGACGCGGGCGGTCAACGCGTTCCTCCTGCGTCACGACACCTTCCGGACCTGGTTCCGGGTCGACGCCACGGGCGCGATCGAGCGTCACCTCGTGCCCGCGGAGGACGTCGATTTCGTGCCGGTCGACTACGGCCGCGTCGACGAGGCCAGGGCCATCCGCGACCATGTCCAGAAGACGACGCCGGGGCCGTTCGACTGGGACTGCTTCACTTTCGGGGCGATCGAACGCGAGGATTCGACCACGGTCTACCTCGCGGTCGATCACCTGCACACCGACGGATTCGGCCAGTATCTGTCCGGATTCGACCTCGCGCTGCTGTATCTGCGGGAGGTGTGGGAAGACGTCGGCATGCTCGCCCCCGCCGCCAGCTACCTCGACTACTGCACCGCCGAACGGGAGTACACCGGCCGCATGACGCTCGCCTCGCCGGGCGTGCGGAAGTGGCTCGAGCTCATCCGCGGGAACGACGGGGAACTGCCGTCCTTCCCATTGAATCTGGGCAGACGCACCGACGTGTACAACCGCAGCGCGCACCGCACCGTCACCCTGTTCGACGAGCACACCGCGCTGCGTTTCGAGCGGGCCTGCCGTGCCGGCGGAGCGGAGTTCGTGGGTGGCATCTTCGCCGCGGCGGCGCTGACCGAGCGCGAGCTCATCGACAGCGACTACTACTTCGGCATGACGCCCGTCAGCACCCGCAGCACCGCCGCGGAACGCGCGTCGGTCGGCTGGTATGTCACGCTGCTGCCGGTGGCCTTCCCGATCGGCCCCACGACCACCTTCGCCCGAGCGGCGTCGCTGGCGCAGCGCGCCTACGAGAACGGGCTGCGCCTGGCCCCGACCTCGTTCCAGCGCGTGGTGGAACTGCTGCCCGCCGACTCCGATCTCGACCTGGAGCCGGGCTGGTCCACCCCGATGATCTCGTACGTGGACGCAAGGGAGCTGCTCGGCAACGAGGTCTTCGACCTGGCGTCGTGCGGGCTGTACGCCAATCGGGCCGCGTCCGAGCAGGTGCTGATCTGGATCAACCGGCTCGCGTCGGAGACCACGCTGAGCGTCATCTACCCGGACACGCCGGTGGCGCACGACTCCGTCGAACGCTACGTGGCCACGCTGGCAGCGGTGTTCGCGGCGGCGGCCGAGGCCACACAGTAGAGGAGGATTGGTGGACACCGCTTTTCGTGACCCGGGGATCCCGGACGGAGAGAAGTCCGTCTACACCGTCACCATCGCCGATCGGCCACCGAAGATCGACCTGGTCAGCGTGGTCGCCCACGACGGCGACGGTTACCGCTCGACGCTCGAGGCAAGCCTGGGGCACGGGACTTTCGCCATGACCATCGAGCAGCGGTTCCAGCGCTGCGGGGACCGGCTGCGGGCCGAGCGCTACCGCGCCGAGACACGCTCGGGCACCACGGTGGTCTCTCGCGAGGAGGCCGACTTCCTCGGCACCGTCCACCTCCAATTCGGCGGTGGGATAGCGCCTTTCCCGGCCAACGTGATGCCGCTGGCCGGTGGCCTGACGCTGCTGCGCGGCCTGGACTTCGCCGAGGGCGCCGAGGAGTGCGTCGACCTGTGGCTGGCCTTCTCGGTGCACTTCCCGCTCGGGGCCAAGGTGGAGCAGCGCACCGTCGTCGACGTTCCGGCCGGGCGCATCAGCAGCTGGCAGGTCCGGCTGCGGCCGCGGTTGTCCGGACTGAACATCATGGTGGAGAAGGTGATCGGCGGATTCCTACCACCCGCGGTGGCGCACTTCGACACGGCTGCGCCGCATCGGCTGGTCCGGCTCAGCTTCCCGACCGGGCCGATGCCATGGGATCCGCGTGGGGTGATGGAACTGGTCGCTTAGGTTGTCGCGTCGAACGGAACGCACGGTCGGCCGAAGCGGGTAGGGAGCCGCACAGCTCGCGTCCACGTCGGCCGGGCGGCTCGGACAGCTGATCTGGGTGCCAGGCCAACCGAAGCTGATGCTGTGGCCTTCGAGGTGCAATACCGGGCACCCCGGCCGCCTCCGGCGCCACCGTTGGTGACGATGCCGGGCGATGCGCGGCTGTGCGGCCCGGTGAGTCCGAAGGTCGCTGTCCATCGCGTCAGCGTGTGGTCGCCGTGCGCTCCCGGATCCGGTCGACGGTGGCCGGGACGACGCGTCGGTGGCGTGGTGACCACCAGTTGGCCGGGCCCATCAGCTGCACCAGCGCGGGGACCAGAAGCATGCGGACGAGGGTGGCGTCCACCACGAGCGCGATGATCATGCCCAGGCCGAGGAAGCGCATGGGGGTCAGCGGCGACAAGGTGAACGCGCCGGTGACGATCACCAGAAGAGTGGCGGCGGCGGTGATCACCCGGGCGGTCTTGACCGTGCCCGCGCGCACCGACGCGGCGGTGTCGGCGCCCGCGTCGTGCGCTTCGACCATGCGCGACAGCAGGAACACCTCGTAGTCGGTGGACAGGCCGAAGACCACCGCGATGATCAGCACCAGCATGCCCGCGGTGATGGGTCCGGTGCTCACACCGAGCAGGCCGGACAGATGCCCGCCGCAGAAGATCCAGGTGAGCACGCCGAACGTGGCGGCCAAGCTGAGGAATGCCAGGCCGACGGCCTTGAGCGGCAGCACGATCGAGCGGAACGCCACGGTCAGCAGCACCATCGTCGCGCCGACCATGACGAGGATCATCCACGGCATCCCGGCGACGATCGAGCGCACGCTGTCCACGGTGGCCGCGGTGTCGCCGCCGATCCACAGCACGGTGCCGTCCGGCGGAGTCAGCTCGCGCATGCCGCGTACCGAGGCGCTCGCCGCTTCGGTGCGGTCGGTGTCGCGCAGGAACGCGTGGAAGACGACGAAGTCCTCGGCGCGACCCACCTGGACGACCTGCCGGACGCCGTCGACCGTGCCCAGCGCCGTCCCGGCCGCGTCCACCGCGGCCGACTGCGGCGGCCCGTCCGAGCCGTGCAGCACGGCGGTGACGCCGCTGCCTGCCGCGGGGAACTGCGCGGTGAGCTCTTCGATGGTGACGCGCATGGGGTTGTCCGGGGGCAAGGCGTGGTGGTCGATGTCGCCCAGCCGCAGCCCGGCCAGCGGCGCCGCGAAGACCAGCAGGACGGCGCCGACGACCACGGTCACCAACCCCGGCCGCCGCAGCACGCGATCGACCAGGCCGCCCCAGAACCGGTCGGTGCGATCGATCGCGCGCGCGGTCCCGATGCGCGCGCCGAACAACGCGAGCAGTGCGGGCAGCACGGTGAGCGAGAGGCCTGCGGCCAGCGCGACCGCCGTGATCGCGCCGATGCCGAGCGAGCGCAGCACCGCCTGCGGGAAGACGAACGTCCCCGCGAACGCGCAGACCAGCAGCAGTGCGGAGAACGCGATGGTGCGCCCGGCGGTCGCGTAGGTGCGGCTGATCGCGGAGCGTACGTCGTGCCCGCCGGCGACCTCCTCGCGGAATCGGGTGACCAGGAACAACCCGTAGTCGATGGCCATCCCGAGGCCGAGCAGGGACGCGATGTTCATCGCGAACGTGCTCACCTCGGTCAGCTCGGCGAGCACACGGATGGCGCCCAGCGCGCCGAGCACGGTGAGGCCGCCGACCACGACCGGGAACGACGCGGCGATCAGACCGCCGAACACCAGCACCAGGATGAGCAGCGTCAGCGGCAGCGAGAGCCCTTCCGCCCGCACCAGATCGTGCTGGGACTGCGCGTTGATCTCCGTGGAGACCGCGCTGTAGCCGGACAGGTCCGTGGGCACACCCGGAACACGAAGCAGCGGTTCGATGTCCGGATACGCGGCGACGCGCCGGTTGGCGTCACCGGCGATATAGACCACGGCCAGGGCGTGCCGGTTGTCGGCCGAGCGCAGGAATTGCTTGCGCGCGAACCCGGCGTTCCAGTAGGTCTCGATCGGCCGTTGCAGCATCGCCGGATCGATCCGCGCCAGCGCTTCCTGTACGCGGGGGCCGAGGTCGTCGAGCGCCTGCCCCTCCGGCGCGGTGTACCGCACGACCACGTCGGGATTCTGCGGGCCGAAATGGTCGCTCACGAGCTGATCCACGCGCGCGGACTCGCTGCCGGGATCGATGAACCCGGCAGCCGTGACCTTGTCCGACGCTCCGATGCCCAGTAGACCGGACAGCAGCATCACCCCGGTCACCAGCGCCAGCACCATCCGCGGCCGGGCGAGGACGACCCGGGCGAGGCCGGTCATCCGACGGCCGCCCGGTGCGGCGCGAGTTCGGCTTCGAGCCGCGCGGTGATCTTGTCCAGCAGCGCCTCCAGCCGGGGCTCGATGCCCGCGCCGTTACGGCAGGAGACGGTCAGCTCCAGCTTCCCGCGTGACTCGACCATGGCGAACAGCAGCGGCATCGCGCCGCTGTGCTGCGGCAGCACCCGCATGGTCGTCGGCGTCCAGCCGGGCACGGCCATCTCGGCGAGATCGAAGGCGCCCAGATGAGAGACGGTGGCCGAGACCATGTTGCGGTTCAGCCGGGCCCCGAGCCAGTTGGCGCCGTGCAGCACGGCGCGGACGACGGCGTCCGGGAACTGCGACAGCTTGCCGTTGTCGAGCTCGTTCAGTTCCCGCTTCTCCCGTAGGCCGGTGCGCACCCGCTCCCGGACCGTCTCCCAGTCTTCGCCGGGCGCCACGTCGAGAAACAGGGGCAGCGCCAGGTTCGCGGTAGAGCGCAGGCCGGGACCGTGCCTGCGCAGGTCGACCGGAATCATGAAGCGGGAGCGCGTATCCGACTCCGCGGCCAGCACCGCGGCCACCCGCGCGACGATGCCCTTGCCGGTCGCCTCGATCGTGCGGTGGCGCAGCAGCCAGCGCGGGGCCGCCGGATCCTGGCGGCCGCGGCCGGTCGGCGCCGCGAACGTCGGCAGGACCAGGGTCGGTTTCCCTGCGGCGCCGACGCGCGCGACCAGTTCGGCGTCGGCGACCGGGTCGGGCGCACCGAGTGGCGTTCGTCCGCGCAGGGCGCGGAACACATCGTCCACCCACATTCGCAGGCCCATGCCGTCCATCACGCCGTGGAAGGCGCGGAACAGCACGGTGGTCTGCGCACCGGTCAGCAGCAGGACCTCGGTGGTGCGATCCGGCGTGGGACCGATCGGGCTGTTGAGCACCGCGTCCTGCTCCAGTGCGGCGTAGTTCAGCGTCCAGCCCGGCACGACGCGCACCGTGGCGGCCAGACCGCTGTCCACCCAGTCGCGCCCGTCGCGCACCAGGCGGGACCCTGGGCAGGCCGCCGAGGCGGCGTCGACGGCGGCTTGCAGCGCCGCCGGGTCCAGGCTGCCGTCGCCGTGGACGGCGAGGTGCATCACGAACGGGGGGGTCACCCGCCGCGTGGCGAAATAGAGGCGTTCGGTGGGCGTGATCTTCCGGCGGAAGACAGGGGCGTTGCTCATGCTGGTCTCCGGTACCGATGAGGTGCTCAGCGCAGATCGCGGGTGAGTTCGACAGCGCCGCCCTGGCTGTCCAGCCAGGCGAGGAAGGCGGTCAGTCCGCTGTCGCGATCGACGACCGGCCGATAGCCGAAATCGCGTGCGGCGGCGCTGGTGTCGTAGGTGGCGCTGCGGGTCAGCAGAGCGACGGCGTAGCGCGACAGCGGCGGCGACCAGCGCGTCGCGACGGCCGGGACCCGCCAGATCGTCTCGATGACGCGCACCGCCGCGTCGATCACCTTGGGGTTGGGTTTCCTGGTCGGCGGCCGGTATCCCAGCCGGACCGCCACCTGGCCGAGAAATCCCCAGACGTCGGTCTTCTCGGCGTCCGCGATGAAATACGCCTTACCGCCCACCGCGTCCGACGCGGCCGCCAGCACACAGGCCTCGACGATGTTGTCGACGTGGCACAGCGAGGCGTACACGGTGCGGCCGAACGACAGGTCCGGCAGCGTTCCCGCGCCGGCCCGGCCGAGCATCCGCACGATGGGACCGGAGCGGTCGCCCGCGCCCCAGATCGCGCGGGGGCGCAGCGCGCAGGTGCGGAAGCCGTCGGTGTCGGCGGCCAGGACCGCCCGCTCGGCCGCGGCTTTGGTCTCCGAGTACAGGTTGAGGTAGCGCCGGGGATACGGCACCGATTCGTCGACGTCGAGCTGGTCGCCGCCGTAGTAGTCCATCAGCGCGCTCGGGCTGGAGATGAACACGAACCGCGAGGCCCCGCCGCGCCGGGCGGCTTCGAGCAGCCGTTCGGTGGCGCGGACGTTCTCGTTCCAGAATTGTTCGCGGGTGCCGCGCTCGTCCACGCGGGCCGCGCTGTGGAAGATGATGTCGACCCCGCGGGTGGCTCGCTCGAGCGAGGCGGGATCGGTCAGATCGCCGTAGACCAGCTGGATCTTGTCGAGGTCCGAGCCGAGATCGGCCAGATTGCTGCTGCGGCGCACCAGAATCGACACATCGTGCTCGCCGTCGCGTACCAGCCTGCGCACCAGCGCGCCGCCGAGAAATCCGGACGCGCCGGTCACCAGAACTTTGCTCATTGTCCTTCCTCCTTGCCGGGCCGGGTCCGCCACCAGGTCAGGCCGAAAATCTGCGTCAGGACCGCCGTCTCCAGCCGGCCACGGCCGGATCCTTCGGCGGCGCGCAGGGCCGCTGGGATCTGGGCCGCGTGCACGACGACGCTGAGGAACGCGTCGATCCACCAGACGGTGCGCAGGATCCGGCTGTGCGGGATACGGCCGGTCGCCGCGGCGAGCGCGCCGCAGGCCAGATACAGCCAGCCCAGGACGGGAACCGCCCGCAGTACAGTCGTTTTCATCGTCGGTTGTCCGTTCGAAGCCGTTCGGCCGCCCACACCGTGAGCTGTTCGCGGCCGATCTTGGCGTTGTGCCGGATGTCCACCGGGAACGCCGGGTGGACCAGGAAGTCGGTGATCGTCCGGGTGAGGTCGAATCGCGCCGCGTGGGCGCGCAACGTCACCTCGACGACCTCGGCGTCCGCGCCGGGCTTCAGTTCGACGCACAGCACCGGCCGTTGCGATCCCCGCGTCCCGATGCCCACCAGCGCCGTGCGCGCCACGCCCGCGACGGTGTTGCAGATCTGCTCGACCTGGACGGTGAACATCGGTCCGTGCGCCGTGACCACCCGCTGGCTCTTGCGTCCGCAGAACCAGATCCGCCCGTGCTCGTCGATCCACGCGAGATCGCCGGTGCGGTGCCAGATCCGGTCGCCGTCGACGATCTTGCCCAGCGCGTTCGCGTGCGGCGGCCAGTAGTACCCGGGGCTGACGTTCGGCCCCGCGACCACCAGTTCGCCGATGCCGCGCGTATCCTCCAGCCCGCCCGCGAGTTCTTCGGCCCGCGCCCACGTCGGGATGGCGTCGTCGGTGATGGCGACGATACGGGCCTGCACTCGGTGGGAGGGCCTGCCGAGACAGGTTCCCGCGCCGCGATGCGCCCGTTCGACCAATCCGTCCAGCAGTTCCCTGGACTCGATGGTGGACATCGGCAGCGCCTCGGTGGATCCGTAGCCCGCGACGACCTTCGCGTCCGCACCGAGCACTTCACGCAGTCCGGCGATGCACCAGTCCGGCACCGGAGCACCACCGGAATAGACGCTGTCGAGCGAGTCCAACGCGGCCGGGCGGACGCGCAGATGCTCGAGCAGCGGAATCAGCACGGCGGGGGAGGCGAACATGGTCCGCACGCCGAACCGCTGGATCGCGTCGACCACGTGCGTGGGATCGGTCGCCCCGACCTTGCTCGGGATCAGCGGCGGCAGCACGCAGCGCGAGCCGAGCAGCAGATCCAGCACGCCGACCAGCGGCAGAGTGATCAACGAGACCTCCGGCGCCACCTCACCCCGCGCCACGTGCACCTGCTCCACCATCGCCGCCAAGTTGCCGTGCGTCAGCCGCACGGCCTTGGCCGGCCCGGTGCTGCCGGTGGTGAACGCGATGAACAACAGATCGTCCTCGGTGACCGGTCGGCCCGAGGGGATCGGGCCGGTGGGCGTGCGGCCCCACTCCCGCAGCGACTCGCCGCGCCAGAACCAGCGCCTGCCGACCGTGACCGCGGTGCGCACGGTGCGGAACCCGCGCCGGAACAGCACCCGCAGCGCGTGCGCCTGCGGGATGCCGATGAACGCCTCGGCGTCCACGGCGCGCAGGCAGCGCAACATCTTTCGCACGCCCATGCCGGGGTCGATCACCACGGCCACCGCGCCGAGCTTCAGCAGCCCGAACATGATCGCGTACAGTTCGGGACTCGGCAGCACCAGCACGATGGTGCGCGTCCCGGTGCCCACTCCCGACGCGGCGAGCCGCTGGGCGATCGTGTCCGACCACGCGTCCAATTCGCGATAGGTCAGCTGCCGGTAGGCCGGCAGGCCATCGGGGCCGACCCCGTCCGCGTAGCGCACGGCCACCCGGGTGGGGTCGGTGCGGACGACCGCACGGAACCGATCGATGGCCTGCCAGGATGTTCCCGTTGTCACGCAGGCGCCCCGGCGAGCACGGGCAACCGGTAGAGCACCGCCGCCGCCGAAGGACCGGCGCCCGCCGCGACGAACAGCACTTGTCGGAACTCGGCGAAGGCATCGTCGGCGAGCGCCAGATCGTAGGCGGCGGTGAGCGCCGCGGTGTGCGGGTCGCCGTCGCGCAGATCCGGGACGCGGACCGAACCCTGGTCGATGCCGAGCGCGGCGGCCAGCCGCCCCGGGAACTGCGGGCTCGGCGTCGACGCGATCAGCGCGATCTCGTCCAGCGAGCCGTGGTCGGACTCGGCGAGCGCTCGGCGCGCCGCGTCCACGGCCACCTCGAGCAGACGGTCCTGGAAGCCGGGTTCCCGCTCCACGGTCATCGCGCCGCGGCCCGTCTTGCCCATGGTGGAGACGTCGACGTATGCCTCGACGGCGGGTGTGCCCTCGCCGGCGACGGTGTGCACGGAGCCGAAGCCGGTGGGCTCGTCGGTGTGCTCCAGCAGCAGCGCCGCGCCGCAGGTGGCATACGGGAATTCGGCGTCGCCGACGGAGCGCAGCAGCGACGGATGGGTGTCACCGGAGACGATGAGCACGTGTTCGGCGCTACCGGTCGCCAGGACCGACGTGGCCACCTGGACCGCGTTGAGCACGCTGACCGCCCCGTTCAACAGGTCGAACGAGAAGGTGCGCGGGTCGTCCTTGGCGTATTCGAGGCCGATGCCCGCTGCTTTCTGGATCAGCGCGGACACCGCCGGTTCGACGGTGTTCGAATCCCGGAAGATGCCCGCGTTGATCAGCAGGCCGACCTGCTCGGGCCGGATCCCGGCACGTTCGAGGCTGCGCTTGGCCGCGCGGGCGCTGTGCTCGACGATGCTGTTGGTGTCGCCGCCCCGGCTGATGCCGGTGGACTTGATGCGGACGCTCATGACCGACCTCAGACCTTCAGAGACGAGATGGTGGTGGACAGGAACCCGGTGACGATGCCGGAGGCCGCGGGCACCAGCAGCAACTTCGAGCCCGCGGGGATGTTCTGCTCGCCGAGCTGATCGTGCAGCACGATGAAATGCGAAGTGGTGGAAGTGTTTCCGTACTTCTCGATGACCCGCAGGTCCGGCGGCATCGGGCTGCCGAACTCGCGCTCGGCGATCGCGTTCATCCACGGGATCGCGGCGGCGCCGAACTGATGGTGGATGACGTAGTCGAACTGCTCGTCGGCGAAGGTCTTGCCCTGCGCCTCGAGGAGTTTCCGCTGGGTGTTGGTCCCGAGCAGGAAGCGGTCCTCGTTGTGCATCTTGCGGTTGTCGGTGTACATCGCGATGCCCTGTGTCTTACTGCTGGGCATGCCCAGGCACAGCTGCGCGTATTCCGCGGCGGTCATCATCTCGATGTAGTGGATCACGTCGTTTTCATCGACCGCCTGATCCAGCACGATCGCGCATCCGGAATCGCCGACAGTCAGCGAGGCGAATTGCGGATCGTATTTTTGGGAAATCTCGGCGACCGCTGTCTCGGCGATCGGAGTAATGGCCTCGCCGCTGACCACGAGGCCGTTTCGAACGGCGCCGGACCGGATCATACGATCTAGGATGTAGGTTCCGGTGAGCATTCCGGCGCAGGCATTGGCGATATCGAACGTAATGGCGTTCTTGGCACCGATAAGACGGCTTATCGATCCGGCGAACGACGGCTCCAGGTACATCCTGGTCGCATGCTTGCTGCGCGTGATGGAGGCGGATATGACCACGTCGATATCCTCTGGCGCATACCGTGACCTGGAGAGACAGTCCTCGACCGCCTTGGTGGCGAGGATGAAGGAATCCTCGTGACTTTCCGGCCTGGTGTCGCGTACCCGGCGCTCACGGACGCCGGTGATTTTCTCCAGATCGAACGAAGGCGGCTCTTTCAGCCCGGAAAGCAATTCCGCGGTGGTGACAACTTTCGAAGGAAGATAGGCGCCGATGGATTCGAAGCGAGAATGGGGAGACACGAGCGCTCCTGAAATCGTGGAGATATACGGTTCCGGATCGACTCTGATCGTCGGTGCAATGAACACTACCCGACAGTAACAACAAATGGCTATATCCCCTCCGAAGGCTCCGTCTGAGACGGAAATCACTGACGGAGGTACCTGTTTCGTGAGGTATCACTAACTGGTGACCGGCTGGCTATGGCGTTCGCAGTATTGCGATGTGATCTGCCGTTTCGGCCTGTCGGGGCATTTCGTCTTCGCGGCCCGGTGCGGCGCCGCGGGTGTGGGAAGGCGTTGCTCCGATCGGGGCAATCGATCGGTTATTGCCGAATGGTGGTTCTTTCTGAGTGCCCGGCGGGATGACTCTCTCGCCGGGTGTGAGTGAGTTCACTGTGTACGGGGAGTCGTACCGGTGCCGAGCGCCGCGCCGTCGGCTGGTCGGACGGAGGCTGAACGATGTTGTGACAGAACGTGAGTCATCGGAAGGCGTGCTTCGGCATCCCGCCGGCCGGGTACGGCGTCAGGCTTCGGTGATCAGCGACGAGCGCGCCGTGGCGATCCGCTCGATGACATCGGCGGCGTGAGCGTCGAAACGCGCTCGGGAGACCGGGATTTCGCCGTCGAGCCACGGGCGGTAGAGATAGGCGAGCGCGCCGAAGATGGCGCTGGCGTTGAGCGCGTAGTCGTGCTCGTCGGGCACCGGCTCGGTGTAGTCGCCCGCGCTGATGGTCAGGGCGATGGGCGCGGTGAACAAGCCGATGAGTTCGTTGGCGCGCGGCATCAGCACCGGGGTGGCCTGGGATTCGATGAACATGATGCGGCCGCGGCGGCGGTCCGCCAGCAGGTAGTCGGTGAAGACGCCGACCATGTGGCGGAACATCGCGTCGCGTTCGATGGGCGCGATGGGCAGCTCGTCGAGCAACCGGTCGCGCGCGCCGAGGACGACGGTGTCCAGCACGGTCGTCAGCAGCGCGTCCAGGTTGGCGAAACTCTCGTAGAAATAACGCTCGGTGAGCCCGGCCTGCCTGCAGACGCCGCGCATGGACGTCTCGGCCGCGCCGACGGTCGCCATCAGCTCCGTGCACGCCTCGATCAGCTGTTCCCGGCGTGCGGCGACGCGGTCGGCGGGGGACTGCCCGCGCCAGCGGCGCATGCCGGGAATCGACCCGTCGCCTTCGTCCATGGCGTCATCCTCTCATAGCGCCCGAATTGACATCATGTGATGTTGACAGCATCTGATGTCACCAATACATTGCGAAGACGCCGATCGATCACGAGGGGTGCGAGATGGGTTCTGCCGTATATGCCGACCAGACACACGCCATCAACGCGCGGGCCGTGGAATTCGATTTCGCCACGGTGCCGATGCACTACATCCCCGGCGAGCCGATGGCCACCCACATCATCAACGTGATGCACCTGGTGCTGCCCGAGGGTGAGCGCGCGATGGCGCAGGCCCTGGCCGAGGCGCTCCCCCTGATCGATGACGAGCGGTTACGCGAGGAGGTCCGCGGCTTCATCGGCCAGGAATCCATGCATGCCAGTTCACACGAGAAGGCTCGCGAGCAGTTGGAGCGGCTCGGCCTGGAGGTCGGCCCCATGGTCGACCGTGTCACCTGGCTTGTCGACCGGATCCTCGGCGACCACGGACTCACCGGCCGGGCCAAACGCGAGTGGCTGTGCGAGCGGCTGGCGTTGTTCGCCGGCATGGAGCACTACACCGCGGTCATCGGCGAGTGGCTGCTGACCAACGACAAGCTCGAAGCCAAGGGCATGCATCCAGCGATGCTCGACCTGATCCGCTGGCACGGCGCCGAGGAGGTCGAGCATCGCAGCGTCGTCTACGACGCCTACATGCACGTCGACGGCGGATACGCGCGCAAGGCGCGCCAAGCGCTGGTGGCGAGCGCGGGACTGCTGGTCCTGTTCGTCATCTCCGGCGGTTACCTCTTCCACAAGGACCCGTCGAAGCACAAAGGCCGATTCTGGCCGCTGCAACTGGCCGGCGCGTCGGTGCGCGGTGTGGTGCCCAGCTTCACGACGTTCTTCACCGAGATCCCGCGATACCTGCGGCCGGGCTTCCATCCCTCGCAACTGGGCCCGATGGACAACGCGCTGCGTTACCTCGCGCAGTCGCCCGCGGCACGGGCGGCGGGCGCGTGACCGCCGTCGGGGAACGGTTCCAGCCCGGCGGCGCGCTGCGGCTGATCGGCTCGGCGGCCGACGCCTACAAACGCCTGTTCGCCGCGAGCGACGCCGCGCCATTGCTCTCGCGGCCCAGTCCGGTCCGTCGCACCGGCTACGAATTCGAGGTCACGGTCGATCGGATCGGCTACGAGGCCGACGATGTGCTGAGCTTGTGGCTGCGCCACCCGGATGGCGGTCCGCTACCCGCGTGGACGCCGGGCGCGCACCTGGACGTCGTCCTGCCCTCCGGTCGGCAGCGGCAGTACTCGCTCACCAACGACCCCGCCGACCGCGGGTTCTACCGCATCGCGGTGCGCCTCATCGCCGACGGCGAGGGCGGCTCCGTGGAGATCCACCGGGACCTGCGGGTCGGTGACCGGCTGGTCGTGCGCGGTCCGCGCAACGCCTTCCCGTTCGTCGAGGCGCCGTGCTACCTGTTCGTCGCGGGTGGCATCGGCATCACCCCGATCCTGCCGATGGTCGCCGCGGCCGAGCGCGCGGGCGTGCCCTGGCGGTTGATGTACCTGGGCCGGGCCAGATCGCGCATGCCGTTCCTGTACGACCTGGCCCGCTACACCGGTGGCGACGTCGTGGTTCGCCCCGACGACGAGTTCGGCGTACCCGACGCGCGGATGATCTTCGAGCAGACCCCGCCCGGCGCCGCGGTATACGTTTGCGGGCCGCCGCCGCTGGCCGAGGCCGCGCGTGCGGTGCTCGCCCTGCACGATCCGACGGCCTCGCTGCACACCGAGCGCTTCTCGCCGCTGCCGGTGCGAGACGGGGAACCGTTCCGGATCCGTTTGCATCGCAGCGGTTTCGACGTGGAGGTCGCCGCCGACGAGTCCGCGCTCAGCGCGATCCGCCGGGTGCTGCCCGGCGTCGCCTACTCCTGTCAGCAGGGCTTCTGCGGCACCTGTAAGACGCGGGTGCTCGCGGGGGCGGTGGAACACCGCGACCGGTCGCTGCTCGAGTCCGAGCGCGCGGAGGCGATGTTGACCTGCGTCTCCCGGGCGCGCGACGGCGAGCTCGAACTGGATCTGTGAACTCGGCGGGCAACGGCGCCCGCGGGTGGGAGGAAGACATGGCAGTGGCTGCGAACCCGGAACATGTCCCGATCGCGGTGATCGGGGCCGGGATTGCCGGGATCGGCCTGGCGGTCGCGCTGCGCGAAGCGGGCATCGAGGATTTCGTGCTTCTCGAGCGGGCGGACGATCTCGGCGGCACCTGGCGGGCGAACACTTATCCGGGGTGCGCCTGCGACGTGCCCTCGCACCTGTATTCGTACTCCTTCGCGCCCAACCCGAACTGGTCGCGCACCTACGGCACGCAGCCGGAGATCCTCGCCTACCTCCGGTCGGTCGCGACGCGCCACGACGTGGTGCGGCACATGCGATTCGGCGTCGAACTGCACGAGGCGCGCTGGGACGACGCGGCCACGCTGTGGCGGCTGCGCACCGGCCGCGGTGACCTGACCGCGGATGTGCTGGTCTCCGCCGTGGGCCCGTTCAGCGAGGCTCGGATTCCGCGGCTGCCGGGTGCGGAGACCTTCGAGGGGACGCAATTCCATTCGCTGCACTGGGAGCACGAGCACGATCTCACCGGCGAGCGCGTCGCGGTGATCGGCACGGGCGCCTCCGCCGTGCAGTTCATCCCCGAGATCCAGCCGATCGTGGGCGCGCTGACCGTATTTCAGCGTTCGGCGCCGTGGATCGTGTCGCGGCTGGATCGGCCCACGCTGCCCGCGGAGCGCGCGCTGCTGCGCCGGGTGCCCGCGCTCGGCAAGGCCATCCGTGGCCTGTACTACACCGGCATCGAAGGGTTCGGCCTGGTCGGCTTCGTGGACAAGCGATTCCGGCATCCGTACGAGGCGCTGGGCAGATTGCAGCTGCTGCGCCAGGTCCGTGATCCGGAGCTGCGCCGCAAACTCACCCCGGATTACGTGATCGGCTGCAAGCGGGCGATCTTCTCCGACGCCTACTATCCGGCGCTGACCCGACCGAACGTCGAGGTGGTGACCGCCGGCATCCGGGAAATCCGCGCCCGCTCGATCGTCACGGCCGACGGTGCGGAGCATCCCGTGGACACGATCATCTGGGGCACCGGATTCGGCGTTCCGCCCGCCGTTTTCGACCGCGTGTACGGGATCGGCGGCCGGTCGATCGGCGACGTGTACCGGCAGCGGCCGAGCAGTTACCTCGGCGCGGCCATGGCGGGCTTCCCGAACTTCTTCTGCACCCTGGGGCCGTTCGGAGCGGCGGGCAATCAGTCCGCCATCTATATGATCGAGGCGCAGGTGCGCTATATCGTCGATGCCGTGACCACCATGCGTGCGCAGAACATCCAGCGGATCGATGTGCGCGAGGAGGCGCAGCGAGCCTTCCTCGACGAGGTGACCGAACGCAGCCGCGACACCGCCTGGCTGACCGGCGGGTGCCGCAGCTATTACCAGACCGCCGACGGCGGCAACGCGGGTCTGTACCCGAACTGGAGTTTCGAATACCGCCGTCGGACAAGCCGTTTCGACCCGGAGTCCTACCGGCTGCGGGCCGGGTGAGCGCCGTGGTCGCCGACCTGCTGCGGCAGTTGCTGTCCCCGCCTGCCGAGAGCCACCTGGACGTCCGTGACCGCGTGGTCGTGATCACCGGCGCGGGCACCGGCATCGGCCGGGCGCTGGCCGAGAAACTCTACGCCTCCGGCGCTTCGGTGGCGCTCATCGACATCGACGAGGCCGCCGCCGCGGCCGTCGGACGCTCGATGGGGGAGCGTGCGCTGGTGGTGCGCGCGGACGTCTCCGATCGAATCGGCATGCGCGAAGCCATCTCCCGCGTGCGCGAACGTTTCGGGCGGATCGATGTCGTCGTGGCCAATGCGGGCGTGGTGCCCGAGCCCGCGACCATCCGGACGATGAACCCCGGGGACTTCGACCGGGTCATCGGCATCAACGTGACCGGCGTGTTCAACACCGTGCACCCGGCGCTGGACGACATCGTCGCCGCGAAAGGGCACGTCGTCGTGGTCTCCTCCGCGGCGGCGTTCGCGCCGGGCATGGCCGGTTCGCCGTACATGGTGAGCAAGGCCGCCGTCGAGCAATTCGGGCGGGCGTTGCGGGTGGAGCTGGCCGCGGTCGGCGCGACCGCGGGCGTGGCGTACTTCGGCATCGTCGACACCGCGATGACCCACGGCACACTCGACGAGGACGAGCTGGGCGCCGACCTGGGCGCGTTGCTGCCCTGGCCGCTCAACCTGCGCATCACCGTGCGCGACGCGGCGGAGTCCATCGCCGACGGCATCGCCCGCCGCGCGGCGCGCACCATCGCGCCGCCGCAATGGGAGCCCTACGCGTTGTTCCGTGGCGTCGTCAACGTGGTGCTGGACAGCAGGCTCGCGCGGGACCCGCGCGTGCACGACCTGATCCACCGGGTCGAACAGCGGGTCCGCGACAGGCATCCCGGCACGCCCGTACCGCGCTGACGCGCGCGGCCCGGCTCACGGCTCGGCGGGAAAGATCGTGGGCAGCGTCAACGCGTACTCCACGTCCACCCTCGTGCCGAGCGTCGTGAGCAGCACCCGGATCATGGTCAGACGTGCCGCGGCGACGGTGTCCGCGTCCGGTTCGGCTCCGGGGGCGGTGCCCGCGGAGATCCGGTAGACCACGTACTCGCACAGGTGCAGCGCGGCGTCCAGGTCGAGCGGGCTCGGCACCGGGCGGCCCAGTTCGGCGAACGTCTCGCGCACCAGGTCGCGAATGTCGTCGAGCGCCCGCTCCCGGTAGGCCGACACCGGCGAGCCCGGATCGTGCAGCTCGGCGAACAGCGGCCGCAGCATGGGGCCGTGCCCGCGCGCCCAGTCCAGGTACGCATCGATCAGCCGGATGCCCAGCTCGACCGGTTCGTCGGTGCCGGTCAGCGCCGCGCGGATGCCGCCGACCAGCCCATCGTTCGAGCTGTCGAGCACGGCCAGCAGCGGTTCGTTCGCGTTGGCGAAGTAGCGGTAGAAGGTCGGCCGGGCCAAGCCCGCCTGCTCGATGATCTGCGCGACGCTCAGCCCGCGGGAACCGGTGCGGGTGAACACTTCCGCGGTCGCGAGCACGATCCGGGCGCGAACCTCCTCGGCCTGTTCCTGCGTCTGTGGCGGTCTGCCGCGCCGCGCGGCCGTCGGCTCAGCCTGCATAGTGCCGCCTCACAACACGGCCCCCGGGGGATCTGTGCGCCACGACGAACAGCTTGACACGAGCGGTGACATAGACATTAATCTAACACCACTGTTCATTTAATTGGGCGCGCGCGGCGCGGCCATCGTCCTCGAGAGGGCCGACCATGACGACCGCCTCCCCACCGGCCACCGCCGACGCGCTGCCCTCGTCGCTGGGGCAGTCGTTGCTCGCGCACGCCGTCGCGGGCGGCGCCCCCGCGGTCGAGGTGTTCGCGCCGGCGACCGGTGCGAAGATCGTCGACCTGCCGCAGTCCTCCACCGACGACATCGAGACCGCGTTCGCCACCGCCCGCGAGGCGCAGCGCCGATGGGCGGAGCGTCCGGTGCGGGAGCGGGTCGCGGTGCTGCGCCGCTTCCACGACATCGTGCTGGCCGAGCAGGAGACCATCCTCGACATCGTGCAGACCGAGACCGGCAAGGCCCGGGCGCACGCCTTCGACGAGGTCGGCGACGTGGCCGTGAACGCCAGGTACTACGCCTCGGTGGCCGGCCGGCTGCTGGCCACGCGCAAGCCGCGCGGGGTGCTCCCCGTGCTCACCCAGGTCGATGTGCGGCACCGGCCCAAGGGCGTGGTCGCGGTCATCTCGCCGTGGAACTACCCGCTGGCCCTGGCCGCCTCCGACGCGCTGCCCGCCCTCGTCGCGGGCAACGCGGTGGTGGCGCGCCCGGACAACCAGACCGCGCTCACCGCGTTGTGGGCGATCGACGCCGCCGTGCGCGCCGGATTGCCGCGCGGGCTGTGGCAGGCGGTGCTCGGCCGCGGCTCGGTGATCGGCGGCGAGGTGATCGCCCGCGCCGACTACGTCGACTACACCGGTTCCAGCGCGACCGGGCGGACCATCGCCCAGCAGGCGGGGGAGCGGCTGATCGGCTACTCGCTCGAGTTGGGCGGCAAGAACCCGCTGCTGGTGCTGGCCGACGCCGACGTCTCGCGCGCCGCCAAGATCGCCATCCGCGCCTGCTTCGCCTCGGCCGGGCAGCTGTGCGAGTCGATGGAGCGGATCTACGTGCACGACAGCGTCTACGACCGCTTCGTCGCCGAATTCGTCGGGCACGTCGAGGCCATCCGGCTCGGCGGCGGGCTGGACTACGACAGCGACATGGGGTCGCTGACCTTCCGGCGTCAGCTGGACACGGTGGTGGCGCACGTGAACGACGCGGTCGCCAAGGGCGCGAAGGTCCTGGCGGGCGGTCGCGCGCGTCCGGACCTCGGACCGTACTTCTACGAACCCACCGTGCTGGCCGGGGTACGGCCGGGCATGACGGTGCACCGCGAGGAGACCTTCGGCCCTGTGGTCTCGATCTACCGCGTGAGCAGCGACGACGAAGCCGTCGAGCAGGCCAACGACACCGCCTACGGCTTGAACGCCAGCGTCTGGACCAAGGACACCGCCCGCGGCCGCGCGGTGGCGGCGCGGATCCACGCGGGCTCGGTGAACGTCAACGAGGGCTTCATCGCCGCCTGGGGCAGCGCCGACGCGCCGTCCGGCGGGCTCGGCATCTCCGGCACCGGACGCAGGCACGGTCCCGAAGGCCTGCTCAAGTACATCGACACCCAGACCATCGCGGTGCAGCGGGTCTTGCCGATCGCGCCGCTGCCCGGCATGTCCGAAGCGCTCTGGGCCAAGACGATGACGCTGTACTTCGGCGTCATGAAAGCGCTCCGGCAGAAGTAACTCGCACGACTCACGGATCAGGAAGCGGTACGGATGAAACTGGACACGGTGGCGGGCAAGAGGGTCCTGGTCACGGGAGCCGCGATGGGCTTGGGCAAGCTGTTCGCCGAGCGCGCGGTGCGCGAAGGCGCCGCGGCGGTGGTGCTGTGGGACATCAACGAGGCCGTGCTGAAGGAGACCGCCGCCGAGCTGGCCGGCCGGGGCAGCGCCGTACACCACCACGTGGTCGACGTGGCCTCGCCCGAGGCGATCACCGAGGCGGCGGCGAGCGTGCGCGAGCAGGTCGGCGGCATCGACATCCTGGTCAACAACGCGGGCATCGTGCGCGGCAACAGCTACTTCTGGGAGACGGGGGACCGCGCCGACATCGACAAGACGATGGCGATCAACTCGCTCGCCCCGATGTACGTCACGCTGGAGTTCCTGCCCGCGATGGTCGCCGGGGCCACCGAGGCGCGGGTGCTCACCATCGCGTCGTCGGCGGGCTTGGTGTCCAACCCGCGCATGAGCGTCTACGCCGCGTCGAAGTGGGCGGCGCTGGGCTGGTCGGACTCGGTGCGCATCGAACTGGAGCAGGCCGGCCACGAGCACGTGAAGGTCACCACGGTCTGCCCGACCTACATCAATACCGGGATGTTCGAGGGCGCCAAGGGATTCCTGTTCACCCCGATCCTGGAACAGGACAAGGTGGTCGACACTTCGTGGCGCGAGATGAAGAACGGCACCCCGCTGGTGGTGCTGCCGTGGACCTCGCGTCTGAACAAGGCGATCTCCGGCCTGCTGCCGATCAAGTTGCGTGACCTGTTCCTCGACACGGTCGGCGTCTACCACTCGATGGACCAGTTCACCGGCCGTAAGAAGTAGAGCGGCATCCGGCCCCTACGAGCGCGCCGGTCACGCGGTGCGCTGTCGTCAGCGTGGGCGGGTGCCGATGACCACGGTCGCGTAGTGCTCGTCGGATGCCGCGACCCGGCCTGCGAGACCCTGCTCCGCCAGGACGGCGAGCGCGATCGGGGCCTGGTCCTCACCGGCCTCGACGAGAAGATGTCCCTCCGCGGACAGCCACTCGGCCGCTTCGGCCGCGACCCGCCGGAAGACGTCCAAGCCGTCGGGGCCGCCGTCGAGAGCGGTGCGCGGTTCGTGGTCGCGGGCCTCCGGCGGCATCCGCGCGATCATCTCCGAGGGCACGTAGGGGGTGTTGCAGAGCAAGATGTCGATGCAGCCGCGCAATTCCGCGGGCAAGGGATCGAAGAGATCCCCTTGGTAGACCGGCGCGCCGAGCGGGGTGAGGTTGCGACGGGCGCACTCCACCGCGATCGGATCGATGTCGGCGGCCGCCAGCGTGACCGCACGACCTTCGTCGGCGACGGTTCGCGCCGTCGCCAGGCCGAGCGCGCCGGAGCCGCAACACAGGTCGACCACCACCGGATGCCCGGTGCGCTCGCGGATCAACTCGACCGCCTGGTCGACGAGGAACGCGGTGCGCTGCCGCGGCACGAAGACGCCGGGGGTCACCGCGACCCGCAGCCCGTGGAACTCCGCCCAGCCGAGCAGGTGTTCCAGCGGGCTACCGGCGACGCGTTGGGCGACGAGCGCATCGAGGGCCGTGCCGGTCTCCGCGGCGGCGGCTGCCAGCAGCCGCGCCTCGTCCTCGGCGAACACGCAGCCCGCCGCCCGCAGCAGGGCCACCACATCGGTACTCGCGGGTGGGGTCACCCGGCCATCCTGCCGTGCGCACGACGGATGCCGCCAACGAATTTCCCCGAGGCCCGGGACCGGCGTCGCCGGGCCGGTCCCGGCGGAGTCAGCGCGCCGTGCTCAGCTGGAAAGTGCGAGTGGCGTCGAGATAGATGCCGCGCTGGCCCGCTCGGCCGGGCGGCGGTAGTTGCGCGACCAGTTGCTCGAGCGAGGTCGTCGCGCCGACGACCCTGGTGCCCGCGACGATGAAATCGGCGACGGCACGGCGGATGTGGTTGGGGGAGGTGACCACGATCGCGCTCGTCGCACCGACATCGCGCAGCAGCCCGGTGCTGAACAGGGCATTCTGCACGGTCGAGCCCGCGCGGCTCTCCACGTGGATGCGCGTGGGCGGCACGGCGTGCGCCACCAGCCAGTCCCGCATGGCCTCGGCCTCGGTGATCCCGTTCTGCGGATTCCCGCCGGTGACGACGATCGGCGACAGCGGCGCGGCGATCGACTGCAACCAGGCCGCGGTGAGCCGGTTCACCAGTTCGGGGCGCAACGCTCCGTCGGGGAGCAAGCCGTAGCCGAGCACGACGATGCCGGTCTGCGGCCCGGCCAGCGCGGGCAGCGGGTTCGGCAGGGTGCCCACCGCCGCGCGGATGGCCCCGAGCACGTTGTCGGTGCCCTGCGCCAGGCCCGGATCGACCACGTGCAGCCGTGCCATGGCGTCCACCAGCGCGGGCAGGTCACCGGCGTAGTCGGACCAGATCGCCTGCAGGGCCAGCGCTTCGGCGTCCGCGGGGTCTGCTCCGATCAGATTGCGCAGATCGGCGCGGCCTGCGGCGTCGTCGCCGTTGGCGAAGTGGCGCTGGGCGGAGTTGTACAGTGCGTCCGTTTCCGGCGCGGCGTGCGCGGGGACGCCGGCCAGTCCGGTGAACGAGAACGCGGCGAACGACGCCGCGACGAGAAGTTTCCAATGCCTCGAGATCATCACTACAGTCGTCACCTTTCCGCTGTGGAACGGGTTGGCACGTGCTAGCAGTTAGCTGGGGCAAGCAGGGATCACGATACGGCCGAATTCCCCGGCCACCCGGCAATTCGCGAACGGGTTGCTTTACCTGTGCGCGATTCGAGACGGGCTGGAGCCGGGTGCCCGCGGCCGCGCCCGTTAGGCTGTGTCAACGTGGATACCGTTTCGCTGTCCGGCAAGGAACTCGCCGCCGCCATCAACGCCGACACCAAGGCCCGCGCCGCCGCGCTCACCGACGGCGGCACCGCTCCGCGCCTTGCCTTGGTCGTGGCGAACGACGACCCGGCGAGCGCCTGGTATGTGAACTCGCTGCGCAAAGCGGCCGAACGGCTCGGCATCGCTTGCGACACGGTCGATCTCGGCCCTGAAGCGAGCGTGGCGGAGATTCGCGACGAGCTCACCGCGCGCGGCGCGGATCCGGCGACCGACGCGATCATACTGCAGACGCCCCTCCCGGCGGGCGTCACGCTCGACGACGTGAGTTCGGCGATCGTCGCGTCGAAGGACGTGGACGGCGTCAGCCCGTTGTCGCTCGGCCTGCTGGCAGCCGGGCTGGACGGTTTCGTCCCCGCCACCTCCGAGGCGGTGGTGGAACTGCTCGAACATCACGAGATCCCGCTGGCCGGCCGCCACGTCGCGGTCGTCGGCCGCTCGAACGTCGTCGGGAAGCCGCTCGCCCAGCTGCTGCTGGCGAAGGACGCGACCGTGACGGTGTGCCATTCCCGCACGGCCGACCTCGCCGCCGTCACCGCCACCGCGGACATCGTCGTCGCCGCGGCGGGCCGCATCGGCCTGATCTCCGGCAAGCACGTCCGGGAGGGCGCGGTGGTCATCGACGTCGGCACCAACGAGGCCCCCGACGGCAAGATCGTCGGCGATGTCGAGGCGGAGTCGGTGCGCGGCAAGGCCGCCGGACTCAGCCCGGTCCCCGGCGGCGTGGGCCCGGTCACCACGGCCCTGCTCATGCGCCACGTCGTCACCGCCGCCGAATCCGACTGATCGGGCGCTCTTCGCGGCTGTCCGCGAAGAGCCGCCTCACCCGCGGGCGATGGCGCTGATGAGCGTGCGGCTGCCGTCCTTGGTGGTGGTGACGATCTGCGGGTTGTAGGTGACCGGATTCTGCCCGGGCCGATGTTCGGTGACCACCACGAGGTACTGGCCCGCGAACGCGCCGGGACTGATCGCCACGCAATGGGTGGTGCCCGCGGGGATGCTGTCGATGCCGCGCTGGATGGCGTCGGCGGCCTGGACGGCGGCATCCGCGGTGGTGGTGGCACGGACGTGCTCGCCGGACCGGTCCACGTAGTAGGCGTACTGGAAGGCGAAGATCACCGCCGGGCCGGAATCGAAACCGCCCGCGCCATTGCCCTGGATCCGGTTGCCGACCCGTTCGGCCGGGCACTGCGCGACCGGTGCCGCGGGGGCGGTGGCCGCAGCGGACGGGGCCGGTGCGGCGGCCTGCTGGTCGGAGCCGACCCCGAACTGCATGAAGGCCGCGAAGCCCAGCGCGACGACGCCGAGCGTACCCAGCACGGGTACCGCCCACCGCCGCCTCGCGCGCGGCGCGGGGGAGCGGTCGATCAGTCCCGCGAATCGGTCCTCGTACTCGTCCGGATCGGACTGCGGCGTGTGCATGGTTTCGGCGGTGGCTGGTGCCTCGGCGGGCTGCCGGTCCACCCACGTTGCCCACTCACCGCGGTACTCCGCACCGGCAGGTGCCTGAGCCGGGCCCCCGGCGCCGTACGGATTCCCCCGGTCATAGCCGGGTCGTGCGCTCATCTCCGGTCCGTCCATCGCCCCACCCTTCGTCAGGTCCCCGTCAGATTAACCGCATCGCCACGACGCCGGAACGCCCGGCCGCGTGCGCAATTGAGCCGTACCGCGGCGTGTAGTGCGCCGGCCGATGCGTCGATCCGGCGCACGTGTGACTCGCCGCTCCGGCACGCTCCGGCTCGCGGCATCCGCCGATCGGGACCAAGCTACCCGGGGCAGTGCCGACCGGTCGAGCGCGGACAAGGTTCCGAGAAGTGTTCTCAGCCAACGTGCCACGCCGATCTCGGCGGTCCGATCGCTCGGATACCGTCGGCCCGCCTCACTGGAGGAGCGGCAGCCATTCGTGCTCGGGATAGTGGTCGGACAGGTAGTTACGCACCGCCGCGCGCTGGCCGGCGTTCAATTCCGGCCAGGTTCGCTCCAGGTCGACGCGGTCTTTCGGCCTGCCCTGCTTGGCCTTGAAGATCAGGACGAGCTCCGGGTTGAGGTAGCGGATGCCGTCGCCGGCGATCCAGGTCACCTCGTCGAGCGGCGCGGCCATGGTGGGATCGCGCCGGTTGACCCATTGTCCGTGCCGATCGGGATTCAGCAGGAGATCGATCAGCCAAGGGGAGCGGGCATCGGCTCGCAGCCAGACGCCATCGGCGCTTTCGGGCAAATCGGGCAAGCGGTCGTCGACGGGGCGGATGCCGTCCGAGCCCGCCGCCCAGATATGCAGGCGGCCGCGCGCCGCGGCGCGCAGAGCGGGCAGATCGCTGCGGAACATCGACGCGTCGACATCACTGTGCTCGCGCCGGGTTCCGGTCCAGGCGTCGATCGCCCAGCCACCGGCGATCCACCACGGAGCGTCGATGTCGCCGAGGATCTCGGCGACATCGACGGGCGTGACCAAAGCCCAAGCGCCCCAAAGGTCCTGGAACTCAACCGCTTCCGCGTCACGCGGCGGCGGGATCGGGAACTCGCGCAACGATGGCCCCTCCCCTCGAGTACGTCTGCCGACACTACCCGCGGGAGGGCGCCGCTCACCAGTGCGTGACGACCGGGTCGCCGATGCCGATCGTGTGATAGACCCATTCGGCGTCGTCGGGGGCGAGGTTGATGCAGCCGTGGCTGACATTCGCATAACCCTGCTGGTCCACCGACCACGGGGCGGAATGAATGAAAACGCCTCCCCACGTGAGCCGTTCGGCGAACTCGCCGTTGATGACGTAGCCCTCGGGTGAGCTCAGCGGAATGCCGATGGTGCGGGAGTCGAACACGACGGAACGGAACTTCTCGAGCACCGGATAGGTGCCGGTCGGCGTCTCGTATCCCGGCTTGCCCATCGAGGCGGGCATCGTCCGGACGACGGTGCCGCCTACGGTCAGCGTGAACGTGTGCGCCGACATGTTCGCCTCGCCGAACACGCCTGCGTTGGTGCGGAATTCCGTGCGCGTGCTACCGACCGACACGAGGATGGTGGCGTCGGCGGGCAGGAACCCGGACGGCGTCCACACCGCTTCGCGGTCGTCGGTCCACGCGAATGTGCCCGGCAACGGGCGGGTCGTTCTGATGTCGATGGATTGTTCCGTCTGGGCGCGATCCGTGACAGGTGCGGTGAAACGAATGGTCACGGGATGAGCCACGCCCACCACCTGGCCGTTCGACGGTCCGATCGACGCCACCCGAGGCGTCGATGGCTTTCCGATCATCGTCGCTGCCGCCGCGCCCGACCCGAACGCGGCCAGTGCCGCGATCACGGTCGCGAGGAACAGGTACCGAATGGCGCTCCTCATGGCGTCCACCCCTTCGAAATGGTGTGGTAGGCAAGGAACAGTTTAGGTCCCCATGATCAACTCGGCCACACGAAGCGAACCGGTCCGCGGTCCGGTTGTGATCGGGGACGCGCGCCCACCAGAGACCGCATACCCGGGCGGATGCGGACGAAACGGGGGCGCTCCACTCGGGCTCGCCGCCGGTGGAGCCGGACAATCCGGTCAGCGCGCGGCATCGGTGGGCAGCGGTTGCGGTGCGGCCGCCTTACGCGCGTCGAATGCCGCTCGGGCGGCCACGATTCGGTCCTGGTTCTCGACAGCCCACACGCCCATGGCGTGGGTGATCGCGCCGATGCTCGCGCCCATTTCGGTGAGCGAGTACTCCACTCGTGGCGGCACCGTGGGGTAGACCGCGCGGCGCACCATACCCTCGCGCTCCAGGTCGCGCAGTGTGCGGGTGAGCATCTTCTGTGTGATGCCGTCCAGGCGGCGGCGCAACTCGTTGAAGCGGATCGGCCGGTCGTGGTCACGTAGCACGGCGAGTACCAGCATCACCCACTTGTCGGCGAGGACGGTCAGTACTTCTCGTGCGGGGCAGTGGTGGAGGTAGTTCTCTACCAGGCCGTCGGCCGCGGGCGGTGCGCAGGCAGTATCCATCGGGAACCTCGGTATCAAGAAGGTGCCTTCTTTCCGAAAGATACCATCGCTGGTCAGAATCGGTGCATGCGCGCAATCACGCAATACACGTTCGGTGGCCCGGAAGTACTCCAAGTGGCCGAGGTGGATCGGCCACGGCCCGGTCCCGGGGAGGTGCTGGTCCGGGTCGCCGCGACCAGCGTCAACGCCGCCGACTGGAAGGTACGCGCCGGGCTGCTCGGGAAGCTCGGCGATCCACCGCTGACGCTCGGGCTCGACGTGTCGGGCGTCGTGGCCGAACTCGGGCCCGGTGCCGACCGGTTCGCGGTGGGTGATCCGGTCTACGGCATGGTGTTCGGCGGCGCGAACGCGGAATACGTCGTGGCGCAAGCGCGGACGCTGGCGCCGAAGCCGGGGAACATCGACCTGGCGCATGCTGCGGCGCTGCCGACGGCCGCGCTGACCGCGTGGCAGGCGCTGGCCGCGCTCGGCGCCGGGCAGCGGGTGCTGGTGCACGCGGCCGCGGGCGGCGTCGGGCATCTGGCGGTGCAGATAGCCCGGCATCGCGGAGCGTACGTGATCGGCACGGCGCGCGCGGTCAACCACGAGTATCTGCGCGGGCTCGGGGCCGACGAGGTCATCGACTACACCGCAACGGATTTCGCCGCCGCGGTGCGCGACGTGGACATCGTGCTCGACCTGGTCGGCGGCGCGTACGGTTCGCGTTCGCTCGCGGTGTTGCGTCCCGACGGCCGGCTGATCGACACCCAGGGCTCGGACGCGGAGGCAGACCCCCGTTACGAGCGGTTCTACGTCGAGCCGTCCGGGACGTCACTGCGCGAGATCACCACGATGGTCGAGCGCGGTCTGCTGCGCGTGACGATCGATCGGATCCTGCCGCTCCCGGAAGCGGCGAAGGCGCACGAGCTCAGCGAAGCGGGGCGGGTGCGCGGCAAGATCGTGCTGGTCGCCTGGGATCCGCCCGCCTGAACGCGCCCAGCCGCGCTCGGCGCGGGCGTGGTCATCGCCGAACGGCGTGCACGACGTCGGCGTGCAGGGCGTCCGCTCGCGCGGTGAGCCCGTCGATCCGCAGCAGCACCGCGGCGAACCGGTCGCCCTCGGCGGCGGGCAGCGAGGCCACGTTGATCTCGATGTTGAGCTGCGAACTGGTCGCGGCGGCTCGGCAGGCGTCGGCGGCCGCGCCGATGTCGGTGACGACGTTCGGATTCCCGATCGGGAACAGCTCCGTGGCCAGCGAGAGCACCTCGTCCGCCTCGTCGACGACGGCGGCGGGCACGCGGGCGGCCTCGATCAGCGCGGCATTGATCGCCGCGGTGCGGGCGGCGAGCTCCTCCGGAGTGTCCTTGGGCAGCTTGTAGGCGGCGCCGACGGCCGTGAACGCGGCGGCGTCGGCGTCCGCGAGCGCGAGAGCGCGCTCGCGGGCCGCGTCGGCCGCCTCGATGATCCGATCGACCACCGGCCGGTTCTCGGCGTCCTTGGCGCGGGTGGTGTAACGCGCGACCATCGCGACGAGCGCGGCGGCCTGGGCGGCGTGCAGCGCGGCCACCGCACCGCCGCCCGGTGCGGGAATCTTGGCGGCCAGATCGCTCAGGTACTGCGCCAAGGCGGCCCCGCCGAAGGACGGCGCAGTTTCCGTGGACGACGAGCTGGGCTGCGACACGAGGAGGTTGCCTTTCGTTCATCGGCGAGGAGGACTACGAGTAGACGCTACCCCGTGGCGCCTGGCCGCGACCATGCCGTGCCGGGCGTTCCCCCGTGGCCGGTGCGCGGCCCGGGCGTACCCGCCGTTATGTTGAGTGCCATGCGGATCGGATTGAGCATCAACTACTCGGGGGGCTTCAAAGAGGCGGCGGCCGAAGTCGCCGACCTCGAGCGGGCGGGCCTGGACATCGTGTTCGTGCCCGAGGCGTACTCGTTCGACGCGGTGAGCGCGCTCGGTTACCTGGCCGCCAAGACCACGCGCCTGCAGCTGGCCTCCGGCATCCTGCAGCTCTACACGCGCACCCCGAGCCTGACCGCCATGACCGCGGCGGGCCTGGACTTCGTCTCCGACGGACGCTATGTGCTCGGGCTGGGTGCGTCGGGTCCGCAGGTGATCGAGGGCTTCCACGGCGTGCCCTACGACGCGCCGATCGGCCGCACCCGGGAACTGGTGGAGATCTGCCGGAAGGTCTGGCGGCGTGAGCGCCTGGAATACCAGGGCAAGTACTACCAGATCCCGCTGCCCGCCGGGCAGGGCACCGGCCTGGGCAAGCCGCTCAAGCTGATCAACCACCCGGTGCGCGAGCGGATCCCGGTGTTGCTGGCCGCGCTCGGCCCGAAGAACGTGGAACTGGCCGCCGAGATCGCGGAGGGCTGGCAGCCGATCTTCTTCCTGCCCGAGAAGGCGAAGGACGTGTGGGCGGACTCGCTCACCGCCGGGCTCGCCAAGCGTGACCCCGCCCTCGGCGACCTGGACGTGTACGCGGGCCCGGCCCTGGCCATCGGAGACCACGTCGAACCGCTGCTGGAGTTCGTGAAGCCGCACCTGGCGTTGTACATCGGCGGCATGGGCGCCAAAGGCAAGAACTTCTACCACACCCTGGCCACGAAGTACGGCTACGGCGCCGAGGCCGATCGCATTCAGGAGCTGTACCTGGCGGGTGAGAAGGAGGCCGCGACGAAGGCGGTGCCGGACCAGCTCGTCCGGGACATCTCCCTGGTCGGCCCGGCCGGCTACGTCAAGGAGCGGATCGCGGCCTTCCGGGAGGCGGGCGTCACCGTGCTGAACGTGGTGCCGATGGCGGCGACCGCCGCCGAGCGCGTCAAGCTGATCGAACAGCTGCGCGAACTGGTGTGAGAAAAGGCGCTGCCGCCGTCGACGGGTGCGACGGCGGCAGCGGCACGGGTCATCTCTGGCGCAGCGCCGCCAGCGCGGCGTCCAGCGTCGAATGCAGCGCGAACACCTGATCCAGGCTGGTCATCTTCAGCTGCCTGCTGGTTGCCGGGCCCTCGGCCACGACGGCGATCGCGGTGGTCGAGCCCGCGCGCTGGTGGGCCGCCACGAGCGTCGCCATGCCCGCCGAGGCGAGGAAGCTGACCGAGGTGAGGTCGATGATCAGCGCCGCGGGTTTGCCGCTGAGGATGGCATCGATCGCGTTCTCCAGCGCAGGGGCGGTCGCCAGATCGACCTCGCCGGCCACCGTCAGCACCGTCGCGCCGTCGTGCGCCGCGACCGTGGTGGTCATCGTGTCCGCGAGGGGATACGCGTCTCCGGAAGTATTGGTCACCCCACCACCCCACACAAATAGCAGAGAATCCGCAACCTCGTAGTGTTCACAGACTCGAACAATACCTCCGGGACGTGAACCGAGCGGAGGTCGCGCAGGGCGCCCGTGCCCTCCGTAGCCGGGGTTACGCCTGCCGACCGGCGGAAATCTGGTCCGGGTGGCTCGTGTCAGCAATCTGTTAGGAAACTTCTGTGGCAGGGTGTTCGGCTGTGCGGACAATCCTGATCACGGGGGCGACATCGGGTATCGGTCTCCAATCGGCTCGGCAGCTGGCGGCGCAGGGCAATCGGCTCGTCCTGGTCGGGCGGAATCCGCGGAAGCTCGCCGAGGCGGCGGAGCTGGTGCGGTGCGCGGGGGCGGCGGGCGTCGACGCCCTGGAGTGTGATTTCGCGTCGCAGGCGTCGGTCCGGCAGCTGGCGAAGCAGGTGCTGGCCGGGTACGACCGGTTGGACGTGCTGGCCAACAACGCGGGCGGCTACCACGAGACCCGGACGGAGACCGTGGACGGAATCGAGAGCACGTTCGCGGTCAACCATCTCGGTGGTTTCCTGCTCACCGAACTGCTGACGGATCTGATGGTGCGCAGCGCCCCGTCGCGCATCGTGTTCACCTCGTCGGTCATGCAGTTCGGCGCCACCATGGATCTCACCGATGTGGGCTTCCGGCAGGGATATTCGGGAGAGAAGGCGTACAGCCGCTCCAAACTGGCGAATGTCCTCTACGCCCGGGCGCTGGCACGGCGTCTGGCAGGAACTGGAGTAACGGTCAACGCCTTCCATCCAGGCGCCGTGGCGACCGGGATCTGGGACTCCATGCCGTGGTTCGGTCAACCCTTCGTAGCGCTCGCCAAGCGGCTGTTCATGATCTCCGCCGCGGAGGGCGGCCGGGCGCTGACCTACCTGGCCACGGATCCCGAAGTCGCCACGGTCAGCGGCTGCTACTTCCAGAAGAACCGCGTCAAGACACCGTCGCGTCTGGCGCAGGACGACGCACTCGGACAGCAGCTGTGTGAGGTCAGCGCGAGCCTGGTCGGGCTGACGGGGTAGGGCGCACGCACGACCCGCGACCACGTAGTCGCGGCGCACCACACGACCATCGTCGCCGTCTGAAGCGGAAAGCAGGGGACCATGCTTCGTACTCGTTTCGAGTCGATCGGCGCGTACACGCCGACGACCGTCCGCTCCACCGAAGATCTGATCGCCGCGCTGTCCGTGCCGAGGACGCTGGATCTGGAGCGCATCACCGGTATCCGGAATCGGCGGGTGTACGACTCGGATCCGGATCGGTACGAATCATCGTTCGAGCTGGCGTTGCGCGCGATCGAGGACTGTCTGCGGCATTCCGGCTACCGGGCCGACGAGCTGGACGTCGTCATCTCGGCCTCGATCACGCGCACCCGCGGCGCGGGAATCTTCTGTTACGCACCGTCTTTCGCGCTCATGCTGGGCAATGCGATCGGCACGAAGGCGGCACGGCACTTCGACGTCTCGAACGCCTGCGCCGGGATGATCACCGGCGTGCTGGTGCTCGACCGCATGATCAAGGCCGGTGCCGTGCGCAACGGCATGGTGGTGAGCGGGGAGCAGATCACGCCGATCGCCGAGACAGCGCTGCGCGAGATCAGCGAGCCCTACGATCCGCAGTTCGCGGCGCTGACGGTGGGGGACGCGGCAGTCGCGGTCGTGCTCGACGACCGCGGCGACGACAACGACGAACTGCACTACGTCGAGCTGATGACCTCGGCCGACGGCGCCGAGCACTGCCTCGGCATGCCCAGCGACCGCACCGGCGGGATCGCGATGTACACCGACAACCGAGCCATGCAGAACGAAGCCCGCTACCGGCAGGGCATCAACCGCATGGCCGACTTCCTCGCCGAGACCGGGCGCACCTGGGAGAGCGAGAAATACGACTACTGGATCCACCACCAATTCAGCGCGCCCGCCATCGAATACATCTCGGACCTGACCGAACGGCATTTCGGCACGCCGATGCCGCAAGCGCTCAACGTCCTGCGCGACTACGGCAATACCGCCTCGACCTCCCACTTCCTGGTCCTGCACGAGCATCTCGCCCAACAGAAGATCCCGCGCGGATCGAAGATCCTCATGATCCCGGCGGCGTCCGGCATCGTCTCGGGGTATTTGGCCGCGACCATCTCGCGTCTGGAGGCATGAGCATGGCGACGACGATCGTCGCGGCCGCGGCGAACCGCGACCTCGACACCGGCAGCTATCTCGAACTGGCCACGCGGGCGGCGCGGACCTGCGTCGAGCGCGCGGAGGTCGGCCTCGACGAGATCGGGATGCTGGTCAACGCGGGCGTCTTCCGGGACAGCAACATCTCCGAGCCGGCGGTGGCCGCGCTCCTGCAGAAGCGGATCGGGCTCGGGCTGTCCTACGCGCCCGGGCGCACCCCGGTCTTCTCCTTCGATCTGATGCACGGCGCCTCCGGTCTGCTGCACGCCATCGCGACCGCCGACGCTGTCCTCGCCACCGGCATGGTGAAGTACGCGTTGCTCGTCGCGGGCGACACCCACCCGTCGACCGAGCGCGACGTCGCCGATTTCCCGTACAGCGCCAGTGGCGCCGCCCTGTTGCTCGCGACCGCGCCCGCAGGTGGATTCGGGCGGCTGCACACCCGCGACACCACCGGCCCGGCCGATCCGATCGCCTGGGTTGCGCTGGACGAAGCAGGGGCCGATGGACGCAACGCCATGTGCGTCCGCACCGGGGCGGAGGACCGGGTGGATGCGGCGGCCGCGGTAGTGCGTGCCTGCTTGGCCGAGGAGGGGCTGGACGGCGGTCACTTCGCGGCGGGGCAGGCTCTGCTGCTTGCGCCGGACGCGGCAGCCGGATTCCGCGTCCGTTTGGCGGGCGCGCTGTCCCTCCCGGAGTGGTCGGTCGTGGGTTTCGACGCCTCCGTGGGAGATCCGTACACCGCGGGTCCGGTGCACGCCTACCTGCACGCACTGGATGGGGGCTTCGATCCCGATACCACCATGGTCTTCCTGACCGTGGACGAGGCTTCGGCAGCATGTATCGCCTACAAACCGCGGCCTGCGCCGCGCAAGGAATGCCTGGCCGCGGATACCGGGACAGCGGCGAGTTCCGGCGCCGAGCCGGATGCGCTCGTCCGACGGTAGCGGGCTCACGACTCCTCGAGGTGCGGCAGCGGTGCGATCGTCGCACCGGCCGACAGCAGTCGCTGTGCCAGCGCGCGACTGCGTGGCCCGAGTTCCGGAGGTTCGAGTATCTCGAAGGCGTGCCCCAGCAGCGCCATGTGCATGAGCACGAAGTCGAGGCTGTCGGCGGCGCCGCTGAGGACCTCGCATCGGTCGCCGCCGCGCGGCCGTACGACGGCGGCCGAGGCCGGGATCTGCGCGCGCACCGTGTCGGCGGAGGCGTGCACCAGAAAGCGGGCCCGGTTCGGATAGACCCGGCTCGCCACACCCTCCTGCACGTACGCCGCCGCCTCGGGCGCCGCGCGCGGGCGGAAGCGCCACGTCCGTGCCGACACGTCGGTCATCCGGTCGACGCGGAAGCTGCGCCAATCGTCGCGATCGAGGTCGAAGGCCAGCAGATACCAGCGCCGGTCGGAGGCGACCAGACGGTACGGCTCGACCCGCCGTGGTCGCACCGTGCTCCCGGCGGGGTAGCCGAAACCGGCCTCGACCTCGTCGCGGCAGGCTCGGGCCAGCGTCATGAGGACATCGGGATCGACCGGCGTGCGTCCTGCGCCGAAGGACTCCACCGAGCCGGAGAGGGCGTGTACTTCGTGCCGCAATCGGGTGGGCAGTACCCGGTCCAGCTTGGCCAGCGCCCGGAGTGCGGCGTCGCCTGCGCCCGCGACCGCGCCACCCGCGCCCACCAGCAGCGAGACCGCGGTGACGATCGCCTCCTCGTCGTCGAGCAGCAGGGGCGGCAGGTCCTGCCCGGGGCCGAGGCGGTAGCCGCCGCCGACGCCTTGGCAGGCGTGCACCGGGTAACCGAGCGCGCGCAGGCGCTCGACATCGCGGCGTACCGTGCGCGCGGTGACCCCGAGCCGTTCGGCGAGTTCCGGACCGGTCCAGACCTGGCGCTGCTGGAGCAGCCCGAGCAGGGTGAGCACCCGTTCCGTGGTGCCCCGCTCCTCGCCGCTCGCCGCGCTCATGTCGCCAGCCTGCCAGAAATAGCGGACCGATTCTGTCCGCTGGGTGTGCCAGGGTGACGGGCATGGACACAGACCAGCTCGACTGGAACAGGACGCTGCGCGAGCAGTGGGAGGCGCACTGGAACCATCAGCTGCGCGACCGGCTCCGCGGCCTCACCGACGACGAGTACTTCTGGGAGCCGGTGCCGGACACCTGGAGCGTGCGGCCGCGCGGCAGCTCGACGGCGCAGATGCAGGCCGGTTCGGGGGACTTCACGATCGATTACGCGTTCCCTACGCCGGTGCCCGCGCCGTTCACCACGATCGCCTGGCGGCTCGGTCACGTCATCGTCGGCGTACTGGCCGCGCGCAACGCGGCCCACTTCGGCGCGCCCGCCGCGTCGTACGAGACCTGGGAATACGCCGGTGATGCGGCCACCGCGCTGGACCAGCTCGACGGGCAGCTCGACGCCTGGCTGGCCGGAGTGCGCGGTCTCGGCGAGGACGGACTCCGCGTCCCGATCGGACCGAAGGAGCCCTTTCCCGAGGCGCCGATGGCCGATCTGGTGCTGCACATCCACCGTGAGCTGATCCACCACCTGTCCGAGGTGTGTCTGCTGCGCGATCTCTACCTGCACACCAGGCGGCAGCGGTAGACCCCTTTCCGGGCTACTCGGATCGCAGGGGTTTCGCTCGGTTCAGCGGTGCGCTGCCCGAGGGACGCTGCTCTGGGATGCCACGATGCGCACGAGATCGCCCAGTGCGATCTCCACGTCGGTCAGGTGCAGGCCCCATGTGGCGTCCGGGACGGGATACAGCTGCGGACTGCCCGGTTCCGGAGTCGCCATCAGTGCCGTCGCGCCGCCGTCGCGCACGCATTGGAGCCGGTACTGCTCGGCGGGGATCAGCCACGGCGTCGGCGCGGCGACGGCGGACGGCCCTCGGCGCAGCGCCACTTCGACGCCGAGTGGGCTGGGCACCGGTCCGGTGCGGAGTACGGTCGCCGCGGCGCGGGCTTCGTTGCGGCTCAGCGAGGCCGGATTGGTGCAGGCGATCTCGTAGTCCGGACCGTACGGCCGTGGCAGCGGCTCCGGGGTCGCCGGATTGCGGCCGAACCGGCTGTCGGGCGGCGGGGTCGCGCCGAAAGTCTGCCACGCGAGCACGCACCGCGTCTGCACCTCGCTGCGGCACAGCGGCAGATACCGGAAGTCGCCGCCGACGTCAGCGTC
Organism: Nocardia sp. NPDC019219; assembly: GCF_040632645.1. Taxonomy (NCBI): domain Bacteria; kingdom Bacillati; phylum Actinomycetota; class Actinomycetes; order Mycobacteriales; family Nocardiaceae; genus Nocardia; species Nocardia sp. NPDC019219. Next base: position 96,312 of record NZ_JBEYCG010000010.1, on the reverse strand, counting down.
TCGGGGCACCACCACATTGCCGCCGAGCAGAATCGCCGACAGGATCCGGTCGCGCACCGCCTGCTGCGGTTCGATCTCCTCCCGGATCAATTGGCGCAGCATGCGCGCACCCTGCGAATGCCCGATCAGCACGACCGGCCTTCCGCTCTCGCGCTCCGCGAGGAACTGACGCCACGCCTGCAGCACGTCCCCGTAGGCGATCCGCGCCATCTCCGCGCGCTGCTCGGGGGTGTAGACCCGCTCGGCCGCCAGCGCGGTCAGGGTCCGCTGCCGATACACCGGCGCGAAGACCTGACACACCTGCGAGAATCGGGCGGCCTGTTGTTCCGCGACGGCCCGCACTTCCGGCGTCACCGCGGTGCCGGAGTTGGGTGTCGGCTCCAAGGACGCCGTCGGATAGACATAGAAGCAGTCCACGCCGGAATCCGTGGCGACAGCGGGATCTTCGCGGACATCGGGTTGCCCGGCCCGCCGCACGGTCGTCGCCGAGCTCCCTCGGCACGGATCATCGGTTCGATCCGGCCGGCACAACCAGACGACACCGGCGTCGTCGAGCGGGTCCGCCGCCGCGCTCACCGACGAGCCCGCCGACAGCCCGATTCCACACACGACGGCCGCAATCGTCCGTGCCCACCGACTTTTTCGCATCGCGCCTACCTCACTGCTTCCGCACCCGGCCACCGGTGCCGAACCGGGAACGCTCGTCCGGGCGCCTGGGTTGGCGTCAGCCTAGCGGCCGTCGCACGGACCGGGACCGCGATCGTGCGTGTGCCTCACGTCCGGCGGCGAGCGGCACCGGTCAGCCCTGCACGAGTCGGGCGAGGCGGTCCCACGCCGGAGAGGAAACACCGGGCAAAGACTGCGCCGCCAATCGAGCCATGGCGGGGTTGGCGACCGGATCGGTCTCGGATCGGTTGTGCCGGTTCGCGAACCAGCCGCGCGTGCGGTCGGCGAGGGCGGGAAGACGAGGATCGTCGGGTGACCAGTCGTAGGCGGCGTCGTGGTCGAGATAAAGGGCGCGGAATTCGGGGTCGGCGAGGAATTCGCGTTTCTCGGTCAGCCACTTGGCCGCGTCCTCCGGTGCGGCGGTCCGCATGAGAATCCAGCCGTCTCGTTCGAGGCGTATCTGACGCTCGCTGACGCCGAGTGCCCGCAGATCGTCGAGATGGTCGGCGGCTTCCGCGGAGACGAAGAGCCGGTCGCCGCCGCGCAGCTGGGCGAGTTGGTCGCGGGTTCGCCGCAGCCGCGCGATACGGCCCTCGAGGTCGCGGTCTATCTCGGCGACGACCGCGGTGCGCGCCTCCGGATCAGCGTCGAGGACGTCCTTGATGCGGGCCAGCGGTACGCCCGCGTCCGCGAGGACCCGTATCTTGACGAGATCGATGGCGTCGCCGGCGGTATAGCGCCGATAGCCGGACGAGTCGCGGTCGGGCTCGGCGAGCAGACCGCGCTCGTGGTAGTGGCGGATGGCTTTGATGGTCACTCCGGCGTATTCCGCCAGCCGGCCGATCGTGATCATGCCGGACATCCTTTCACTCGGGGTTTCTTACCGGGACCCGTCGGGCCAGGCGGCCACCCCCGTTGCGGAAACGCGCTCGGCCGTCACGGATGTCGTGGTAGGAGACGAGCAGCAGCCGCAGGTATCCGTCGAACGTCTCCAACGGGTATCCGGCGGGCGCGAAGAGCCCGGGCCGGATCGGCACGTAGCGCTGCGGCGGTGCGGCGGTCGCGCCGCCCGCGAACTCGGTGAAGATGCGCTCCTGCGCCGCGTCCGCCGGTTCGTAGGTCACCCGCTCCTCGAGCAGGCCGTCGATGACGCCGACGTCGATACGCAGCTGATCCGAACGGTAGGTGCCCACATAAGGGGTGAGATCGATATCTTGCGCGGTTTCGGTGACCAGGGCGGGGATCCGGACGCCGAGGTGCTCGCTCAGCAGCCATCGCAGGATCTCGTCGTGCAGCATGATCGCGCCCGGGGTGTTGCCGAACGCGGTGAACGCCAGGTCGTGTTCGGGCACGACGCACAGGATGGACACGCCGCCGGGCGACGCGCCCGACATCGCGAGGACGGTCGTGTCGCCGAACGGGTAGCGCACCCAGCCCAGGCCCATCGGCGGGACGTTCGGTGTGGCCATGTCGTGGGCGATCTGCCGCATCGACGCGGTCGACTCGGGCGAGAGGACGCGCGTGCCGGAAGGGGACACCCCGCCCGCGAGGTGGGTGCGTCCGAAAGCGAGCAAGTCGGTGACGGTGCCGATCGGCGTGCCGCCGGCGGGCCCCCAGGTGTCGGGCAGCATGAACATGCCCGTCGGCTTCATCGTCATGTCCGCGGCCGGGAAGTGGCCGATCGCGGTGCTGCGCAGGATGGCCTGCCGGGCAGACGTACTGGAATTCGTCATACCGACAGGCGCGTAGATGTCGCGCGCGAGCAGATCGGGGAAGGACAGGCCGGTCACCACTTCCAGCAGGCGCCCCGCGACGATCATGCCGCCGTTGGAGTAGCTGAGTTGCTCCCCGGGTTCGAACAGGATGCCGCAATTGCTCGCGAGGCCGTCGACATAGGTCTTCAGCGCGTCTCGTCCCCCGGCGTCGGGGAAGAACAAGTCGGCGTCGATACCGTTGGTGTGCGAGAGCAGGTGCCGGACCAGGATTCTGTCCGCCGCGCCCGGCTCGGTCAGGGCGAACTCGGGAAGGTACCGCACCACCGGCGCGTCGAGGTCGAGGCCTCCGCGCTCGACCTGCTGGAGGACCAGCGTGGTGGTCAACACCTTGGTCACCGAGCCGAACAGGAACCCGGTGTCGTCGAGCATCGGTGCGCCGGTGGCGGCATTGGCGGTGCCGTGGGCGACCACGATCTGCTCGCCGCCGTGGTAGACCCCGGCGACGAAGCCGGGGACACCATTCGACGCGCAGTGGGCGACGACCTGCTCGCGAATCCGGGCTTCGAGGGTGCGCAGTGCCTTGTTGTTCATGCCGACCACCGTCCAACCTTCACCCAGGGGCAAGGTCAAGGCCGCGAGCGGAATTCGGTCCGATCGACCTGCGGCGGCCGTGCTGTGGGCACTAAACCAGCCACGGCGACCGACCGGGACTCACTGGATCTATGAGAATCGCCGTCAACATGATGATGTGAACGCATCGCCGATATGGGTCGATGTCCTGCTCATATCTAACTGATCATGGTGCATTCGGCTGGAAGTCTTCCATTCTCACGAGAATAGTGACTAACATATCGCTCGGATCCCCTCGGCTGACCCGTGCGGCTGGACACCTGCCCGCCGGCGCGGGTGCCGGTCGATACGCGGCGCGTGGATCGAAGCGAAAGGATGCATCGACGCATGCTCAAGAGACTCGACCGAATACTCGGTTATGAGATGAAGGTCTCCGAGTTCCTCGGCACCCTCATCATCATCGGCGTTCCCTACGGGCTGGCCGGGGTGGTCTGGACGCTCACGCACACCAGCCATCTGCGCGACATGCACGGCATCGATCTGGTGATCTCGTTCCTGGGATCGATCGTGTGCTGGCCGGTGCTCACCTTCTCGAACGTGTGCATGACCTGATGATGGCTTTGGTATGGCTCATCGACGTTCTCGTGATCGTGGTCAAGATCCTCGGTGGGCAGATGAAGGTGAATCCCGTGCTTCGCGCCGGGTTGTGGGTGGCAGTGCTGAGCCTGTTCCTGGCCGGCTGCGCAGTGCTCGTCGCGCTCGGGCTGTTGCTGCAACGGTGGCTGGAAGCTCTCGCCTAACCGTCTCGCGATGCGTTCATGAATGTTGGAATAGTGAGTTACATACTGACTTTGTGAGCTTGATCGTCAAGTGGTGTCGACCTGATCGACGACTCATATGAGCACTTCGAGACGGGTGTCGCCCTAAGCTCGGCGAGCTCGAGGCGAAGTTCGCCGCTTCGATGACCAAAGAAATTGTCAATCACTTGTCTCTTGTATGACGTCTGTGAGGTGTGCAACACTGCACACGCTCCGCGCCATCGAAGGGGCGGCCGCTGGCGCGGCGGACGAGAAATCGAAAGGAACGGCCACCAGTGACTGCCTCGCTGCGAACGCCGGCCGACAAGCAACCGCCACCGGAACCGGGCGAAGTCGAGAAGATGATCGCCGGCGCTTCGGGGTTGTGGCGGCGCCACCCCCAGCGCTCACTGGAAACCCTCGGCCGGCAGGTCACTTTGGGCCGCGAAGCGATCGTCCAACTCTTCGTCTCACTGGTGCGCGGGCGCTTTCCCTACCAGGAGTTCATCAAGCAGTGCGCCTTCATGGCCAACGTGTCGGCGGCGCCGACCGTGTTCGTGGCCATTCCGATCGCCGTCGTGGTCTCCATTCAGGTCGGCGCTCTGGTGAACCAAGTGGGCGCGACGACATTCATCGGCGCCGTAGCGGGATTGGGCATCATCCGCCAAGGCGCGCCCTTGGTGTCGGCGTTGATGGTGGCCGGTGCGGTCGGGTCGGCGATCTGTGCCGATCTGGGATCGCGGACCATCCGGGAAGAGATCGACGCGATGATGGTGATGGGCGTCGATCCGGTGCGCCGCCTGGTCGCGCCCCGGCTCGCGGCGGCGGTGCTGGTGAGCGTCTTGCTCTGCGGCTTCGTCGTCTTCGTCGGATTCGCGACCGCGTACATGTTCAACGTGTACGCGCAATCCGGGACGCCGGGCTCGTTCATCAGCTCGTTCGCCTCCTTCGCAGTGGCGAACGACCTGATCATCGCCTTGGTCAAAGCCGCGATCTTCGGCGTGCTCACCGCGGTGATCGCCTGTGACATCGGCTTGCACGCGCACGGCGGCCCCGGCGGCGTGGCGAACGCGGTCAACTCGGCGGTGGTCAGCTCCGCGCTGATGTTGTTCGCCACCAACATCATCCTCACCCAGCTGTACAACACCTTGTTCCCGGCGAAGGTGGTGTGAGGATGGCGAGCACCTACACACCTCCGGCGCTGAAACCGCTGCGCAGTGTCGGAAAGACCGCGCTGGCGCCGGTGCACGCCAACCAGCGCCTCGGGCATCAGGCCATCACGTTCTTCCAGGCTCTCGGCGCCATCCCGTTCGTGCTCCGGCACTATCGCCGTGAGGTGGCGCGGCTGACGGCCGACATCGGCTGGGGCAACGGCTCACTCATCGTCGGTGGCGGCACGATCGGCGTCGTCGTCATCTTGTGCGCGTTCGGCGGCATCATCGTCGGGATGGAGTCGTTCACGGCGCTGAACCTCCTCACGATGTCCCCGCTCACCGGCGCGATCTCCGGATTCGCCACCACCAGGGAACTCGCGCCGATCCTGGCGACCTTGGCCTTCGCGATCCAGGCCGGCTGCCGGTTCACCGCTCAATTGGGCGCGATGCGGATCTCCGAGGAGATCGACGCGCTGGAGTCCATCGCCATCCGCCCGCTTCCGTACCTGATCAGCACGCGCATGATCGCCTCGACCCTGACCATCATCCCGCTGTACAGCATCGGTCTCGCCACCGCCTATCTGACCACCAAGATCACGGTGCTGTTCCTGGGCGGAACGGCGGCCGGCACCTACGACCACTACTTCTTCCAGTTCCTGATCGGCACGGATGTCTTTTTCTCCCTGCTCAAAGTCGTGGTGTTCGTGATGCTCTCGACGTTCATCCAGTGCTACTACGGCTATGTCGCCACCGGTGGCCCGGAAGGCGTCGGGGTCGCGGCCGGGCGTGCCATCAAGATGGTGATCGTCGTGATGGTCTTCGCGAATCTCTTTCTGACCTTGACCATCTGGGGCATCGATCCCGGATTCCGGATTTCGGGGTAGGGCCGACGATGATTCTGGACCCCAGTGGCCGCGGTCCGAGCGCCAGGCAGTTGACCCTCGCCGGGCTGGCGGTGCTGACCACGATCGCGGTGCTGCTGTACCTGCTGGCGCTGCGCTACACCGGCTATTTCGAGGACAAGGTCCCGGTGACCGTCGTGCTCACCAGCACCGGCGACGGCTTGCCCGGGCGGGCGGACGTCAAGTTCCGCGGCATGGTCGTGGGCCGGGTGGCCGCGGTGGACGTGGTGGCGCGCGGCGCTCGCCAGGAAGCGCACGTGGACCTGCGACCGGAGGTGGCCTCGGCCATTCCGGTGAACGTGACCGCCCGGGTGATCCCGAACAATCTGTTCGGCGTCACGGCGATCGAACTCGTCGACAACGGGCCGGAACCGAAGACGCTGCGCGCCGGTGCGACCATTCCGGAGGACACCGGCAGCGAGACGGTCGCGCTGCAAACCACCTTGAACGTCCTGCGCAACGTGCTCGACAACATCCAGCCCGAGAAATTGGGCCGGGTGCTGGCCACCCTGGCGGCGGCGCTGGATCCCGCGGCCCGCGCGCCCGGCTCGACGGTGGAGCGCCTGGACGTCTGGCTGACGGAGATCCGGGCGACACCCGGTGTCGACACGCTGCTCGGAGATCTCGGGCGGGCGTCGATCGCGCTGAGCCAGTCGGCGCCGGAGTTGGTCGGAGTGCTGTCGGAGTCGGTGACCACCGCGCGAACCCTGGCCGAACGACGAGCGAAACTCATCGATCTGCTGGCCACCGGGAATGCCACGGTCGATACGGTCAACGCCCTGTTCGCCCGCAATCCGGACGCGGGCAAGTTCCTCGTCGCCGGGCTGGACGATCTGTTCGGCGGTTTGGCCAAGGACCCGGAAGCCATCCCCTACACGGCCGCGAACCTGAACGTGGCTTTGCAACGGCTGGCCACCACGTTCCGCTACGGTCCGGCCAAACAGATGGTGTGGAAGATGGACGTGTCGTTCACTCCGTTCCAGCAGTACACGGCGAAGGACTGCCCGCACTACGGCGACCGATACGGCCCTCGCTGCGGCGGCGCAACGGTACCCGAGGTGGCGCCGGAGCAGAACTATCCGCCGCAACTGATGCCGAAGTGGCTCGACGCGGCAGGACCTCCGCCGGTACCGGTGGCGCCCGCACCCCTCGGTGCGATGGGGCTGGTGCTTCCCGGGCTACCGCCGATTCCGGGTCTTCCCTTCCTCCCGGGGCTGCCGTCCATCCCGGGACTCTCGCCGGCGCCGACTGCCGTCGCGCCGACCGAGCCCGCCACGCGGAATCCCGGCACCGAGGCCGAGCCGATCGCGCTGCGCGGATCCGATGCTGTCGCGGCCATCGTGGGAACGCGACCCACCGTGGCGCAGTACCTGCTGTTGAGCCCGGTACTGGCGGGCGGGTCGGTCACCGTGTCCGCCCACGACGAAGGACGGGGCAAATGAAATCGGCCAAGGCGCTGGCGGGCTTCAGCTTCTTCGCGGTGGTGGCCGTCGCGCTCACCTTCACCATCTGGTCCACTCTGCAGCGGTCGGTCGACGGCGACACCCACCGCTATTCGGCGATCTTCTCCGACGTGCTCGGCCTGCGCGTCGGGGACGACGTGCGGATGGCGGGCGTGCGGGTCGGGCGCGTGGACGAGATCGATTTCACCGACGGCTACCGGGCCAAGGTCGATTTCCGGATCGATGAACGCCAGCATCTCACCACCACGACGAAGGCGCTGGTGCGCTACCAGAACCTGATCGGCCAGCGCTATATCGCCCTGGCGCCGGGCAAGGAGGCGGGCGCCGTCGTCGAAGCCGGTGCGCAGATCCCCTTGGAACGCACCGAGCCGTCGTTCGACGTGTCCGCGTTGCTGTCCGGATTCGAACCGCTGTTCAGCGTGTTGCAGCCGGATCAGGTGAATTCGCTGTCGGAGACGTTGATCCAGGCGCTGCAGGGCAATCAGGTGTCCCTGCGCAGCCTCATCGTGCAAGCCTCCGAGCTCGCGGGCACCTTCGGGCGGCGCGACGAGATCCTGGGGGAGGTGCTGGGCAATCTCAGCTCGGTGGTCAGCGGTCTGGCCCACCGCAGTGGCGAGCTGGAGACGTTGATCACGCAGGCCAGGGCGCTGGTGGAGGCCCTCTACTCGCAAGGAGAGAGCTTGAAGCACTCGGTCGACCGGGTGGCAGACACGACCGACTCGCTGACCCGGTTGATCATGCAGGTCAAGCCGGGCCTGGCGGGGGCGCAGCACGACGCCACCACGGGCGTCGCGTTGCTGTTGCTCAACGGCGCGTCCCTGGATCGGGCCGCGGTCGAACTGCCCGCCGTTCTCAACGGCGTCGCCCGCTTCACCAGCAACGGCGCCTACGGAAACGCGTATCTGTGCAGCCTCGACGTGTCGTTGTGGGGCGTGGTATTGCCGCCGGGATTGTTCTCCCAGGTGGGCGGCAATTCGCACTCGGAGGTGTGCCGGTGATCGGGCGCCTTCCGACCCCGGGTTTCCTACGGAATCGGTACCTGCGGCTCGGCTTGATCGCGGCCGCCACGGTGGCGGCTCTGCTGATCGGATCGAGTGTCCTGACCCAGGCTCGTCTGGGCGACAAGACGATTCACGCCGAATTCGCCCAGGCTGCCGGTCTCCGTCCCGGCGCGACGGTGGACGTCTCCGGGATCGAAGTCGGCGAGGTGCACTCCGTGCGCCTCGAGGGCACCAAAGTCCTGGTGGACCTGAAGGTCCGGCGCGATCTTCGGTTGGGCGCGGACGCGCGCGCGGCGATCGAGATGTCGACGATCCTCGGCCGATTGCACGTCGACCTGGTCCCCGGCGACGGCAAGGGATTGCCGGGCAACCGCATTCGGTTGGAGAACACCTCGGTGCCGTACAACCTGAGCAAGGTCATCCAGGACCCGAAGTACAAGAACTCCTTCGAACGCATCGAACGCCTCGACCCGCAGAAGCTGCGCCAAGCGCTGGATCTGGTCGACCAGCAGCTGGGGGATTCCCCGCAGCTGGCGGTCCAGGCGCTCGACAGCATCGGCGCGCTCGCCAAAGTCGTCACCGATCGCCGGGACGAGGTGGACGCGCTGCTGAAGAGCATGGATCAGGTGTCCCAGCTCGTCTCCGACAATCAGAACAGCGTGCTGCTGTTGCTGACCCGCGGCGAAGCGATCGGCAACGCGGTGCGGCAGCGGCAGGACCTGCTGAAGCAGCTGCTCGACAACGTCGCGGCCCTGTCGCGACTGCTCCAGGAGATGGGGGTGGAGAACAACGATCAGCTGGCGCCGCTGATCCACGATCTGAACACCATGTCGGAGGGTTTGCAGAAGAACCGCGACAACCTGGACCGGCTCTACGAGAACATGCCGATCGCGTTGCGGCAGTTCAACAACGCCGTCGGCAACGGGCCGTACGGCGACGTGTGGGCGCCCTGGTTCTTCCCGGACAACTGGCTGTGTTTCGCCCGAGCCGTACAGGGGTGCAACTGATGAGAACACGACGATTCGCGCAGGTCGGCGGCCTGATCGTGGCCGCGCTGGTCACCGCGAGCTGCGCGCTCGTGCCCGACAGCCTGACCGCGCTGCCGAGGCAATACCTCGGCGAGCGCATCCGCATCAGCGCCGATTTCGAGAATGTCGCCGGGCTCTACGCGGGCAACGAGGTCGCCGTGCTGGGCGTCCCGGTCGGCCGGGTCGACACCGTGGCGGCCAAGGGCAGTTATGTCCAGGTCACCATGAGCTTGGAGAAGGGAACCAAGGTTCCGGCCGATGCGATCGCCGCTCTCGTGTCGCCGCAGCTGATCACCAACCGCCATGTCGAACTCGCCCCCGCGTACGGTGGCGACGGGCCGACCCTCACCGATGGCATGCACATTCCGCTGTCCAGGACGCGGACACCGGTCGAACTCGACCGCATTCTGCAGAATTTCGACCAGCTCGGAGCCGCGCTGAAAGGCGACGACCAGAACGGGCCGATGGCCAGCCGGGTCCTGTTCCCGCTGCTGGACGGCAACGGCGACCGGCTGCGCGCGACATTGGACGCCTTGTCCTCGGCCTTCGAAGTGACTTTCGCCAACAAGGACCAGATCTCGAACACCATCGTCGAACTCAACGAGATCACCCAGATCATCGCCCAGAACGACCAGACCGTACGCGATTTCAGCGGCCGCCTCACCGAATTGGTGCAGCTGATGGGTGACCAGGCGCCCGGTCTGCAAGCGGTGCTGCGGCAGCTGGACCAGTTCGTCACCAATACCGGCACGCTGGTCGGCGAGAACTCCGATCAGCTCGCGGGCGCGCTGGAGCGATTCACGACGATCACCGAACAGATGCGGGCCAACTCCCGCGGCCTCACCGAGATCGTCGACGTCGGACCGTTGCTGTTCGAGAACCTGTCCAACGCCGTCAGCCGGGAACATCAGGCGCTGCGCCTGCACGCGCTCACCGACAAGGTGCTGCTCGACAACGAGGTCGTGTCGCAGTTCTGCGAACGCATCCAGATGCGCCTCGATGGTTGCCGCACCGGAAAACCGCAAGATTTCGGGCCCGACTTCGGTCTCACCGCAGCCCTTCTGGGGATCACCAAATGACCGGCGGGAAAGCGCTTCGGCGCACGACAGTGGCGGCCGCGCTGGTCGCGGCGATGAGCACCGCGACCGGCTGCAGTGTGACGGTGGCGAATCTGCCGATGCCGAAACCCGGCATCGGAGCCCCCGGCTACACCATTCGCGCGGCCTTCCGCGACGCGCTGAACCTGCCCGATCACGCCCACGTGAAGATCGGCGGCACCGATATCGGCGTCGTCACCGCGATCAGCACCACCAACTTCATCGCGGAAGTGGACATGCTGATCAGGGAAGACATCCAGCTGCCCCGGGGCACCACCGCGGAACTGCGTCAGGCGACGCCGCTGGGAGACATCTTCGTGGCGATGACCTTGCCCGCGACCGCACCGGGCGGGGAGAACCTGCGTGCGGCGGATGTCATCGGCACCGAGCACACGTCGGCCGCCGCGTCCGTCGAGCAGCTGATGATGTCGGTCTCGATGCTGATCAACGGCGGCGGCATCAACCAGGCCGCGAAGATCACCTCCGAACTGGATTCGATGTTCGCCGGTCGCGCGCCGCAGCTGGCACACCTGCTCAGCGAGCTCACCGATGTCATCGCCGCGCTCAATCAGCGCACCGGGGACATCGACAACGTTTTGACCGGCCTCAACGTGCTGACCGGCGAATTGGCCCGGCGCAAAGCCGAACTCGGCGACGCCGCGGACACCTTCCCGGCGCTGCTGGCGCTGTTGGCCGAGAACAATCAGTCCATCGTCGACCTGCTCGACAAGGTCTCGACCACGATGACCGCGCTCGGTGATTTCACCGAGACGACCGGGCCGCAGGCGGTCAGCCTGTTCGACAGCATCCAGCGGCTGATGGCCGGCTTCACCCAGATGGGCGACGATCTGAGCGGCACGTTGAACGGTCTGCACACCATCTACCCCGGGCTGATGGCGAGCCTGGACGGCCCCACCCTGGCCGTGGCGGCGACGGTGTCCTACCTCAGCGTCGGCGCCTTGACCGATCCCAGTGGCAGCAGGCCGCCCGAACTCGGTGACGTGCCCGCGTTCGTCGGCAGCTTGGCACAGGTCATCGAGAAGGTGATCGGGCGGGTCACCAGTCCGCCCCAGCAACCGCAGCAACCCCAGCAGCAAGGAGGGGAGCGGTGAATCCTCCGCTGTGGCAATGGCTGGTGCGCCGCCGCATCGCGCTCGCGAACTTCGGATTGGTCGTCGTGCTGATCGTCGGCGCGGCGTATCTCGGCGCCGAAGTCCTGCGCATCAACCCGCTGCCGAACAACTATTCGGTGACGGTGGAGTTGCAGTCCTCGGGCGGACTGTCGGCGGGCAACGACGTGACCTTCCGCGGTACCCGGGTGGGCAAGGTCCGCGAAGTGAAGGTGGCAGGCAGCGGCGTCGCGGCCGTCGCCGAGATCGACTCGTCGGCGAAGATCCCGGTGGGCGGCACGGTCGCCGTGGGCCGGCTGTCGGCAGCGGGCGAGCAATACCTCGACTTCCGTCCGGATTCCGACACCGGCCCCTACCTCACCGACGGGGCGCTGGTGGAACGGTCCCAGACCACCGTCCCGGTGACGGTGCAGTCGGTGCTGACCAACCTCAGCGGCTTCATCGGGGGCCTGAACCCGGACCGGTTGAACGTCATCGTCGACGAACTCGACAAGGCGCTGGCCGGCGGCCCCGACCAGCTGCGCAACATGGTGTCGGGCATCAGCCGCGCCATGGCCGGGCTGAGCGACTTGCTTCCCCAGACACGGCAACTGATCGAGAACCTCGAAGTGATCGCGGAGACGACGTCGCACGCGCAGCCGGACCTCGCGACACTCACCCGCACCGGCGGGGTGTTGTTCGAGCAGCTGACCGCGGCGGACCAGGAACTCCGTCATCTCTTGGACGAAGGGCCGGTCCAGCTCCGCACACTCGGCGGCTTCGTGTCCCGCACCGAAGACCCGCTGACCAACCTGGTCACGAACTTCGTCGCCGTCACCAAGGCCGCCAAGCTGCGCGCACCGGCGATCGCGGCGCTGTTTCCGGCATTGCGGGTCGGATCGCAGGCGCTGGGGATACCCGCCCACGACGACGCCTTCTACACACTGGTCGACATCTGGCCGCGGCCCACCTGCGAATACGACACCATCCCGCTGGTGCCCACGGACAAGATGACCGACACCAGGGTCCGGCTCTACAACTACTGCGTCACCAACGATCCTGCCCTGCAGGTGCGCGGTTCGGCGAATGCGCCGCGTCCCGACATCCCGGACAACGGGTCCACCCGACCGCCGGGCGTCGGGGGCGATGAGCTGTCTCGCCCGGTTCCCGGCAACTAGGAGATTCCGATGAAGAGTGAAGACGTCGATCCGGCCGTCGAAACCGACTCGCCCGCAACGCGACTGGAAGAGCAGGCCGTCCCGGTGGCAGCCGGCTCCGGCGGCACGGCGGCCGCGGACGGCGGCGCGGATCCCGGCGTGACCGCCGGCTCGGAGCCCGCGCAAACCCCCGGCCGGTGGGAAAGGCTGCGCCGCCTGCCGATCGGACGCCCCGGGCCGATCGTGCAGCGCTCGGCGGCCGCGGTCCTCGTCGGCGTATCGGTGGCCTCGGCCGGTTACTGGTATGTGCAGAACGACAACAGCAAGGATCTGCTGGCGGCGCACGAGGACGCGCGCGCCGCCGCCTGCCGCTACGCGCCCATCCTGGCGAACTACGACTCCAAGAACCTCGACGCGTACTTCGCCGCTGTCGGTGACGGCGCGACCGGCGACTGGAAGAAACAGTTCGAGTCCACCAGCACCGAGCTGCGTGCGGTGCTCGGCGAGGGCCAGGTCACCTCGGCCACGCGCGACGTCCAGTGCGCGGTCCGCGCCGGTGACGAGCACTCCGCCGAAGCGATCGTGGTCATCGGCCAGACCATCACCAGTCTCGGCACCAAGGGCAAACCCGCGCCGGGGCAGCTGTCCATGGTGATGCGCTTGGAGAAGGTCGGGGACCGGTGGCTGGTGAACAAGGTCAACTCGCCGTTGACTTTGCCTGCGCAGCCCTGAAATTTCTATAAACATAATGACGCCGATCCAAGGGTGAAGACGCGCTTAAACCGAGGTAGAGCCTTGTTAGGCTCGTCGAGTCGGGTAGAATATTCGGTAACATAAGTCCGAGGTGGCCCACCCGGTCATCGAACGCAGGAGTCCGGGCACGGCGGCGTCCGGCTGACGTCGACCCGGCCGATTCCCCTCGTCGTGCGACGTGTGAACGCAGATGGAAGGACATCCCGATGACCGCAGTCGCTCATCAACCCGATCACGACCACGGAACACCGCTGACGAAGGATCGCACCCGCATCGGTATCAGCATCACGCATCGGCCGTTCACCAAGCGGCCGATCAAATTGACCGACGCGCTGGATTTCTGGTCCTTCGCCGGCGCCGCGGCGAACGTGGTCATGCAGATGGCCCGGCCCGGCGTCGGTTACGGTGTGGCCGAGAGCAAGGTGGAATCGGGCTCGCTGATGAAGCATCCGTGGAAACGCGCGCGGACGACCACGCAATATCTCGCGGTCGCCATCCTCGGCACCGACGAAGAGCGCAAGGCATATCGCGAGGCGGTGAATGTGGCGCACCGGCAGGTGCATTCGGCCCCGGGCGCTCCGGTCAAGTACAACGCCTTCGACCGTAATCTCCAATTGTGGGTCGCCGCCTGCCTGTACATCGGGTTCGAAGACACCTATCAGCTGCTGCACGGAAGAATGAACGACGCGCAGGCCGAGGCGTTCTACACCTCCTCCTCCACGCTGGGCACGACCCTGCAGGTAACCGAGGACATGTGGCCCGCCACCCGGGCCGAATTCGATGAATATTGGAACGCCGCCTGCGAACAAGTCGTGCTGGACGACTACGTCCGAGGCTATCTCGAAGCCTTGCTGGAGCTTCGTATGATCCACTGGTACCTTCGGCTGCCTTTCCGGAACCTGCTCCGATTCCTCACCATCGGATTCCTGGCCCCGATCTTCCGGGAACAACTCCGGGTCGAGTGGACCGCCGCCGACCAGCGGCGTTTCGAGCATCTTTTCGTGTTCGTCTCCTTCGTCAACCGCTTCATTCCGCGCTTCGTCCGCCACGGCGGATCGCACGCGCTGATGGTCGACCTGCGACGGCGCATCCGGAAGCAGAAAAACCTCATCTGAACAGTTGCTCGTCAAACCGTTCGGCCACTGCGGGATTTGGCGATTTCGCGCGGTACCCGGTACATTCGTCTCGTCAAGCTACCGAGCGATCGGTGGACAGGCACGAATACCCCCGAGCGAGCCCCGAACCGATGCAGACCGGTTCGGGGCTCGGTTGGTTCACGTGGCTTTCGAACGATCCGGGGCCCATGTCCCCTACGCTGTCGAGGCGCCTGTCTTGTGGACCACCCGTTCTCGTGCCGGAGGAGCGGCCGAACGAATCAGTCCGGCGGTTCCTGCGCCTCGTCGGTGGTCAGTTCCGGAGCGATCTCCCGAGTCGCCATTCCGCCGTGGCGGTCTTGATCGGTCGGGCCCGGCCTGCCTCCCTTGGGCTCGCCGGTCCTCTCGTCGTCCCTGTCTTTCTCGCGTGCCATGACAAACCCCTTTCGTTGTCGCTTCGATCTACCCGCAGCGGTCCACTTCACACTTCATCCGCTTCGTCGCCATCACCCTGGTCATGGCATCGAGGGCTCCAGTGCGGCCGGTCGACGGCGACGTTCGCGCAAAGTGAGCAGTACGTGGTCGAAGCGGGTGCGCGTGTGCACTCCGGCGCCGCCGAAATCGATCAGCGCCGCCACCAGTTCCTCGGCCAGGACACGCAATTTCGTGTTCGTTTCTTGAGACCGCCAAATCAGCACACGAAACGCTTGATCGGCCGAGATCCCGTACACGAGCATCAGAGCGCCCTTCGCCTGCTCGATCACTTCCCGAGCGGCGACCATCTCCGGCAGCGTCTCGTCGATGATTTCCTGGCGTTCCTCATCGACGGTATCGGTGACATCGATATAGAAGCCCGCCGTGCCGACCACCGCACCGGTGGAATCACGCAGCTGGTCGCTCACCACCAGCACGTGGTGCACCACCCCCGCGGTATCGATGATGCGGTGGCGGCCGCTGAAAGGCAGCCCGGTCCGCACCGCCGTGGCCAGGGTGTCGGCGACCTCGGCCCGATCCTCGGGATGTTTGTGCGCCAACAGCAATTCCGTCGTCGGCGTCACCTCGCCCGGCGCGTAACCATGCAGGGCCGCGACCTCGTGCGACCATTCCCAGCGTTGATCGGCGAACCAGAACTGGAAACTTCCGGTCCGCTTCGAGAGTGGGACCGTGGGCGCCGGTCCCGATGGCGCATTGTCGTTCACGGCCTCTGCATTCCCCGCCGCCGGGCCGGTATGCGCGAGTACCGCACCGGCGGGCCGTGAACCGCCTCACCGAGCCGCCTCGCGTTCCCACTGCGAACATCGCGCCGGGGAGCGGTGTCCGCGGCAACGGCCCGACGCTGCCCAGCGGCCGCCTTCGGCTTCGCGCGCATCGTCTTCGGCAGCCGGTTCTCGGTCGTCGCCGACGGCTTCGGCGCCGATCACCGGGGTATTCGCCGCTTCGTGGTGGATTCTCTGCGACGGGCGGTCAGCACGCCCCTGCTGTATTTCTTCATCCTCGGCGACATCCTGGGCGCGGGCGTCTACGTGCTGGTCGGGTCCATCGCGGGGGAGTCCGGCGGCGCGGTCTGGTTGCCGCTGCTGGTGGCGCTCGGTCTCGCCTGCCTCACCGCGGGCTCCTATGCCGAGTTGGCGACCAAGTACCCGAAGGCCGGCGGCTCGGCACACTACGCGGGCCGCGCGCTGGGACCCGCGGCCGGATCGCTCGTGGGTTTCTGCATGCTGGCCGCCGGTGTCGTGTCGGTGGCGGCGTTGAGCAGGGCTTTCGCCGCGGACTACCTGCGCGCCTTGGTGACGTTGCCGACCGCGGTCGTCGTCGTGGTGTTCCTCACTACGCTGGCGTCGCTCAACGTCTACGGGATCAAGGAGTCGCTATGCGCCAACGTAGCCGCGACACTCGTCGAAGTCGGCGGGCTGGTCGTGGTCATCGGGCTCGGAGCGTGGGTGGTTTTCCGGGGAGACGCCGACCCGGGCCGGCTCACCGAGGTGGGGACAGCGGAGCGCGGCGTTGTCGGCGCGACCCTCGCGGGCGCCGTCTTGGCCTTCTACTCCTTCGTCGGGTTCGAGACCTCGGTGAATCTGGCGGAGGAAGTCACCGAGCCGCGCAGGTCCTATCCGCGAGCGCTCTTCGGGGCGCTGCTCACTGCCGGTGGCGTGTATCTGCTCATCGGGTTGGCGGCCGGTGCGGTGGTGCCCACCGATCGGCTGGCGAACTCGAGCGGTCCGCTCCTGGAAGTGGTGCGCGCGGCCGGAGGCGTTCCGGACGAGTTGTTCGCGGTGGTCGCCTTGGTGGCCGTGGCGAACGGAGCCCTGCTCACCGGCATCATGTCCTCGCGGCTGGCCTACGGCATGGCTCGCGAGGGACTGCTGCCGCGGGCGCTGGGCCGGGTCTTGCCGGGCCGCCGGACGCCGTGGGTGGCGATCGTCGTGACAGCGCTCGTGTCGCTACTGCTCGCACTGACCGGTGAGGTGGCCGCACTGGCCGAGACGTTGGTGCTGTTGTTGCTGGTCGTCTTCACGGCGGTCAACGTGTCGGTGCTGATCCTGCGGCGCGAGCCGCACGAAGCGGAGCATTTCCGCGTGCCCGTCGTGGCGCCGTGGCTGGGTCTGGCCTTCTGCCTGTTCCTGTTCACCCGGATCGACGCGGAGGTATGGCTGCGCGGTTCGATCCTGATCGGCGTCGGAGTGCTGTTCGCGGCCGCGAACGCGGTGCGCGCCCGTCTTTCGGAGCCGCACCGTCGCGGTGCTTTCCCGGCCGGGCGCGGAGCATGACGATTCGCTCTCCATTGCGCGGCGACACGACCATGTCCTTGCACCGCTCTTAGCCCGGTGGTACACAAAATCTATGACAACTTAGTTAGATTTTCTCCCGAGAAGAACGGTATCCGGGTGTGCCACCGGCTGCCGGACCCACGGCGCCGCTGCGCCGATCGCAGTACGGAGATCGAATCGGTATTCCCCGAAGTAGCAACTGTCCCTGGAGGTTCCACGCAATGACATACCCCGCGCACGGCGTCTCTTCGCTCGGCAGGGAAGTCCACGGCCCCACCCCGCGGCACGACAGTACACGCGCGGCGGCGCCCCGCGGTCTCGCCGTACCGGACCGTCCCAGCGAATGGCACCCGGGGATGCTGTGGTGGGACGCGGGCACGGTATTGGTGACATATCCGCAGCCGCAGGCCGGAGGACGCTGGAACACCGTGCCGCACCTGGTGTTGCCGGTCGGTCACGGGCGTCTGGCCTTCCGGATCTCGTCGCATTCGAGCGAAGCTCGGCATCTGGACGGCGACCGGCGGGTCATCGTGCAAGCCGCGGACTGGCGGGGCGAGCCGGCCCTCGGGTCGCGCCAGCATCAAGGCACCGCCGAATTGCTGCGGACCGGGCCGCTGTTCGACCAGGTGCGAACCGGTATGCGGGTCAAATATGGAAAACGGGTCGGCTTGGCTCGGCTGACCCACCGATTGGCCATGGGCGCGGCTCCCTACGGCGACATCGTGGTCGTCGTCACCGTGCGCGAGAACCGGCTCCTCGGCATGTGAGTTCACGGTCGGGTCACCGCCGCGCCACGGCTGGCCCTCGGCGCCGGACCGGCTGCCGAGGGCGAACGAGGACTTGTGCGAGGTTCGCCCCTCCGGGTCGGCGGTGATCCGAAGTGCTGGGCGGGCATCGGATCCGCCGGACGCGCGAGAGACAATCCGGTCGTACCGGACATGTGCACGGAGCGCTGTCCATACGATGAGGTCGCGTCGCGGAAGGCGTGACGCACCGAGGGCCGACGGAGGTCGATGTGAAGGTCCATCTGCAGGTCACCGGAGCGCCGCGGCAGGTCGCGACCGACGCGCGGGAACTGGCCGAAACCGGGGCCGACGGCCTGTTCACCTTCGAGGGTCCGCACGACGTGTTCTTCCCGCTCGTCGTCGCGGCCGGTGCGACGTCCCTGGAGTTGATGACGAACGTGGCGATCGCCGGGCCGCGCAGCCCGATGCATCTCGCGCACGCGGCCTACGACCTGCAGGTATACAGCGAGGGGCGGTTCCGGCTGGGGTTGGGCTCGCAGATCCGCGCCCACATCGAGAAGCGCTACGGCAGCACGTGGGGTGCGCCCGCGGAGCGCACCGCGGAGAGCGTGGCGGCGGTGCGGGAGATCCTCGCCGCGTGGGAAGGCCGGGCGCCGTTGAACTTTCGTGGCAAGTACTTCACGCACACCCTGATGCCGCCCACCTTCGATCCCGGCCCGAACCCGTTCGGGCCGCCGCCGGTGCTGATGGGCGCGCTCGGACCGGTGATGACCCGCAAGGCCGCCGAGGTCGCCGACGGGCTGCTGGTGATGCCGTTCAACAGCGCGCGCCACTTCACCGAGCGCACGCTGCCCGCGCTCACCGAGGGTCTGCGCCGTTCCGGCCGGACCGCGGACGATTTCCCGGTGATCGCTCAGGTCATGGTCGCACTCGGACGCACCGAGGAAGCTTTGGCCGCCGCGATCGACGGGGTGGGCGGGCTGATCGCGTTCTACGGGTCCACCCCCGCCTATCGTCCGGTCCTGGAGGTCGAGGGATGGGCGCAGGTGCACTCCCGGCTCAACGCGTTGTCCAAGGCGGGCGGATTCGCCGAGATGCGGGCGCTGGTGACCGACGAGATGGTCCGCAGGATCGGAGTGGCCGGAACTCCCGAAGAGTGCGCGGCGCAGATCACCACCCGCTTCGGCGCCGGTATCGAGGAGGTGTGCTGCTATTTTCCCGGCTACACACCGGACGCGGCGGATGTCGCCGAGTTGGTGGACGCGTTGCGCGAGCGCCGGGACGCCACCGCGCCGGTCGGGGTGCGCAGTGGCGAAGCTCGACCGCGAAGCTAGCAACACCGGACCACGCGGTCACTCGTTCGGCGCAGGGTGCGCGAAAGAGTGGTGAGCGGGGGAGCAGCTGGTTTGACTGCACAGATGCCTGTTCCACCCCATGCTCGCGGCTACGAGGACTTCGGCGGCTCCGTCGGTCGCACCACGGCCGATTCGACGCCGGATTGGCGCTTCCCGCCCACCGCCCCCGAGGGCGCTCCGAACATTGTCGTGGTGCTGATCGACGACATGGGATACAGCGACATCGGCCCGTTCGGCTCGGAGATCGAGACGCCGACACTGGACCGGCTGGCCGCCGACGGTCTTCGGCTGACCAACTACCACACCACCCCGCTGTGCTCGCCGTCGCGCGCGTCGCTGCTCACCGGGATCAACGCCCACCGCGCCGGGTTCGGCTTCGTCGCCAACGCCGACCCCGGCTATCCCGGTCTGCGCCTGGAACTCGCGGACGACGTGCTGACCCTGCCGGAGATCCTGCGCGGCAACGGTTACGCCACCTACGCGGTCGGCAAGTGGCACCTGGTGCGCGACGCCACGATGAACCCCGCCGCCCACCGGGACTCCTGGCCCACCCAGCGTGGGTTCGACCGCTACTACGGCTCGCTCGAGGGGCTGAACTCCTTCTACTACCCGAATCAGCTGATCTCGGACTCCTCGGTCGTCGACATCGAGGAGTATCCGCCGGGGTATTACCTGACCGACGACCTGACCGACAAGGCCATCGCCTATATCAAGGATCTCCGCGCGCACGACGCCGCCAAACCGTTCTTCCTGTACTTCGCCCACGTGGCCATGCACGGCCCCCTGCAGGCGAAACCCGCGGACCTGGCCAAGTACCGCGGCCGCTACGCGAAGGGATGGGACGAACTGCGCCGCAGCCGATTCGCCGCGCAACTCGGCCAGGGCCTTTTCCCCGCCGGTACGCAGCAGAAACCACGCAACACCGAACCGGGTTACGAGGCCGCGGAGTGGGATTCGCTGACCCCCGCGCAGCAGCGCCGCTTCGCCCGGTATATGGAGGTGTACGCGGGCATGGTGGACAGTATCGACCAGAGCCTGGGACGCATCGTCGACACGCTCGAGCAACTCGGCGAACTCGACAACACCATCGTGGTGTTCACCTCGGACAACGGCGGCACCGCCGAGGGCGGGCCGGAGGGCACCCGCACCTATTTCGCGGAGTTCGCCCACATCACGGATCCCGAGTGGATCGGCGACGTCCCGCACGACGAGGAGTTGATCGGCACCGCGAAGCTGGGCGTGCACTATCCGCGCGGGTGGGGCCAGGCGTCGAACACGCCGTTCCGTTTCTACAAAGGGCAAACCTTCGCAGGCGGTGTGCGCGTGCCGTTCGTGATCTCCTGGCCGAAAGGGCTGCCGCGCGACGCGGGCGACGACGGTATCCGGCACGAGTACACCTATGTCACCGATCTCGCGCCGACATTGCTGGAGCTGGCCGGATTGCCGCGGCCGAGTGTGCGCAACGGTCTGCCCGCCAAGGATTTCGACGGCGTCTCGGCGGTGCGGACGCTGCGTGATCCGCGGGCGGTGTCCGCGCACACCGAGCAGCACTCGGAGATGGTCGGCAACCGAGGCTTCTATCGCGACGGATGGAAGCTGCTGTCGCTCTACGAGCCGGGGACCGACATCGACGAGCCGAAGTGGCAGTTGTTCGACGTCCGCACCGATCCGACGGAGTTGCACGACCTCGCCGAACGGTTCCCGGAGAAGGTCGCGGAACTGGCCGCCGCCTGGGACGAATCCGCCTGGGCGAATACGGTGTTCCCGCTGATGACCCGTCAGGATCTGGCGCGGCGGCGGCCCGAAGAAGAACGATTCTCGGCTCCCGTCCGGCTGCTGCCCGGCACGCCGACCTTGGAACGGTATCGCTCCCAGCGACTGATCGCCTATCGGGACTTCGCCATCGAGGCGGAACTCGCCGGCTACGCCGCCGGTGACGAAGGCGTTCTGGTCGCACACGGTGATCCGCTGGGTGGCTATGTCCTCTACGTCGAGGACGGCCGGGCGACCTTCGGCCTCAACAGCTACGGCCGCTACGACAGCGTCACGACACCACCCCTCCCGGCCCGCCTGCGGGAGATCACTGTGCGCGCCACCGTGCGACCCCGGCTGCGGTGGGATTTCACTCTCGAGATCGACGGCGCCCCCGTCGCGCGGCTGCTCGATCAGGTACAGCTGGTCGGCATGTCGCCGTGGACCGGGATCTCCGTCGGCGTCGACGCCCGCGGCCCGGTGGCCTGGAATCTGCGGGAACGCCGCGGCACATTCCGCTACACCGGCGCGCTGCGCGCGATCACGTACACGCCGGGCCCGGTTCGGGTGCCGCGACCGGCCATCGAGGCGGTGGAGCGCGAGGCGGAATTCATCGCCGAATGATTCCGAATACCGATCAGCATGCGTCGCCGAACATCTGTCCGGCCGCGCGCAGCGAATGGTCGATGGCGTCGAATCCGGGGAGCATGACCCGCTCGTAGGCCGCGATCGCGTCGGCCGGCGGCTTCGCGCCCGGGCAGGGTCGAGGAGCGCCGCGAGCGTCAGCGGGCTCGACACCACCTGGGCTCCGGCCGCAACCGACGACATCGCCGGGCGTCATCCGGGAAGGTGGGTGCAGTCGGAGGGGATCGAGCGCACCCACCCTCGCGCCTCGGCGACAGCCGAGCAGCGGGCACGGCCGGCGCGGGCAGCGTCGGGACTGACCGACGGAGACGATGTGAAAACCCCCGGAAACCCCGACCCGTGACCGACCTTAACTCCGAAGGCCCTTCGATGGCGGGAGAAATCGCAATTCGCTATTCCTGAAGCGGATTTCAGGCGCCTTCAGGCTGCCTTAAGCCCCCTGCTGCGAAGGTGATCTGCAACTTCGAGAGCACAATTCCCACAGGAGGTTTCGCAATGAAAGCCACTCTTCGCCGTACCCTGTCCGGCCGGCGCGGACTGCTCGCTGCCGCCGCTGCCGCCGCTCTTCTCGTCGGTGGCCCCGTGGCGCTGTACGCCGCCGCGAGTCCGCAATCGCCCGCCCGGCAGGCCGTCGCCGCCGCTGTGCCGGACCACGAGTGGACCCTCACCGCGGCGCCCGCGATCGGCAGGGAGCAAGCAGGCGACAAAGCGCGCGAAGCTGTGCCGGGGAGCACCGTGGTCTCCGCCGAACTCGACGACGAGGGAAGGACGACGGTGTGGGAGGTCGAACTCCGGACACCCGACGGCGTGGAGCACGAGGTGACGATCGACGCGACCAGCGGGGCCGTGCTGGGCACCGTGCGCCAGGACTGACAGCGACACAACGAAGGTCAAGGTTTCCGGAGACATGAATCTGCGCAAGATCGCCACGATATCGACGCTCGCTGTCGCGCTGACCGGCATCACGGCCGGCAATGCAGGCGCCGCACCGCAGGATGCCGGTGCGGAAGTCGTCAATTACACCGCCACCACCTCCGCCGAGAACGTCGTCGTCCGGATCGACTCGGGCTCGATGCGGGCCGAGAACGGGATATTCGCGATCGAGGCGACCGACGGCACCGTACTCGCGGGCACGCCCCTCGAATTCCGGGTCGACGACTTCGTCTTCCCCATCGCGGCCGATATCAGCGGCCGGACGGCTACGCTCACACCGCGCTTCGACATCGCCCACGCCCAGTACCGCCCGGTCGCTCTGCCGTTCGAAGACTCGGCGCATTGGCGAACGCCGTATGAGCGTGAAGTCGCGGCCTTCACCCGGCTCAAGGACACCATCGCCAGCGGCGCCGCGATCGGCACCGTCGTCGGCGGCCTCGGTGGCGGCCTGGTCGGTTGCGTGCTGGGCGGCATCGCAGGCGCCACGGTCGCCGCCGCCACGATCGTCGGCATGTTCGGTCCGTTCATCCCGGCCGCCGCCGTCGGCTGCCTGGGCGGCATCCTGGCCGTGGGCGCACTGGGCACGCTCGCCGGTCAGCTCTTCGTTACCGCACCCGTGGCCGTCGCCGCGCTGGTGCAGTACTTCACCACGATCAATCAGCCCTTCGTCCCCCCGGCCAAATAGCTTCCCGGTGGGCTCTCGCCCAGCGTGCCGCCAGGTGAACTGCCGGGTCCTGGCGGCGCGGGTTGTTTCGCCGGTGCGGCACGGGGCAGCTAAGTGATGTGAGTACAGAACACGAGCGACCGCGTGGCGACCGAGTCGCGGTCACCGGCGGTGACTGAATGCGACTGCGCCGTAGCCGACCGTACGACGGCGGAGTCGAGCGCGTCCGGCGCGGGCGCGGATTCAGCTACCGCACCGCGGACGGCGCACCCGTGCACGACGACGAGACGTTGGAGCGCATCCGCGGGCTGGCGATCCCACCGGCCTGGCGCAAGGTGTGGATCTGCCCGCACGACAACGGTCACATCCAGGCCGTCGGCGTCGATGCCGCGGGGCGGCGCCAGTACCTGTACCACGAGCAGTGGCGCAAAGAGCGCGACGAGGAGAAGTTCGACCGGGTTTTGGCCCTGGCCGGGCGCTTGCCGGAGATCCGCGCCCAGGTGCGGGAAGACCTCGCGTTGCGCGGCCTGACCCGGCCGCGGGTGGAGGCGGTGGCCGTCGACCTGGTCGATCGCGGAGTGTTCCGGGTCGGAGGCGAGGAGTACGCCGAGGAGCACGGCACCCGGGGAGTCGCGACGCTGCTGCGTGAGCAGGTCGAGGTGTCCGGGGATCGAATGCTTTTCGACTATCTCGCCAAGGGCGGCATCCGGCGCCGCGTGAGCGTCCGAGATGCGCTGCTGGCCAAAGCGGTTCGATCGCTGCTGCGCAGCAAAGCGGATTCCGATCGGCTCTTGGTGTACCGGGACGGCAGCCGTTACGGCGAACTGCGCGCCGACGACATCAACTCGCGCTTCCGCGAACTCGCCGCCTGCGAGTGCAGCGTCAAAGACTTGCGCACCTGGCAGGCCACCGTCCTCGCGGCGGCCGCGTTCGGTTCGATCGAACGTCCGGCCGGTCGCCGGGCGCGCAGGACCGCGGTGCGGGAGGTCATGGACGAGGTCGCCGCCGCCCTCGGCAACACCCCTTCGGTCGCCCAGGCGTCGTATGTCGACCCACGGGTCGTGACGGCATTCGAGAAAGGCACGACCGTCGCCGCGGCACTGCGGCGCGCGAAGCGGGCCGAGTCGGCCGATGCGGAGCGGGCGATCATCGACAGCGCCGTAATTCGTATGCTCCGCCGGATGTGACGACACCGGTTGGTCCCGATGCGCACCGGAAGGTGCCGTCGGCTATGTGACCGCACCGGCGCGAGGGACATTGGCGGCGAACATCGTGCACATCCGATGCCGCACCCCGCGGCGGAGTTCGGGCACCGGCCGTGTCCTGGCATTCAGCCGTGCTCATCTGCCGAAACACAAGCTGTGCAGTCGGTTTCCCCATTTTCGCCTGCATTCGTTCACCCGAACCAGCAACGGCACAGCCATCGACGCCTGATACTGAACGAGCAACGTCTCCGCACTGCGCGGTGATCCCTAGGAGCCGATCTGGTAGCGACGCTCCGAGAATCGACAGGATCCGGCGATGCCCAAGATCAAGAATCTGAACCCGCTCCCCATGGCCGACATCGGCGGCTCGGATCTCTTCATTCCCTTCCGAATGCCGAGTGGAGAAATCGGATACCTTCTCGGCGACACATTCTCCGGGACCGAACCGAGAGTGGGTGGCCCGAATTGGCGTTCCCCGATGCTGCTGCGCAGCGGTACCCACGACATGTCCACGCCCATCGAATTCGGCTCGGCCGCACGGGGCGCTCGGCAACTCTGGGACTACGTGCACGACAATCCGGAGTACTCCACGATCCTGCCTTGTGACGCGCTCACCATCGGCGGCCGAATCTATCTGTGGGTGATGGTCACCCAGGGACTGGCGAACGAGCGCTGGTGCGAGATCCGTTATTCCGACGACAACGGAGAGAGCTGGACCGATACCGCGGTCCGGTGGTCGACCAGCGCCTACGGTGGAAAACGCACCATGATCTCCTGGGAACGCGGCGGCGACGGCTTCGTCTACGTCATCTCCACCGGCGGACTCGCCCGCAACAAGAACATGCTGCTGTGGCGGGTGCGGGAGAGTCATACCGCACTCACCGATCCGGCGGCCTGGCAGGGATGGGGGTGGAACGGCTGGGACTGGGGATGGGGCCGCGATCCCGGCAGCGATCCGCGTTTCGGCATCCTGGCCGACGGCACCAAGCTCGGCGAGATCGGATTGCGGCGGGTGCAGGGAAATTGGGTGATGTCCGGTTTCGACGCCGGGGCATACGGTGCTTTCGTCAAGGTCGCCGCGAGAATCACCGACAACTGGCGCACCGCCCCGACCTACCGTCCCGTGAAAGGATCTTTCTGGGCGCCGGGCGGGCCGGATATCGTGCCGCGTCTCTATGGCTGCTACGTCCACCCGGACAGCAGATTCGACGGCGCATTCTGCATGATCGTCAGCGAATGGGCGGAATCCGGTATGCCGTATCGCGGCATGCAATTCCGGATCTACGGGGTCCGGCCCGTCGCTCCGATCACTGCGGCACGGGTCGTCAGCCGGCCACGCGGCGGTTCGTTCCACGCAACGGATTGGCCACCGGGAACGTGATCGCGGGCAGCGTCACCGACATCCGCACGGTCGTGCCCGCTTCGGAGTGGTCGATGTCGAGTTGCTCGGTCAGCGCGCGCATCATGTCGATGCCACGGCCGCGATAGCCGGGATCGGACGCCCGGGGCTTCCAGTCGCCGGTGTCGGTGACCACGATGACGACGGTGTCGATGTCGCAGGTGGCCGACATCGACACCCGGCCGTTGTCGTCGTTGCGGTAGGCGTGCTCGATGCTGTTGCTGCACGCTTCGTTGGCCGCGGCGACCAGATCGGCGGCCAGATCGTGCGGCACCGCCGCGGCGGCCAGCCACCCCTTCAGCGTGCGCCGCAGCGCCGCGAGCTCGTCCGCGCGCGCGGGCACGTCCAGCCGCAGCGGCGCGGGCGGCTGGCGGTAGACCACCATGGCCACGTCGTCGTCGTAGCCCGCGTCCGGGCGCAGACGCGAGAGCACCGCGTCGGCCACCTCGCGCGGCAGCCGCCCCGAAGTGTCGGCGAGGACCGCGGCGATCTTGGCGAACCCCTCGTCGATGTCGACGCCGCGCTGTTCGACCAAGCCGTCGGTGAACAGCACCAGGGTGGAACCGGGCGTCAGCGCCGTGGTGGCCTCCGGCCGGCGCGGCGTATCGAAGGTCGCCAGCGGCACCGCGCGTCCGCCTTCCAGCATCCGGCCGGTCTTGCCGACGTCGGCGAGGATCGGTGGCATGTGACCGGCGTTGCTGTAGCGGACCAGTCCGCGCACCGGGTCCAGAACGGCGGCGCAGACCGTGGTGCACATGGCGCCGGGGATGCGCGCGGCGACGGTGTCGAGCTCGGCGAGCAGCTGCGCCGGTCCCGCGCCGCGCAGCAGCAGCGCACGGGCGGCGGTTCGCAACTGGCCCATCACCACCGCGGCGGACAGACCACGGCCGACGCAGTCGCCGACCACCACGCCGATGGTGCCGTCGCGCAGCGGCACCACGTCGTACCAGTCGCCGCCGATCTCCAGCGGCGGCAGCGCGGGTTCGTAGTGCACCGAGAAACGCGGCGGCAGATCGATCGGGCCGAGCATGGCGCGCTGGAGGGTCAGGGAGGTGGCGCGGGCCTGGTCGAAGTTGCGTGCGCGCTGAACGGCGAGACTGAGATGGCCGATCAGCAGGGAGAACAGCGTCCAGTCCGCGGCGCTGATCGCCCGCGGCGCGGCGAAGCGCAACCACATCGCCGCGTCGCCGGTCTCGCCGAGCGGAGCGACGATGCCCTCGGAGCTCTCGGCCGCTTCGGGAATCGCGAGCAGGCTGCGCGGCGGTCTGCGCCTGGCCCGTTCCAGCAGTGCGCGCGACCGGTCGTCGAGGGAGGCGGCGCCGTCGTGGGACGCGCCGTCGGCGCCCACACCGGAGACGTACACCTCCGGCATGGCGTTGCGGCTCGGCCACACCGCCACCACCGCGGTCTCCGCACCCACCGTGCGGCGCAGCTCGTCGAGCCCGACGGCGAGCACTTCGACCACGCTGGTGGCCGCGCCGACGGCGGTGGCGAGCCGGGAAGCGGCCTGGTCGCGTGCCTGCGCGTCGTGTTCGGCGGTGATGTCGCGGAGAGTGCCGACGAAGATCCGCTCGTTGTCCTCCGGCTTGATCAGCGCGCTGGTGCTCACCGCGAGCCACACATTCCGGCCATCGCGGTGGCGGATCGGGATGACGAAGCGCTGTGCCTCGGTGCCGAGGTCGGGGTAGCGCGGACCCTCCGGGCTCGACCACGGATGCGGTAGGGGATAGGGGACACCCGCGGCGCCGTAGCCGGTCAAGGCGCCGAAGGCGGTGTTGACCTCGATGATGGTGCCCTGCGCGTCGGCGACGAAGAAGCCGTCTTGCAGCGATTCCACCAGCGCCGTGCGGAAGGCGTCGCGTCCGGCGAGATCGTCGGCGCGAGTACGTTGCTGCTCGTAGCGGCGGGTGCCGTCGAGGTAGCCGCGGGTGGCGATGTCCAGCGGGACGAGGGTCTGCAACAGGAATTCCAGCGCGGTCTCCGGCAGGCGGGCCCCGGATTCGCCGCCCTCGGCGGAACCTGCCTTCTGGCGCTGTTCCTCCGCGTGCTGGACCACCCGGAAGTGGTTCTCGGTGAGATCGAGCAGGCTGATGCCTTCGACCAGGGCGCGTCTGCCCAGCTCGTACCCCTCGGCGAGGCCGGCCTGGGTGGGCGAATCCAGGTGCCGCCGTAGGGCGTCGGCGTAGTCGTCCAGGAAGTCGGCCAGCAGGGCGCTCATCTGGCCGCCCCTCGCACACCGCGATGCCGCGCCGCGAGCACCAGCGCGTCGTCGGTGTCCTTGGCGTGCCGGGCGAGCATCTCGGCGGTGATGTCGGCGGTGGACTTGGAAAGATCGATGTCGCCGGTGGATTCGGTGACGATGCCGTCGGTGGACATCAGCAGCAGGTCGCCGGGACGGACCGCGACCGACTGCGGCTGCAGCGTCGGCGGAAGCCGATAGCCGACGATGCCCGCGGTCAACAGGACGGTCGCGTGTACCCGCAAGCCCGCGGGACCCGCGGTCAGCACTTGGGATTCGACATTGCCGACGCCGAGCCAGCGCACCGTGTCACCCTCGTCGAACAGGGCGAGCGAGATCGCCGCCCCCCGGGTGTCGGCCATCGCGCGGTGGCACAGCACCATCAGCACGTCCAGCGGTTCGGCGCGGTTCTCCGACAGCACCCGCGCGGCGCGATCGGCCGCGTCCGCCGCGGCGGCGCCGTGACCGAGCCCGTCCAGGACCGCGAACAGGACGGTGCCCCCGCCCGTGTCGAGGACGACGCCGCGGTCACCGGAGACCTGTTGACCGGGCAGTGCGCGACCGGCCACCGCCCACTCGATCCGGCCGATGAACCCGTCGTCATGCACCGTTCGGTACCCACTTCCACATCTCCACCAGCGTGCCGCGACCCGGCGCCGAATCCACGGTCAGCCGGTCCATCAACCGCCGGGCGCCGGGTAGGCCGAGCCCGAGCCCGCGTCCGGTGGAATAGCCGTCCTCCAGCGCCCGGGCGATGTCGATGATGCCGGGCCCCTGATCCTCGGCCTGCACCACCAGGGCTTGCCGACCCTCGCGGTCGTCGACGAGCAGGCGGATCTCGCCGCTGCCCGCGTAACTGGTGATGTTGCGGGCGATCTCGGAGATCGCCGTGGAGATCATCGTGCGGTCGGTCAGGGTGAATCCGAGCTTTGCTGCCAGTTCGCGTCCGGCTTGACGTGCGGTCACGATGTCCCCGGACACCCTGACCGCGATCACCACGTTCTCAGCGGCCACTGTCACGACCGTCTCGCTGGCGACGGGCTGGGATCTTGCGGTCCAACCAGGCGAGCCCCTCTTCCAGATCGAGGGCGGTGTGCATGTCCTCGAAGGTGAGCCCGAGTTGCACCATGGCGAACGCGACTTCCGGTTGCAGACCGACGATCACCGTTTCGGCGCCGCGCAGCTGCGTCATGTGCGCGATGGTACGCAACGATCTCGCGGCGAACGAATCCATCACGTCGATGGCGGTGACATCGACGATGATGCCGTGCGCCCGATACTTGCTGACCTGCTTCATCAGGTCGTCCTGCAGGCGCTCGGTATCGGCATCGGTCAGCGCGGACTGCACCGACGCGATGAGATAAGTCCCCTGTTTGAGAATCGGAACCGGCATGTGACGCGCCTGATCAGCGGCCGTCGCGTTCGGTCACCCGTTCGGTGACGCGAGAAACCTCGTAGCCCAGCAGCCGTTCCGCCTCCTCGATACCGCCTTGCAGGTCGCCGACCGCATTCATCTTCGACAGATCCAGACCGATGGTGACCAGGGTGAGCGCGATCTCCGAGGACAAGCCGGTGATGATCACGTTCGCGCCCATCAGCCCGGACGCGTCGACGGTCTGCACCAAGTGGTTGGCCACGGTGGAGTCGATCTGCGGCACACCGGTGATGTCGATGACGACCACCTTCGCGCGGTTGGCCCGGATGGCGCGCAGCAGCTGTTCGGTGAGCTGGCGGGCACGCTGGCTGTCCAGCACGCCGATGATGGGAAGGATCAGCAGCTGCTCACGCACCTGGAGCACCGGGGTGGACAGCTCGCGGATGGCTTCCTGCTGCTGGCGGATGACGCGCTCGCGCTCTTGGACGAAGGACACGCCCACGGTGTTGGCGATGCGGTTGGCGGCCGGTTCGTAGGCGTCGAGCACCGCGTTGAGCAGTTCGAAGTCCGCCTGGTACTTCTCGAACAGCGACCGGGCCAGCACGTCGCGCAGCAGCAGCACGATGCCGAGCACCTCGTCGGTCTCGACGCCGCGCGGAATGATGCGCTCGGACAGGTCGCGCGCGTAGGCCTGCAGCGCCTCGACGCTACCGGTCTCGAGCACCTCGACGTAGTTGTCGTAGACCGAGGTGGCCTCGGAGAAGATCTCTTCGGGCGTCATCGCGGTCAGCAGTTGCGCGTCGGTGATGCGCCGGGCCCATTCCTCACGCAGCGCGGTGCGGTTCTGGCGCAGGTGCTCGACCAGCTGCGGGAGCAGGTTGTCGACCGGTCCCGCGGTCAGGGAATCCGCCGAAAGGCTCATGGACACCTCGGACATGGAAACTCCTGCCCCTTTCGACGGGTTAGTCGGGATCTTCGTGCGTTCGGCGCTAGCCGATTCCGAGCCTAGTCATACCCCACCCGCGTCACCGGCGAAACCTACCGCTTGTTCGCCGGATGTTCGGGTGTGACGGACCTTACGGCACCGTAGCGAACCCGCGTTCCAGCGCTGCGAGCGCCTCGTCCAAATACACGGTGAGATCCGCGTCGGCGCGGGCCAGCCAGGCGTCGAACGCGGCGCGCGCCGCGGCCAGCGTGGTCCGCCCGACGGCGAGCGGGATGAGCCCGTCCTCCGGTTCGCCGAGCCTGCTCGCCGCGAACGCGCTCACGGCGCGCTCCCAGGCGTCGTAGTGCGCGCCCGCGGTGGCGGCCAGCGCGGGGACGGTGGCGATCAGCTGCATCCGGGTGCGCAGTTCCGGAACGTCCTCGGCGCGATATCGGTTGGCGTTCACCACGACTCGGCGCACAGCCGTCATCATCGGCACGTCGTCCGGCGCCGTCGCGAACGCGGCGCGCAGGGCGGCGACCTCGTCGTCGAACTGCCACCACAGGACCTCCGCCTTGGTGGGGAAGTATCGGAAGAAGGTGCGTCCGCTGATGCCCGCGGCGGCGGCGATCTCATCGACGGTGGTCTCGTCGAAGCCCTGTTCACTGAACAGCCGCATGGCGATCACTTCGAGTTCGCGCTTGGTGGTGCCCCGTGGGCGGCCGCGCGTGGGCCGGTTCTCCAGCATCGTCTGATTGTGCTCGTTCGCCGCGGCTATTGATTATGTCAGTGACTGACGATAATCTCGCCGCATGTTGGCGGATCTCACCTGGCCCGAGGCGGGCGCGCGCGCCACCGCGGGTGCGATCCTCGCCGTGGCGGTCGGGGCGACCGAGCAGCACGGCCCGCATCTGCCGCTGTCCACCGACACCGATGTCGCCGCCGCGCTGTGCGCCCGGCTGGCCGCGGCGCGACCGGACGTGCTCGTCGGGCCCGCGATCCCGTACGGCGCCAGCGGCGAGCACGCCGGCTTCCCCGGCACGCTGTCGATCGGCCAGGCGGCGCTGGAACTGCTGGTGGTCGAGCTGTGCCGCTCGGCGACCGACACCTTCGACCGCGTCCTGCTGGTCAACTGGCACGGCGGCAACATCGAAGCACTGCGCCGGGCGACGGAACTGCTGCGCGCCGAGTCACGCGACGTGCGGCTGTTCTTGCCGCGCTTCGACGGCGATCCGCACGCGGGCCGGTCGGAGACGGCGCTGCAACTGGCGCTGGCGCCCGCGCGCGTGCGCGACGACCGCGCGGCGGGGGACACCCGCCCGCTGGCCGAACTGCTGCCGCTGCTGCGCCGCGGCGGAGTGCGCGCGGTGAGCGCCAACGGCGTGCTCGGCGACCCGGCGGGCGCGACCGCCGCCGAGGGCGCGGCCCTGCTCGAGCACCTGAGCACCGACCTCCTCGACCGAACCCGGCTCTGGTGGCCGGAGAACTCCCCGGAAAGGACCGGAACATGAACCCGTGGTTCGAGACCGTCGCCGAAGCGCAGCGGCGGGCGAAGAAGCGGCTGCCGAAATCGGTGTACGGCGCGTTGATCGCCGGCTCCGAGCGCGGCCAGACCATCGAGGACAATCAGCAGGCGTTCACCGAACTCGGTTTCGCGCCGCACGTGGCCGGGCCGATCGGCGAGCGCGACCAGTCCACGACCGTACTGGGACAGCAGGTTTCGATGCCGGTGCTGATCTCGCCGACCGGTGTGCAAGCGGTGCACCCCGACGGCGAGGTGGCCGTCGCCCGGGCGGCCGCGGCGCGCGGCATCGCGATGGGCCTGAGTTCGTTCGCCAGCAAGCCGATCGAAGAGGTGATCGCCGCCAATCCGGCGACGTTCTTCCAGCTGTACTGGTGCGGCGGCAAGGACGAGATCCTGGAGCGGATGCGCCGGGCCGAGGAGGCGGGCGCGGTCGGGTTGATCCTGACACTGGACTGGTCGTTCTCGCACGGGCGGGACTGGGGCAGCCCGGTCATCCCGGAGAAGCTGGATCTGCGCACCATGCTGAAGTTCGCGCCGCAGACCCTGGCGCGTCCGCGCTGGCTGGCGACCTACGCGCGATCGGGCAGCATCCCGGACCTGACCGCGCCGAACATGGCCATCGGCGACGCGCCCGCGCCGGGCTTCTTCGGCGCCTACGGCGAATGGATGGGCACGCCCCCGCCGGACTGGGCGGATGTGCGGTGGATCTGCGAGCAGTGGGGAGGCCCCGTGCTGCTCAAGGGCGTCATGCGGGTGGACGACGCGCTGCGCGCGGTCGACGCGGGTGTGGCGGGGATCTCGGTGTCCAACCACGGCGGCAACAATCTCGACGGCACCCCCGCCGCGATCCGGGCACTGCCGGTGCTGGCGGACGCGGTGGGCTCGCAGGTCGAGGTGCTGCTCGACGGCGGCATCCGGCGGGGCAGCGATGTGGTGAAGGCCATGGCGCTGGGCGCTCGGGCGGTGCTGATCGGGCGTGCCTACCTCTGGGGGCTGGCCGCGAACGGGCAGGCCGGTGTGGAGAACGTGCTGGACATCCTGCGTGGCGGCATCGACTCGGCGCTGCTGGGTCTGCGCAAGACGCGCGTCACCGATCTGGACCGCTCGGACGTGGTGGTGCCCGCCGGGTTCGAGCGAGCGCTCGGATTGCCCGAAACAGCCACCGCGGCAAGCGTTCCGGCCGATCACGCGGCTTCGCACCCCTGAGCGGTCAGCTTTCGGCCGCCGCCCGCCGGTGGTGCGCGAGCAAGGTGTCGTAGATATCGGCCAGGGCGGCCAGCTGCTGACGATCGAGGATGTCGATCATGTGCCTGCGCACGCTCTCCACGTGCGCGGGCGCGGCGCCGGTCAGCACCTCGGCGCCGCGCGGGGTGAGCTTGGCGGCCGTGCGGCGGGCGTCGTCGGGGATCGGCTCGCGGACGACCAGCTCCCGTTTCTCCATCCGGGTGATCTGGTGGGACAACCTGCTCTGGGACCACTCCAGCTTGGCCGCGAGGTCGGCGAAGGTGAGCCGGTGGTCGGGCGCCTCGGCCAGATAGGCCAGCACCGAGTATTCGACGTAGGTGAGGTTGGACTCCCTGGTGGAATCCCGCCCGACCGCCGCGGCGATGAGGTCGCGGGTGCGCACGAAACCCAGCCAGGCGCGCATCTCCACGTCATCGAGCCAATGGGGATCGGTCACGATAGCGCTCCAAACTCTGACGTGTCCCAATGAGAGGTAGCATCACCGGGGTTGAACGTGCAACCTTTTCCGGGCAACTGTCCGAGATAGGGTTGCCTAACCCGGGGCGGCCCGGCGGTGGTGGCTAGGCTCGCTGTGCTCGTGACCAGCCCGGCCGTTCGCGGCGCTCGGGCCCACCCAAAGGAGTGCGACTGGTGACCGCGCCGGACTTCCGCTATTCAGACCTGCTGCCGATCGGCGCGGACGACACCCCCTATCGGCTGCTCACGACCGAGGGCGTCAACACGTTCGAGCACAACGGGCGCACTTTCCTGCAGGTAGAGCCGGAAGCGCTGCGGCTGCTCACCGAAACGGCGATGCACGACATCAGTCACTTCCTGCGCCCGGCACATCTGGGTCAGTTGCGCAAAATCATCGACGACCCGGAGTCCAGCGGCAACGATCGCTTCGTCGCGCTCGATCTGCTCAAGAACGTCAACATCTCCGCCGGCGGCGTTCTGCCGATGTGCCAGGACACCGGTACGGCGATCGTGATGGGGAAGAAGTCCGAGGGCGTGCTCACCGGCGTCGACGACGCGGAATGGATCAGCCGCGGGGTGTTCGACGCCTACACCAAGCTGAACCTGAGGTACTCGCAGCTGGCGCCGATCACCATGTGGGAGGAGAAGAACACCGGCTCCAACCTGCCCGCGCAGGTCGAGCTGTACTCCACCGCGGGCGACCCGGCGAACCCCGCCTACAAGTTCCTGTTCATGGCCAAGGGCGGCGGCTCGGCGAACAAGTCGTTCCTGTACCAGGAGACCAAGGCCATCCTGAACCCGACGCGCATGCTGGAGTTCCTGGACGAGAAGATCCGCTCGCTCGGTACCGCGGCCTGCCCGCCCTACCACCTCGCGGTCGTCATCGGCGGCACCAGCGCCGAGTTCGCCCTGAAGACGGCGAAATACGCGTCCGCGCACTACCTGGACAATCTGCCCACCGAGGGATCGCTGTCCGCGCACGCCTTCCGGGATCTGGAGCTGGAGGAGGAGGTCTTCGAGCTGACCCAGTCCTTCGGCATCGGTGCGCAGTTCGGCGGCAAGTACTTCTGCCACGACGTGCGGGTGGTGCGCCTGCCCCGGCACGGCGCGAGCTGCCCGGTCGCCATCGCGGTGTCCTGCTCGGCGGACCGGCAGGCACTGGCCAAGATCACCGCCGAGGGCGTGTTCCTGGAACAGCTCGAGCGCGAGCCCGCGCAGTACCTGCCCGAGCAGACCGACGCCATCCTGGGCGGCGACGTCGTGCGCATCGACCTCAACCGGCCGATGGACGAGATCCGCGCCGAATTGTCCAAATACCCGGTGAAGACCAGGCTTTCGCTGAGCGGTCCGCTGGTCGTCGCACGGGACATCGCGCACGCCAAGATCAAGGAGCGACTGGACGCGGGCGAGCCGATGCCGGACTACCTGCGCGACATGGCCGTCTACTACGCGGGCCCGGCCAAGACGCCGGAGGGCTACGCGTCCGGTTCCTTCGGCCCGACCACCGCGGGCCGGATGGATTCCTACGTCGACCAGTTCCAGGCCGCGGGCGGCTCGTTCGTGATGCTCGCCAAGGGCAACCGGTCCGCGCAGGTCACCAAGGCGTGCAAGGAGCACGGCGGCTTCTACCTCGGTTCGATCGGTGGACCGGCCGCCCGGCTGGCACTGGACTGCATCAAGTCCGTCGAGGTGCTCGAGTACCCCGAACTGGGCATGGAAGCCGTCTGGAAGATCGAGGTCGAGGACTTCCCGGCGTTCATCGTCGTCGACGACAAGGGCAACGACTTCTTCGCCGAAACGCAGAAGCCGATCGCGCTGCGCGTGCGCACCCGATCCAAAGAGCGCGTCTGACGCACCCTCGACCCGCAGGCGGCAGGGCGCGGACACACCGATGTCCTGCCGATCACCGGGTTCTCGGCGTCGTCGCAGCGGGCACGCTTAGCGAAGTACATCGTTGATCCGGCACCGATGCAGGTCGAGGAGAGCTATGAGCACGTCCAGGCCAGTACCGACGGCGTTGTATATCACCGAGTCGGCCGCCCTCCGGCTGGCCGAGCGCGCTGCCCGGGAGGGCGCCAGCAGCACCGCACTGCTCGATCGGCTCATTCGCGAAGGCGTCGATCAGCTCGATCACCCCGGGATCGTGTTCCGAGGTCCGCTGCACGACCGCCGAGCGGCGCTGTCTGCCGGACCGGAGGTCTGGGAAGTCGTTGCGCGCCTGCGGGAACTGGACGGACCCGTGGAACGCCGGATCGCCGCCCTCAGCGCGAAGTCGGACCTGAATACGAGCAAGATCCGGCTGGCGCTCGCCTACGCGCGAGCGCACGACGGCGAGATCCTGGAGCGGATCGCGCGCAATAAGCAAGCGGCGGAGTCGATTCACCGCCGTGGCGTCCGGGTGGCCGCGACGTCGTTGCCGTCCAGCGTGCTGGACGGTCCACCGTGGGCCTGATTCGGGCGGTTCGTCCGAGGGGCCCGATCTTCTGAACATCCACCGAGATCTGCGGGCGGCTGACGGCATGAGCCGATGGCTGCCCGCACTGCTATGCGGCCCAGTGCCGTTCGTGCCTGGGGGGCAGCCGGTCGGCGGTTGACTGCTGCACCGCGCTCGAGGTGGGTACGAGGGACATACAGCCCGAAAGGGATGCATCGCTCCCCGGAAACACTTCTATATCGGGCGAACTCGGCGAACGGCGCACCGGCGATGAATCGCAAACCGTTCAAAAGCCCCATGGATCCCGGCATTTCGGTAGTGGTAGTCGGGGAGGTCTATTTGTGATCCACAACACTGGAATAGATTGTGGACAGCTGGTTTTCCACGGCGGCGAAAGATTAGCTATCTCACTGTTATTGGGCACATAACGGGCATATCAGATACGCATTATCCCAAGCTGTGGAGTTTTCTGTGGAATTCGCTGGATGTTGTCCACATGGTTGACGGTGTCTCCTGTGGAACGGAGGGTGGCCGCCGAGAGCAGGTGAGCCGCATGCGGCTGCCGGGCGCGGAAGGCCGAGCCGCACCGTGGAGTGCCTCTTCGTGCGCCTCCGATCGGGGCATATCCGGCAGAGGCGATAGCATCGGCGCATGGTGCTCGGGAATTCTGTGCGGAGTCGGGTGGCGGTAGGGCTTTCGGTGACGGTGCTTCCGGTGCTGGTCGCGACCGGCGCGTGGGCGGGACAGGCGCAGGCCGACACCGCCGTCGCCATCGAGCAGCGGGAGTCGGTGGGCTCGGCGACGGGAACCGAGGGGCTCGATCCCAAGCTGGCGTTGGCGTACACCCTGGCCGAGCGGGAGGCGCACGCCCAGGGGGTGCCCTTGTCCATCACGTCCGGATATCGGACGCCCGCCGAGCAGCAGGCGCTGTGGGAGGACGGCGTGGCGACCTACGGGCCCGACGACGCGCGCCGCTGGGTGCTGCCGCCGGAGGAGTCCACCCACGTCTCCGGCGACGCGATCGATGTCGGTCCGCAGCAGGGCGCTCGGTGGCTCGAGGCGAACGGCTACCGGTGGGGACTGTGCCGGATGTTCGAGAACGAATGGTGGCATTTCGAGTTGGCCACCGTGCCGGGCACGGATTGCCCGCCGATGACGCCGGACGCGAGTGTGCGCTGATCCGCCGCAGGTCTGCCGGACGCCGCGCGCCGCGATGCCCCGGAATGAGCCGGTCGGCTAGGTCATCGGCGTGAGTTCCAGGCCGCCCTCGATCGTGCTGGGGACGCGGCGGCGATCGGGAGAACCGAGCGCGGCGGTGAGATCCGTTCCGTCGTGTTCGGCGAGCAGGTCGCCGCTGTCCCACACCAGCAGTGTCGCGCTGACGGTGTTCTCGGCCGCCGAGTGCGCCAGGTCGTAGTGCGCGCACGCCGGGACGTGCGGATAGGTGATCCACAGGTCGTAACCGGTCATGAACAGGTCCAGGTCGAATTGCACGCTCAATCCGAGCAATTCGCTGCGGCCGTTGTCGTCGACGCCCGCGAACGCCTCGTCCAGCGCGAGCAGGCGCGGGGCCTGCGGGTCGGCCGAATCGAGCATGACGTGCGCCGCGGCGAACAGCGGCAGGTGCAGCGATACCGACTGCTCCCCGCCCGACAGCGCGCTGTGCCTGGCCACGGTGAGCTTGTCCTCGCTGCCGTCGGCGGAGATCAAGGTGAACGAGAACACCCGCCAGGTGCGGTAATCCAGCGTCGCGGCCAAGATCTCCGGGTAGGAGCGTTCCGGGTGAGCCGCCCGCGCCGCGCGGATCTCGGAGGCGAAATGCGCACGGATCGCCGCCAGATCCTCCGCCGTCAGCGCCGAGGCATCCCGGTCGAGCAGCTTGCACATCGCCCGCGCCGCGTCGGACAGGCTGTCGGCCAGCACCCAGTGCACGCCGATGGTGTTGCCCGAGGACATCCGGCGCTGTTTCATCTCCGCGCCCATCCGGCCGATGAGATCGCGGGCGTCGCTGGTGCGTTCGTGGATCTGCTGGGCCAGGCCGGTCAACAGCGCGTCCTCCAGGATGCGTCGCTCGGCGTCGGTGAGCAGCAATTCCTGGTCACGGCGTGCGGAGTCGAGGCGGCCTGCGAAGTCGGCCAGCGCGGAGACGCCGTGCTCGTCGTGCACCTGGACGACGGTGAGGCCGTCGGCGGCGTCCCATTGCAACCGGTAATCGCGGCCCGAAGCGGCGAGCGCGGCATCGAATTCCTGCAACGCCGCGGTCACCGCCGAGCGCGTGGACTTGCGGGCCGCCTCGCCGGCGCGCACCGACGACGTGGCCGCGGCGAGACTGTCGAACAGCGCGGCGACTTCGTCGGGCAGCACCCGCGGTGGCGCCTGCGGCCCTGCCTTCGATATCCGGTACAGCAATTGCTCGGGCGTCGACCACGCGGCGTCGCTGCTGGGCCAGCGTCCGTCGGCGGGCGCGCCGAGCAGCGTGAGCAGATCCGGCCGAGCGTACGGCGCGAGGGCTCGCACGTCCGCCAGCACCTCGGTGAGCGCGGTGGCGAGGGACTCGTGCGCGGTGCGGTAGGCGGCCTCGGCGTCGCCGACCGCCTCGATGGCCTGGTTGGCGGCCTTGCGCGCGGCTTTCTGCTCGGCCTTGGTCGCCTCGATCCGCTGCCGGGCCCGCTCCAATTCGCGATCGACGTCGGCCGCGCCCGCGCCGAGAGCTTCCCGCAAGATCTCCAGTTTCCGCAGCTGTTCCTGGTAGCCGGTGTGCGCGGCCTCGGCTTCTTCCGCGAACGCCTCGGCCAGGTCGGCGGCCTCGGTCAAACGGTCCTCCGCCTCGCGTGCGCGCTCCCGTTCCCGTTCGTGGTCGCCGCGCAGGCGCAGCAATCCCGTTCCGGTGTTCTCGAAGTGCCGGATGGCGGCCGCGAGGGCGTCGATCTCGCGTGCCGTGCGCGGCGTGCGATGGGCTGCGGCGGCCGCGCGCAACTTCTTCTCCGCGGCGGACACTTCCGCGACCGCTCGGTCGAGGTCGCGCTCGGCGTGGGCGGCGGCCTCCGCGCGCGAGCGCAGCATGCCCGCGGCCTCCGACACCGCCCGCAAGGCGGTGGTCACCGCGGTCGGGCGCGGAAGCGTCTTGGCGGCGGCGGAGATTCGCGCGAGTTCGGCGGTGGCGGCGGCTTCCTGCTGTTCGGCGGCGCGCCGGTCCTCGTCCGCGGCGGCCGCGGCGGCGGTCAGCTCGGCCGAGCGGATCTCGCGGCGCCTGGCCCGCGCGGTGGCGCCGATGAACTCGGCGTCGGCCTTGCGGTGCCTGCCGATCTGCACGCCTTGCCGGAACGCGCCGTCGGCTCCGATCGTCACCGCGCCGCCGGGCTCACCGGCGCCCTCGTGCAGGGCGACGGAGGCGAGCACGTCGGCCACGACCTGCCGCGGCACCGTCAGGGTGTCCGAATCGTCTTCGATGACGAGCACGTCGGCGAGCGTGCGGCCGGTCGGGCGGTCCGATGCGGGCAGCGGCACCAGGAACTGATCGGAGTCGTAGTCGCGCGGCAGCTCGCCGCTCGGGCAGACCCAGGCGTCCAGCAGATTCGCGGCGTGCAACGCGGCTTCGATGCCCGCCGCGGCCTCGGGCGGCACGTCGTCCGCGAAACGCACCAGCCGCCACAGCGCGGCGCCGGGTTGGTCGCCGGTCCGGCCGGAGCGGCCCGCGAAT
The DNA here is from genome assembly GCF_040632645.1 of Nocardia sp. NPDC019219. Lineage (NCBI taxonomy): Bacteria > Bacillati > Actinomycetota > Actinomycetes > Mycobacteriales > Nocardiaceae > Nocardia > Nocardia sp. NPDC019219. Next base: position 56,440 of record NZ_JBEYCG010000010.1, on the reverse strand, counting down.
GCCGGTGGCGCGTCGTCCCGGCGGGCGGTCACCCGTTCCAGTTCGGTGGTCAGCTCATCGTGGCGCGCCGTGGCCGCGGTGACGCGGGCGCGTGCCTCCTGACGCCGGGTACGGACTTCGTCGAGCACAGGTTCGGCACGCTCGGCCAGCACTTCGGCGACCGATGGCGCATCCGAATCCGTCTCGGCCAGCGCCGAACTCAACGCCTCGAACAACCCGGCGCGCACCGGGGCGTAGATCTCGCGGTGCTCGTCCCACCAGGTCCGCAACGCGGCCGCGACCTCGGAGCGGGTCACGGCGACCGCCGCTTCGGCGTGCGCGACTTCCGCCGCGGCCGCGTCGCGCAGTTCCCGCGCGCGCTCGGCGAGCCGCTCGGCCCTGGTGCGTTCGGCGGCAGCGGTGTCCACCGCGGCGACCGCCTTCCGGACTGCGCGCACGTCGGCGTCACGTTCCTCGGCGTGCCCGCGCACGGCGATGGTGAGCTGCTCGGCCCGCGTCGTCTCCGGAAGCGGCGTCCAGGCGATTCCCGCCTCCTCGGCCGCGGCGCGCAGGTCGTCCTCACCGCGGGCGAGCGCGGCGGCGGCGGTGCGCACCGCGGTGCGCGCGCGCTCGGCCTCCTGGGTCCGCTGGTCCAAGGTCTGGCGGGACTTGAGCGCCTTGTCGGCGTGCACGCCCGCCGAGGTCTCCAGGCGCCGCACCGCGTCGGCCAAGTCGTCGAGTTGCTGTTTGCCCTCGTAGGCGCTGGAACGCTGGAGGTTCTCCCGGTCGGCGAGAGCCTGCTCGTAGGCGCGGTCCGCGTCCTCGGCCCTGGCCTCGGCGGCGGTGCGCTCGGTTTCCCTGCGCTCGCGCAGGGCGGTGGCGGCGAACAGGGCGGTGCTCGCGTGGGTCACCGCGTCGAGCCGCGCGCGCACCTGGTCGACGTCCGTCTTCGCCTGCACCGCAAGATATTTGCGATACACCTCGACGAACGCCCGCGTCGCCGTGTCGGCGTGCACCAGACCCTCGAGGGTGCGGCCGACCTCCTCCATGTCGCTGAACGAGCGGGCGGCGTCCAGGATCAGCTGCTCGTCGAGCGGGCGCAGGCCGTCGGTGAGCGCCTGCGACAGGCCGCGCGGGTCCAGGTTCTTGGCCAGCTGCGGACGGCGCAGCGTGAGGATCAGATTGATCAGCTGGTCGTAGCGCTGCGTCCCGAGACCGAACATGCGCGCGTCGATGGCGTTGCGATAGTCCACCGGCCGGTCGACGATCGAATCGGTGCCGATCTGCTCGGCGAGCTGTTTGCGGGTGAACGGACGGTCGTCCGGGCCGATCAAGGAGAAGTCCACACCAACCCGGCCGTCGGCGACGAAATACCAGCGGGTCACCTTGTCCGAGGAACGGGTGGCGCGCATGCCGACGCCGACGGTGACCGCCTCGGGGTCCTCCCAGCGGCCGCGCGCGAACTCCATCCAGACATACGAGTACGCCGAGTCCTGCTTGCGGTAGAGCAGGTTCGACTTCATCGTGCGCTCCTCGCCGGCGAACGGGTTGAGCCTGCGCGGCTCGATCCGTCCGTCCAAGACGAAGGGGAACAGCACTTCCAGCGCCTTCGTCTTGCCCGATCCGTTCGGCCCGCGCAGGACCAATCTGCCGTCGGCGAAACAGAACTCCTGGTCGCGGTAATCCCACAGGTTGACGATCCCGGCGCGGGTCGGAGTGAACCGCACTCCGCCGTGAATGAGCGACATCCGTCAGTTCCCTTCCGTACCGGTGCCGTCGGGCCCGTAGGTGTCGGCCGCCGTGACGAACAGTTCCGCCGCCCGCTTGGTGCGGACCGTGACGACCGCGCCACGGTAGCGGGCCAGGGCGGGCAGCACGAGCAGCCCGTCGTCCACCACCCGGACCAGTCGCAGCCGCTCCAGCAAGGCCACCACCTCGGTGGTGAGGCGCGCGACGTCGGCCTGCCATTGCGCGGCGAACGTCGTACCGTAGCGGTCGGCGAGCGCCTGGACCGTCTCGCGCAACCAGGTCCGGTCGATCAGTGGATAGCCGGGCGAAACCGGTGGATCCTCCGGTGGCCGTCGGCCGTCCGGCGGATCGAGGTCGTCGGCAAGCGAATCCGATACACCGGATTCGGCGAGCGGGGTGAACATGCTGGATTCGGGGATGGCTTCGTCGAGTTGGTCGGCCAGTGCCTCGCCGAGGTCCGTCGCGCTGTGGCGCCGCGGCAGCGGGTGGTCGATATCCAGCACCCGGTCGGCGATCTCGCCGGCCAGCAGCAAGGCGACCTGCGCGAGCGTGCCGGTCCCCGGGAAGCGGACGTCCGACAGCCGCCCCGAGGTGTCGATCAGCGCGACGCCCTCCGCCCGGCGTTCGGCGCGCAATCCGGTGAACAGCTCCACCTCCGCGACCACCCGCTCCTGGGCGAGGACAGGGCGCTCCTCGGGCGCGAGGTCCTCGGCGTACACGACCGGTTGTTCGACCAGCGCCCTGCGCACCCGGCGCGCGATCTCGGCGGTGCCGGTCGCGTGCGCCGAACGGCCGGGAACCGTGGCGTCTTCGGTGAGCAGCCCCCGCACGCTGTGCAGATGCTGCAGTGCCCGCGGCGGCCGGAACAGCGCGAAGACCACCTGTCGGTCGATGTCGTAGAGCGCCTCACCGGCTTCCGGATCGCTGGCCCAGCCGCCCGCGTCGCCGTCGGCCAACGTGAGCGCGCCGCGCACGGTCAGCCAGCCCACCGCGTCGACGAACGCGTCGCGGTCGGCGGCCCGGTCGGTGGCGAGCTCGAGCCCGTCCACCCGGCTCGCGTAGGCGGCCACCTGTTCGGCCAGCTCGGACAGGGTGATTTGGTCTCCCGCGCGTCCCAACGCGGCGAGCGCGAGGGCGAGATAGGCATAGCGGCGGCGGTCGAAAACGCGCTCGGCGGGGGTGCGCGCGGGCCTGCCCGCGTCGAGGCGGTCCAGCACCGGGAAGACCCGCGCGGTGGTCTCCGTGACTTCGAGCCGGTAGCCGAACAATTCGGCGAGGTCCTCGCGCAACTCGGTGGCCCAGCGCCGGATCAGCGGCAGTGCGATCCGGTCCGGGTAGGTGCGGGTCACCAGGTGGTTGGCCAGGACGACCCGCGCGGCGCGCTGATAGTTGTCGAGCGCGAGCGCATCGATGGTGCGTCCGTGCATCAGCGGCGCTCCCCGCGCGGGTGCGACCGCGTTCCGGTCGTCTGCTCGATCTTCAGCGTCCGGTTGTTCAACCGCAGCAGCCCGCGGGTGGTGCGCACCACCGTCGGACCGTCGTGCTCGGACACCGTGAGGGTGACGCCGCTGTCGGAACCGGTGGTGCCCGCCACCCGGCCGCGCACCGGGACCCACGCGGTGGACGCGGCGTCCAGTAGCCGCAGCAGCACTTCGGTTTCCCGGTCGTCCAGGACCCGTTCGTGCACGTCCCCGGCGGCCAGCGACCTGGCGGCCGCGGCACGGGCCCGCTGCGCGTCCAACTGGGCCTCGCGCAGGCGCCGGATGCCCGCGTCGTTGCGGTGGATGCGGGCGGGCGCACCGGCCGAGGGCGGGCGCCCGGTCTCGGCCAGGGTGCGTGAGATCTCCAACGGCGGTGCGTCCCACCAGGATCGGATCGCCGGGATCACATCGGCGTCCGGGTGCTCCATCGCGAGGTGCCGTGGTTTGCCCAGCCCGAACACGGCGTCGAACAGGGCGTGGGCACTGTCCACGGTCGGCGCCGCGGTGAACCAGCCGGCCAGATGCCGCAGTGCCGATTCCCGGCTGACCCCGCCGCGTCGCGTCTCGGTGACCCGCCGCAGCAGCGAGAGCACCGCGGCGATGGCGCTCATGGTGGCCTCGCGCAGTCGCTCGGCCTCCGTCGGCCCGTCCGCCTCGCCGGCGGACGCCACGAACCAGGTCCGCAGTCCGTCCCATCTGGCCTGCCAATCGGCGCGGCGTTCATCGATGCTCAGGAGCACCCGTTCGTCGCAGCGCGCCGCCCGGACGATCAGGTCGTCGGCTCCGGTTTCCTCGATCTCCGCGATCGCCGCCGCCAGGCGCGGGGTGAATCGGGCCAGGTCCAGGCTGAATTCCCGCATGTGCGCGAGCAGCGCGTCCTTGTGCGCGAGAAACGATTCCGGGGTGATCTCGGTGGTGCGCACCAGGTCGCCGAGCCCCAGATAGAAGTGCGCGGCGCGGGCGGCCAGGTCGGACAGGGCGGTGTCGAGACGACGCAGCGTGCGGTAGACGCGTTCGGCGTCGCCCGCCCGATTGGCCTCGGCCAGGGTGTGCAGATCGGCCAGCAACTCGGGCAGCACGAGGCGCGACAGCGAGGCGTCGTCGAGGCGCGCGCTGAGCACACCGGCGACCGCCCGGTATGCCTGGAAGCCCGCCTGGGAGAACTGGTACACGTAGTGCCGGTTGCGGTATTCGGCCAGCGTCGCGGCGCGGGCTCCGTCGTAACTGCGTTCCAGCACGCCCCAGTGGTGTAGCTGGTCCAGCAGCGGACCGATCTCGGCCGCGGTCAGGCGCGCGGCCGCGGCCCGGCCGGTCGTCTCCGGGGGCTGCTCCGGCACATCGGTTTCCCGCTCCCGTCGCTCGCCCTCGCGCGAACCTGGCGGACGCGTACGGAATTCCGTGGTGCCCCCCGCGCCCCCTGCCATTGCGACCGGTCGGTTCGAAGTAGTCGGGTCCGGCGCGCGCAGGACGCTTCCGTGGCGTTCGATCCACTCCGCGACGTCGTCGGCGTGCAGCAGCACCACGTACGCCGCTCGCGCACTGTCGAACGCGCGCAGCACCCGGAGGTAGTCCGCGCGCCGCTCGGCGGTGGCGAAAGAGAACAGCCGCAGCCGGTCGTCCCAGGGGGTGTCGGCACAGCCGTCATCGGAGTCGGTCACCGGGAACAGGGTAGTAGCGGGCCGATCGCCACCCGCAGGACGTTCCGCTGTTCGGGGTGGCCGGGTCCGGTTCGTCACCATTCGCCGCGGCTGCGGAGCGGTGCGGCTCACTCGACGGACAACGAACGCATCTGGTCCAGATACGCGCGGGTGCGCGGGTCGCCGGGGAATCGCTCGATGATCTCGCGCGCGACTTCGCCCGCGATCCACATCAGCGACGGCAGCGACCGCCTGCTGCCCGCGAACGCGCGCTTACCCTCGGCCACCGCCAGTTCCAGATCACGGTCGCGCACCGCGACCACGGCGAGCGTCAGGTGCGCCTCGGAGACGCGCATCGGGTTGCGTACCGTGCCATCGGGGCGGGTGGCGTTGCGGATCACCTCGCGCGCGTAGGTTTCGGCGAGCCGATCCTCGCCCGCCACCCGGCAGCAGTCCATCGCGTAGAAGTCGAACTTGTTCGCGTCGATGACGAAATGGTTGTCCAGATTCGCCGGATGCTCGAGTCGCTCCAAGATAGCTCGACCCTCGTTGAGGGCGGCCTCGACCTCCCGTGGATTACCCAACCTGGCCCAGGCTTTGGCGCGCTGGGCGGCGAGTTGAACGCCGACGCGCAGGTGCTGGCTTACTTCCAGCGTCGGCTGCACGGTCTCGATGACGCCGCGGTAGTTGCCCTGGGTCAGCGCGAACCACGCGGTCATTTCCGCTGCCCACGCGGCGATCTCGAGGTGCTCCGCCTCCCGCGCCAGCGATTGGGCGGCGCGGCGGGTCGCCTCGGCGGCGGTTCGCCGGCCGAGATCGTAATCCACGCAACCAACCAGCAACGCGACCCATCCAGCGAGAACGAGGATTTCACGGTGCTGCGCGAGGGTCAGGCGACCATCCAGCAACGAGGTGATCCTGCGCAGCCAGGCCGTGCCCTCGGTGTGCAGGTCGTGCGGGTCTGCGTAGGAGTATTCGCAGCACAGGCGCTCGGCGGTGATGCGGATGGCCTCCAGCGTCACCGAGGACACGTCGGACATGCGCAGTCGCCCGAGGAACTCGAGCGTGTCCATGCCCGTCGCCGAGAGCAATTCGTCGTCCCGGTTGGGTCTCGCCTTCGGGAAGAACGCCGCGGCCACCGTGTCGAAGGTGGCGGCGATGATGGGCGCGTAGAAGTCGTCGGGGCGTGATTCGCCCGATTCCCAACGGCGCCAGTTGCGTAGGAGCGTACTGTCGGTCGGCAGGTTGTGCGAAGACTTTCCACGCATCACGCGAACAGCGTCGGCTTGCGACCACCCCCTCGCGTCACGCTCGGAACGCATTCGGACAGCCCAGACGGGTCGATCGTCGGTAGCGGCCACGACTGTAGTATCGCACCAGTTAACGTTTGGTGGCCCTAAGAGGGCAGACAGATGTCCGTGTGTTGCCAGCTACATTCGGCTGACCGCGTTGTGCATCCTTGAGTTGGCGCCAGAAGTTTGCCAGCCCCTCCTGTAAGAGCAGTTGCAAGTACATCTGCTCTTGCACGAAGCGCAAATACCCCGTAAAACGGGTGGATCCACATAAGAGAACAGCGATCCCAATCCAACGGAGGTTCGGGTGGAAGCGTTGATCTATGGATACTTGCGTGACGATCTGGCCGATGGCCATAGCAAAGAGCTCGAGGCCGCGATGAGCAGCCTCGCCCGCGAGGAAGGGCTGTGCTTCGCCGCAACGTTCCATGAATCGACCGGCGGTGACGGGACGGCTTTCGCCGAGCTCACGGCGGAACTCAAGCGCGCCGACGCGCATCATGTGGTGGTTCCCTCACTCGATCACTTTGCCGGTCAGACGATTCCCCGCGACATCCTGATCGCCAAACTGGCGCAGGACGCGGCGGCGCGGGTGTGGACCGTGGAGAGCTGACCGCCGCGACCGAAATGCCCGGTACCGCACCGATCCCCAGCGTCGCAGCCAGGTCGCCGCACCGGTCGCGATCACACCCGCTGCCAGGGAAGCGAGCAGCCCCGCGAGCCGGTGCTGTTCGAACAGCGGGTACACCTGCCAGTGCAGCAGATAGACGAACAGCGAGCCGTCGGCCAGCACCGCCGCGCAGACGGCGACGACGGCGGGAACCCGGACCGCGGACAACCACACCAGTGCGAGCAAACCCGCCATGATCAGTCGTTCCCGCTCGGGAACGCCGAAATATCCAGGCACCGCGATCAGTACGACGGCAGTCACCGTCATCCGCTGCCACACCGACGTCGCCTTCGCCGCCGCCCAGCCGAGCGCGAAGAGCCAGACCGCCAGCGGAGAGAACGGGATGTCCTTCGCCGAATACAGACCGAACGCCTGGTATCGGAAGACGAGGCTCAGCGCGACCAGCGCCATCGCGAACCAGAACGGCTCGGCGCGTTGCCACCGGTCCACCGCGGGGATCCGGATCAGCAGCGCGGCGACCAGCATGAAGTACACGAGCACCTCGAGAAACCACAGGTGACCGGCGGTGGCACTGTCGTGCGGGCCGAGGATCTTGTTCAGCAACAGGACATTCTGCCAGCCGTAGTAGTCGCTGAACGGCAGCGTCAGCGCGACCCATAGCGCCGTCGGCACCGCGATGTATCCCACGGCGCGCAGTGTGTGCCGCAATCGCTCGGCGGGTGGCGCCGCGGTCGCGGCGAAGCGCGCGAAGTTGAACCCGGCCACCCCGAGCAGTACGTGTGCCGCGCCCCACCGCACGAACACTCCGGCGTGCGCGCTCACGATGAGCACGATGCCGACGGCGCGCAGCAGTGTCGCGGTGTCGAGCGTTCGTCCGAAGCGCCTGTGGCTCTCGGGTGTCCGCTCCAAGTCCGCGACGGGTGTGTTCGGCCAGTCGGCGGGGAGGCCGCCGAGTGCCCGCTCCAGTCGCGCCGCGGTGGTCACGTAGGTGAGCGAGTTGCCGCCGAGATCGACGAAGGTGCTGTCCGGGTGGATCCGCGCGGGGTCGATGCCGAGGGTGGCGGCGTAGAGGGCACGGATGTCACGTCCTCGAGGCGTCGGCCCGGCCAGTCGGCGGATAGCGGGGTAGTCGGGTTTGCCATTTGGTAGCCGTGGCATCCGCTCGACCGGGTGGACCTCGACCGCGGCGGCGGGCAGGCCGGACAGGCGCACGGCGAGCTCGGTCGGATCCGACCGCGGGTTCTCGACCGCGATGACCAAGTGCGCGTCGTCGTCGGCGCAGCAAGCCGTGAATCCAGCTTCCGCCAGCGCGGATTCGAGCCGTTCCAGATCGATGCGCAACCCGAAGATCTTGGCGAACCGGCTGCGCCTGCCGACCACCCGATACAAACCCTCCGGTGTGCGCCGGGCCAGGTCGCCGGTGCGCAGGGCCGTCAGCGTGCGGCCGAGGGACAGATCCCCGGCCGACTTCGCGTAGCCCATCATCACATTGGGCCCGTGATAGACCAGTTCGCGCGGTTCGTCCCCTTCGTCACCGGCATCCTCGACCGGCTCGAGGGTGAATTCGCCGCCCGGAATGGGGATCCCGATGCAGTCGGGATGCGCGCTCGCCAGATGCGCGGGCAGGTAGGCCATCCGGGCGGTGGCCTCGGTCTGGCCGTACATCACCACGAAGTCCCAGCCGCGTTCGCGGCCGAGCTCGGCGAATTCGCGCACGCGCTCCGGCGCGAGCCTGCCGCCCGCCTGCGTGACGTAGCGCAGGTGGGGCAGGGACTTGCGGGCGAAACCGATCCGGTCCAGGAGATCGATGGTGTAGGGAACCGCGGCGAAAGACGTTGCCCGGCAGTCCCGGAACGCCTGCCAGAATTCCGCGTTGAGTACCGACCGGTCGGTGAGCAGAAGGCTCGCCCCGCGCACCAGGTGGCTGTGCACCACCGACAGGCCATAGCAGTAGAACATCGGCAAGGTGGTGGCCGCGCAGTCGTCCGGGCCGATGGCCAGGTAATCGGCGATGGCGGCGGCGTTCGAGCGCAGGTTCTCCGCGGAGAGCCGGACCAGCTTCGGCGACCCGGTGGACCCCGACGTACTCAGCAGCAGCGCGAGATCCGGATGCAGACGATGCGCCGAGCGTTCCCGGACCACGCGGGCGCGGCCGTCCTCGATGACTATGTCCGGGTCGTAGGTGTACCGCAACTCCGCAGTGATCCGCTCGGCGAGCAACACGACGCACCCGGCGCTGAGCGCTCCGAGATACGCGACGAGCGAGGCGAGGTCGTTGCGCGCGGCGAGCGCGACGAGGCGGCGGGCCGGGCCCAGCTCGGTCGCGTAGGCCTCGACGAGCGTCGCAAGCCGAGCGTAGGTCACCTGCCGGCCGGGTTCGCACCCGGCATCGCCGTCCGCGCCCGGGTCGGGGCAATGGACGGCGATCCGCTCGTCGAAGGTGCGCAGACGCTCGACGATCGGATGGACGGTCACCGGCGAAAGTGTAGGAGGCGGCCGTTGCCCGGCCCGGAGGTGGCCCCCTGGCGAACTTCCGGTGAACCCCGCGCCGGACGAACGTCCGCACCGAACGCGCCGCCGCGCAACCGATCAGAGACCGAAGCTACCCGGACCCCGCCTGCGCAGGTACTTCTCGAATTCGGCTGCGATGGCGTCGCCATCGATCTTGGCCATCGCCTCGTTGACGTCGACCGCCGCGTCCCCGCGCTCCTCCAGCGAGCGCACGTACTCGCTGATCTCCTCGTCGCCCACGGTCATCTCGTTGACCGCGGTCTCCCAGTCCTCGGCCTGCTTGGGCAGCTCACCCAGCGGCACCTCGATGTCGAGCACGTCCTCGACCCGGTGCAGCAGCGCGATGGTCGCCTTCGGATTCGGCGGCTGGGAGACGTAGTGCGGGACCGCGGCCCAGAACGACACCGCCGGGACGCCCGCCTTGACGCACTGGTCCTGCAGTACGCCGGTGATGCCGGTCGGTCCCTCGTAGCGGGTCTGCTCCAGGTTGAACCGCTCGGCCGCCTCCTTGCTGTAGGCCGAGCCGGTCACCGGCACCGGCCTGGTGTGCGGGGTGTCCGCGAGCAGGGCGCCGAGGATCACCACCGTCTGCACCCCGAGCTGCTCGATGAACTCCAGCAGGTCGCCGCAGAAGCTGCGCCAGCGCATGTTCGGTTCGATGCCGCGCAGCAGCACCACGTCGCGGTCGCTACCGGGCGGCGAGCAGACCGACAACATCGTCGACGGCCACTGGATTTCCCTGGTCACGCCGTCCACCTGACGCACGGTCGGCCGGTTGACCTGATAGTCGTAGTAGTCCTCGGAGTCGAGTTCGGCCAACGGCTCGGCGTCCCAGATCAGTTCCAGATGCTCGACGGCGCCGCTGGCCGCGTCACCGGCGTCGTTCCACCCCTCGAAGGCGGCGACCAGTACCGGATCCCGCAACGTCGGCAGTTCCGGATCGGGAGTTTCACTGGCGTTCACTCGGTCAGCCTACGGTGTGCGGCGGTATGGCGTGTCCTCTGACGCCGGACCGGGTGGCGTGTTTTCGCGCGCGGCGGCCGCGTCGTCGGGCCGGGTGTGTGGCCCAGGACACCGAGCCTCGACGTGGTGGCCTGGAACGTCCACCCCGCCCACTACGCTGGAACGCATGTCTGCGTCCGTCCCCGCCGAGTTCGACACCACGCTACTCGACACGCTGCGCCGCCGTGTCGTCATCGGCGACGGTGCGATGGCCACCATGCTGCAAGCCACCGACCTGACCCTGGACGATTTCCGCGGGCTGGAGGGCTGTAACGAGATCCTCAACGAGACCCGCCCCGATGTCCTGCGCGGCATCCATCGGGCCTATTTCGAGGCGGGCGCCGACGCGGTCGAGACCAACACCTTCGGCTGCAATCTGTCCAACCTCGCCGACTACGACCTCGGCGACCGGATCCGTGATCTCTCCGAGCGGGGCACCCGCCTGGCACGCGAGGTCGCCGACGAGATGGGTCCCTCGTCGGACGGTACGCCACGCTACGTGCTCGGTTCGATGGGGCCCGGCACCAAATTGCCCACTCTGGGGCACGCCCCGTTCGCCGCGCTGCGCGACGCCTACACCGAGGCCGCTCTCGGCATGCTCGACGGCGGCGCCGACGCGATCCTCATCGAGACCTGCCAGGACCTGCTGCAGGTGAAAGCGGCCGTGACCGGCAGCAGGCGCGCAATGGCGAAACTGGGGCGTCGAATCCCCGTCATCACGCACGTCACGGTGGAGACCACCGGCACGATGCTGGTCGGCAGCGAGATCGGCGCGGCGCTCACCGCGCTGGAGCCGCTTGGCATCGACATGATCGGGCTGAACTGCGCGACCGGCCCGGCCGAGATGAGCGAGCACCTGCGCCACCTGTCCAGGCACGCGCAGGTGCCGGTCTCGGTGATGCCGAACGCCGGGCTGCCGGTGCTGGGCGCGGACGGGGCGGTGTACCCGCTGTCGCCCGAGGAGTTGGCGGTAGCGCTGCGCGGGTTCGTCACCGAGTTCGGGCTGGCCTTGGTAGGCGGTTGCTGCGGGACCACGCCCGAGCACATCCGCCAGGTCACCGCCGCGGTGCGTGAAGTGGAGCGCACCCTCCCGCCGATCGCCGAGCGTCGCGCGCCGGTGCACGAGCCGAGTGTGTCCAGCATGTACACCGCGGTGCCGTTCGAGCAGGACGCCTCGGTCCTGATGATCGGCGAGCGGACGAACGCGAACGGTTCCAAAGCGTTCCGCGAAGCCATGCTCGCCGGGGACTGGCAGAAGTGCCTGGACATCGCCAAGGACCAGACTCGCGACGGGGCGCACATGCTCGATCTGTGTGTCGACTACGTCGGCCGCGACGGCGCGCGCGATATGGCCGAGCTGGCCGGTCGACTGGCCACCGCCTCGACGCTGCCGATCATGCTCGATTCCACCGAGGCCCCGGTACTGCAGGCCGGGTTGGAACACCTCGGCGGTCGCTGTGCGGTCAATTCGGTGAACTACGAGGACGGCGACGGTCCCGATTCGCGTTTCCAGCAGACCATGCGGCTGGTCGCCGAGCACGGCGCCGCGGTGGTCGCGCTGACCATCGACGAGGAGGGCCAGGCCCGCACCGCGGCGAAGAAGGTCGAGATCGCCGAGCGGCTGATCGCCGACATCACCGGCAACTGGGGGCTGTCGGAAAGCGACATCATCATCGACACGCTCACCTTCACCCTCGGCACCGGCCAGGAGGAGTCGCGCCGCGACGGGCTGGAGACCATCGAGGCCATCCGTGAACTCAAGCGCCGCCATCCCCGCGTGCAGACGACGCTGGGCCTGTCCAATATCTCCTTCGGCCTCAATCCGGCGGCCCGACAGGTGCTCAACTCGGTCTTCATGCACGAGTGCGTCGAGGCCGGGCTGGATTCCGCGATCGTGCACGCCTCCAAGATCCTCCCGATCAGCCGGATTCCCGACGAGCAGCGCGAGGCCGCGCTGGATCTGGTGTACGACCGCCGAGCAGAGGGGTACGACCCGCTGCAGAAGCTGATGGCCCTGTTCGAAGGCGTGTCCACGTCCTCGTCGAAGGCGTCGCGTGCGGAGGAACTGGCCGCGCTGCCGCTGTTCGAGCGGTTGGAGCGGCGCATTGTCGACGGTGAACGGGCGGGGATGGAGGCCGATCTGGACGCGGCCATGACCGAGGTGCCGCCGCTGCGGATCATCAACGAGACCCTGTTGTCGGGGATGAAGACGGTCGGCGAGCTGTTCGGCTCCGGCCAGATGCAGCTGCCGTTCGTGTTGCAGTCGGCCGAGGTGATGAAGGCCGCCGTCGCGTACCTCGAGCCGCATATGGAGGCCACCGACGACAGCGGCAAGGGGCGCATCGTGCTGGCCACCGTCAAGGGCGACGTGCACGACATCGGCAAGAACCTGGTCGACATCATCTTGTCCAACAACGGTTACGAGGTGGTCAACCTCGGAATCAAGCAGCCGATCTCGGCCATCCTCGACGCGGCGGTGGACAAGAAGGCCGACGTCATCGGCATGTCCGGTCTGCTGGTGAAGTCGACCGTGGTGATGAAGGAGAACCTCGAGGAACTCAACGCCAAGGGCGTGGCCGAGCAGTTCCCCGTGCTGCTCGGCGGCGCGGCGCTCACCCGCTCGTACGTGGAGAACGATCTCACCGCGGTGTACGCGGGCGACGTGCACTACGCGCGCGACGCGTTCGAGGGCCTGCGGCTGATGGGCGACATCATGACCCGCAAGCGCGGCGGCGAACTCGACCCGGACAGCCCGGAGGCCGTCGCCGAGCGGGAAAGGGCCGCCGAGCGCCGAGCGCGTCACGAGCGCTCCAAGCGGATCGCCGCGGAGCGCCGCGCGGCCGAGGTCCCCGTCGTGGTGCCCGAACGCTCCGACGTCGCGGCCGAGCTGCCGGTGCCGGTGCCGCCGTTCTGGGGCACGCGCGTGGTGAAAGGTCTGGCCCTGCACGAATACTCGGGTCTGCTCGATGAGCGGGCCCTGTTCCTGGGGCAGTGGGGCCTGCGTGGGCAGCGCGGTGGTGACGGCCCCAGCTACGAGGAACTGGTGGAGACCGAGGGCAGGCCGCGCCTGCGCGCCTGGCTGGACCGGCTGAGCACGGAAGGCGTCCTGCAACACGCCGCGGTCGTGTACGGCTACTTTCCCGCGGTGTCCGAAGGCGACGATGTCATCGTGCTCACCGAGCCGGAACCCGATGCGCCGGAACGGTACCGGTTCACCTTCCCGCGTCAGCAGCGCGACCGGTTCCTGTGCATCGCCGACTTCATCCGCTCGCGGGCGTACGCCCGAACGACCGGTCAGGTCGACGTTTTGCCGTTCCAGCTGGTCACCATGGGGCAGCCGATCGCCGATTTCGCCAACGAGCTGTTCGCGGGCGACAGTTACCGCGACTACCTCGAGGTGCACGGCATCGGCGTCCAGCTCACCGAGGCGCTGGCCGAGTACTGGCACCGCCGCATCCGCGAGGAACTCGTCCTCGACGGCCACGCGGTCGCCGACTCCGACCCGGCGGACGTGGTGGACTACTTCAAGCTCGGCTATCGCGGCGCACGCTACTCCTTCGGTTACGGCGCCTGCCCGGAGCTGGAGGACCGCGCCAAGCTGGTCGATCTGCTCGAGGCCGACCGCATCGGCGTCGCGCTGTCCGAAGAGTTGCAGCTGCATCCGGAACAGTCGACGGATGCCTTCGTCCTGGTGCATCCGGAGGCGAAGTACTTCAACGCGTAGCCGTGCGCGGATGTGGCGCGGCGTCGGGGCCGGTCGGCGATCGCTGTGTGGCCTGCGAGCCATAGCGAAATGCTGTCGTGCCAAGGGCCTTTGCTACCTGCCCTGATGTCGTGTCGCGCGGGCACCGGAGCGTTCGTCGGCGCGTCACAGGGGCGGGCGCGCGCGGTTTACCTGGGCGATCGTCCATCCCCGTGCCGGGAGGTGGATGTCTGTCGGGTAGATGTGCCATTGTCGAAGGCGTTGTAACTGCATCCGGGGCAGTCGGCGGATGCGTTCGCGTCCCTGCTCAGTGGTGCGAAGCACCTCGGCGCGTACGCCTTCGGAGTCTTTCCGGGCTTGCGCGTGGAGTGCGAAACGGCTAGGCGCGCAAGTAGGAGAGGCACACCACCATGACGGCGGATCGACTGATCGCGGGACGGTATCGGCTCACGGATCCGATCGGCACCGGCGCCATGGGTGTGGTCTGGCGGGCGACCGACGAGCGGTTGCAGCGCACCGTCGCGGTCAAACAGGTGCTCCTGGGTCCCGGACTGACCGGGTCAGCGGCGCTGGAGGCGAAACGGCGTGCCATGCGGGAGGGGCGGATCGCCGCGCGCCTGCACCATCCGAACGCCATCACCGTGTTCGACGTGGCGGAGGAGGACGGCCAGCCCTGGCTGGTCATGGAGTACCTGGACGCGCCGAGCCTGGCGGCCAAACTGTCGGGCGATCGCACGTTGCCGCCGCTCGAGGTCGCCCGGATCGGCGCGCAGGCGGCGAGCGCCCTGGCGGCCGCACACGACGCGGGGATCATGCACCGGGACGTGAAGCCGGCGAACCTGCTGGTCGCCGACGACGGCACGGTCAAGATCACCGACTTCGGCATCTCCCGCGCGGTCGGCGACGTGACGGTCACGGCCACCGGATTCCTCGCCGGGACGCCGGCCTATCTGTCGCCGGAGGTGGCTCGTGGCGAGGATCCGGAACCGGCTTCCGACGTCTTCGCCCTCGGTTCGACGCTGTACGCGGCGGTGCAGGGCACCCCGCCGTTCGGCGAGGGCGACAACCCGCTCGCCCTGCTGCACGCGGTCGCGCGGGCCGAGATCCCGCCGCCCGAGTCCGCGGGCTCGCTGGGGCCGGTGCTGATGTACCTGCTCGCTCCCGCCGTCGCCGACCGCCCGACCATGCGGGAGGCGAAAACGCTCCTCGAAGCCGTTGCGGCGGGGCTGGATCCACAGTTGCCCGCGGCGGTGACCAAGGTGATTCCCGCGCCCGCCACGGCTGCCGCCGCGACCACCGTGCTGCCGAACCACCCCGCCGCAGTGTCGCCGGAGCAGTCCGGCGATACCGGAGTCACCACGGTCGTACCCGCCGCGGAGCCGGGTCCACTCGCGCCGCGACCGGTTACGCCACCCCCGGCGCCGAGGCGGGCCGGGATGGCTGCGACGTTGCCGGGCGTTCTGCGTGGCCCGCAGCGAGGCCGGTTGATCGCCGTGGAAGTCGCCGCGGTGGTCGGGGTGCTGATCCTGATCGGTGTCATCGCGATGCTGGCCGGAGCGGACGGCGAGGGCGGAGCCGCGCCGACCTCGTCGGCGGTGCCTCCGGCCGCTGTGGCGCCCGAGAACGCACCGGCCGACCCGGCCGGAACCGAGTCGCGGCAGGCCCCGGCGCAAGCTCCAGGCCGAGCCCCGGCGCAAACCTCCGCCGCCGCATCGCCCGTACCCACGTCCGGGCCCGTGCCGGGGCCCGCGCCCACGTCGGCGGGTGCCCCGCCGCCCCCGCCCGCCCCGGGAACCACTCCTCCGGCGCAAACGACGAACCCCGCACCGAGCACCACCCCGCCGCCGTCCAGCACCACACCGCAGCCCACCACGTCGAGCCCGGTCCCGACCACCACCGGGCCGGCCACCACCGCGACGACCACTCCGTCCGGGCCACCCACGTCCGATCGGATCGCCTCGTTCATCCAGGGCTATTACGGCATGCTGCCCACCAACGTGTCCGGCGCATGGACGCAGCTGGCGCCCGGTTACCAGGCGCAGACCGGCTACGACTCCTACGTGAAGTTCTGGGGCACCATCCGTGCGGTGAGCGTGGGCTCGGTCACGCAGAACGGCGGGAATCGGGCGGTGGTCGCGCTCACCTATACCTTGAAGAACGGAACGACGACGTCCGAGAACCGCTGGATCGAGGTCGTCGGCGACAGCGCCAAGCTGCAGATAGCGGCGTCGGGCACTTAGTCGCTGTTCGCTTCTGCCGTGATCCCCTGCGATGCGGTTCGGATGCAGCCTCGGCCGCACGACACTGTGGTCGACCGCCCGGCCCCGCGCCGGGGTGCGCTGTTCGATCCGGCGGCCTCGGCTGGGCGGGGGCCACCGACCTGCTTCGTCCGGCGATACGGTTCGTGCGACCGTCTCGGCCGGTGATCGCGGTCGCCGCGCAGTGCCCAGGACATGGACGAGATCTAGGAGAAGGACCGAAACGTGACAGCGCGACTGGCTGGAGTGCTCTGGGACATGGACGGCACGCTGCTCGACTCGGAGAAACTCTGGGACGTGGCGGTGCGGGAGCTGGCGCGCGAACACGGTCACGAGATGACCGACGCGGTCCGGCACGCGCTGATCGGGGCGTCGGGCCCGAACGCCCTGCGCATCATGTTCACCGGCCTGGGCATCGAGCCGACGCCCGGCTCGCTGCGGGCGGCGGGGGAGTTCCTGGAACGGCGGGTGACCGAATTGATGACCGGCCCCATCCCGTGGCGGCCGGGCGCGAAGGACGCGCTGGCCATGGTCCGCGCCGCGGGTCTGTCCAGCGCGCTCGTCACCAATACCAAGCGGTCGCTCACGGAGTTCGGTCTCGACACGCTGGGGCGCGACTTCTTCGACGTCTCGGTCTGCGGCGACGAGGTGGCGCACGGCAAGCCGGAGCCGGATGTCTATCTGCGCGCCGCCGAGTTGCTCGGGCTCGCTCCGGAACAGTGTGTCGCGGTGGAGGACTCGCCCACCGGCGCCCGCGCGGCGCAGGCGGCGGGTTGCGCGCTGGTGGTCGTCCCGTGCGAGATTCCCGTGCCGGACGCGCCGGGACGGTTGTTCCGCGATTCACTCGTCGGGCTGACCGTCGCGGATCTGGAACAGGCTCTGCGCCTACGCGATTGAGCGGTTCGGGCGAGCGCGGCACGTGCGGCCGCCGCGCTCTGCGGGACGAGAGTTACTGTGCCGCAACGGGAGTGCGCGCAGATGGTAGGTGTGACCGTGATCACCGGCAATCTCGCCGAATCCCGGGCGTGTCGGCGAGCGCTCCACCAAAATGACGCCATGGCAGCGTTGGGCGTCCTCGACGAGATCATAGATACCGCACGGTATCCCCTGGCGGATCCGGAAAGCTCCGCGCTGCGCGAAGCGGTGCGGCGCGCCCGCGCGGAACTGGCCGACACCGGCTGCACGGTGCTGCGTGGTTTCATCCGACCCGAGCTGACCGACACCCTGCGGGCGCAGGGGGAGCGGATGGCCCCGCACGCGCATTACGAGGTCGAGCAGGTCAACGCCTACAACATCCCCCTGGACGCCGACCTGCCGGAAGACCATCCGGGCCGGATCGTGCTGGAGCGCGGCAACGCCTTCGTGCCCCGCGACCGCATCCCCGCCGACGCGCTGATCCACCGCCTCTACACCGACGAGTTGTTCCAGCGGTTCGTCGCCGACTGCTTCGGTTTGGCCGAATTGCACGAGTTCGCCGATCCCCTCGCCGGACTGTGCCTCAACGTCGTCGCGCCGGGTATGTCGCATCCCTGGCATTTCGACACCAACGAATTCACCGTCTCGATGCTGACCCAGCCCGCCGAGGACGGTGGCGTCTTCGAGTACTGCCCCAACATCCGCACACCCGAGGCGGAACACCTCGACGACGTCCGCGCCGTGCTCACCGGTACCGGCGAGCGTTTCGTCCAGCGGCTCGAACTGCGTCCGGGCGACCTGCAGCTGTTCCAGGGTCGCTTCTCGTTGCACCGCGTCTCACCCGTCAGCGGTGCACGCCAGCGCCATTCGGCCATTTTCGCCTACACCGATCGTCCCGGAATGGTCGGCACGGTGGAGCGCACCCGGCAATTGTTCGGCCGCGTGCTCCCCGACCATCTAGCCGCCGCGGCCGACGCCGTCCGGGGCGATCGACTGCTCGACTGAGCCGAACGGCTCGACTGACCGAGCTCGACCCGAGAGGACCGACAGTGCCAGTGCCGTTACACACGACCGGGAAAGCGTCTTTCGACGACATCTACGACCGCCCCGATCCGCGCGCGTACTACACGCGCATGTCCGAACTGGACTACCGCATTCCGGAACTGGCGAAACCGTTCTTCCAGCAGCAGATTCGGGAATTCCGCGCCTCCGCGCGGGTCACCGCGCCGACAGTGCTCGACATCGGCTGCTCCTACGGCGTGAACGCCGCGCTGTTGCGTTTCGACACCACGATCGGCGAGCTGGCCGAGCATTACACCGTCGCCGACATCGACCGGGCCGGCCTGATCCGGCGCGACCGAGCCCGGGTCGCGGCGGAGACCGCGGCCGACGACGTCCGCTTCCTCGGTATGGACGCCTCCCGCCCCGCCCTCGACTACGCGCGGGAAGCCGGGCTCCTGCACGATGTGGTGCACGCCGATCTGGAGTCCGGCGAACCGACCGATGAGCAGCGCGCCCTGCTGGCGACCGCCGATCTCGTCGTCTCCACCGGCTGCGTCGGCTACGTCACCGAGAAGACCTTGACGCGCGTGGCCACGGCGCACCCGCGCAGGCGGCCGTGGATGGCACACTTCGTACTGCGCATGTTCGACTTCGCGCCGATCGAGGCGGAACTCGCCGCGCTCGGCTACCGGACCGAGCAGGCGCCGGGGTTGTACGAGCAACGCAGGTTCGCCTCCGCGGCCGAACAGGCGCAGGTACTGAACACCCTGTCCGCCAAGGGAATCGACACGACCGGCCGGGAAGACCAGGGATGGCTGTATGCGACCCTGTATGTGTCCAGGCCGCTGCCGAAACATCACGCCGACACCGAGGACTCGCATTGACCGAACGCACCTTCGCCGCCGACGACCACCTTCCCCGGGTGCCCCTGCCGACGCTGGAGGACAGCTGTGGCCGATTCCTGCAGTGGTGCGAGCCGCTGCTGACCGCCGACGAACTCACCGCCACCCGGGCGGCGGTCGAGGACCTGTTGCGGCCCGGCGGGCCGGGGCGCACGCTGCACGCGGCGCTCGCTGAGTACGACGCGACGCCCGGCGTCGGCAGCTGGCTGGACCTGTTCTGGCCGTCGCGCTACCTGGGCAGGCGGGACCGGATCGCGCTGAACGCGAACTTCTTCTTCCTGTTCCGGGACGACACGCCGCTGGCCGCCTCCACCGCCGCCACCCAGGTGGACCGCGCCGCGGGCATCATCTCCGCGGCCGTCGACTACAAGCTGGCGCTGGACCAGGAGGCCATCCCGCCGGTGACCCAGCGGGGACAGCAGCTGTCCATGTGGCAGAACAAGTACCTGTTCTCCGAGACCAGGATCCCCGGCGTGGAGCAGGACACGGTGCGGGTCCCCTACAGCGCGGAGTGGCCGGGCCCCTCCCAGGCCCGGCACATCGTGGTGTTCTTCCACGGCAGCCCGTTCCGGATGGACGTCATCGGCCCGGACGGAGCGCCGTATTCGCCGGAGGATCTCGCCGACGGTTTGCGCGCGGTGCTCAAGGCGGGCGCACGCCCGGCCCGCACCGACACCGCGGTGGGGCACCTCACCACCAAGGCCCGTGCGGAATGGGCGGAGAGCAGGCAGCGGCTGCTGGCCGAGCCGGCGAACGCCGCGGCGCTGGACGCCATCGAGACCGCGCTGTTCGCCGTCTGTCTCGAGGACTTCGCTCCGCGCGACGAGCAGCACGCCTGCGACGAGCTGCTGCACGGCGACAGCGCCAACCGGTGGTTCGACAAGTCCGTCTCGTTCATCGTGTTCGGTGACGGGCAGGCGGGCATCAACGTCGAACACTGCGGACTCGACGGCACCACCATCCTCTCGTTCGTGGACACCCTGCTGGAGACGACGGTGCCGGCCCACGCCGCCCGCTCCGGCGCGCAGGCGCAGGGGCTGCCCTCGGTCGAGCCGATCGAGTTCGTGCTGGACGAGGCGCAGCGCGGCGATATCGCCGCGGCAGCCGCCGACTTCGCCCGCTACGCCGCCGCGAACGCCACCCAGACGGTCTCGTTCCCGGACTTCGGCACCGCCAGGGCCAAGCAGCTGGGCATCTCGCCGGACGCCTTCGCGCAGCTGAGCTACCAGCTCGCCCACCGGCGCAGCAAGGGGCTCACCGGCGCCACCTACGAGTCCATCGCGACCAGGCAGTACCGCAACGGCCGCACCGAGGCCATGCGGGTGGTCACCCCGGAGATGATCGCCTTCGTGGACACGATGCAGGACCCGGCCGCCGACGCCGAGGCGAAGCTCGCCGCGGCGCGGACGGCCGCGGCGGCGCACGTGGAACGGGCCAAGCAGTGCCAGGCCGGGGACGCGCCCGAGCAGCACCTGTGGGAGCTGCAGTGGATCCAGCGCAGGCGCGGCGCGGAACTGGGCGTCACCGACCCGATCCCGCTCTACGACAGCCCGGGCTGGACGATCATGCGCGACGACTACCTGAGCACCAGCTCGGCGCCGTCGGTCAACATCCGCTACTTCGGTTTCGGCTCCACCAGCTCCCGCTGCATCGGCATCGCCTACGTGCTGCTTCCGGACCGCTGGAATCTCTACCTGGCCACCCCGAAGCCGGTCGCCGATCAGATGTACGCGTTCGCCGATCACCTCCGCACGGCAGTCGCCGATCTGCAGGCGTTGCTCGCCGGGAACTAGGCGCCCTCCGCCCGGTTCTCCCGCGCTCGGCCGGGTGCGGGAGAACCGGGCGGACGCTGTACCAGGCCATCGTGGGCCGGAGCAACGGGCTCGCATCCGGGTCTGAAACAATGGCTCATCGTGAAGAACTTCGAATCCCTGTTCGCCGAGCTGCAGGATCGTGCGGTCAACCGCCCCGAGGGGTCCGGAACCGTTGCCGCGCTGGACGCAGGCGTGCATACCCAGGGTAAGAAGGTGCTCGAGGAGGCCGGTGAAGTGTGGCTGGCCGCCGAACACGAGAGCGACGAGTCGCTCGCCGAGGAGATCTCCCAGCTGCTGTACTGGGTGCAAGTGCTGATGGTGGGCCGCGGGCTGAAGCTCGAGGACGTGTACCGACATCTGTGACGGCCGTCCGACACCCCCGTATCTCCTCCCGAAAGGACTCCTCCCATGCTGCGCGTCGCAGTCCCCAACAAAGGCGCCCTGTCCGAATCCGCCGTCTCGATCCTCACCGAGGCGGGCTATCGCAAGCGCACCGATTCCCGTGACCTGACCGTTCTCGACCCGGCAAACCAGGTCGAGTTCTTCTTCCTGCGACCCAAGGACATCGCGATCTACGTCGGCTCCGGGGAACTCGATCTCGGCATCACCGGGCGTGATCTGGCGTGGGATTCCGGCGCCCCGGTGCAGGAACGCCTCGCCCTCGGGTTCGGCCGCTCCACCTTCCGCTACGCCGCCCCGGCCGGGCGGGAGTGGAAGGTCGAGGACCTCTACGACAAGCGGATCGCCACCTCCTACCCGAACCTGGTGCTGAACGACCTGCGCCGCCGGGGGATCGAGGCCGAGGTGATCCGTCTCGACGGCGCGGTGGAGATCTCCATCCAGCTCGGCGTCGCCGACGCCATCGCCGACGTCGTCGGCTCGGGGCGCACACTGCGTCAGCACAA
The DNA here is from genome assembly GCF_040632645.1 of Nocardia sp. NPDC019219. Lineage (NCBI taxonomy): Bacteria > Bacillati > Actinomycetota > Actinomycetes > Mycobacteriales > Nocardiaceae > Nocardia > Nocardia sp. NPDC019219. The sequence goes on along the minus strand of NZ_JBEYCG010000010.1, from coordinate 34,659 downwards.
TCTGGTGGCCTTCGGTGCATCGCTGTGTGATTCCGAGGGGGTGCTGGTCGAGCGCAAGGACGCCGACCAGGGCGACCGGGCGCGTAACCAGCTCGTCGCCCGGGTCCAGGGCGTGGTCTTCGCCCAGCAGTACGTCATGCTGGACTACGACTGCCCGAAGGACCTGCTCGACGAGGCGTTCGTCATCACCCCCGGCCTGGAGTCGCCCACCGTCGCGCCGCTGGCCGACACCGGCTGGGTGGCCGTGCGGGCACTGGTGCCGCGCAAGCAGAGCAACGAGCTGATGGACAAGCTGGCCGACCTGGGCGCGAAAGCCATCCTCGCCACCGACATTCGCTCCTGCCGCGCATTCTGAACGCCGGATTCGTCCGATCCGCCTGATCCGCTCACGCTGAGCGCAATCGGTGTGTGCTGTGACCAGGTGTTGCTACCGTGCGGCCTCTCGATGAGGAAACGCAAGGAGCCCCCGTGTCACAGTCATCACCCGAGGAGCAGTCGGGCAGCACATTCGCATGGAACGAGGATTGGCTGGCGGCGATCGCCGGGCTGATCCTGATCGCGCTGGTCCTGCTCGGCGTGATTCCGGATTGGCTGGTGCCGTGATGGCCGGGACCGGCGCCGAAGCGGCGAACGAACCGGACGCCCGGACCGAGAGCAGGCCCGCGGCGGGGCGTGCCGATGTTCCGTCCTCGGAAACCGAGGCGGTGCAAGCGGTATCCCGTCCGACGGCCGGTGCCATCGCGGCCGGAATCGCCGTCGTGCTCGTGCTCGGCGCCCTCACCCGGTACTTCGAGACGCACGTCCCGCGGTGGTCGGTGGACACTCCGTTCCAGCGGGTCGCCAAGTCGATCGAATTCCCGGTGTACGCCATCGCGCTCGGCTTGATCGGCAACGTGGTGCTGACCAAACTCGCGCTGCGCGATCGGCTTTCGGCGGGCTTCCGCACCGAGTTCTTCATCAAGACCGGTGTGGTGCTGCTCGGCGCGTCGATCAATCTGAAGATCCTGGTCACCGCGGCGGGCCCGTCGATTCTGCAAGCGCTGCTGCTGATCACGGCCGTGTTCGGCTTCACCTGGTGGCTGGGCGGGCGCCTGGGGCTGGACGACAAACTGCGCGCGCTGCTGTCCTCGGCGGTGTCGATCTGCGGCGTCAGCGCTGCGATCGCCGCGGCGGGCGCGGTGCAGGCCCGGCGCGAGCAGATCGCCTACGCGGCCTCGCTGGTGATCGTCTTCGCGCTGCCCTCGATCTTCCTGCTGCCCTGGCTGGCGGGGGTGCTCGGGTTGCCGGACGCGGTCGCGGGCGCCTGGATCGGCGGCAACATCGACACCACGGCCGCGGTCGCGGCCTCCGGCGCGATCGCGGGGGAGAAGGCGCTGCAGATCGCCACCATCGTCAAGACCACGCAGAACGCCCTGATCGGCGTCGTCGCGATCGCGCTGACCGCGTACTTCACGCTGCGCGTCGAGCGGACGCCGGGAGCGGCGCGGCCGTCGGCTCGGCAGTTCTGGGAGCGATTCCCGAAGTTCGTGCTCGGCTTCGTCGCCGCCTCGATCATCGGCACGCTGTACCTGCAGACGGCGGACAAGAAGTCCGGCGCCGCGCACATCGCGATCGTCAACGATCTGCGCACCTGGTTCCTGATCTTCGCGTTCGTCTCCATCGGCTTGGAGTTCTCGCTGCGCGGCCTACGGGAAGCGGGCTGGCGACCGGTCGTGGTGTTCGGGTCCGCGGCGTTGGTGAATCTCGCTGTCGGCCTTGGACTTTCGGTGCTGTTGTTCCACAACTTCACCGTCTGAGTTGCGCTGATGGGCGCGGCCGAATACCGGCTGCGGTGTCGCCCGATCCCGGACTCCGGGATCGGGCGGCGGCGAGCAGTTTCATCGACCGGATGCGCGGTTCGGCTCGAAGACTCCGAAGCCGATCGGGAAGACTGTCAGGCGTGCCGGAGAGCATCGATGACGAGAAGACCGAGATGAGACCGGGCAGCCGAGCGACCGCCCCGGCGGCGGCGCGCGGAGTCCCCGAGCGGGGCCCCACGTGGACGCGATTGCGGAACCTGCTGATCATCGCGGGCGACGCGGTGCTGGTGGCCGTTCTGATCGGAACGATCGTCCTGCTGGGCGAGCGCGGCACGTCCTTGGACTTCCTGGTGGCCGCCCGAGGTCACTAGCCGTCAGTCCGATACGGCTTCGGCCAGGGTTTCGTCCGGGGCTTCGGCCGCGTCGCCGCTGGGCCAGCCGGGGTAGGGCGGCGGCGTGCCGCCGAACGCCGGGCACAACGGCTTGTAGTCGCAGTAGGAGCACATCCGGCTGGTGTTCGGCGGGAAGTCCCCGGTGCGGCCTGCCTCGCGGATCGCCGCCCACAGGGCCGAGAGCGTGCGCTCGAAGCGCAGCAATTCCTGCTCGTCGGGGGCGTAGGTGAGGATCTGCTCGTCGGCCAAGTAGAGCAACCGCAACTGGGCGGGCACGAGCCCGCGGGTGCGCAGGACCACCAGGGCGTAGAACTTCAGCTGGAACAGCGCTGTGGTCTCTTGCGTGAGCCCCGGCACGCGGCCGGTCTTGTAGTCCACGACGCGCAGGGCGCCGCTCGGTGCGACGTCGATCCGGTCGACGAACCCGCGCAGCAGCGCGCCGTCGTCCAGTTCGACCTCCACCCGCGCTTCGCGTGATTCCGGGTCGAACCGGGTGGGATCCTCCAGCCGGTAGTAGCGGCGCACCAGCGCGCGCACCTCGCCGAGGAACGCGTCGAGCCGCTCGCCGGCGATCAGCTCCGCGACCTCCGGCTGCTCGGCGCGCACCCGCGCCCACGCCGACGGCACCAGGGCGTCGGCGCGCTCGGGCACCCGTTCGGCGGCGGGCAGCCCGTAGAGGTCCTCGAGCACCGCGTGCACCACCGTGCCGCGCACCGCGTGCACGGACGGCTGTTCCGGTATCCGATCGATCGCACGGAACCGGTATTTCAGCGGGCACTGCTTGAAATCCATTGCCCGGGAAGGCGACAGCGCGGGCCGGGCGCGGCTCGCGGCGGCAGCGAACTGCGGGGTCCGCGCGTCGTCGGCAGGGGGCGTGGACACGGGCGAGCACATACCTGGCAGGCTATCCCGCGGCACCGACACGCCGGTGCGCGACAGCACGGATTCCAACCAGCGGAACGGAGATTCATGACGGCCAGACGGACCGGGCCATTCACCATCGGTGACCGGGTGCAGCTGACCGATGCCAAAGGGCGCCTGTACACGGTGGTCTTGGAGCCGGGTAAGGAGTTCCACACTCATCGTGGCGGGATCAAGCACGACAGCCTGATCGGCGCCGACGAGGGCAGCGTGGTGCACTCCACCAACGGCACGCCGTACCTCGCGCTGCGTCCGCTGCTGATCGACTACGTGCTGTCCATGCCGCGCGGCGCCGCGGTGATCTACCCCAAGGACGCCGCGCAGATCGTGCACGAGGGTGACATGTTCCCCGGCGCGCGCGTGCTCGAAGCGGGCGCGGGATCCGGCGCGCTGACCTGCTCGCTGCTGCGGGCGGTCGGGCCGCAGGGGCAGGTGGTGTCCTACGAGATCCGCGCCGACCACGCCGAGCACGCGGTCCGCAATGTGGAGACGTTCTTCGGGGAACGACCGGCGAACTGGTCGCTGACCGTCGGCGATGTGGCCGACTACACCGGGGAGCCGGTGGATCGCGCCGTGCTGGACATGCTCGCGCCGTGGGACGCGCTCCCCGCCGTGTCCAAGGCGCTGGTGCCGGGCGGCGTGCTGATCGTCTACGTCGCCACCGTCACGCAGCTGTCGAAGGTGGTCGAAGCGCTGCGCGAGCAGGAGTGCTGGACCGAGCCGCGATCGTGGGAGTCGCTGGTGCGGCCCTGGCATGTCGTCGGCCTCGCCGTGCGGCCCGAACATCGCATGCAGGGTCACACCGCTTTCCTGGTCAGCGCCCGCAGGCTGGCCGAGGGCACCGTCACGCCCAAGCCGCAGCGCAGGCCCTCGAAGGGCTGAGCGCGGCCCGGGCGGGTGCGCGCGGCGCTCGGCCCGCTCAGGCCGGGACGCAGGGCGCCTGCGCGAAGCCGAGCAGCAGGCAGCCGCTGGCGTCCGACAGCTTCCAGGTGCCGTCGACGTTCTCCCAGCTCAGCGGCACGGCGGGCGCGGCGCCGTGCGGGGAGGTGATGGTCACCTGCGCGTTCGCGGTGGTGCCCTGGACGGTGAGGTCGGCGACGGTGAAGGTGAGCGTGTAGCCCTGCAGGCCCTTGTTCATCTGGTCGATGTTCGCGGTGCGCTGCTCACCGTTGACGATCAGCTTGGACTTCTCCGCGGTGGGTACATTCGAATCGGCGAACTTGCCGAGCATCGCCTGCAAGCTCTCGGCGGTCGGCGCGGCGGTCGCATGGTCGCCGTGATCGTGGGTACCCGAGGCGGCGGCGCTGGTGGTGGCCGAGGTCGCCGTAGCGGAGTCGTCGTCGGATCCGCAGGCCGCCAGTGCGCCGGAGATGGCCAGCGCCGCGGCGGCGGTGGCAAGGGATACACGCAGGGTTCTCGCGGGAAGGAGCATGGTCGGCAACCTTTCGGCTCGGGTGGCGGGCGGGCTCGCCAGGGTCGGGTTAGGGCAGGCTAACATGGTGGTCCGGCCGCCGATCGCGGCCCAGATGTGATCACCACGAAACCATGTCGGAAAGCGAGAACGGGTCGCGCCCGGTAGCGTTGATAGACCGGGACTGGGAGGAGCAGCACATGAGCCCCATCGAGAATTCGGATTCGGCGGCCTGGAGAGAGCTCGAGGCGGTACGCGCCGAGGCGGCTGCACTCCGAAGGCAACTCGCCGACTCGCCAGATCGCACACGGGAATTGGAAGCCCGCATCGATTCGCTGACCATTCGCAACACGAAGCTGATGGACACCCTCAAGGAAGCGCGCCAGCAGCTGGTGGCGCTCCGTGAGGAGGTCGATCGGCTGGGTCAGCCGCCGAGCGGATACGGCATCCTGATCGGTGTGTACGACGATCAGACGGTCGACGTGTTCACTTCGGGTCGCAAGATGCGGTTGACGTGTTCACCGAACATCGAGACCTCGACGCTCGAGTACGGTCAGACCGTCCGCCTCAACGAGGCGCTCACGGTCGTCGAGGCCGGGCACTACGACGCGGTCGGCGAGATCGGCACCCTCCGGGAGATCCTCGACGACGGACGTCGCGCCCTGGTCGTCGGTCATGCCGACGAGGAGCGCGTGGTGTGGCTGGCAGGCCCGCTGGCGAAGGTCGCCGAGATGGACGACCTGGACGACCCCGATTCCCCCATTCGCAAGCTGCGGCCGGGCGACTCGCTGCTGGTGGACTCGAAGGCCGGTTTCGCCTTCGAACGCATCCCCAAGGCCGAGGTCGAGGACCTCGTGCTGGAAGAGGTGCCCGACGTCGACTACGGCGACATCGGCGGTCTCGGCAGGCAGATCGAGCAGATCCGCGACGCGGTGGAGCTGCCCTTCCTGCACAAGGACCTGTTCCGCGAGTACGCGCTGCGCCCGCCGAAGGGCGTGCTGCTCTACGGTCCGCCCGGCTGCGGCAAGACGCTGATCGCCAAGGCGGTGGCCAACTCGCTGGCCAAGAAGATCGCCGAGGCGCGCGGTGAGGACGCCAAGGAAGCCAAGTCGTACTTCCTGAACATCAAGGGCCCGGAGCTGCTCAACAAGTTCGTGGGCGAGACCGAGCGCCACATCCGGATCATCTTCCAGCGGGCGCGTGAGAAGGCGTCCGAGGGCACGCCGGTGATCGTGTTCTTCGACGAGATGGATTCGATCTTCCGCACCCGCGGCTCAGGCGTCTCCTCCGACGTGGAGACCACGGTGGTGCCCCAGCTGCTGTCGGAGATCGATGGCGTCGAGGGCTTGGAGAACGTCATCGTGATCGGCGCCTCCAACCGTGAGGACATGATCGATCCGGCGATCCTGCGGCCGGGCCGCTTGGACGTGAAGATCAAGATCGAGCGGCCGGACGCGGAGTCCGCGCAGGACATCTTCTCGAAGTACCTCACCGAGGAGCTGCCGCTGCACGACGACGATCTGGCCGAGTTCGGCGGCGACAAGGGCCTGTGCATCCGCGCGATGATCGAACGGGTCGTCGACCGGATGTACGCCGAGAGCGAGGACAACCGCTTCCTGGAGGTCACCTACGCCAACGGTGACAAAGAGGTCCTGTACTTCAAGGACTTCAACTCCGGCGCCATGATCCAGAACATCGTGGACCGCTCCAAGAAGTACGCCATCAAGGCGGTGCTCGACACCGGCAATCCGGGCCTGCGGATCCAGCATCTCTACGATTCGATCGTGGACGAGTTCTCCGAGAACGAGGACTTGCCCAACACCACGAATCCGGATGACTGGGCGCGCATCTCGGGCAAGAAGGGCGAGCGGATCGTCTACATCCGCACGCTGGTCACCGGCAAGAACGCCAGCGCCAGCCGCGCCATCGATACCGAGTCGAACACCGGTCAGTACCTGTAAGGTTCCGCCGGACCACGTAGGGTCGCGTCTCTCCGGAGGCGCGGCCCTTCGCCGTTCGTGCAGGAGCCAGGTCGCAGTCGGATCGTGCCGGTCAGGCGGGCGGCGGGCCGTCCGGCAACCGGTCGGGCAGGCCGAACCTCGGGTAGAGAGCGTCGAGGTGGAAACGGGTGATCCTGCCGATGCGGTCGCCCGCTGGTGTGAGCACGATCAGGCCGGCTGGAGTCGCGACCGGGCGCACCGCGTCGTCGAGGTAGGCGCCGAACGCGGGCAGGCCGTTGGCTCCCGTCGGCACCAGGTGGACGCGGCGCTCGCCACTGTAGGCGAAGGAAGCGGACAGGAATTCCGCGATCGCGGCCGGACCGTGGTACTCGTGTGGCGCGGGCGGCATCGAAAGCCACGCGTCGTCGGTGAGCAGGGCGATCACGCCTTCGACGTCGCCCGAGAGGTACGCTGCGGCGAAACGGCTTGCGAGAGCGCGTTCTTCGGGAGCGGCCCGGCGCGGAAACGTTCGGCCCCGATGCCGGTCGAGCGACGCCCGTGCGCGTTGCAGATGTCCCTTGACCACGGTGGGCGTGACGCCGAGGAGGTCGGCCACCTCGGCGACGGGGAAGCCGAGGACGTCGCGCAGCACCAGGGTCGCGGCTTGGCGCGGCGGCAGCCGCTGCAACCCCATGACGAAGGCCAGCTCGACCGCTTCGGTGGCCGCGTAGCGGGCCTCCGGGCCGGGCGCGGGATCGGCGATGTCGAGCTTGCTGTCGGGATATGGCTGCAACCAGCGCAGTTCGTCCCGGCGGGTGGGTTCGGGCGGCGAGAACGGGGGCACCGGCTCGGGCGGCACCCGGCGGCGGGCGTCCCGCAGCGCGTTGAGGCACCGGTTGGTGGCGATGCGGTACAGCCACGAGCGCAGCGACGACCGTTGCTCGAAGCCCGGCAGGCCGCGCCAAGCCGCCAGCAAGGTCTCCTGCACCATGTCCTCGGCATCGGTCATCGAGCCGAGCAGGCGGTAGCAGTGCAGTTCCAACTCGCGCCGGTACGGGTCGGTGAGGACCCGAAACGCCGACTCGTCGCCCGCACATGCCCGTTCCAGGGTCGTCTGCTGCACGCCGTCGATGGTGCCAGTTCGTCGTCGGGCGTTCCATCGGGCCCGTTCTCGGTGTCACTACCTACAGCACGGCGAAGCGCCGATGCTCACCGGAAGGAGACACCATGTCCGAACCCATCGCTCTGCGGACTTCGCTCGCGTTCTATCGCGCCTGGACCGGTCACGATTTCGCCGACGCCATGACCTACGTCGCCGACGACATCATCTGCGACGCCCCCGCCGGGCGAATCACCGGAGCCGCGGCGTTCCGCGATTTCCTCGAACCGTTCAGCCGGATCCTCACCGACTCGACCTTGCTCGCCTCATTCGGTGACGACCGCACTGCGCTGCTGATGTACGACACCGTGACCGTTCCGGTTCCGAACGCACCCGGCGCGGAATGGCACAAGGTGATCGACGGACGGATCACGTATGTCCGGATCATCTTCGACCGTGCGCCGTTCGACGCGGCTCGGGCCGCCGCGCGCTGAATCGGCGTAGACCGCTCGTGCTAATATTTGGCCATGCGGCCAGAAAATAGTACGGGCGGTCAACGGAGGTCGTTCATCGAAGAGGCGCGGCGGCGGCAGATCATCGCCGCGGCGGTGGAGGTGATCTCCGAAGTCGGGTACGCGAATGCTTCGCTGGCGCGGATCGCCGAGCACGCGGGCATCTCCAAGGGCGTCATCTCCTACCACTTCGAGGGCAAGGACGACCTGATGACGCAGCTGGTGATCCAGCTGTACGTCTCGGCGGCGGAGTACATCGCGCCACGGGTGGGCGCGGCCGTCGGCGCGCGCGAGAGCCTGCTGGCCTATCTCACATCGAACCTCGGCTTCATCGAAGCGAATACGACCTACGTGGCGGCGCTGGTGGAGGTCGTGACGAATCTGCGCGACGCGGAGGGCAAACCGAAATTCGCCTCCGCCGACGGGGAACGTGACATCATCGCGCCGCTGGTCGGCATCATGACCGACGGGCAGCGCACCGGTGAGTTCGGCGAGTTCGATCCACTGTTGATGGCCAAGTCGATCCGCGACGCCATCGACGGCGCGGCGGGACGCGCCGTGCGGGAGCCGGATTTCGCGATGGAGGCCTACGCGGCGCATTTGTGCAGGCTGTTCGACACGGCGACACGCAAGGTGAGCGAGCATGACTGAAGTGCTGAATCCCGCACGGCGGCAGACGGATCCCGGCGAACCGCGACCACCGTTCGCCCTCGGCGGAGTGGGCGCGGTGGCGGCGCTCGGTGCGCTGGCGCTGCTGGTCTCGATCGGGAGGTATGGATTCTTCGGCGACGAGCTGTATTTCGTCGCCGCGGGGCGCAGGCTCGCCGTCAGCTATGCCGATCAGGGGCCGTTGTTGCCGGCCATCGCCAGGGTGATGGATCTGCTCGCCCCGGGCTCCCTGGTGGCGTTGCGCCTTCCGGCTGTGCTCGTCACCGTGGCCGCGGTGGTGATCACCGCCCAGATCGCCCGGGAGTTCGGGGGCGGCTGCGCGGCGCAGATGCTGGCCGCGGCCGCCTACGCCACCTCGCCGTTCCTGCTGGTACAAGGTGATCAACTCGCCACCAACACGATCGACACGGCCCTGTGGGTAGTGGTGAGCTGGCTGGTGGTCCGCTGGGTCCGCACCCGCCGCGACGGCCTGCTGGTGGCGGCTGCGCTGGTCACCGCGGTGGACATGCAGGTCAAGTGGCTGATCCCATTCTTCTGGATCGCCCTCGTGATCGGGGTGGCGAGCTACGGACCGCGTGAGCTGCTGCGCCGCCCCGCGCTGTGGTGCGGCGGCGCGGTAGTCGTGCTGACCATGGTGCCCAGTCTGGTGTGGCAGGCGACGCACGGGTGGCCGCAGTTACGACTGGGTGGAACGGTCGCCGCCGAGCAGGCCACGATCGGCGGTCGCTACGTCTGGCTGCCGCTGGCGCTCGCCGCCGCCGGCCTGATCGGCGGCCTGCTGCTGGTCTACGGAGTGTGGACGCTGTTGCGGGCGGAGTCCTGGCGGCCCTACCGGTTCCTCGCACTGCTGCCGATAGTGCTGGTCGTGGTCTTCATCGCGACGAACGGACGTCCGTACTACGCGGCGGGCTGCTACGGAGTGCTGATCGCGGCCGGGGCTGTGCGGTGGACCGGGAACCGGCGTCGCTCGCGCGCGATCGCCACCGTCCCGTTGCTCGCGCTGTCCGTCGCGCTGGTGATGTTCTCCCTGCCACTGCGTCCGGAGTCCGCTGTCGAGCCGGTCGACACGCAGGCTCAGGCGGGCCTGGAGATCGCGATCTACGGGCGATTCGGCTGGTCGGAACTCGCGGCGGGGGTAGCGGCGGCCTACCGTGCCCTGCCGGAGCCGGAGCGTTCGTCGGCCGTGGTGATCGCCGACTCCTATTGGCAGGCAAGCGCCTTGGACGTCGGTCGGGCCGAGTACGGCCTGCCCGCCGTCTACAGTCCGAATCGTGGTTTCGGCTACTTCGGCACCCCGCCGGACACGGCCACGACAGTGCTCTGGGTGGGCGGCACCGAGGCCGACGTGCGCGCGCACTGCGCCGAGGTCACCGCGGCGGGGCAGGTCGACGCGCGGCTGGGGTATCCCGGTGTCACCCGCGGCGTCACCATCTGGCGCTGTGCGCAACCGCGTGCGCCGTGGTCGCGATCCTGGCCGGACATGTTGCGGCTGAACTGATCGCCGCGGTTCACCACCAGCCGAGGATCGGCGACAAGTGCCTGCCGAGTTCCGGCGCGAGCGAGCGTGCATAACTGGCGGTGAGGTGGTGCTCGTCGTGGTAGATCAGGACGTTGCCCTCGGCGGCCGCGCATACGTCGCGTTCGCACAGCGCATCGGATAGGTCCAACGGGAACACGTTGGGGAACGCCGCGGCGAACTCCAGCGCCGGGTTGACCTCGTCCAGTGCCTCCGCGCGCGGCATTCCGCAGCTGATCCGGTCGCCCTGCTGGGCAAGGCAGTCGATGGCCCGGTACCGCACGCCGTCGCGGCGCAGCCATGGCGTGTCGCGGATGGCGAGCACGTTGAGGCCGCGGTCGGCCAGCCGCGTCCAGACGTCCAGATAGTCGGCCGGGGTCTCGTCGCCCGCGCCGTCGCGCGGGCGGGTCGCCGTGGTGAAGACCCACTCCGGGCGTTCGACGCCCAAGCGGTCGATCACCTCCACCGACCAGTCGCGGCAATCGGGGTTGGCCTCGCCCTTGTACATCGGTTCCGCCGCCACGGTCAGCGGGCAGCCCATTTTCAGATAGACCTCGACCCGGAAGGCGTGCTCGCGGGCGAGCAGGTCGAGCGCGGGCACCCAGTGCTCGGCATGCGAACTGCCCACCACCGCGACGGTGCGCTGCGCGCCCGCGTCCCCGTAGGTGCAGGTGATGACCTCGCGGGTGTCCCAGTCCGCGATGCAGCCGTCGCGCGAAGGGTAGGCGGCATCCGCGGGCGCCTCGTAGACGGACGGACGCATCGCGGCCTCGGGCGTGCTCGCACCGCTGACCAGCGCCTCCGCGCCGGGATAACGCACCGAGTCCAGCGACGCCACCGCCCGAGGCGGATTCGCTCGGGTGGCCACCTGCTCGCCCACCGAGGCGGCGAGCACCGCGATGCCCAGCACGGCGACCAGCCGGCCGGTGCGGACGGCGCGGGCAGGTGTCTCCGGGGCCGGACGGCCGGAGCGCATCCGCAGCGGCTCCTCGACGAAACGGTTCGTCAGGTGGGCGAGCGCCAGCGCCGCCGCGATGACGCCCAGGCCGACGCCCAGCCCCGCGGTCGCGGCTCCGGTCCGCGCCAGCACGAAGATCAAGATCGGCCAATGCCACAGGTACAGCGCGTAGGACAGTTCGCCGAGCCGCACCGCGGCCGGTGCGCCGAGCAGCCGATTGGGCAGCGGTTGCCGGTCCGCGGGCAGCCCGGCGCCCGAGACGATCAGCGCCAGCGCGGCGCCGACCGGCACCAGCGCCGCCGGACCGGGAAACCGGTCGGCGCCGTCGATCCACCACCCGCAGGTGAGCACCGCGACCGAGCCGAGGACGGCCGCCGCGACCCGCACCACACGCGGCGGCGACAGCCAGGGCGCGACGACCGCCAGCAGCGCTCCGGCCAGCAGTTCCCAAGCGCGGGCGAAACTGTCGTAGTAATTCCAACCCTGATGCGCCGCGGCGCCGTGCGCGGCGTAGAGGAAGGAGGCCGTCGCGCCCACGGCGAGCGCGACGGCCATGACGGGACGCAGCGCCCCGGGGCGCGCGAAACACCGGCACAGGGCCGCCGCCGACGCCACGCCGAGCAGCGCCAGGAGGTAGAACTGCGCCTGCACCGCCATCGACCACAGGTGCTGGAGCGGGCTCACCGACGGATCGGCGGCCAGGTAGTCCGACCAGGACAGCGCCAGGTACCAATTCTGGTAGTGCAGCAGCGACGCCAGGGTCTGCGCGGCCATCTCGCCCCACTGGGTGAACGGGCGCAGCAGCACGGTCGCCGCGACCACGGCGGCCAGGAGCGTCACCAGCGCGGGGAGCAGCCTGCGGGCGAGTCTGCGCGCGGTGTGCGCGACGCGGACCGTGCCGGCGGACTCCGCGCCGCGCAGCAGCGAGCCGGTGAAGAAGAAGCCGGACAGCACCAGGAACACGTCTACCCCGCCCGACACCCGGCCGAACCAGATGTGGAACGCCACGACCAGCGCTATCGCCACGCCACGCAGGCCGTCCAAGTCGTGCCGGTACGCTCCGGCCGTCCGCGGAGGGGCCGCGGCGGTGGCGACCGCACCTGGTGCGCGGAATCGATGCACCGCTCGGGCGACCGTCACCGGGCCCGCATGGCGCGGTCGCTGCGGGAACGGAAGGCAACGGCTGGGCGTCGGGGTGATGTACGGGACACGTCATCTCTCTTATCACGCACGGTGAATCCCGGTCCAACTCACAAGGCGGCGGTGTGGTGCGGAAACGGCCGTTTAATACGGACAATTCGGTCACCCGCCGACCGGGCGTCGTCCGCCGGTCGTTAGGGTGGAGTCGTGAACGTTGAGGTGACACCCCTGCCGGGTATCGGTGTGCGTAAAGATTTTCCGCTGACCAATAGCCGACGCCGGATCGGTGTGATCGACCACCGCGACGGCACGATGGACCTCATCGTGAGCAAAGCGGACGACCCCGACGAGACCGAACAGGTGCCCCTGACGGGCAAGGAGGCGGCCGTGCTGGCCAGCCTGCTCGGTGCGCCGCAGCTGGTCGAACAACTCCGTGAGGAGCACCGGGCGTTCACCGGTTTGACCACCCGTCAATTGTCCATCCCGGACCGGTCCCGCTTCGACGGGCGCAGGCTGGGCGAGACCCAGATGCGCACCCGGACGAAGGCGTCCATCGTCGCGGTGGTGCGCAGCGGGCAGCCGATTCCCTCGCCGGGGCCGGACTTCACCTTCACCGCCGGGGACGTACTCGTCGTCGTCGGCACCGTGGAGGGCCTCGAGGCCGCCGCCAAGATCCTGTTAGACGGCTGAGCGGCATGGTGGCACACGAGACCGCGCTCGCGCTGATCCAGCTGGGCGCGGTATTTTTCGGCCTCGGCCTGCTCGGGCGGATCGCCGCACGCATCGGCATGTCGCCCATCCCGCTGTACCTGATCGGCGGGCTGGTCTTCGGCACCGGCGGCCTGGTCGAGTTGCGGCAGGTGGACGACTTCATCCACCTCGCCAGCGAAATCGGCGTCGTGCTGCTGCTGTTGCTGCTCGGCCTGGAATACAGCGCGCCGGAATTGGTCACGGGCATGCGCCGATCGTGGGCCGCGGGTGTCATGGACATCGTGCTCAACGCGACGCCGGGCGTGCTCGTCGCGCTGGGGCTGGGTTGGGGGTTCACCGGCGCCATCGCCATGGCCGGGGTCACCTATATCTCGTCCTCGGGCATCGTCGCGAAGGTCCTCAACGATCTGGGCAGGCTCGGCAACCGCGAGACGCCGGTGATCCTGTCCATCCTGGTGTTCGAGGACCTGGTGATGGCCGGATACCTGCCGGTCCTGACCGCGGTGCTGGCCGGTGTCGGCTTCCTGGCCGGGCTGAAGACGCTGGCCATCGCCTTGGTGGCGGTCACCGTCGTGCTGATCGTCGCGCTGCGTTACGGCCGCTACGTCTCGGCGATCGTCGACAGCGCCGACCGCGAGATCTTCCTGTTGAAGCTGCTCGGCTCCGCCTTGCTGGTGGCGGGCGCGGCCTCCGCGGTCCAGGTGTCCGCCGCGGTCGGCGCGTTCCTGCTCGGCATCGCGATCTCGGACTCGACCGCGCACAACGCGACCAAGCTCCTGGAGCCGCTGCGAGACCTGTTCGCCGCGCTGTTCTTCGTGCTGTTCGGCTTGAGCACCGATCCGGCGAGCATCCCGCCGGTGCTGGGGTGGGCGTGCCTGCTGGCGCTGGTCACCACGGCCACCAAGATCGCCACCGGATGGTGGGCGGCCAAGCGAGCCGGTGCGGGCCGCTTGGGCCGGGCACGCGCGGGCACCGCCTTGGTCGCGCACGGCGAGTTCTCGATCGTCATCGCGGGACTCGCCGTCGCGGCGGGCGCGGTCCCCGCGGAATTCGCCGCGCTGGCCACCACATACGTGCTGCTGATGGCGGTGCTCGGCCCGATCGCCAGCCGGTTCGTCGAACCGGTCATGGCGCTCGTGCTGCGGCGGCGCGCCGGCGTGTCCTGACCGACACCGACCTTCTCTGGGAGGTCGTCTACTTCGAGGACCGAGCGGCTGAACCCGCGGTGGCGACGCCGGATCGCACCGCCACCGCGGCGGGATTCAGTTCCGCCCGACGGCGACGGAATTCAGCACGACCTCGACGGCGGGCTCGCCGTCGGACGAGCCGTCCTTGACACCCGCGGTGGCGATGGACGACAGAACATCCATGCCCGCGGTGACTCGCCCGAACGGGGTGTAGTCAGGCGGCAGCGGCGCGTCGCGGTAGACCAGGAAGAACTGGCTGCCGTTGGTGCCGGGCCCCGCATTCGCCATGGCGACCGTTCCGGCCGGGTAAGTGGCCCCCGCCAGGTTCTCGTCGGGGAAGAAGTAACCGGGGCCGCCCATGCCGGTGGCGGTCGGGTCGCCGCACTGCAGGACATAGATGCCTTCGGTGGTGATCCGGTGGCACTTCGTGTGGTCGAAGAACTGCTCACCGGCCAAGAACGCGAACGAGTTGACCGTGCGCGGGGCGCGTGCCGCGTCCAGGGCGATGGTCACGGTGCCACAGCTGGTGGTCAGCGTTGCCGTGTATCCGGCGTTGGCGTCGATGGTCATACCGGGTTCGGCGGGCCATTGCTTGCCGTTCGGCTGGCCGGCGGCCGGTGCGCCGCAGCGGGCCGGTCCCTGCTCGCGAGCCGGCGCGGGGGTCGCCGAGACGACACCCGCCGCGGACGCCACCAGCGTCACGCCGACGGCGAGTACCCCGAGGATCCGCAGCGATCGCCACGGTAGGCCCCGGCGCCCCGCGCGCCGGCCGTTGACGAGTTCTCGCGCTTGCACTTCGCTGCTCACCGCTGAAAATCTCCTTCACTCGGGGTTGCGCACCGGACGATGCAGCGCGAATCATTCCATCTCCCCCGGCGTGGTGGGTGCGTACGGTGCGATTACCCGTGTGCGCGGTCCGATGAAGGGGGACCGCGATGGCCGCAGATCGGCCACAAAATGTTTCCGGCAACCTGTTGGACAACAGAATTGTTCCCGGTGACGTATAACAAAGCATGGGAATCGTTCGAGCGGCGCTGGTCCAAACGAACTGGACCGGCGACAAGGAGTCGATGCTCGAGGCGCACGAGGCCTACGCGCGCCGGGCCGCCGCGGAGGGGGCCGCGGTGATCTGTTTCCAAGAGCTGTTCTACGGGCCCTACTTCTGCCAGCGGCAGGACACGGAGTTCTACGGCTACGCCGAATCGGTACCGGGGCCGACGACGGAGCGGTTCGCCGCACTGGCGAAGGAATTGCGCCTGGTGATGGTCCTGCCGGTGTACGAGCAGGAACAGCCGGGCCTGTTGTACAACACGGCCGCGGTGATCGACGCCGACGGCAGTTATCTCGGCAAGTACCGCAAACACCATCTGCCGCACGTGCACGGATTCTGGGAGAAGTTCTACTTCCGGCCGGGCAACCTCGGCTGGCCGGTGTTCGATACGGCGGCCGGCAAGGTCGGCGTGTACATCTGCTACGACCGGCACTTCCCGGAGGGCTGGCGGGCCCTGGCGCTCGCCGGGGCCGAGATCGTGTTCAACCCGTCGGCCACGTCGCGAGGCCTGTCCGGCTACCTCTGGAAACTGGAGCAACCGGCGGCCGCGGTGGCCAACGAGTATTTCATCGGCGCGATCAACCGGGTCGGCGTCGAAGAATACGGCGACGACGACTTCTACGGCACCAGCTATTTCGTCGATCCCGAAGGCCGGTTCGTCGGTGATGTCGCCTCCGACACCGGCCCCGAACTTGTCGTCCGGGACCTGGACATGGATTTGATCAAGGTGGTGCGCGAGCGCTGGGCCTTCTACCGCGATCGCAGGCCCGACGCCTATGGGCCGCTGGTGGCCCCCTGAGACGGGGAGAACGACGATGGCGCGTACTTTCATCCACGGCGGCACGGTCGTCTCCGCCACCGGATCGCAACTGCTCGACGTGCTCATCGAGGGCGAGACCATCGTCGCCGTCCTCCAGCCGGGCTCCGCCGCGCTGGGTGCGGACCTCGCCGCCTCCGCGGACCGGGTGCTCGACGCGACCGGCAGATACGTGATCCCCGGCGGCGTGGACGGCCACACGCACATGCAGATGCCCTTCGGCGGGACCGAAGCCTCCGACACCTTCGAGACCGGCACCCGCGCGGCGGCGTGGGGTGGCACCACCACCATCGTCGACTTCGTCGTCCAGCGGCCAGGGGAGCGGGTCCAGGACACCCTGGCCGCTTGGCATGCGAAGGCCGCCGGGCAGTGCGCGATCGACTACGGCTTCCATCAGATCATCGGTGCGGTCGACGACGAATCCTTGAAGGCCATGAGCGAATTGGTGGCCGAGGGCGTCACCAGCTTCAAACTCTTCATGGCCTATCCCGGTGTCTTCTACTCCACCGACGGGCAGATCCTGCGCGCTATGCAGTCCGCGGCGGATCTGGGCGCGCTGCTGATGATGCACGCCGAGAATGGGATCGCCATCGACGTGCTGGTCGAGCAGGCGCTCGCGCGCGGGGAGACCGCGCCGTATTTCCACGGCACGACCAGACCGTGGCAGCTGGAGGAGGAGGCCACCCACCGCGCGATCATGCTGGCCGAGTTGACCGGTGTGCCGCTGTACATCGTGCACGTGTCGGCCAAGCAGGCGCTGGCCCGGATCGCCCTCGCCCGCGACGCCGGGCGCAACGTCTTCGGCGAGACCTGTCCTCAATACCTGTACCTCTCGCTCGAAGACCAGCTGGGCGCACCGGGTTTCGAGGGCGCGAAATGGGTGTGCTCGACACCGCTGCGGGCGAAGGCCGAGGGACATCAGGACGAGCTGTGGCGCTACCTGCGCACCGGTGACGTCACGACGGTCGGCACCGACCACTGCCCGTTCTGCCTGAAGGACCAGAAAGAGCTGGGGCTCGGCGACTTCAGCAAGATCCCCAACGGCATCGGCGGCGTCGAACATCGGATGGACCTGATCTTCCAGGGCGTCCGGTCCGGCCGGATCCCGCTGGAACGCTGGGTCGACGCGTGCTGCACCACTCCGGCCCGGATGTTCGGCATGTACCCGCGCAAAGGGGTGATCAGCCCGGGCGCGGACGCCGACATCGTCGTCTACGACCCGGACGGCCACACCAGCATCGGGCTCGGCAAGACCCATCACATGAATATGGACTACTCGGCCTACGAAGGATTCGAGATCGACGGGCACGTCGACACGGTGCTGTCCCGGGGCCGGGTGGTCGTCGACGACGGCGTCTATCTGGGGCACGCCGGACACGGCCGGTTCGTCAAGCGTGAACTCTCGCAGAACCTGATCTGACGACGCATCTCGATCCTCGAACGGAGAGTGCCGCATGGACATCGGTCTGGTGCTGCAATGCACGCCCCCGGCCGCGCGGGTGATCGAACTGGCCAGGCTCGCGGAGACCTACGGGTTCTCCCACGTCTGGACCTTCGACTCGCATGTGCTCTGGCAGGAGCCCTACGTCATCTACAGCCAGATCCTGGCCGCTACCCGCAAGGTGATGGTCGGTCCGATGGTGACCAACCCGGCCACCCGGGACTGGACGGTGACCGCCTCGGCCTTCGCCACGCTCAACGAGATGTTCGGCAACCGCACGCTGTGCGGGATCGGCCGCGGTGACTCGGCTGTCCGCACGCAGGGCGGCAAACCCGCGACCTTGGCTACGCTGCGGCAAGCGGTGGAGGTGATCCGGGAGCTGGGCAACGGGCGCAGCGCGCGAATAGACGACACCGTGGTCCGGCTGCCGTGGGCGGCCGATTCGCGGCTGGAGGTATGGGTAGCGGGCTACGGGCCGCGTGCTCTCGACCTGACCGGTGCGGTCGCGGACGGATTCATCCTCCAACTGGCCGACCCGGACATCACCGCCTGGACCATCGCGCGGGTGCGCGCGGCGGCCGAGCGCGCGGGCCGGGACCCGGCAGCGGTGCGGATCTGCGTCGCCGCGCCCGCTTACGTCACCGACGGGACGGACGCGGCGCTGGCGCACGCACGGCAGCAGTGCCGATGGTTCGGCGGGATGGTCGGCAACCACGTGGCGGAGATCGTCGCCAAATACGGCGGGCACAGCGACATTCCGGCGGCGCTCACCGACTATATCGAAGGCAGGCGCGGCTACGACTACAGCCAGCACGGCCGCGCGGGCAACGTCCACGCCGAATTCGTGCCCGATGCCATCGTGGACCGCTTCTGCCTGCTGGGCACGCCCGACGACCAGTTGATCCGCTTACGCGAACTGGCGGGGCTCGGCGTCGACCAATTCGCCGTCTATCTCCAGCACGACGCGAAGATCGCGACTCTGGAGGCGTACGGTGAATCGGTGCTGCCTCGTCTCGATCCCCTGCTGACCGCGACCCAGCCGACCGAAGGGGGCGTCTAGCGTGGTCGATCACGTCTTCCGACTCGATGATCGGGGTGAACTCGCCTCAAGTGCTTGTTCATGGGGTCAGAGGGGCCCTTAGGTAAAAGGCTGTGGTGGCGTGCAGTCCGTGCTGAGAGTGGTTCGGCGCCGACTTCGCTGGCCGCCGAATCTGCTGTCGCTACTGGTCGGATTCCTGAGGAGAGACGATGAACGTCTACAGCGGAGTGCAGCGCCTGGCGTTCGCGTGAGCTGCCGGTCGCTCGAGAAGGTAGTTCGCGCCTGATGTGCACGCACCAGTGGCGCAGTGTCGAGCTCACCTCCATCGCAACTGTCGACACCGTGGTTGCGGTGGAATGAGTTTGCTCCAGAAGTCGTGGCGTACTGCGTCCCACAACGTGGCCATTTCCGGAAGGAGTTCTCGTGCTTGTGCGAGATCCGGAAAGTCCTCGGGGCCGAAGGATACGATCGGCGTGGCACTGGATGTCTCGTGGACTGCGACGATCGAGATCAGGTGGTTCTGAAACGGCTGCCACGTCGCGCGCAGTCCGCCGGCTTCGGTTCGCCGCATATCATCCATTTCTGTTTCCAACTCGTAGACTTTGTTCGAGATCTATTTCGACCGCTGCCGGGTCGACTTTCCGCTGGTTCTGTTGCGCGTTTTTCCACCGACCGGCTCCGGTGCGGAAACCGGTAGAAAATGTAGAATCCCCTCGTTTGCGAAGCGTAGGCGTACCGGGCCGTAAAATACTTCGATCGGCGGCGCTCTCCAGCGCGTGCAATGCTGTTCTGCGGCGCGAACGGTGTACGCTGATCGACCGGAGTAATTCCGCGCCCTGTTTACCTTCGGTAAGTGCGGGCAACCAATGCCGAACGGAGATGCCACAGCCCGCTGGCCATGGTGGGATCGAATCCGGTCAGCTGACCGATCCGCTTGAGCCGGTGGTCCACGGTGTTGGTGTGTACGTGCAGTAGCCGCGCAGTGCGCTGGCGGTTCAGGTTGTGCGCGATATGGACCTGCAAGGTATCGAGCAGTTCGGGGTGCTCGTCCAGTGGATCGAGCAGCGATCCGAGATGCTCACGGGCGGCACCGGGGCGGGTGAGCTGGTATTCCAGGGCCAGATCGTCGAAGTGGTACAGGTCCGGCACCGACCGCAGCCGGGTGACCATGTCGAGTAGTTCGTGGGCTTGATCGGCAGCGGTGGGCACAGCGTCGGTGGTGGCGGTGACCGCTGCGGCGGTGATGTGCACGCGGGCCGCCCGCGACAGATGCCCGATCAGGTCCTTCAAGGCGCCCTTGGTGATGTGATCGGCGGGGATGAGCAGGGTGCCGCCGTCGACCGACAGCAGCGACAGCACTGTGTCGTCGCAGCGGGTAGCCAGCTCCGCCTGCACGCGCCGGAGTTTGCGGCGGGCAACGACTTTCGCGTCCAGCATCGGGTTGGACTCGTCCGGGTGGGGTGGAATGGCGAGGGCTATGACGCGATAGCGGTCGGAGATGTCGATGCCACACTCGCGGGCCATGGTGGAGGTGGGGTGCCCTCCGAGTAGCGCCGAGGTGAGCGTGTGCACCGCGGTGTGGTGCTCGGACACGACCGCGCGCAGTTCGCGCACATAGGCCACCGAGACCGCCGTGGTCATGGTGTCGAGCATTTCGACGACGAGTTTGGCGCCATCGAGGATGTTTTGATAGTCGGCCAGGCTGGGAGTGGGCATCGGATCGATGTGGGCTGAGTCGGCGGTACGCCGACGGGCCGAGGTGGCGGACACCACCAGGTCGAAGCCGATCTTGAAGCCCTCGTGGATGGCGTGGTGAATGGTACCAATAGGTACGCCCTCGCGAGCCCACTGGGCTGCGGCGTCCTCGAGTTGTTCGGTCTTCTCCGGAATGTTGCTGCCGTCCAGAATGCTGACTGCCAGTTCTAAGCACACACGGGTGATGACGGTGATGTCGCCGTGGATCGCATCGCCGGGCAGGGTGCCGCAGGGGGCGACGGTTTCGACGAAATGCCCCACCATCTGCCGCGATAGGGCGCGTACATCCTTCAGTGGCAACGACATGGGCTGGCCGGAGACCGTGAGCCCTTGTCGGCGCGGGGCAGTGACAGGCATAGCCGAACTTCCTTTCACCCCCGTTAACTGCACTATTGCTCCAGGGTAACCAGAACGAGATTCATAGGGACGGTTTACTCCGAGTAACGTGAATTTCCGGGGGAGTGATCAGCAAGCGGTAGTGATAGTTCACAACGACGGTCGGTTCGAGCCTCCCCGGATCTGCCGACGGGCCGGTGGGCTGCGCAGCGCACCTATCGGCAGTGCGCTCGCCTGCTACCGGCGGGTGCGCGGCGTGGATGGATCACCCGTAGGCGATTCTCTCCAGCAGGTCCAGCGCTTCGTGTACCTTGCTCAACTCGTCGGTCGGCAAGTTCTCCGACAGAACTCGCGCGAGAGCGTTGTGGAGTGACTCCTGTTGCCCGCAGACCCAGGCCAGGCCGTCGTCGGTGAGCATCAGGTTCACGCGGCGTCCGTCGATGGGGTCGCGGACGCCGGCGATCAGCCCTTGATCTCGTAACCCGTCGACGACATTGCGCATCGTCTGCGGGCGCAACATCTCCAGGCGAGCCAGATCGACAGCGGCCATGGCTCCGCATCGGTGCAAGCGTCCCAGCACCGCCCATTGCGTCGCGGACAATCGGCACTCGTTCGGATCCCTCCGGATGCGGCGCAAAATCACGGTCAATGCAATGCGCAGGCGCGTCGCCGTGGCGGCCAGCGCTGCGGCGTCCGCGGCATCAACTGCCGACATGCAACTCCTGATTCACTTGACGGGAAGCGATTTGTGGGTGGCGTTCGGTATCGACACTGCCTGTCGGGTGCTTGGCCACCGGAGGTCGATGCGCCGGCCCAGGCGGCCCTCATTGCGCTGCTTGGTGACCGTGCCGGTGGGCGGGCTGTTCGGCCTGTGGCGCCGACGTGGCCCTTCGGCGCCCGATAGCGAGGGGTGGTGTCCGACGCGCAGTCGCTGGTGCGCCATGCCCGCAGCCGCTCAGCCGGCCGGCCGCTGTTCGATCTTGTTGCGCGGGCTGTGCGGCGGTGACGGCTTCGAACTGGAAAGCGCGCCGTTGTGCTCACCCTGGACCATGCCGCCACCGCCGCGTGCCGCTCGAGTCAGCCGATAGGCAGACAGAAGGTGTTCTCGGCCGAGCCAAGGGGGATGGGAATGCACAATTCCACCGAGCCCGCGACGGGGGCGGCCGCGGACGCATCCGCTGCGGCCGTGCCGACACCGAGGGCGGTGGCCGATAGTGCGAATGCGGCCACGGCGAGCGGGCGGATAATCCTCGAGTTCATACAGACATCCTCAGTCGTGTTCATGGGGAATTCCCGGGTTCGGGACGGAACGATCAGATCACGAACTCGAAGGTCCTTGCATGGCGTTTTCCAGAGTTTGGATTTCTAGATCAACTCGATACGGAGTCGTCGTAGATCATCACAGTAACCAGTGGCATCAACACTAACTGTGACCCGAATGCACACGATAGTTCTGCTCATTGCCTGTGGCATTTCGTCGCCCGGCATCGGATACGCCGACGTCGACCATGAGTGCCTGCCGTGCTGCACCCGTGCCCTGCGCTGTCGGTAACCTCTGAGCAGTGGCGTGTCCGCCGTTTCAGGAAAACTCATTTCTGAAGCAAATTTCCCGGTGGGCGCTGTGAAGCCGAGTAAGACGCTGCCCCCCGGAATAGTGCCGGTCACAAACATTCGTTCGTCCTGTTTTTCGCTTCGCCATTGCCAGTACGTTGAGATCGGAAACCCCCCATGCCGGAGAGGCTGCCGGACGCTGATATCTCGGAACCGTCGTCGTTCCGCGGCTGCTTTCGATGCCTGGAGAATATGTTCGACCGACCGGACCGGCCTGTTGGCCTGGTGAAGGAGAAATATGTCCACCGACGCCGATGCGACCCGTGTTTCGGCCGCTCCACCGGGGAGCCTCTGGTCCGATCGGCTTTCGTCGATCTCCCGCCATGATCTGCCCGCCTCGATCGTGGTGTTCCTTGTCGCCCTGCCGCTGTCGCTGGGCATTGCCATCGCCTCGGACGCCCCGATTGCCGCCGGCCTGATCGCGGCCGCTGTGGGCGGCATCGTGGTCGGCTTCCTCGGTGGGAGCCCGCTACAGGTCAGCGGGCCTGCGGCCGGCCTCACCGTGGTGGTCGCCGAGATCATCCACCAGTTCGGCTGGAAGACAACCTGTTTCATTACGGCAGCGGCCGGCCTCTTGCAGATCGTGTTCGGTTTGAGCCGGATCGCGCGCGCCGCGCTGGCGATAGCGCCGGTCGTCGTGCATGCCATGCTCGCCGGTATCGGTGTCACCATCGCGCTGCAGCAGGTGCACGTGCTGCTGGGCGGGGCGTCGCGCAGCTCGGCCTCCGAGAACATCACCGAACTCCCCGGCCAGCTGCTGAACGCGCACGGTGACGATTTCGTCATCGGCGTGATCGTCATCGGCATCATCGTCGCCTGGCGCCGGGTACCCGAGAAGGTTCGCCTGATCCCGGGCCCGTTGGTCGCGGTGCTGGTGGGTACGGCGCTGTCGCTGGCGCTACCTGGTGATCCGGACCGTATCAAGATCGACAGCTCCCTGTTCGACGCCATCGGCCTGCCCGCCCTGCCCAGCGGCAACTGGGGCGGAGTAGCGCTGGCGGTGCTTACGATCGCCTTGATCGCCAGTGTGGAGAGTCTGCTGTCGGCGGTGGCCGTGGACAAGCTGCACACCGGCAAGCGCACCGACTTCGACCGCGAGCTGATGGCTCAGGGCACGGCCAACATGGCCTCCGGCATGCTCGGTGGACTTCCGGTCACGGGCGTGATCGTCCGCAGCTCCACCAACGTGGCCGCCGGTGCGCGCACCCAGTCCTCGGCGATTCTGCACGGCGTATGGATTTTGGTGTTCTCCCTCGCCCTCGTCGGCGTCGTGCAGCAGGTCCCGAAGTCCGCACTGGCCGGGTTGCTCATCGTGGTGGGCGTCCAGCTGGTGAAGCTGGCCCACATCCAGCTCGCCCATCGCACCGGCGACCTGGCGGTATACGCGGTGACCATGGTCAGCGTGGTGTTCCTGAACCTGCTCGAGGGCGTGCTGCTCGGCTTGGCTATGGCGTTCGTGATGCTGCTGTGGCGAGTGGTGAAGGTATCGATGCAGGTCACACCGGTGCCAGGCACCGACCGCTGGATCGTCCGCGTCGAGGGCACGTGCACGTTCCTGGCATTGCCGAAGCTGACCAAGAAACTGGCCATGGTGCCGACCGGCGCCGACGTCCTGGTCGAGCTGACCGTCGACTTCCTCGACCACGCCGGCTACGAGGCCATCCACGACTGGACTCGCCAGCACGAAAGTACAGGTGGCGCTGTGGAATTCGTCGAGATCGGGACCGCGCGCATGGAACATGCCATGACCGGACCACCCCGGCGCGGCCGGGCACGCGGCATGCTCGACGAGGTACTCGGCCCGTGGCGCGAGCGCAGTGGCGACGCGGTCGCAGCGGGCGTGGTCGCCTACCATCGCAGTCACGCCCACGTGATCCGGCCGCACCTGGATCAGCTGCGAGACCGGCAAGATCCGCACTCGCTGTTTCTCACCTGCGCCGACTCGCGCATCGTCCCCAATGTGATCACCAATAGCGGTCCTGGTGACCTCTTCACCGTCCGCAACGTCGGCAACCTCCACCCCGCCGACGGATCGGACGCCTCGATCGAGGCGGCCCTGTCCTTCGCGGTGGACCACCTGAAGGTGCGCGACGTGGTGGTGTGCGGCCATTCCTCCTGCGGCGCCATGCAGGCCCTGCTGACCGGCGCCTCCACCGGACCGGGACTGGACAACTGGCTAGCCCATGCCCGCCCGAGCCTGGATGCCTACCGTGCGGGGCACCCGGTGCGGGCGTCCGCGGCGGCCGCGGGTTATGACGAGACCGCCCAGCTGAGCATGGTCAACGTCGCCGTTCAGCTCGAGATTCTGCAACGCCACCCGGTGGTCCGTCAGGCCGCCGCTGCCCGCGGCCTGACGGTATCGGGCCTGTTCTTCGATATCTCCACCGCCTGCATGCTCGAGATCACCACCGACGGCGTCAACGAATTCACTGACCGGGTCGCCGAACCGGTCATGGTGACCGGTCGGGGGCGAGTTCGCCGGTCCGCCCGATGAACTCGTGCCCCATAGTGATGGCAACACCATCGCGACTACACCTCGACCGCCGAATCGCGGTGCACGCCGCTGCAAAGAGTGAATCCAACCGCTACGGCGGTGCTCCGGCCAACGCGCCCGGTCGGATCTGCTTCGGTAATCGCATCGCTTCCGCGGTTTCCTGGCGGTGCCCTTCGGAGTCCGGGCTGAACTGCTATGCGTGACCATCTCCCCACTGCCCCCGCCGGTGTGACACACCCGAGCGCGTGGCACCGCCCGTCGCCGTCTGTCGGCCGAAAACATCGGCGAAGGTGGGTCGAGAAGCGGATCAACGTCTCCGGAGTTGGATGATGGCCTGGTCAGCGGTGGGAAGGAGGTCGCGACAGTCGCCTGGCTCGCCACCGTGCTGTTGCCCGTCCGATCTCGGTTGCTGGAGGCTCGCCGTAGAGCCATTCACGGGCCAGTCGATGCCAATTGTTGGTCGCGACGAGCTGACCGAGGGCGGCGAAGGTGAACAACTCCGCACGCTTGGAGAACACGTGCTCAGCCGGAAGCAGCTGATGCCGCATACCACGGAATTCGTCCGCTCTCGGATCGACGGCGAGCACCACTGCCGCGGTGGCGAGTTCGGGGGTGATCGTGATCTCCTCGTCGAGCAACTGCCAACCCGAGGCTGCCCACACGTACTCCAGGCATTCCTGGGGTGTGACGTCCGCGTCCGGGTCGATGATGCCGCGGCCGACCCACGCCTGGTACAGATCCTCGGCCCGGTGTTCCCCGGCTGCGAGCAGGGACGCGCGCTCGAACTCGACGTCCGCGGGGTTCATCCGGGAATAGAGCCCGAAATCCACGAAGGCGAGGCGACCGCCCCCGTCCAGAAGGATATTGCCGGGATGTGGGTCGCCGCAGAACTCGTAGTCGGAGAACAGCGAACCGATGTAGAAGCGGTAGATCAGCTCACCGATCCGGGCTCGGTCGGCGCCAGGCAGCGCCCGAATCTCTTGGAAGGGCCTTCCTTCGACGAACTCTGTCACAAGAACGTGGTGCGTGCAGTGTTCTCCGACGCTGTCGGGCACGGTGATGAACGGATGTTCGTGGAAGCGCGAGGCGACTTCGTGCTGCGTCCGCGCTTCGCGCAGGTAGTCGAGCTCACCGCCGACGTTGCGTGCGATCTCGTCCAGCACGGCGGCGTCGGCCGCGCTCGGCAGCACGGATCTGCACAGCTTGGCGAACAACCGCAAGTTACGCATGTCGGCCCGGACGGCCTCGTCCACACCGGGGTATTTCACCTTCACCGCGACCATGCGCCCGTCACGCAATCTCGCCCGATACACCTGGCCGATCGAGGCTGCGGCCACCGGCGTCTCCTCGAAATCGGCGAACACTCGCGCCACCGGTCCGAGATCGGCCTCGATGACCTTCCGCATCGCACTGAACGGAACCTCCGGTGCGCGATCTCGAAGTTCGGCCAGCTTCACCCGAAACAGTTCACGGTGGGACTCGGGAACGAGGTCGACATCGAGAACCGACAGCATCTGGCCCAGCTTCATCGCCGCGCCCTTCATGCCGCCGAGTACTGTGACCATTTGCTGCGCGGCTTGCAGAGCGGACCGCTCGGCGAGTATCTGCCGAGCTTGGTCCGGCCGGCCGATCATAGCCAACCGCGTCCCGACTCCACGCGCAGCTTGCCCGGCGACGAGTCGGCCCAGCCGAGTGCCCCGCACCAGTCGACCTCTGGGCAGCTGACCGCCCGCCATCAGCACCTCCGTGGGCCGGCCCATGACCTGCATCGCGTACCGCTGGTGTCGGCTGTTCCCCAACGTCGGCCGTCGATTCAACGGTCTAACAACTTACAACAAGCGGCAGTGATAAACGACAGCCGAAGTTAAAGTGAGCAAAGCTCATTTTCAGCGCGAAGACAGGGAAGTGTGATGCCGCGCAAGGCCGCCCGACAGCGACGTCGTCCGACTCAGCGGCGCGCGAAGGAAACGAGGGAGCGGATACTCGATACCGCAGCGCAGTTGTTCGGCGAGTGTGGAATCGCTGCAACCTCGACGAACCGGATCGCGGCGGAGGCCGGGTTGAGCATCGGCACGGTCTATCGGTACTTCCCCGATCGGACCGCGATCGTCGATGAGCTGCTCGAGCGCCTTCTCGAAATCGCGGAGCGGCGCTTCACGCACTGGGTGTCCGACTTGTCGCAGCGCCCGATTACCCAACTGCACCCCTCGGTTCCGAAGGTATCCACCGAGATGGTGGATCAGTTAGCCCAGGAGTTGGTCGCCAATGCGCATCTCGTACGCGCGCTGGGCGGCGAAGTCCAATCCCATGGCAGCCGCATTCCCGAGTTCGAACTACGTCTGCGTCCGCTGGTCAAGGTGCTGTTGATCCAGCTCCTCGGTCCGGGAGACGATGACAAGTATGACGTGATGGCATACGTGCTGATCAATATCGGCTTCGCGGCGGTGCTGCGCACAACGGCCCGGGAGGTCGACGACCACAAACGCCGCGAGGCCATCGCGATGACCGCTCAGATGATCGGCGCATGGCTCGAAACCGAAGTACGGGCAGTTCGACTGACGTCGCGACCCTGAGCCCTGCTGCCAGGACTGTGTGCGTGTCCTGCGAGCAGCCCCAGGAGGGCGTGACGATCGGCCAGGAATCGTAGGTGGCCGGGTCGGCCAACTCGTCCGGCCGCACTCGCGGGTTCGGTGTGCAACCAGTTCGAGCGCCCCGTCTGCGCTGGTGGGGTGGCAACAGATCCGTCCAACGGCGTCCATTGCCAACCGCTCGATCTTCGATCTGATGGACGGTCTGGTCGGCACCGAATCGGTCGTTCCGCCCGGCCCGGACTGCGGCGACCGGCGTCCACGGCTGGATCCAGTGGCAGCAGGATTGCCCACTCCTGGCCGACGTTCGGTGCGCGCTCGACTTGTGAGCGTTTATGGCAAAAAGTGAGCAAACGTCTGACGTAATCGCCGCAGAATTTCTACGACTGCCGGGGCGAACGGTGCTGTGCCGCAGGTTACTGCCGTGATTCACCGGCGTCGAGAGGTGGGGCAAAGAAGAGTGGAAGGTGAGTTCGACATCCTCTTATCGTTGGACCGACCGATCATGGACCGCAGGTGGAATGCGTGCGGCGTGGGAGTTCTGCCGCGCGGCGGCCGAACGCACCATCGGCCAGTAGAGCCGCAGCAACTGGGCGGAAGGGAGTCGACGATGACAACCAACGGGGCACTTCGGAATGGATCGACCGTCTCGGGCGAACCCGTGGCGTTACCCGCACGGGGCGTGCAGGGGGTGTCTCGGCAGCTGGCCAGGCACTCCATCGACAATGTGTCGACCGCCGTGCTGCCCGGTGACGATATCGCCCGGGTCTGCCTCGAGCTTTCGGTCAGCATGCTGGACGGGCAGGATATTCCGGCGAAGACCGGTCGGCTGGCCGATGCGGCAACCGAGTGGGCCCGGGAGGGCGTGCCGATCGACACGATCCTGCATGCCATCCATGAAGGATTGAAGCTGGGCATGGATCTCGTCTTCTCGAACGGGGCGGTGAAGGACTACGCCAATCTGGTGGACGGCATGAAACTGGTTGTGGAGACGCTCGACATCATGAGCGCCACTGTCGCCCGCGCTTACGTCCGTGAATCCAAGGCGGCGGTGAGCGACCACCACACCGCCGTCCACACGCTGACCTCCGCGCTGCTGGGGGGATACACCACCGCCGCAATGGTCCGCGCAGACGGAGTGGGCATCGCCGAGGAGTATTCGGTACTGGCGGTAGAAGTTCCGAAACACCCGGACGAGCAGCATCCGATGCTCGACGGCAAGGTCGTCGCCCGCCGCAAACTGCGCCGCCTGCAGGCCGAACTCGCCACCCGCTGCGGCGAGCACGCGCTCGCGCTGCTCAGTGTGGACGGCGGTACGATCCTGATCCCGACTGCGACGCTGAGCGACGAGCGCCTCGACGAACTGCTCGCCCAGCTGTCGGCGGCCGCGCGCGTACCGGTGACGGCGGTCGTTGTCACAGCGTCGGCTGCGTTGGTGCCCGGCGCAGCCGACCGCGCTCACGAACTGCTCGACACGGTGCGTCGGCTGCAATACGCCCCCGGTCTGTACCGTTTCGCCGATATGGCGCTGGAATACCAGCTGAGCCGGCCGGGTCCGGGTCGTGAAACTCTCGGGTCGCTGCTGGACTCCCTCGACGATCATCCCGAGCTGTTCCAAACCTTGCGGAGCTATATCAGCAACAACCTCAATCGCCAACGCACCGCCCGCTCGTTGCAGATCCACACCAACACCGTCGACTATCGGCTCAGGCGCATCAGCCAAGTCACCGGACTCGATCCCACCACCACGTCGGGTGTGTGGCAGCTACGTTCGGCGCTCATCGCCCGCACGTTCACCAAGCGCAGCCATCCCGATATCCATATCGACGCCGTGTGAACCCCAGACGGACATACTCGCCCTCTTCATCGGCCTGCCTCTTGCCGTGAGCAGGTTCGCGCGCGGCGTCAGTCGCTGAATGTGACCGCGACGCAGCCGAGCGGACAGTTTGCCCGCTGGGGTGCCTCATGGCGGCGGTGATACGGAGCTCGACGATGCCGCGATTTCGGCTTCGGCCCCTGCCGCGATCAGACGGGCGGTCATGACGATGACTTCCTGGCGCTCGCCGGTGTCGGCGTCGAGTAGCGCGGCGCGGACCGCGGCCGCGAAACCGACGTTTATCAGAACGAACGCTATCGCGTCCTGGCCGTTTTCATTCCCGGAGCCGAGTACCCGGACTAGCAGGACTTTCAGTAGCGCGCGCAGGCGTGGTTCGAATTCCGGGAGACCACTGTTGTAGTAGGCCAGCCCTCCCGCCAGCGCCCGCACCAGTGGGGCGTTGGCCACCAATTCGTCGGTGATGGACTCGAGGATGGTGATGGCCAGTTCGAGAACGGTACTGCCGGCGGAATCGGACACGCTGTGGATGAGGTGCTGTTCGATATTTTCCAGCAGCCTTTCCAGCAGTTCGTCGACCATGACCGCACGGTCGGCGAAGTGTCGGTAGACGGTATTGACGCTCACCCCGGCCTCGGCGGCGATCCGGTTGGTCGAGGTATTGGCGATCCCATGTTCCCCGAATAGGTGTGCGGCAGTGTCGAGAATGTGCTCTCTGGTGGCTTTCGCACGGTCCTGTATCGGACGACGAGTCGTTTTCTTCGCCGGGGTCACGTACCCGCTCCTGTCTGCCGACGCAGGAGGCCCGGCGTTGTGCGACCTGACGGTGCGCCGATTGCCAAGCGTTCGACCTGCGTCATGCCGAGCCTTGCGGGCGTTCGGATTCGATCCACGCGGCGACCGCACGCGCGGTGACGCTGAGAGCCTGCTGACGTTGCGAGTTGTCGAGTTCGAGCACCGACGCGCGGAGCGCCGCCGCGATCCCGGTGTTGATCAACACGATGCTCATGATGTCGTATTTGTGGTCGTCGCCCGGTCCGAGCAGCTGGATGACCAGCACCTTGGCGAAAAGGCGTAGACGGAGTTCGAGTTCGGGGATACCGGTGTCATAGAACGAGACGCCGCCCGAGAGCGCACGTATCAGCTGGGCGTTGGCCATCAGCTCGTCGGTGATGACCTCCAAGATGGACGCCATCAGCTCTGCGGTGGTTTGCCCGGTGAGGCCGAAGACATGCTGAGTGAAGCGTTCTTCGGCATTTTCCACGAGCCGCTCGATCAGCTTGTCCACCATGACCGTGCGGTCGGTGAAGTACCGGTAGACGGTGCCGACGCTCACTCCGGCCTCGGTGGCGATCCGGCTGGTCGAAGTCTCGGCGATCCCGTGTTCTCCGAACAGGCGTGCGGCACTGTCGAGGATGTGCTCGCGGGTTGCCTTCGCCCGTTCCTGTGCCGGACGACGGGGCCCACTGTTCGGCGGCATGAGATACTCCTGCCTGCTGTCGCCGGGAAGGTCACCGTCGTCAACCCTACGGTCTTGTACCAGCGGCCCGGAACTGCCGCAACGAAGCGACGACTGGGGCGGGCGCTCCGACTCCGCGACGGACAAGTCCAACCGAGGGGCACCTGCATAGGGCCGATAATTGCGTGAGGCGGGTGTGGGCCCACAAGCCTCGGTCTGCCCCGCCACCCGAGCAGGCTGGATTCCGGCAACAGCTTCCCGATTGCCCATCCGTGTCCGGACGCGACTTCACCCACGCGAATCGGCACTCGTTTCCAGATCAGGGCAGGAACGCAAGAGGCCGACTTCCAGGTGCCCTCAGGTGAGGGTAGTGACCTCCAGAGTGCCGTCGTGGAAGGCGGCTCGCAGCTGCTTCTTATCGAACACCCACGACGATCAAATCGCGGCTGTACGGGGCGGGGATGGCGCGGATGAGACCGGTCATGCGATGTCCGGGTGGACTCCGGGGCACAGTAGGGGGTTCGTCCGTCAGGAGCGCAGCACTCGCAACGGGTCGATCCGCATCAATTCGCCGGCGCGGATCATGCGGTCGATCATGCCGTCGGATGGTATTCCGGCCTGGAAGCACGCGCGGGCTCCGGCCAGGTCACCGTGGGCGGCGGCGACCTGCAGCAACTCTCTCGAATGATTGGCGAACAGCCGGGCTGCTGTGCCGCCGTGTTCGGCGGCGTATTCCGCTCGTGCCAGCCACGCGTCGAACGTGGGGTACGGGTAGTGCAGGATCATCGGGGCGGTCACCACGCCGCGGCGTCCGGCGTATCCGGTGAACCCGTACCTGTCCACGGGGGTCACTGCTGGGCCGAGCCGGACGACGCTGCGGTTGGCCGGCGTGTCGAGGAAAGGCGACCGACCGCTGACCCGGAATACGGTGCAATCCCGGATCGGGTCGGCCACCGGAGTCGGCGATGGCACCGCTTCGTGTCCGAGGAAGGTCACCTGCCCCGCGCCGGGAATCTGCCAGCGCCGTCGGCCGTCGTCGTAGAAGCTTCGTCCGGGCCGAGTGGAAGCAACCAGGTCATGCCCGCCGCGCTAGCGGTCGAGACCGCGGCGGCGATGTTGGCGACCTCCTGATCGGTCGGGCCGCCGGGGGAGGATTCGTGGTCGCATACGACCACGGGATGCCCCTCGGCCAACCTGCTCAGCGCGGCTCGCGCAGCGGTGTCGTCGGTGTAAGCGATGGTCAGATCCATTTGGGCGGAATGGAACTGGATCCAGGCGTCCAGGTCGGGACGCCATCGGTCGATGGTGACGCACAGCGCGGTCGGTTCGCCGTTGCCGCTGCCCCGGCCCGACGTGTCGACGCCGCGGAGGACCCGTGTCGTCAGATCGGTGATGTCGTGGTTGGCCAGATAGTGGCAATACTCGGTGTAGGGATCGACCCCGGTCGCGCGCGCCGCCGTCAGGTTCGGGCCGCCGACCGGGCGCGTGTGCCGGACCGTCACCGCGTCGATGATGGCGAGCGCGGACGGATGCGGGGCCAGGCGCGGCCAGTGGAAGTCCAGACCCCACCCGGTCTGGGTGGTGTCGAAGGTCGGTAGGCAGCGCCGGAGGAACTCGCGGCTGAAACACGGCGCCATGATCTCGACGAAGTTCGTGTATCGCAGGTCGAACCGGCGATCGACCAGCGTTATCTCGTGGGTGAAGTAGCTGTCCTCGGTCAGCGCCGGTTGCGCCAGCGACAGTCGATAGCATGCCGTGTACTCGAACAGGGCGTTGATGGCATCGGTGTCGCACGCGAGATCGTCGTCGGGCAGCCAGACATAGTCGTAGCGATCGAGCACGTCGGCCAGGTCGACGGTTAGCGCACGGTGCAGCGCGGGCCATTTCGGACCCTTGTGGTCGATCCGGGTGACATCCTCGGCCCGGTAGCGATCGGGGTCGTCACCGAAGTAGCTGATCACCAGATCCCAGGTGCGCGGCAGCCATCCGCTCAGCCACTGCTCGTGCAGCGACGCGTCACCGGCCCGGAGTACGACCAGGTTCCGCCGCGGTGTCGCGGCCGAGGCGGCGTACTCGGTGCGCGGTCGCAGCAGTGTTCTCGTCACAGTGACCTCCTATGTCATGTACCAGCCCTCGCCCCACAACGTCAGCAGGCGTTCGAAGTACGCCTCGTATTGCGGGGCAACGACATCGGTGGAGAATTTCGAGATCGCGTAGTCGCGAATCGCCCCGTAGTCCAGCTTGTCGACCGAGTCGGCGGCCACGCAGAACTCCCGGAGCGTCCGGCAACGGAAACCCTGCGCACCCTGCTGCACGGTCTCGGTGAACACCCCCCAGTCGGTGGTGATCACGGGAGTGCCACACAGCATCGCCTCGGCGTGCACCCCGCCGAAGGGCTCGAGGTAGAGCGTCGGCACGAAAACCGCACGGGCCCGGCGCATCAGCTCGCCCCGGCGGACATGGTCTACGATGCCGACATACTCGACGCACTCGGCGTCGGGGACGTCGCCCGCGCCCGCCACTACCAGATTCGCCCCGAGCCGCGTGCAGGTGTCGATGGCGACCTGGATACCTTTGGCCTCCACGACCCGGCCGACGTACAGGAAGTAATCGTCCTTCTCCGCGGAGAACGGGAAGTCGCTGACTTCGTAGTAATTCGGGATCACGGCGTCGTAGAACTGGCCGCGTGTGCTCATGACACCGGGGACGGTGGTCCGCGAGCCGTAGACGGCGTGCATCCAGGCGTAGCTTTCGAAGACCCGGTAGTTCGCGAACACGCCGCTGTAGCCGATCCCGTACTCGACGGTCATCAGCTCCGGGAACAGGTCCGCGATGGGCTTCTGGCAGCTGCCGCCGAGGACCCCGATGAAGTCCCGTTCTCGTTTGCGTGCCGCGATTTCGGTGATGGCTCGCTCATTCGAGGTGAGCCAGTGCGGGTCGTAGGGGTTCCACGTGAGATTGATCGGGTCTTTGTACACATCGTTGCCGCCGAACCATTCGGCTTGCTCGGCTTTCGTCACGATGGGAACGAACTCGGTGCACGCGGCGTCGTTTTCCTCACCGCCGTACAGGAACACTTCGTGCCCACGATTCGTCATCATCTCGGCGAAGCGACGGTTCTTCTGGGTGTACGCGCACGGCTGATAGTGTTTGGTGGTCTGGGTATTCGGAAAATTGACGATATGAAAACGCATCGAGTTCACGTTCGTCTCGGGGGCAGAGTGCTGCTCAGCGGTCGATGATGGGCCGGACCGACAGCGGATCGTCGCCCACGGCCTCCTCCAGGTGTTCGGGTCCGTCGAGGTAGGCCGCGCGTTTGCGCTCCTGCTGCTGTTGCCCCTGGCCGCCCATACCGCCGCCCATGCCACCCATCGGATACCCGCCCATTCCCATCGGATAGGCACTGCTCAGGGCGGCAGAGTCGCTGATCCCGGCCCGGGTAGTGGTTCCCTCGGATTGTGGGTTCGGGGATGTGGTGCCCGCCCGGGGGAACAACTTGTCGTCGATGGGGCTGCCCAATCCGGCACCGCCCCCGACCGATCCGCCGGCTCCGCCGACGCCCGCGGGGTCGACGAACCCGAGTGGTCCTGATGTTCCCCACGGTCCGGACGCACCCCACGGTCCCGAAGCGCCGAGCGCGCCGGACGCACCGAACAGTGACCCGGAACTCATGTTCGCCAGCATGTCGGCGAGAGCCGACAGCGGCCCGGTGGCGCCGCTCGTCGAGTTCGTGACGCCGGTGGGTGTCGTGTTGACCGAGGAGGGATCGACTGACCCGCTGGGTGTCGACGAACGCCAGTTGCCGCTGGGAGACGAGCCGCCACTGCCGAGGCCGGAATGTGAACCCTCGCCGTTTCCGTTTCCGCCGTTGTTGTTGCCGTTGCTGTTGCTGTTGTTGCTGTTGTTGTTTCCGCCGGTGCCGCCGCCGTTGTTGTTGTTTCCGCCGGTTCCGCCGGTGCGGGTGATGGGGTCGGTGAAG
>NZ_JBEYCG010000009.1:0-270506 GCF_040632645.1 Nocardia sp. NPDC019219 | reverse complement strand
AGGCGTGGGCGACGGTGTCGTGCCACCACAGGTCGCGGCCCTCGGTCCAGGGGACTTCGATGCCGGTGCGGCGCACGACCAGCACGTGCTCGACGCTGGAGGGGGTGTCGCCGTGGGCGTAGAGGGCCTCGTCGACGGCCTCCTTCAGGGGAGCGGCCTTGCCGCGCCGCCACTGCCCGTCGGTGGTGATGATCAGGCGGGCGCGGGCGTCGTCGACGCGCTGGCGCAGGGCGGTGGGGGAGAATCCGGCGAAGACGACGGAGTGAGTCAGGCCCAAGCGGGCGCAGGCGAGCATGGCGACGATGGCTTCGGGCACCATCGGCATGTAGATCGCCACTCGGTCCCCGGTCTCGAGGCCGAGTTCGGTGATGTAGTTCGCGGCGCGGGAGACCTCGTCGAGCAGTTCGCGGTAGGTGATGGCGCGCGAGTCGCCGGGTTCGCCTTCCCAGTGGATGGCGACCTGGTCGCCGTGTCCGGCCAGGACGTGGCGGTCCACGCAGTTGTAGGCGACGTTGAGCTTGCCGCCGACGAACCACTTCGCCACCGGCGCGTCACTCCAGTCCAGCACCTGGGTGAACGGTTCGTGCCAGTGCAACCGCCCGGCCTGTTCGGCCCAGAACGCGTCACGATCGGCCGCCGCCCGCTCGTAGAGCGCGGCGTCGGCGTTCGCCTGCGCGGCGAACTCCGCGGTCGGTGGGTACGAGTCCCTGTGGTCGGCGCTGGTTTCAGTCATCTCGTCTCTTCTTTCCACGTAGCCTGAGCGCACGATTCGACGCAGCCAAGCTCGACAGTAATCAACTGTGACCCACGCCGCGTGCGGTGTCCCGAGCGGGTTCCGCGGGCGGCGCACCGCCGGGCGCCGGCCCGGACCGGCGCCGTCGTCCCCGCCGTGGCGGAAGCAATGTTCCGGCCGGACGCGCATTTGCGCACGAAAGTTGGGGTGTTTCGGCGATGTTGCCGGATCGGTAACAAGTGCGACGAACTCGGATCAATCAGGTGACAGTGCCCGCCCCGGTGGCTACTCTGCCAACCACACAGGGGGATCGTGTCGGCATGCGCTGATGGATCTCGCGCGGGTGCCGGTCGGCTCCCCCCTTCTCGCACCGGGAGGACGCGTTGAAATTCCACAGAGCGATGGCGCTGACCGCGGCGGTCGTACTCGCCACGAGCCTCGGGCTGTCCGCATGTTCCTCGGGCGACGGCGCCGATGCCGACCTCGTCACCGTCAACGGCGGCGAACCGCAGAACCCGTTGGTGCCCACCAACACCAATGAGAACATGGGCGGACGCGTGGTCGACCGGCTGTTCGCGGGCTTGAAGTACTACGATTCGAGCGGTCGGGCCCACGACGAGATGGCGGAGTCGATCCAGACGACGGATCGGAAGAACTACCGGGTGACAATCAAGCCCGGCTGGAAGTTCACCGACGGCACCCCGGTGACGGCGAAGTCGTTCGTCGACGCGTGGAACTACGGCGCGCTCGGCACCAACGCGCAGTTGCAGAGCTATGTGTTCGGTCCCATCGTCGGTTTCGACGAGGTATCCGCGGAAAAGCCGGCGACACAGACGATGTCGGGCCTGAAGGTGATCGATGACCGCACTTTCACCATCGAATTGAAGGCGCCGTCGATCGACTTCGAGACCGAACTCGGGTACGCGCCGTTCTATCCGTTGCCGGAGGCCGCGTTCAAGGACATGAAAGCGTTCGGGGAGCACCCGATCGGCAACGGCCCCTACAAGTTCGCCCGGACCGGGGCGTGGGAGCACAACGTCAAGATCGACCTGGCGCCCAACCCGGACTACCCCGGCGGCCGCCCCGCGAAGAACAAAGGACTGCGGTTCGTGATGTACCAGTCCTTCGACACCGCCTACGCCGACCTGCAGGCGGGCAATCTGGACGCGCTCGACACCGTGCCCGACAGCGCGCTCAGCTCCTATCAGCAGGATCTCGGCGACCGCGCGATCACCAAGCCGACGGCCCAGAACCAGCACATCGGCATCCAGTCCAACGTCGCGCACTTCGCCGGTGGAGAAGGGCTGCTGCGCCGCCGCGCGATCTCCATGGCGATCAACCGGGAACAGATCGCGCAGAACATCTTCCACGGCACGCGGATCCCGGCGCGCGACTTCACCGCCAGCACGTTGCCCGGCTTCGACCCGAACCTGCCCGGCTCGGAGGTGCTGAAGTACAACCCCGACGAGGCCAAGAAGGTGTGGGCGCAGGCCGACGCGATATCGCCGTGGTCGGGCCGCTACGAGATCGCCTACAACTCCGACGGCGGCCACCAGGCCTGGGTGGAAGCGGTGGCCAACAGCGTCAAGAACACCCTCGGCATCGATGCCGTCGGCGCGCCGTACCCGACATTCAAGAACATTCGCGACGAGGTGAACGCGCGCACGATCAACAAGGCGTTCCGCTACGGCTGGCAGGGTGACTACCCGACCATGCTGCAGTTCCTCACCTCGCAGTACTACAGCTACTCCGACACCAACAACGTCGACTACAAGAACCCCGAATTCGACCGCCTGCTCGACGCCGCTTTGGCCGCACCGTCCCAGGAAGAGTCCTACAAGATCGTCGCGCAGGCGCAGGCGCTGCTGATCAAGGACCTGGCCGATATTCCCGTGTTCGACTATGTGGCCGCCGCGGGCCGCTCCGACCGGGTGCACAAGGCCGAACTCGCCTGGAACGGTCTGTTCGATTTCGAGAACATCGAGAAGTAGCCGCCAGCCGCCGGGGCCCGAGGGGCGGCTGGCGGCGTTACCCAGGAGGCGAAATGGCCTGGTATGTCGTGCGGCGTCTGCTTCAGATGATCCCGGTTTTCCTCGGTGCGACGCTGCTCATCTATGCCCTGGTATTCCTCGTCCCGGGCGACCCGATCCACGCCCTGGCCGGTGACAAACCGATGACGCCCGCGGTGGAAGCGCAGCTGCGGGCGCGCTACCACCTCGACGAGCCGTTCCTCGTGCAGTACCTGCTGTACCTGAAGGGCATCGTGACGCTGGACTTCGGCACCGCCTTCTCCGGCAGGCCGGTGCGGGACGAACTGGCCCGCGCGTTTCCGATCACGATCAAGTTGGCGTTCATGGCGGTGCTGATCGAGTCGGTCTTCGGCGTGCTGTTCGGTTTGATCGCCGGGCTGCGTAAAGGCAGGCTGTTCGATTCGACGATGCTGGTGGTGAGCCTGGTCGTCATCGCGGTCCCGGTCTTCGTGGTGGGCTTCCTCGCGCAGTATCTGCTCGGGGTGAAGTGGGGAATCGCTCCGGTGACCGTCTCCGGGAAGGCGACGGTCGGCGAACTGCTGGTGCCCGCGATCGTCCTCGGCTCGCTCTCGTTCGCCTACGTCCTGCGGTTGACCCGTAATTCGGTGGCGGAGAACATGTCCGCCGACTACGTGCGCACCGCGACCGCCAAAGGGCTCGGCAGGCCGCGCGTGGTGACCGTGCACATCCTGCGCAACTCGATGATCCCGGTGGTCACCTTCCTCGGTGCCGACCTGGGCGCGCTGATGGGCGGCGCGATCGTCACGGAGGGCATCTTCAACATTCCCGGCGTGGGCGGCACGCTGTATCAGGCGATCACCAAGGGGGAACCGCCCACCGTGGTCTCGTTCGTCACGGTGCTGATCGTCATCTTCCTGCTCACCAACCTGATCGTCGATCTGCTGTACGCCGCACTCGACCCGAGGATCCGCTATGCCTGACCCCACCCAGGGCGCAGCGCGCCGCGGCCAGGAGCACTTCGTCGCACCGCCCGACGAGGTCGAGGTGCTGGCGACCGACGCCGTGCTGGACTCGGGCGCGCCTACCAGCATCTGGCGCGACGCGTGGCGGCAGCTGCGGCGCAACCCGATCTTCGTGGTCGCGGTGGTGCTGATCGTCTTCGTCCTGCTCGTGGTGATCTGGCCGGGACTGTTCACCGACCAGGATCCGCGGTACTGCAACGGCGACTTCAGCATGGATCCGCGCGGCGCGGGCCACCCCTTCGGCTTCGACAAGCAGGGGTGCGACATCTACGCGCGAACCGTCTACGGCGCGCGCGCCTCCGTCCTCGCCGGGATCGGCGCGACGCTTCTGTTCGTGCTGATCGGGGGGACGCTCGGGGCGCTCGCGGGGTTCTACGGCGGGCCGCTGGACTCGATCGTCTCCCGCGTCGCCGAGATCTTCTACGCGATCCCGTTGATGCTGGCCGCAATCGTGATCATGCAACTGCTGGATGCCCGCACCATCTGGACCGTGATCGTCATCCTCGCCGCGTTCACCTGGCCGCAGGCGGCGCGGATCGCCCGCGGCGCCGTGATCCAAGCGAAGAACAGCGACTACGTCATGGCGGCGAAAGCGTTGGGCGTCTCCCGGATACAGACGCTCCTGCGTCACGTGCTGCCCAACGCGGCGGGCCCGCTGATCGTGGTGACGACGCTCTGGCTGGGCGTCTTCATCGTCACCGAGGCGACGCTGTCCTACCTCGGCGTCGGGTTGCCGCGCACGGTGGTGTCCTGGGGCGCGGACATCGCCACCGGTCAGAAGGAGATCCGCACCTCGGCCATCCTGTTCTATCCGGCGACGGCGCTGGCGCTGACCGTGCTGAGCTTCATCATGCTGGGCGACGCCGTGCGGGACGCCCTCGATCCGAAGGCGAGGAAGCGATGAGCGACGCCGACCGGCCGCTGCTGGAGATCACCGATCTGAACGTGAGTTTCACCGCCGACGGCAGGCCGGTGCCCGCGGTCCGGGACGTGAGCCTGTCGGTCTATCCGGGGCAGACCGTGGCCATCGTCGGCGAATCCGGATCGGGAAAGTCGACCACGGCGCACGCCGTCATCGACTTGCTGCCGGGCACGGGCCGGATCACCTCCGGCTCCATCAGGTTCGACGGCAAGGAGCTCACGGCCGCCTCGAAACGCGAAATCGTCGCGGTCCGCGGCAGCGGCATCGGCTTGGTCCCGCAAGACCCGATGTCGAATCTGAATCCGGTGTGGAAGATCGGCTTTCAGATCCGGGAGACGTTGGAGGCCAACGGCATCGCCAAGGGCTCGGCCGCCGCGAGACGGGCCGTGGAACTGCTCGAGGAAGCGGGCATGCCCGACGCCGAACGCCGGGTGAACCAGTATCCGCACGAGTTCTCCGGCGGCATGCGGCAGCGCGCGTTGATCGCGATCGGCTTGTCCTGCCGGCCGAAGCTGCTCATCGCCGACGAGCCGACTTCGGCGCTCGACGTGACGGTGCAGCGGCAGATCCTCGTCCATCTCGAACGGCTGACCACCGAACTCGGCACCGCGGTGCTGCTGATCACCCACGACCTGGGCCTGGCCGCGGACCGTGCCGAACACCTGGTGGTGATGTATCGCGGGCGCGTCGTCGAATCCGGGCCCGCATTGCGGTTATTGCGCGATCCCCAGCACCTGTACACGAAGCGGTTGGTGAGCTCGGCGCCGTCGCTGGCCGCGCAGCGGCGGCCGGCACGCCGGGCGGAGATCCGCGCGCAGGCCGTGCAGGTGGCCGAAGAGGTAGCGGCGGCCAACACGGAACTCACGGTCGCTCCCGACGAGGTGCTGGTCGCCGAGCACCTGACGAAGACGTTCCGCATCCGCGAACGGGCGCCGTGGCGATCGACCGCGTTCGTCGCGGTGGACGACGTGTCGTTCCGGCTGCGGCGCGGGTCGACCACGGCGATCGTCGGCGAATCCGGCTCGGGTAAGACGACGGTGGCGCAGATGGTGCTCGGGCTGCTCGCGCCCACCTCCGGCACGGTCACCTTCGACGGCAAGGACGTGACCACCCTGGACCGCAAGGCCGCTTTCGCTTTCCGGCGCCGCGTTCAGCCGATCTTCCAGGACCCGTACGGCTCGCTCGACCCGATGTACACGATCTACCGCACCATCGAGGAGCCGTTGCGCACCCATCGGATCGGTACTCCCAAGGAACGGGAGGCGACCGTGCGGGAGCTGCTCGACAAGGTCGCGCTGCCGGCCGGCGTGCTGCGGCGCTACCCGAACGAGCTGTCCGGGGGACAGCGGCAGCGCGTGGCGGTCGCGCGTGCGCTCGCGCTCCAGCCGGAGGTGGTGGTGTGCGACGAGGCGGTGTCCGCGCTCGACGTGCTCGTGCAGGCGCAGATCCTCCGGCTGCTCAACGAACTGCAAGCCGAGCTGGGGCTGGCGTATCTGTTCATCACCCACGATCTGGCCGTCGTCCGGCAGATCGCCGACGACGTGCTCGTCATGCAGCGCGGCAAGGTGGTCGAAGCGGCGACGACCGATGAGGTGTTCGACCATCCCCGGCAGGAGTACACGCGCAAGCTGCTCGACGCGATTCCGGGACGCGACCTGCTGGCCGGGTAGGCGGATCGGCCAACGCGGGCGCAAGTAGCCTCGTATGCCGTGACCGATCCGCTCCAGCCCCTCGTCGATCTCCCCGGTGTCCGGGACGCGGCCGACCGCGCCCGCGACGCGCTCGCCGCGGTGCATCGGCACAAAGCCAACCGGCGCGGGTGGCCGACCACGGCGGCAGAGGCCGCGGTCCGCGCGGCCCGGTCCTCGGCGGCCATCGACGGAGGCAGCACCGACATCCCCGCCGACGGGCGCGTGGCGGACCCGATCCTGGCCGGGGCGCTGCGCGTCGGTCAGGCATTGGATGGGGACGCGCTGCGGAATCTGGTCGGCACCTGGCAGCGCGCTCCGCTGCAGGCATTGGCACGGCTGCATCTGCTCGCCGCGGCCGATCTGGTGCCGCAGGAGGAATCGCTCGGCAGGCCGCGCTTCGACGCGGGTGTGGCGCAGCGGCTGGATCTGCTCGCGCAGACAGTGCTCGGTTCGCGCGCGCCCGCCCCGGTGCTCGCCGCCGTAGTACACGGGGAGCTACTGGCGCTGCGACCGTTCGGAACGGCCGATGGCGTGGTCGCTCGGGCGGCTTCCCGGCTGGTCGCGGTGTCCAGTGGGCTCGACCCACACAGCCTCGGCGTGCCGGAGGTCTTCTTGTTGCGCAGGCGCCAGGCGTACCTGGACGCGGCCGCCGGCTTCGGCACCGGGGATGCGGAGGCCGTGGGCGGATGGGTGATCTTCTGCTGCGGGGCTTTCGAGGACGGTGCGCGCGAGGCCACGTCGATCGCCGACTCGGCGGCAGGATAACCCCCCGACACACCAAAGCGGGCGGCGTTGTCTGTCGACCTCACCGCCCGCTAGCACGGACTACCCGGTTACCAAGCGTGCTAGGTGGGTTGTGTTCTGCGGCCTCGGCGACAATCCGGACATCGGCCGGTTCATCCCCGCAACCTGTGCGAGGCCTTCGCCGTCGACTATCCGTATTTCGCAGGCCCACAACGCTTCTGCCCTTGTCGCGGCGCGCTCCGCGTGGGTGCCTGGTGTCCGTGCTGGGAAGGAGGGTCGGGAGACAACGCCTTCTCTTCCGGTGCTGCCTTGGCCTTCCGCCCTTCCGTAGTTACCTTTCTACACTGTGACTGCACTCACATCAAGGGGTCGCAAGACATTGAATAATCGGCGATTTTCCCGGCGTTTCGTGGTTAAATGCCTGGTCCGCCGCCCTGTCCGCCGAGGCGGCGAAGCGCCCCGCAAGCATCTGGCGACCGGCCATGGCGAGGTGCTCCGGCGTCCGGTTCTCAACGTCTGCGGCGCAGCATCCGGTAGCTGATCGCACCGGCCAGTACCGCGCTCAAGCCGACCGCGGCCGTGGCCGCGAGCGTCGTCGAGGACGGCGCCTGGAAGCGCGCCCACAGCGAAACCGGGTTGGAGAAGGTCAGGATGGGCCAGCCGCGCGCGGCGGCCTCGCGGCGCAGATTGCGATCCGGGTTCACCGCGGTGGGGTGCCCCACCGCACTCAGCAGCGGCAGGTCGGTGATCGAGTCGGAGTAGGCGTAGCAGCGCGACAGGTCGTAACCCTCGCTCGCGGCGAGCTTTTCCACGGCCGCGACCTTGCCCTCGCCGTAGCAGTAGAACTCCACCTCGCCGGTGTACTTTCCGTCCGCCACGACCATCCGGGTGGACGCGGTGTGTGAGGCGCCGAGCGCTTCGGCGATCGGGCCCACGATCTCCTCGCCGGAGGCCGAGACGATCACCACGTCGTGGCCCCGGATCCGATGGTCGGCGATCAAGTCGGCCGCCTCCGCGTAGATCAGCGGATCGACCAGCTCGTGCAAGGTCTCGGCGACAATGGATTTCACCTGTTCGACGTCCCAGCCCGCGCACATGCTGGTCAGGTGGGCGCGCATCCGTTCCATCTGATCGTGGTCGGCGCCGGACAGCAGGAACAGGAAATGGGCGTAACTGCTCTCCAGGACGGCGCGGCGGTTCAACAGCCCTTGCGCGTAGAAGGGCTTGCTGAACACGTAGGTGCTCGACTTCGCGATCACGGTCTTGTCCAGATCGAAGAAGGCCGCGACGCGTGCACCGGTAGTGGCTGAGTGGTCCACCCGACCAGGATAGGCGGCGGTGCCGCCTCCGCATCGTCCCGGCGTCCCGGCGGGGCTCTCCGCGGGCGGACGGATCCGCAGCGCCGCGCCTGTCGTGTGGCTTTCTTGCCTTCGATC
The DNA here is from genome assembly GCF_040632645.1 of Nocardia sp. NPDC019219. Lineage (NCBI taxonomy): Bacteria > Bacillati > Actinomycetota > Actinomycetes > Mycobacteriales > Nocardiaceae > Nocardia > Nocardia sp. NPDC019219. Next base: position 261,967 of record NZ_JBEYCG010000009.1, on the reverse strand, counting down.
GGCCGCAGGTGGGCGGCGGATGGACCGCGCCTGCGTCCCGTCGGCACGCGTGTCCCGAGCGGCGGCGTGGCTGCGGTCGGCGCGTCGGCGAAGTTTGCCCCGCAGACGCCGACGCCACGATGGCCACAAAGATGTCCGTCGCCAGACTTGCGTTCTGGGCGGGGCTTGGGTGTAGTATTGCTGGCACCTGGACATGGTCCAGGCGCGTTCAGCCCGACCCCCCGGGGCTGAACCCGACGGCCCCAGCCTCCTCCCCCCCCGGCTGGGGCCGTCCTCTATTTTCAGGACAGTGCGGTAGGCCGACGGCCCTGGAGGTTGTCCACAGCCCGGGAGTTATCCCCATCCGGCATATCGCCCCTTCTTTCCCAGCCCGCGTTCGGCGACGCTGACCTGCATGAACTTCGAAGCGTCGGAGCCGCCCGGGCCGCCACCCGCCCTCGTGCTCATCGATGACGACCGCCTGCGCGACGAAGTCCGCCGTATCGCGGCGGCAGCGGAACGGCCGCTCGACGAGCGAGCGCAACCGGTCGGCCGACATGCGTGGACGGGCGCTCCGCTGGTGATCCTGGATACTGCCGCGGCGCGAGCGGCGGCCGCGGCGGGCTACCTGCGCCGGACCGGCGTGGTGGTGGTAACCGATGGTGAGCCAGGTTTGCTCGACTGGCAGGCCGCCGCCGCTATCGGCGCCGAACGGGCTATCGCCCTGCCCGGCGCTGCGGTGGGACTCATCGAGATGTTTGCTGAGTACGGCGAGCGGCGTGCGGGCGATGGTGTGGTGGTCGCCGTCGCGGGCGCGAGCGGCGGGGCGGGGGCGTCCACCCTGGCGGTCGCGGTCGCGCTGCGTGCCGCCGCGGAAGGGTTCCGGCACGACACCTTGCTGGTCGACGGCGCACCCTTCGCGGGCGGCCTCGACCTGCTGCTCGGTATCGAGAACACGGCGGGCCTGCGCTGGCCCGAGCTGGTGGTCGAGGACGGGCGTGTCTCCGCGACCGCGCTGCACGGCGCCCTGCCCCGCGCGGCGCCCGGGTTGGCGGTGCTGTCCTGCGGGCGTTGCGGTGCGGGAAGATTGCCACGCGAACTCGGCGCGGCCGGAGTCCGCGCTGTGATCGAAGCGGGCCGGGCCGCAGGCGATTTCGTAGTTTGCGACATTTCCGGTGAGCGGGGGCCGCATGCCGACCAGATGCTCGACTCCGCGGATCTCGTCGTGCTCGTCGTCCCGGCGCGGTTGCGAGCGATCGCCGCCGCCGAAGCGGTGTCCGCGCACATCGCGCGGCGAAACCCCAACCAGGGCCTGATCGTTCGTGGCCCGGCGCCCGGCGGACTGCACGGATCCGAGGTCGCCGAGGTACTCGATATCCCGCTGCTCGCCGCCGTCCGCGCCCAGACCGGGCTGGCGCACCGGTTGGAGCGCGGAGGGCTTTCGGTGCGCCGTCGCGGGCCGTTGCGCGATGCCGCCGACGCCGTTCTCGGTGTGCTCAGCGCACCACCGGGGCAACGACGGTGAGGAGGGGACGATGAGCGCGCTACTGACCGGCGAGCTGCTGGATCGGGTGCGGGAGCGCCTGGCCGGCGAGACCGGCGATCCGGATCCGGCACAGGTCGCCGCCGCGATCCGCGCGGAGGCCGGCGGGGTGCTCGGGGACACCGACTTGCTGCGTGCCCTTCGGCTGTTGCAGACCGAGCTGACCGGTGCTGGCGTACTCGAACCGTTGCTGCACGACCCGCACGTCGCGGACGTCTTGGTGACGGGCCCGGACGCGGTGTGGATCGATCGCGGGCACGGTCTGGAACGGACTTCGATCACGTTCGCCGACGAGGCCGCGGTCCGGCGGCTGGCGCAGCGCTTGGCCCTTTCGGCGGGGCGACGACTCGACGACGCACAACCATGGGTGGACGGCCGTCTATCCGGAACCGGTACGGCACTGGGGGATTCGTTCGGCGTCCGGTTGCACGCGGTCCTCGCCCCGGTCGCGCACGGCGGCACCTGTCTGTCCCTGCGCGTACTTCGTCCGGCTACCCAGGGACTCGACGCACTCGCCGCGGCGGGATCGGTGCCCGCCGACGCGAAGCTCCTGCTGGAGCGCATCATCCGGGCGAGGCTGGCCTTCCTCGTGGTCGGCGGCACGGGAGCCGGGAAGACGACGCTGCTGTCGAGCCTGCTCGCCACGGTGGACCCGGCGGAGCGGATCGTCTGCGTCGAGGATGCGGCTGAGCTCGCGCCACCGCATCCGCATGTGGTCCGGCTGGTCGCCAGGACCGCGAACGTGGAGGGCGTCGGCGAGGTCACCGTGCGCGATCTGGTCCGCCAAGCGCTGCGCATGCGTCCGGACCGGATCGTGGTCGGCGAGGTCAGGGGAGCGGAGGTGGTCGACCTACTGACCGCGTTGAACACCGGGCACGACGGAGGGGCCGGCACAGTGCACGCCAACTCGCCGCAAGAAGTCCCGGCCCGGCTGGAAGCCCTCGCCGCCCTGGGGGGAATGGAGCGAGCGGCCTTGCACAGTCAGCTCGCCGCCGCGGTGCAGGTCGTCCTGCATGTGCACCGCCGAGCCGACGGCTCGCGCGGCCTGCGCGAGATCGGTCTCGTGCACCGAACGGGCGACGGGCGTGTGCGGATCACGCCCGCCTGGCACAACACCGCCGCGGCCCCCGCCGCCACAGACCTCGCCGGACTGCTCACCGAGCGGCTCGACCGATGAGCGGCGCGGTGTTGTGTCTCGCGCTGGCGTTGGTCGTGGTGCCCGCGCCGCCATCACGCCGCCGGTTCGGGCAGCTGTTCATCGCCAGGGCCGAGTATCGAATGCCGAGGCCGGAGATGCTGGCGGGCCTCGGTGCCGGCATCGGCATGGTCTTCGCGCTCGTCGTCTTCGGACCGAGTCCTTTTCTCGCTGCTTGCATGATCGCCGGAACGGTCGGGCTGCGGGCTCGCCGGGTGGCGCGGGACCGCCGCAGGAACGTCGAGCAGGGGCACCTGCTCGATGCCTTGGAGGCCGTGATCGCCGAATTGCGGGTGGGGGCGCACCCGAGTGCCGCCGCCGAGTCCGCCGCGCGTGAGGTGCACGGCGCATCGGCACACGCGTTCGCCGTCGGCGCGGCCCGTAGCCGCCTCGGTGGCTCGGCGGCGGAGGGTCTGCGCAGGCCGGATTCCCCGATCGCGGCGGAGCTCGCCCGGGTAGCGAGTGCGTGGCAGGTGGCCGAGCAGCACGGCCTCGCACTGGCCGAATTGCTGTCGGCGGTCCGGACGGATCTCGCGGGGCGCCTCCGATTCCACGGCCGCACCACCGCCGCGCTGGCCGGGGCGCGTGCCACTGCCGCGGTACTGGCCTGTCTTCCGTTTCTCGGGATCGCGCTCGGCCAAATGATGGGCGCCGCGCCGCTGCACGTTCTGTTCGTCTCGTCGGCGGGGTCCGTACTGCTCCCACTCGGCGCAGGCTTGGCCTGTGCCGGCTTGCTGTGGACCGATGTGATTACGCGAAAGGTGCTGCTATGAGGTCACTTTCCTCGGTCGGGCGTGCCGCATCGAGCCCGGCTCCGCTCCTCGGAGGCCGTACCGGCAAGGCCTGCGGGTCGATGACGCGGGGTATGCGGCCGCGTGGCCTGACGGCGGTTCGTGCAAGTACTTCTCGCGCAATACATTCGCGGAGGAATGTCGATGATGGGATTCACCCCGGGAGCGGCCCTGCCATTGCTGCTGGTGGCGGCCGCGCTCGTACTCTTGCCGGGACGGGTGGCTGTGAACCGGCGGTTGCGCGCCCTCGGCGGAACGCCGAACGAACCGGCCGAGCCGTCGCACCGAGCGAAGCAAGCGATGGATCCGCTGGCTGTCGCCTCCGTCCTCGACCTGCTGGCGGCCTGCCTGCGCGCCGGGCTGCCCATGGCAGGAGCGGCTCGGGCCGTGGCGCCGCAAGCACCGGAAGGGTTCGGCGACGCACTGCGACGGGCGGCGGACTTGCTCGCATTGGGGGCGGACGCATCCACGGCCTGGGCGCAGGTGGCTCGGGATGCGAATGGGCGTCCTGGAACCGAGGAGGTCGAGTCGCTGGCACGGATGGCGCGGCGTTCGGCGCGGTCCGGGTCGTCACTGGCGGCCGCGGTGACGGAACTGGCCGAGCAGCGCAGGTCCGCGGTCGAAGACGTGGCAGCCGCGAAGGCAGAGCGGGCGGGCGTCCTGATCGGCGGCCCCTTGGGTCTGTGCTTCCTCCCGGCCTTCGTCTGCCTGGGCATAGTGCCGGTGGTCATCGGCTTGGCCGGCCGAGTGCTGGAGGGCGGGCTGCTGTAAACAACGCGCACCCTCCTACGACCGCGGCGCATACGAGGTCGGCCATGCCGCCATCGCGCGGAACATCCGCACAGCTTCGCTCGGGCACGGTTCTGTCTTGCGGTGTGTCGCGGGGCCTGCGCTCGCCAGTTCTGGACGTCGGGGTCGGCGGTGGGGAGCTGGGGGCGGGGCAGCGGTGTGCGGTAGCGACGCATCGTTCATCGGAAGAAGCGTGCTCGTGCGGAGCGGCCGCATGGGCTGGAAAGGAGGAATCGGGTGCGTATCCAGGGGGTAGCGAGGTCCGTGGGCCGGCGGATGAAGGCTGTATATATGGGCCTGCGTGCGCGAGTGCTACGGGCGGCGGTCGCGGAGGAGGGCATGAGTACGGCCGAGTACGCGATCGGCACGATCGCGGCGGCAGCGTTCGGCGCCGTGCTCTATGGCGTGGTGACGGGCGACAGCATCGTGAACGCGTTGACGAAGATCATCGATCGGGCGTTGAACACCTCCGTGTAGCCGTCGCCGCAGCCCGGCGGTGCCGTCGTGCGCCGGGACCGGGTTGTGATCGCGGGGCGGTGACGATCGAGGCGGCGCTAGCACTCATCGCGGTCGTCGCCACCGTGGTGCTCTGTCTCGGGGCTTTGCTGGCGGCGTCGACCCAGGTCCGCTGTGTCGACGCCGCCCGCGAGGCGGCCCGCCTCGTCGCACGGGGCGATGAGGTGAACGCCCGTCCAGCGGCTGAGCGCATTGCGCCGCCGTCGGCCGACATCGTCCTCCGCACCGAGGGCACTCGTGCCGTAGCCGTGGTTTCCGCGCGAACCCCACTGCTTCCCCTGCTGACCCTCCGTGCCGAAGCGGTCGCGACTCTCGAACCCGGGGCTGCGAAGTGAAGCCGGCGCCCATGATCGGCCCCGCGCGAAGACCATTACGCACCGCCTGCGGGTCTCCGGCCGCAGGTACGGTGCCGACCGGCCGCCCTGGCATCTCGAGCGGAGGTACCGACCACGGACGTGGCGTGACGCAATCGGCCCTATCGGCTGCAATCGTGTCGGCTGCTGTGACTGATGCCGCCGGAGCGGGCCGTAGCGACCGGGCCGGGTGGCTTATGCGCTTTGCGCGCGGGCTCCGTGTGTCCGGCGAGGAGGGGGTGGCCACCGTCTTCGTGTGTATAGCGCTGGCCGCGCTGATCGGCGTGACGCTTCTGATCGCGCAGGTGGGCATCGTGGTGGTCGCACGGCATCGGGCGCAGGCGGCCGCTGATATGGCAGCGCTGGCCGCGGCGGGTGCGCTGGTCGACGGCGTCGACGCCGCATGCGCGGAGGCGGACGGCGTGGCTCGGCGGATGGGGACGCGAATCCGCGTCTGCGAGGCCGCGGAGTGGGACGTCACGGTCACCGTGGAAAGGAATGTACCAATAGGTCTGTATGGGGATCGTGTCGTTCGGACGAGTGCGCGCGCCGGACCGGTTGAAGAGTGACGGAGTTCGATACACGGCCGCGCTTGCGTCGCTTCTGGTAGCGGAAATCGGCAATTCTACTGGCTGGTTAAAAGGAGGCTCACTGAATTCCCCGCACCGACCGGGATATCAAAAACCGATGAATGCGCATGTCCGCAATGGAGGGGGTGGCAATAGTCTAGTTAACATGAATCCAATCCTTTTTATTCCGACGGGGTGAAGCGGCGCCATTCCACTAGTGGATCTCCCAGCTTGTCCAGCATGTGCGCTGGCAAGGTCGACAATTGGTCACATGTCCGGCTCTGTGCCGTCACGAATCGAGCGACGCGTGTTTCCCAGTGGTCAGCTCGGCCAGCACGGCGGTGAGCAGGCGTGCCGCTGCGGCCTTGTTCAGCGGGTGGTTCCCGTTGCCGCACTTGGGTGATTGGACGCAGGACGGGCAGCCGGCCGCGCAGCCGCACGACTCGATGGCCGACAGGGTCGCCGAAAGCCACTGTCGCAGTTGCGCGAATCCGCGTTCGGCGAACCCGGCTCCGCCGGCTTGGCCGTCGTAGACGAAGACGGTGGGCAGCCCGGTGTCCGGATGTTCCGCGGTGGAGACACCGCCGATGTCCCACCGGTCACAGGTCGCCACCAGGGGCAACAGCCCGATCGCCGCGTGCTCGGCCGCGTGCAGCGCTCCGGGAACGTCCTGGGGTTCTATACCGGCCAGCCCCAGCAACTCCGGTGTCACGGTGTACATGACGGCCCTGGTGGGCAACGTCTGCGGCGGCAGGTCGAGTTCGACCAGGTCGAGCAGTTCCCCGGTGATCAGCGTGCGCAGGTAGCCGATCACTCGGCTGGTGACCCGCACCTGGGCCAGGCCGGTCGTCACGTGACCGTGCGCGCGGTGTTCGGTCACCGCGTCGACGGCGATCGAGGTCACCTGACGCGCGCTGGTGGTCCACCCTGGCTCGGCGGCGTGCACGAAAGCCACACCGTCCTCCATATCCAGCTCGTCGACCACGTAGGTCTCGCCCTGGTGCAGGTGAACGGCGCCCGGGTGCAGCGTCGCCCGGGCCCGTCCCGCGTCGGCGGTGCCCAGCAGCCTGCCGGTCTCACCGTCCACGATGGCGACCGGAGCACCGATTCCGCCCCGGACGTCCACCGCGTCGTGCGGGTGTGTCTCCGCGGTCACGTACCAGCGTGCGCGTTCTTCGGTCCCGCGCCGCCTGATCAGCCCTTTCTCGGACAACTCGGCCAGCACCGAGCGGGCGCCGAACTCCTCCACTTCGGCGTCGGTGAGCGGCAGCTCCAGCGCGGCGCACAACAATTGCGGACCCAGCACGTAGGGATTGCGCGGATCGGTGATGGACGCCTCGACCGGTTGCTCCAGCAGTGCTTCGGGGTGGTGGACCAGGTAGGTGTCCAATGGGTCGTCCCGCGCCACGAGCAGCACCAGTGAACCCTGAGTGCGCCGTCCGGCCCGTCCTGCCTGCTGCCAGAACGACGCCACGGTTCCGGGAAAACCGGAGATGACCACGGCATCCAGGCCCGCGATGTCGACCCCGAGTTCCAACGCGCTGGTCGTCGCCGCGCCCAGCAGCGATCCGTCCGAGAGAGCCGCTTCCAGATCGCGCCGATCCTCCGCGAGATATCCCGCTCGATAGGACGCCACGCGCCCTACCAGATCCGGATCCACCTCGGCCAACCACCTTTTGGCCTCCATCGCGGTCAGCTCGGCAGCCCGCCGGGAACGCACGAAGGTCAAGGTCCGCGCGCCTTCGGCCACCAGATCCGCCATGATCCGCGCCGACTCCGCGGTGGCGGGTCTGCGCACCGGCGCGCCGTTCTCGCCGGTCATCGCGGTGAGCAACGGTGGTTCCCAGAAGGCGACGGTCCGTGGCCCCTGCGGCGATCCGTCCCGGGTGACCGCGGTGCAGGGTGCACCGACCAGGCGCGACGCGGCGGTCGCCGGGTCGGCGGAGGTCGCCGAGCAGAGCACGAACACGGGATCGGCGCCGTATCTGGCGGCGATCCGCCGCAGCCTGCGCAGCACCAGCGCGACGTGCGACCCGAAAACACCGCGATAGGCGTGGCATTCGTCCACCACCACGTAGCGCAGCCTGCGCAGTACGCGCGCCCAGCGCTGATGCGATCGCAAGATGCCCAGGTGGAGCATGTCCGGATTGGTGAAGATCCAGCGCGCGTTGGCGCGTACCCACTGCCGGATCTCGGCCGGCGTATCGCCGTCGTAGGTGGCCGGATGGATATCGCGCAACGGGCCTTCATGGGTGAGCGCACCGATGGCACGCAGTTGATCAGCGCCGAGCGCTTTCGTCGGCGACAGATACAGCGCTGTCGCCTTCGGATCGGCTTGCAGCGCGGTGAGCACCGGAAGCTGGTACCCAAGCGACTTGCCGGACGCGGTGCCGGTACTCAGCACCACATGCTGCCCGTGGAACGCCCGATCCGCTGTCTCGACTTGATGGCTCCACGGCGCCTCGATGCCCGTGTCCCGCAACGCGGCAACCACTTCCGGCGACGCCCACGCGGGCCAGACGGAGTGGTCAGCGGCTCGCGCGGGGAGTTCGGCCACGTGGGTCAGGCGGTGGTCGCCTTCCGGCGCCCCGGTTAGGACACGATTCAGCAACGATGTCCCGTAGCTGAACTCGCTTCCCGGCCGTCCACGCAGCGCTGAGTCGGGTGGATTCACCTCCGGAACCCCGCAACACGCTCGGGAAGTGTGAAACGTGTGCGTCCCGGAACCGCTACCTGCCATTTCGATACCAAATAGCGACCTGGGTCACAGCTTCTTTGCCGAACGTCCACTCGGTTATCACCAGGCAAACGAACCCCGAGTCCGGATTCCGCCATTGTGTCCCTCACCTGCGCATTCGCAAGATCAACTTTTTTGCAAATTGTCGGTAACTCGACTGTTGAATTGCCCGAAGACATGGTTCACTAGTTCCTGGTCGCAAGCTTCTGTGTTCGAGGGACGGATCCAAAGTCCAAACCGTCAGCAGGATCGATGTTGCGAACGGTGTGCTTGGTGCTTTCCTGCAGGGGGAACCAACAGTACAGCGGTCGGAACGGACCCGGTGGACGAACCCAGTTGTCCGCCGTTCCGGTAAGAAAAGAGAAGGAACAGAATGGCACAGGGAACTGTGAAGTGGTTCAACGCGGAGAAGGGGTTCGGCTTCATCGCGCCGGAGGACGGCTCCGCTGACGTCTTCGTCCACTACTCCGAGATCCAGGGTTCGGGTTTCCGCACCCTCGAGGAGAACCAGAAGGTCGAGTTCGAGGTCGGCCAGGGCACCAAGGGCCCGCAGGCCACCGGAGTGCGTGCGCTCAGCTGAGCGGCGCAAGATCCACAGCTCGTCCCTCACCACCGGCAACGGGGTGAGGGACGAGCTATATCTGGGGTAGTCACGGCCCGCGTGAGCCGGCGGAACCGACCGCCGAGCATGCCGCGGCGCAGGTGTGGCGAAACGACAAGGCATACTGATTCGAACTGACGGGCGTACGCTCGGTGGTTCGAGTCGCAAGCACTCGACCACACGCGGCGTCACGGTATAAACGTGTCTGGTGCGACATTCAGCCGTCGCAGCCGCTCACCCCAAGCCGCGCACAGCGGAAATACGCAGCGCGGGTCGATCAGGAAAGGTGTATTCGCCGGTGGCAACACGAGACCGCGGTGCAGCCGACCAGGGCCGTCCCCTGCGTCGTCTCGTGATCGTCGAGTCCCCGACCAAGGCCCGCAAGATCGCGCCCTACCTGGGTCGCAACTACACGGTCGAGGCGTCGGTCGGTCATATCCGGGATCTGCCGCGCGGAGCGGCCGACGTCCCGGCCAAGTACAAGGGCCAGTCCTGGGCGCGCCTCGGCGTGGACGTGGACAACGACTTCGAACCCATCTACGTCGTGAGCCCGGACAAGAAGGCCAAGGTCACCGAGCTCAAGAGCCTGTTGAAGGACGCCGACGAGCTCTATTTGGCCACCGACCCCGACCGCGAGGGCGAGGCGATCGCCTGGCACCTGCTGGAAACGCTCAAACCCAAGGTGCCGGTCCGGCGGATGGTGTTCCACGAGATCACCGAACCCGCGATCCAGGCCGCCGCCGCGGACACCCGCGACCTCGACAACGATCTGGTGGACGCCCAGGAGACCCGCCGCATCCTGGACCGCCTCTACGGCTACGAGGTCAGCCCCGTCCTGTGGAAGAAGGTCATGCCCCGGCTGTCGGCGGGCCGCGTGCAGTCGGTGGCCACCCGGGTGATCGTCCAGCGCGAGCGCGAGCGGATGTCGTTCCGTTCGGCCGAGTACTGGGACATCGCCGCGAAGCTCGACGCGGGCAACGGCGAGGCGAGCGACGCGACCAATCCGAGGACCTTCGGCGCGCGTTTGGTCACTGTCGACGGCGCGCGGGTCGCCACCGGGCGCGACTTCGGATCGGACGGGCAGCTCAAGGCTGTCAACGGCGTCGTCGTGCTGGACGAAGGCTACGCGCGGCGGCTGGCCGAGGCGCTGGACGGCGCCGACCTGGTGGTCTCCTCCGCGGAGGCCAAGCCGTACACCCGTAAGCCCTATCCGCCGTTCATGACCTCGACGCTGCAGCAGGAGGCGGGTCGCAAACTGCGCTTCACCTCCGAGCGGACCATGCGGGTCGCTCAGCGACTGTACGAGAACGGCTACATCACCTATATGCGTACCGACTCGACGACCCTGTCGGAGTCGGCCATCGCGGCGGCGCGTGCGCAGGCGACCCAGCTCTACGGGTCGCAGTTCGTGCACCCGACCGCGCGGCAATACAACCGCAAGGTGAAGAACGCGCAGGAGGCGCACGAGGCGATCCGTCCGGCGGGCGACACGTTCGCCACGCCCGGCGAACTGCACGCGCGGTTGGACAACGACGAGTTCCGTCTCTACGAGCTGATCTGGCAGCGCACCGTCGCCTCCCAGATGGCCGACGCCAGGGGCACCACGCTGACGCTGCGCATCACGGGCGTCGCGGGCACCGGCGAGGAATGCGTGTTCTCCGCTTCCGGCCGCACCATCACGTTCCCCGGCTTCCTGAAGGCCTATGTGGAGAGCGTCGACGAGGAGGCGGGCGGGCAGTCCGACGACGCCGAGTCCAGGCTTCCCGCGCTGGAGGAAGGCCAGGCCGTCACCGCGGTCGAGTTGAACCCCGATGGGCACAGCACGAATCCGCCGGCGCGCTACACCGAGGCGTCGCTGATCAAGACGCTCGAAGAACTCGGCATCGGCCGTCCGTCGACGTATTCGTCGATCATCAAGACGATCCTCGACCGTGGTTACGTCTACAAGCGCGGCAGCGCGCTGGTGCCGTCGTGGGTCGCGTTCGCCGTGATCGGCCTGCTGGAGGAGCATTTCGGCCGGCTGGTCGATTTCGACTTCACCGCTGCCATGGAGGACGACCTCGACGCCATCGCCGGTGGACGCGAGCAGCGTGGAAACTGGTTGTCCAGCTTTTACTTCGGTGGCGATCACGGCGTGGAAGGGTCGGTCGCGCGCTCCGGCGGTCTGAAGAAGATGGTGGGGGAGCGGCTCGACGACATCGACGCGCGCGAGATCAACTCCATCAAGCTGTTCAACGACGACGCCGGGCGCGACGTCGTGGTCCGGGTGGGCAAGTACGGGCCGTACCTGGAGCGGATGGTCGCCGATCCCGATGACCCCGAAGGCAATTCGGTGTCCCAGCGGGCCAACCTCCCGGACGACCTGCCGCCGGACGAGCTCACCCCCGAGGTCGCCGAGAAGCTGTTCGCGACGCCGCAGGAGGGCCGTTCGCTCGGTGTGGATCCCGAGACGGGGCACGAGATCGTCGCCAAGGAAGGGCGTTTCGGTCCGTACGTCACCGAGATCCTGCCGGAACCGCAGGCAGAGGACGGGCAGGGACCGGCCAAGAAGACCGCGAAGAAGGCCGCGGCGCCCAAGCCGCGCACCGGTTCGCTGTTCAAGTCCATGGACCTGGCCACGATCACGCTCGACGACGCGCTGAAGCTGCTGTCGTTGCCGCGCGTGGTGGGCGCGGACCCGGACAGCGGCGAGGAGATCACCGCCCAGAACGGACGCTACGGGCCGTACCTGAAGAAGGGCACCGACTCCCGTTCGCTCAACACCGAGGACCAGATATTCACCGTCACGCTGGAGGAGGCGCTGAAGATCTACGCCGAGCCCAAGCGTCGTGGGCGGCAGGCTTCCAGCGCGGCCCCGCTGCGGGAACTCGGCAACGACTCGGCCTCCGGCAAGCCGATGGTGATCAAGGACGGCCGCTTCGGCCCGTACGTCACCGACGGTGAGACCAACGCGACGCTCCGCAAGGGCGACGAGATCGAATCGATCACGCCGGAGCGGGCCATGGAGCTGCTCGCCGACCGGCGGGCGCGCGGACCGGTGAAGAAGACCGCGAAGAAGGCCGCGGCGAAGAAGGCGCCCGCGAAGAAGACCGCGGCCAAGAAGACCGCCGCCAAGAAGGCGACCACGACGAAGACGGTGGCCAAGAAGACCGCGGCACAGAAGACGGCCGCGAAGAAGACCGGCGTCGGGAAGTCGTGAGTTCTCGCTCGTGGCGACAGCCGTAGCCTGAGCGCCATGGCTACCGAACAAGAGCGCGAGGATCTGATCGCGATGCTCGCCGACCAGCGTGAGCTGTTCCGCATCACGCTGCGCGGCATCGATGACGAGCAGGCGCGGCGGCGGACCACGGTGAGTGAGTTGACCCTCGGCGGGTTGCTGCACCACCTGGTCAGCTGCGAACGGCACTGGACGTCGGTGATCGTGCGACGGGACGAGAACGCCGAACTGGACGTCTCGAAGTTCGGCGGCGAGTACGTCATGGCGGCCGAGGAGACCGTGGCGGGCCTGTTGGCCACCTGGGACGAGGTGGCCGCGGCGACAGCGGAGCTGATCCGAACGGTGGACAGTCTCGACGTCTCGATACCGACTCCGACGTCGCCGTGGGTGCCGGAGCGGATCTGGCAGTCGGTCCGCTACACGGTGCTGCACATCCTGCGGGAGATCGCGCATCACTCCGGGCACGCCGACATCATCCGCGAGGCGCTGGACGGGGCGAACAGCACACAGCAGCGCGCCTCCTGACTCGAACAGGGCTGTCGAGCGGGCGCAATGGCGCTCGCCGAACGGTCGGGAGATCTCGGCGATGGTCGAAGGATTCTCCAGCGCATCGCCGAGCGCGGAAACTCTTCGAGCAGGCGCGAGCGCCCTGGCTGGTCCGGGCGACAAGACGTGCCGGTCCAGCGCGTCCGTGGACGCGATCCGGGAGTCGGCTCGCTGGTCAGGAACCAGCAGGACTGCTGCGGGCCGTACGGGGTGTTCGACGGAGTACGCACGTCGCAGTTGCGGCGAGGGTGGTCCGGCATCGGCCCGAACTGTCGGGAGGTACCGATAGGGTGTACGCCGTGGCGGGAGTCTTCGATCGGTTGGTCGGCCAGGAGGCGGTCGAGTCCGAGCTGACGGCTGCCGCCGTCGCGGCGCGCGGGGGCGCGGTCGAGGGCGCGATGACGCATTCCTGGTTGTTCACCGGCCCGCCGGGGTCGGGCAGATCCGTCGCGGCGCTGTGTTTCGCGGCGGCGTTGCAGTGCACCGACCCGGGGACGCCCGGGTGCGGCAGGTGTCACGCCTGCACCACGACCATGGCGGGCACACATGGCGACGTTCGCCGCGTGGTGCCCGAGGGGCTGAGCATCAGTACGAAGGAGATGCGCGAGATCGTGCAGGTGGCCTCACGCAGGCCGAGCACCGGCCGCTGGCAGGTGGTGGTCATCGAGGACGCCGATCGGTTGACCGAGGCGGCAGGAAACGTGCTGCTCAAGGTCGTCGAGGAGCCGCCGGACCGGACGGTGTTCCTGCTCTGCGCGCCCTCGGTCGATCCCGAGGACATCTCGATCACGTTGCGCTCCCGCTGCAGGCACGTGCACCTGGTGACGCCGTCGGTGCCCGCCATCGCGCGGGTGCTGCGCGAGCGCGACGACCTCGACGAAAAGACCGCGACCTGGGCCGCCTCCATCAGCGGCGGCCATGTCGGCCGGGCCCGCAGGCTCGCCACCGACGCGGAGGCGCGCGCCCGCCGCCAGCGCGCTCTGGCCTTGGTCGCCGCGGTCGGGAAGCCCGGCGCGGCCTACGCCGCCGCCGACGAGCTGGTGCGCGCGGCCGACGACGAGGCCAAGCAGATGAGCGCGGCCCGCGACGAACGCGAGCGCGAGGAACTCGCGACCGCGCTGGGCGCGGGCGGCACCGGCAAAGGCGCGGCGAGCGCGACCCGCGGCTCCGCCGGCGTGCTGAAGGACCTGGAGCGGCGGCAGAAGTCCCGCGCGACCCGCACCGGCCGCGATGCCCTCGACCGCGCCCTGATCGACGTGGCGGGCGTCTACCGGGACGCACTGGCCGTCCGCTTCGGCGCCACCAGGCTGGGCTCCGGCGTCGCCCTCACCCACCCCGACCTGTCCGACGAGATTCACGATCTGGCCGACCGCATGCGACCCGAGGGCCTGCTGCAGTCCATCGAAGCCGTTCTCGCCTGCCGCACGGCGCTCGACCTGAACGTCAAACCCCGTTTCGCCCTCGCCGCCATGGCCGCCGCCCTCATCGCGGCCCGCGCGCAGTGACCGTGACCACCCGTTTTCGCGATCGGGCCGTGAGACGATAGACTGCCCTGGCCGAAAGGCACGCCGCCTTAGCTCAGTCGGTAGAGCGCTTCACTCGTAATGAAAAGGTCGGGGGTTCGATTCCCCCAGGCGGCTCCATCTACCAGCGGAAACTCAGATATTTGCGGGCCGTAATCAGGCCCGATGACACGGAAACGACACGGTTTAGCTTGCGTGGCGGTCCAGGATTGCCGTGAAGTCGGGCGCTTCGTGCGGCTTGTCGATGTAGTGCTTACGGGCCGTCGCGCCGTCGTCGGCGTGGCCCAGCTGGCTTGCTGCTCCCTCTGCGCTGTGCTCGTTCGCAATCAGTGTCGCAACCGACTTGCGGAACGTCTTCGGCGTGACCCAGGCGAAGGTGGTCCCTCGCGCTTCTCGCCAGGTGCGGCGGAAGTTGTGCGGGTCGTAGATGTCGCCGTTCCGGTTCGGAAAAACCAGATCGAGCTTGTTCGGCGTCGCGTCGAGCTTCCGGCGCATGAGGGTGTCCACAGCGAACTTCGGCAGCGCGATGGATCGATATCCGGCGTCGGTCTTGGTCCACTCCTGACGGATAAGCCCCTTGCCTTCTCCGGTGCCCTTCAGGCGAATGATCGTCCCGCAGATCGTCACCCTAGGAACCTCAGCGGCGAGATCTAAATCACACCAACGAATCGCCAGCACTTCGCCAGGGCGCACGCCAGTGCCGAGGAGAACGTCTGCAATATCGAGGATCATCCGGGAGCGCTTCGGGCCAGACACGTACGCCGGGGTGCCGTCGATCTCGGCACCGGACTGCCACACTCTGAGCTGTTCCCGCAATGCCGTCAACGTCTCGATGTCAGCTGCGCGCGGCTTCTCGCGCTTCTGGTGGATGCGTGCGACTTCTCGGACCGGGTTCTGGGTGATGGCGTCGTGCCGGACAGCGAGCCCCATCATGCCGGACAGGATCACGCGATGGATGCGCGCCTTCCATGCGCCGACCTCAGCGACCTTCTTCAGGTGGCGGTCCAGTCGTGAGGTAGTGGCCTCCCTGACTCGCACGCCTCCCAGGGCGGACTTGATTTTGATGGTGTCCTTCTTGGCGCGCTTGTCGGTGGAGATGTCGATCTCGTCGCGGTACAGCTCGATCGTCTGGGGCGTGGTTCGTTTCTCGTATTCGAGTTCGTTCAGCCACAGGTCCGCCAACTCCGCAAGTTTGGTCTCGCGGGTAATGGCCTTGTCCTGTCCAGGGTTACGGTCCTTGAGCTTGTCCTTGAGGTTGCCCTCTGCCTTGGCCTTGGTCGGCCCGAATGCTTGGACTGTTCGAGTTTCGCCGTCGTCATCGCGGTAGCGGGTCGTCGCGCGCCAACTTCCGTTGGACTGCTGCTTGCAGCTGATCTTGCCGTAGGTGCCGATGGCGAGTGCCTGTCTGGGCACGGGTGTTCTCCTTGCTAGATTCTGTTGTGGGTCAATCAGTTTGGCGTTCGAGGCCGTCTATCAAGTTGTCGCCGGATGTGTGACCGAACTTGACGTAGGGAAAGTTCTTGGTGAACAGATCTGCGGCTGCGCCGACAATCAACTTGTCGTAGATGTCTGTGAGCGAGTCCTCTTCTAGGGCGTCGGCAACGGCGCTGCCTGACGGTATGGGGTAGTAAGGCGGGACTATCCAGGGCTTGCCTCCCTCGTCATGTTTGATGGCTTCGCGGTAGGCGGCTTCGGTGCGGGCGCGGGCTTTGCGTACGGCTGCTTCGTGTACGCCGAGGTCTACGAGTAGACGCAGTGCGTCCCGACCGCCTTGATTTACCGCTGCTGCACTGGCTGGGTCGATGCTCCACACGGTGTCTTGCAAGATGTTGAGGAAGCCCACCGGGGACGTGCCCACGGTGTAGGGGCCTTGCCGTCCTAGCGAAAGTTCTACGCAGAATTGAATGATGTCGGCTTGGCGTTCGGCACGGTTCCGGCTGCGTGTGGCTAATTCGAGTCTGGTTTCGGCTTCCCGGATCGCGGCTTCGTGCTCCGCCAGTTCGCGACGGACCTTGCGCGCCAGGTAGACGAATCCGCCTCCGTCGGGGGCAAGTTCGGTGGCGTCGATGTTCAGAGCTGTGGCGACTTCCAGCGCTTCGGTGAATCGCATCGCTCGTTGACCGGTCTCGACGCGCGACAGGGTGCCCTGCGACCAGTTGACACCAGCAGCGCGCAGCCTCTCTGACATCTGCTCCTGACTCAGGCCAAGCCTGACGCGGAGGACTTCCAGGCGCTTGCCAACCGCGCGGTCAGCATCCATGTCAATGTGTCCTTCCTCACGTTATTTCGTCTCCTTCAGTGGACGACCAGGCATTATGCAGTTTTTCGACAATCTGGCCGCCAATCTAGTCTGTACTATGATATGCGATGAATGCAAATGGGCTTCATCGAGAATTGCGATTGGAGGCGGGATGGAAACGTCTGCGCTGATCAACGGGGATGACTGGCTCACGCGCGAGGAACTGGCGGCGCGGCTGAAGGTGCCGGTCAAGACGCTGGCGGCTTGGGCCGCACGCTCGCCGCAGAAGGGGCCGCGCTACGCACAGATCGGACGCTACTGCCGTTATCGGCTCTCGGATGTGGTCGCGTGGGAAAACGCGCAGTTCGAGGACGGCAGCGTTTCGGATGCTGCCTAGGAAAAAGAGAAGCCCCTGCCAGTGCTGCAACACGAACCGGGGCTCGAAACACCCGACTACCAGGAAGGATGTTCCAGCAACAGTGACCGAGTCTACAGCAACCGACAGCGCGCCCGATCAGGTCGGGGCGCATGTGGATCACGCGTTGGCGTATGCGCGTGCGGGACTGGGGGTGCTGCCGTTGGCTCGTCGGGGCAAGGTTCCCGTGACCAAGCACGGCAAGGACGACGCGACTACCGACGCTGAACAGATCCGCGCATGGTGGTCGCGTAACCCGGCCTACAACATCGGGGTTCGCCCGCCCGCCGGGGTCGTCGTGCTCGATGTGGACCCGCGTTCGGGTGGCAGCGTTGAAGCGTTGGGGGAGATTCCGAAAACCTGGACCGCTGTCACGGGCGGTGGCGGCTGCCATTTGTGGTTCCGCTGCGGCGGCAAGGTGCGCGGCAAGCTCGAAGGCGGGCGGGGTATCGACATCAAGACCGAAACCGGCTATGTCGTAGCCCCTCCGAGCGTGCACCCGAGCGGCACCCGGTACTGGTGGGCCAATCGGGCGCGTATCGCACCGTTGCCGGAGCATCTGCGTGGTCGGGTGTGCGTGCCCGTGGTCCTGCCGTTCCGCTCGTACCGGCGTCGCGGTGGCTCGGGTGAGGGGCTGGTCCGGATCGTTCGGCAGGCTGCGCCGGGGCAGCGCAACAACGTCCTGTTCTGGGCCGCCTGCCGCGCCTACGCCGAAGGCGGCGATCCTGCCGTGCTGCGAGCGCTCGCGACTACGGCTCAGGAGATCGGGTTGCCCCGCCACGAAGTCGACCAGACGATGCGGTCAGCGCAGCGGGGTGCGGCGTGACGGTACTGGTGGACTACGCGAACGCGGTGGTGGATTCGACCGACGCGCCGGAAGTGGATTTCTGGCAGGCGCGGCCGGTGCTGACCCATGTGCGGGACTTCGCGCGGGCTCGGATGTGTGGGCCGTGGTCGACGTTGGGTGTGGTGCTGGCGCGTGCTGTCGCGTCGGTGCCGCCGCATGTGCTGTTGCCCGCGACGGTTGGCGGTCCGACGTCGCTGAACATGTTCGTGGCCCTGGTCGGTCCTTCGGGTGCGGGCAAGGGGGCGAGTGAATCCGCGGCACGTGATGCGGTGGTGTTCCTGGACCACGGGGGCAAGCTGATTGAGATCCCGGTGTTGCCCCTGGGTTCGGGCGAGGGTATCTCGCGGACGTTCCGGCCCGCAGGCACACCGGACGACGCGGGCAACGAGGTTGAGCGGGTGTTGTTCGCTGTGCCCGAGATCGACACTCTTGCCTCGCTTCTCGGTCGGCAGGGTGCGACGGTGGAAGGCGAACTCCGCAAGCTCTACAGCGGAGAACAGCTCGGCTTCACCAACGCGCAGAAGGCAACCCGGTCGGTCGTGGCAGCGCATTCGTATCGGGCCGCGCTCACGGTCGGCGTGCAACCGTTGCGGGCCGAGACGCTGTTCGCGGGTGCCGATGGCGGCACCACACAGCGGTTCGTGTGGCTGGATGTCCGCGACCCTGGCGCACCCGACATCACCCCGGTCGCGCCGGAGCCCTGGACGGTTCGTAGTCCTGCGTGGCTGCCCTGCGAACTCGCCATCCCGAAGCGGGCGCACGCCGCGATTCGTCGTCATCGACTGGCGCAGTTGCGTGGTGAGAACGTCGATGCGCTCAACGGTCACGCACTGCTGTGCAGGCTCAAGGTTGCGGCGGCGCTGATGATCTTGGACGGGCGCAGCGTCGTCAGCGATGAAGACTGGACACTGGCCGGAGATGTGATGGTGTTCTCCGACCAGACCCGCACCGCCACGCAGCGGGCGTTGAACGAACGGTTTACGCATGCGAATCGGGCCAAAGGGATCGCGTCGGTGGAACGGGAGGAAGCCGAACACGACCACCGGCGCGGCAAGGCGCGTGACGCAGTGTTGACCGTCCTGCGCGGGAAGAATGGCCCCGAGTTGACCGGATCGGAGATCCGCAGACGTGTGAACAACATGCACCGCCCGGTCCTCGAAGACGCGCTGAACGACCTGGTGGACGCGGGCCTCCTCATCGCCACCGACGCTCACGGTGGCATCCGCTACCGGTTGACCGAAGCCGGGTAGCCCGTACACGGTGTACGGGACGTACACCCCTCAAAACTAGGCTCTACCAGCGAGAATGAGGGGTGTACCGGCCGTACGCGGTGTACGCGCGCCCGATGAACCAAGGAGCCCTGCCACCTTCCTCGAACGAAGGGGCGGGGTCTTCCGTCGGTCTAGAAATAGTCTTTGAGCATCTCGGTGGACCATGGAGCTTGCCGGACCTCTCCACGTGGGCCGAACTCGGCAAACCACGGCTTGATGTCCAGCACGGGAGTGCCGTCTACCGCGTCCAGTTCGGTTACGTGCAGGTCCAAGCCCTCTACACGGAGCAGCCGAGTACGGGATACCCCGAGCCAGTTGAGGCGTCGCATGTTCCGATGCCCGAAGATGCCGACCTTCGGCCATGCGGGGTTGTCGCGTGCACTGCGCGCGCCGAAGTGCAAATCGGTTTGGTCGGTCAAGTGGAACCGGAACACGATTTCGAGGTGGCTGAACGCGTCCAAGCCTTGCACGGACTCTTCGGTGAACCGGGGATCATCTATACGGATGATTGCCTGGGTACCGCCCCAGTGATCGTCTGTAGGTTCGCGACGGCCACCCACCACATGGGCAATCGGCACTACTTCAAACACTTCGTCTGCCATTCGACCTGGTCCTACTTCCCGTTGGCGGCTAGGTAGTCTGCGGCCCGTTCATCGATCTCGCTCGCAGCTGCGATGTGCCGATAAGGTGCCACGGTTGCGCGTATGTCACGAGCAACTTTCCTGGTGCGCCCTGACTGGACACCGTCCATGGTGTCGAGTGCCGATGTCCAGGTAGCGCAAGCCTGTTCGAGTTCACCTCTGTGGGCCTGCACGGTGCCGAGGTAGCCGAGCGTTACCGCGTGAGTCCGGGTGAATGCTGTGGCCTGGCGTTTGCGGACACTGAGCTGGAACTGGTCGGCGGCCCCTGCGAGGTCGCCCGCGTCCCGCAACGCGCAAGCGGTTTCGTGGGCAAGGCTTGCTTCGGAGAAGAAGAACACCCGAGTGGGTTCGTGATCCGCGTCGGAAGCGGCCGCAAGGTCCTGTTCGGCCTGGAGAAGGACTTTCGCTGACTCGGCGGTCCGACCGGCCGCGCTCAATGCCTTGGCGTGGACAACCTTCAGCAGCGCCCGCTCACGTGGGCAAGCGGCTCGGTAGCGGTTGCCGTTGACCGAGGCTTCGGCAAGTTGTAGCCCTTGTTCGGGGTGCCCGAGGTCGACGGCTTGGTGTGCCATGGCGCGCAGTACGTGACCGGCCAATGGGTCGTCATCTGCTTCGGCTGCAAGCTGGGTCGATGTGGCGAAGTAGCGCTGTGCGGCGGCGTGTTCGTCGTTGTCGAACGCCATCCAGCCGACCAGGTATGCCATTTCGGCTGCCGCTGCGAACATGTCACGTCGGACAGTCTCGCTGGCAAAAGAGCTTTTCAGGTAGCTGGTTACCTCGTTGGTCAGGTATTGAACGACGGCGGTCCGTCCATGTCCGCCACCAAGTCGCTGATCAATCTGCGAGAACACGAGCATTACGTCTCGCACGGCGGCTACGTCGGCTTTCCCCACGTGTCGAACGCCGGCTTCGTTGTGTGGCACGCCAGACGCCGCCGGGTCGAGCCAGCTCGGGAGCAGGACGGACGCGGTGAGTGCTGTGGAGTATCCAACACGTAGGAAAGAGCGGCGTTCCACGTCAGCCTTTCCGAGGTTGAGCAAGGTCACTAGCGGGTCTTGGATACGACCAAAACGCTTTTCATACCACGCTATGACATCCGGCGTCGGCGTGCGCTGTCCGGTCTCGTAGTAGGCAAGTACGGACTTGCTGTAGTGGATCTGGGTAGCCAGTGCAGCCAGGGACACTCCAGCGGCTTCGCGGGCTGCTCGAAGCTGCGCACCGACGATCGCGGCGTGACTGTCCATACCGCCGAATCTAGCTGGTTTCGGACGCGTATTAGCTGGTTGTGGATGCGTTGTGGACACCAATCCGTATTTCTCGGCTCATCTTCCATGGTCATCTGAATGTGCGCCCGGCAGGGAGCGCGGAACCGCAGATACCGCAGAACATCCCGTCCTCGGGTACCGATCAGGGGGTTGTCGAGGACCGGGCGCACCCTAAGCCTTTCCGATACGAGTAGAGGTCTTCATGGGCCACATAGCGTTTGGGGACACCCCGGTGTCGCGGTGCCACTTCTACCGGCGTGTGTGCGATCTGCCTGCGGTGATCGACCCGCCCGAGCTGGGTCGGATCATCATGCGCTCGTCGCACGTGGGGGCACTGACCATGCCTGCGCCATTGGGTCGCGCTGTCAGAGACGTGATGCGGCGGCGGAGAGACGCGTTAGGGCCGATCGTGGCGCATCCTCGCTCGAACAGGTGGACGTATCTGATCAGGCCCGATCTGCCTGAAGACACAAAGCTATTCGCGGAGCTGTTCCGGATCAACGTGTCGATTGTCCGGGAGGGCGGAACGGTCGCGTTGCCCTCGCCCACGGCTGAGTCCGGCGCTGTCCGGCACTGGATCGAGACACCCCGAGACAGGTTCCGTCCATCCGGAATGGTTGTGGTCGACTGCATCCGTGCCTGTGGCGGTCCAGGTAGGCGTTGGGCGGTCGCTCATGTCTGACCGCACGGTCCCGCTCTCGCAGTGCCGATGGTGGAAGACGGCAGACGGCGCACCCAACGGGCAGCGCGGTTTCGTAACGCACGTCCGGTGCCCGGACAGCCGACATTGCCTGCGCCTGGTCCCGTTGGTCGACGGCACGATCGGGGAGCACGAACGCAACATCGGTGGTGTCTGCCCGTGGATCGGCTTCCGAGTGGTTGATGACCGGAGAAATGCGCGATGACTTCGCCGCTCCCGGACGATCCGGATGTGCATCTGTCGGTGTTCCTGCACGGCGCACGGTTCGACTTCGCTGCCTGTCTCACCGCTGCTCTGATGTTCGTTCAAGAGCATCGGGAACGGCACTATGTCGACGCCGTGAACGTGCTCCCTGATAGCGCTGAGGGCTGGCCCAGGTTGCCGTGTGAGCGGTTGTATGTCGAGCGATGATGGTTCCTTGCCCGGTGACCTGTGCACGCGCGACACTGACCTGTTCGGACCATCACGAGAAGGAGCCAGGCGTGGGGAATGACGAGCAGTTGACCATGGATCTCGGCGTACCCGTCGAGCAGACCGAATGGGGGAAATGGGTCGACCCTGAACGCCGCAAGGCGCAAGCCCAGAAGTTCATGGACTACGCGGGCATACGTGAGATTCCTTCGGAACCATGGCCGGAAGACTCGGCGGAGGTGAAACGGCTCAACCCAATTGTCGCGGACCTGTTCCCGGACATGGCTACCGCGATGGCTCCCGAGAACGCCGACATGGCCGACGCATTCATTTGCTTCATCGGCGAATGCTATATCAAATTCGCGGGCGCACGGTGGATTGAATGGGAATCGTCCGACGATGAATGCACTTTCTACGACAGCTTGAATCCGGCGCTCGAATGTGACACCTACGACGAGGACGAGATTTCCGCCTGGGCGCTAATGAATGACATGATCAATCATTCTTCCGATGCGTACGACGGCATGTTCTCGTACGCAGCAGCAGCGCTACGTGAGTACGCGGCCGACCACGAAGCCAAACGCGGCCAGGAAACCTAGCCCCGTGGCGTAACGACTCGACACTCACTCAACCCGACGTAGCGCAAACGGGGGGCGTGGCCAGTTATGTCGGATGGATACGACAGAGACCGCCATAACTACGACAACAATACGCGTGGCAGGATATTCGAGAACGGCACATATCGGTACTTTCGCGACCGCGAGAACGGTTACGTGCAGCAGTCGAAGAAATTCCGCGCTGCCGGTGTGTCGATCAGGTTCGACAAAATCAAGGACGTGCGCGGACTGATCTACACGATCGAAGAAAAGTCTGGCAGAATGGATTCGCCTAAAGATGAGAAGCAGCTGGAGGTTGTTCGAGCGCTTCTCGACAAGGGTGAAATACAGCAACACGTACTCCGGACCGTCGAGGGCGAATACAGGTCGCCGGAAGTGCAGAAGCTCATAGATGGTTTGGTCCGCGACTTCAAGGAAAAGTTCACGCACCAAATCATCCCCCGACACGTTGCCCGCGAGATTTGGGCGATAGGACTGCAAAGGGAAACGGGTAAACAGCTCGAATTGCCGGGTGTCCGCGAGAAGGCAGGGCAGGAAAAGGCTCAGGAGCTACAAAAGCGGCGGGATAAAATCGCGTTGCTGGCGCGAGCGCGTGCGCGAGCCGAAAAATTCGCGAAGATGCTGCGGTTCCGGGAAGCCGCTACACGCGGCCGGGCGGATGCCCCGCAAAAGATCGAACGTGATCGGCAGGCCAAAGAAGAAGCCGAGCGAGCCAGGCAAGCACGCGGAACCGATGAGCGTGCACGGGTTGAACGCACGGCTGCCGAACGAGTGGCACTGGAATTCCCGGCGCCCGATGAGTTGCAGAAACGGGAAGCCGTCGACGCTGGGGAACAGGCGGCCCGAGACGTGGCCGATGCTGCGAGCCTGGAACGGCAAGCAGCCGACGCCCGCACGGCGGAGGAAAAAGCGCGCGAACAGGCCAGCATTGAGCGTGAGGCAGCCGACAACAAGGAACGCGCGGAAGAACTGGCGCGACTGCAAGCGCGGGGAGTGCCCGCGGAAGTGGTGAAGCTTCTCGGGCTCGGGCAGGCACAACCACCGTCAGCGGCGGTGCGGGAGCCGCCTGGTCATGCGCCGGGCGTTGTGCGTGGCGGCACCGGACAAGGGCAAGAACGTGGCCGGGGAATCACCCGAGACCGGTGAAATCGTACATTCCACAACAATGGCCTTCGTCGGGGCAGACAAACGTGGACGCTTCCCATGACGGTGTCGGGTGTTCCGGTTGTTAAGAGCCACGTATTGGGCGAGAGCGCAGTAGCGCTTCGGCTGAAAATCTAGACGCCAGCCTGTTCGAGGTTGTTTATCGTGATGTGGACTATGTTCCAAAGTCGCTTGAGGCAGATATCAATCGGCTGTAGCGCATCGTTTGGAGGAATAGCGATTTGGATGGGGAAGCCGATGTCAAATTTGACGAACTCGCTCGGCTGCTGCCTGACGTCACGGCGACGTCTGAACACAATTCTCGCGAACCTGGCGCCTACGTCGAGGACGGTCCCCTCGTACGTCTCGTTTGAGTGATGCTCATATCTGAGATCGTGCTGTACCTGGATGTGGAATTCCGCGCCGTTAGTGACCAGCAAGGAATGATGCTTGTCGGCATTGACGAGTTCTCGGAGGGTTCGCAGTTCGAGTGCTTCTCCGCCGTTGTACGGCTGTATACGTTCGATGACCCTGCGGACGTGAGGCGCGAAGCGCGCCCCGTGCTCAGGCTTGAGTTCTTCGTCAACGATCGGGAATTGAATGCTCTTGATCTCTCGTTTGGAGAGTGCGCGGCCCTTCGCTTGTGGCCAGTTATTCAGTACGTGCGTGAAGATGGAGTGATCCAAGGCGGCTCGAAGATTGGTGAGGACGTCGCCTGCGATCAGGGCGAACTCGTCTGGGATTTCGGTCGATTTCGTGACATGCAAGGTGCAGGCGAACGTGTCGGCTTCCTCGTCGTAGTCCCAACGTGGTTCGTACTGGAGCGGGTCCGACTTTACGAATGCTTCCAACTCCTTCCCGAGAGCTTCAATGTGATGTCGCGCACGGCCGAGCTTGTGCCGTGCGCTCTCGATTCCCGTTATTCCCATGCCACCAAGCTTATGGATGTTGGGATGGTAGTGCACCCGGATATGACGCGGGGCGCGTGTTTCGGCGGTTTGCAGCTCGATCGGCTGGATGGTTCGTTTGAGCCCCCGAGGCGGTCGGCATCTCGACAAGAGTTCAGTTCATTTCCTTCCGAAGCGCCCACAGCTGTCGGCCCTGCTCTGGTGTGATGATCGATCGCTCACGGGCAGCCTTGATCAACTCCCGGAGCGCTTCGTCGGATCGGCTACTAACTTCAGCTTCCATTGCTCGTTTGCCGTCTTCCATCGCGGCTCGAATTCCGTCCGATGCCCGGACGTACCCCGAGTGTCCGTACAAGAGGTGGCGGCCGGGCACTGGGACGACCATTCCGATCAGTGACTCATCAGCGCTGTCCGTAATCCGGACTTGTACATTGACCGGTCCGAATCTGTCCACTTCGCCGTGGGACCGCCACCCAGCTTCGCCGCCCCTATTGGCAATTCCACCAACCAAGGTTACGGGGTCACCTACTGCCAGTGGACGCCCCTGCCGGTCGCTCCCAACCGTCACTTTGCCTTCTTCCTTCGATAGTGACAAGCTTCGCTTAGCGTACGCAGTCTCATGCGTTGAGGGACAGAGCAAATCGAGACGAGGGCCGAACGGGAAGACCCGCAGGAGACTGTCGGCCGTTCGCTCTTTGTGTTGCGCCCGAGTGCAGGCGACACGAGAGGAGTGGATGCCGGCACATCCGTGGAGTGAGTTGGGTCGATTGAGGCACTGTCACGTGACTCGCCCACAGCGGACAACTCGAAGTGGTCGCGAAATCTACCAGGCGACGGCAAACACCCCTTGGAACCCGTATACATCGGGATCAACAGAGCGGTGCGGTGCTGTGTTGTCGGGTGGGGGAGGGGTGTCCCTGGGGCCGGTCGTTGAAGTCGAGTCGTGGCGCAGGGAGGACCGCTATACGGCACTGGCAGAACACCAGGTGGATGGTGGGATCGGATCATTCGACTTGCGACACGCTAACGACACGTTTTCAGTGAATGCCGACCGGATTCGATGGGAAGAGACCGGTACTACATTCCGCCGAGTTCCGCTGCTAGTGGGCATGATTGGGAATCGTTGCTAACGGTGTGCTGGCGACGATCCGTAAAGAAAAGGTCGGGGGTTCGATTCCCCCAGGCGGCTCCAAGGACGGCCAGGTCAACGGCGGTTCCGGTCTGGTGGACGGGACTACTGCTCGGCGCGGCGGCTGGTGAAGTCGAAGGAGTCGCCGTCGATGCCCCAGGAGATGATCCGGTCGGGATGGATCCGAATGATCGAGCGTTCCTGGGGAGGGAACGGCGGTTCCTGGTCCTCGAGCGTCTCTGCCGTGCCTCGTATCTCGATGCCGCGAATCACGTACGGCTCCAACGAGACCTGCTGATCGACGACGAAAGACACCCGACTGCCTGCTTCGACGTTGCGGTACTTGCGGCTGGTGCGCATGCGCATACCGCCGATATCGATGGTGCCGTCGGCGTTCACCCGATAGCTGGTCGGGTTGTTCTGCACCACTCCGTCGGGCGACACCGTGGCCAGCCGACCGATCCCGGCCTCCGCGAGAAACTGCTGTTCATTGCTGGTAAAGGTCATGTCAGTACTCCTCAGTGAATTCGATATCAGGCGTGCCCCCGGCGATCAGCCGGAAGTTGTCCGATGTGGGAAGCGCAAGCTGTCGCTTGCCGCGTGCTCTGAGATCAGAACAGAATCAGCGCGGCGCACAGGCCGGCAATGGCAATGAACTGCAGGGTGACCCGGTACTTCAGAATGCTGTCCCACTTGTCCTGCAGCGCACGGGCATTGGGGGGAATGATGCCGCTCTGCGCAGCGGCGGTCTGCTGGGAATTGATCGGCTTGGCGATGCGGACGTAGAAGGCGAGCCAGGTGAGCAGTGCCGCCACCGTGATCCCCGCCGCGACAGCGGCGCCGATCTGCCCGGCCCACAGCGCGATCAGCAGCGTGAGCACCGCGGTGACCATACCGACCACACCGACAACCGGCATGCGCTTGTCGCCGTAATAGTGACCCCATCCCGCACTCATGGTGACGGTCGCGTCATCGAGCTTGCGGTACACGGACCGGGTGATCACAGCCACGGAGACATCGGTGCCATAGACGATGGCGTTGGAGAGAACGGCGGCGGCGGCGATGGTCTGGCCGGCGATGATGAGCATTCTCGGCTTCCCTTTCGAAATTCTATCGTCGTTAGGAACTGGAGCAACGGTAACATTGCTCGCGCTATTTTGTCTAGCCTTGCTAGATTCCAGACCGCCGCTGCCGGATCGCGCTCGGATCGGCCAGTGGAACATGCCCGTTCTGGCTGGGCGGACGCTGTCCGCCCGAGCGGCGAACGAGGGTGTCTGCCCCTTGGGGCGCCATTCAATCTAGTGGCACTAGATTGTCAAGCGGTGCTATAGTCAGCCTATGGGGATCCAGACGCGACGAGAGCGGGAACGCGCCGAACGGCACCGGCTGATCATCGACACCGCTCGGGAGTTGGCGGAGTCGCAGGGCTGGGACGCGGTGACTGTGCGCAGGCTGGCGGAACGGATCGAATACAGCCAGCCTGTGCTGTATTCGCACTTCGCGGGCAAGGACGAGATCGTCACGGCGGTCGCCGAGGAGGGCATCGCGGAGATGGCCGCGTGGAGCCGCGCGGCACTGGAGTCCGCGGGCGGCGAGCCGCGCGCTGCGTTGGCGGCGGTGGCGCGGTCCTACCTCGACTTCGCTACCGCGCGGCCCGCGCTCTACGACGCGATGTTCCTGATGAAAGTGAACCTCACGTTCGGCGAGAATGCCTCGCAGCCGCTGCGGGACGCGTTCGCCGTCATGTTCGCCGCCTTCTCACCCTTCGCGGGCGACCACGATCCGGAGACCTTCACCGAGGTCGGCTGGAGCGCCCTGCACGGCCTGGCGACCCTGGAGCGCGGCGGACGTCTGCGGCCGGCTCAACGGGACGCCCGCCTGGCGGTGCTGGTCGACCAGTGGACCCGGTAGATCGCACAAGTCGAAGGCGAGGCTCGCGTACGGCGCACACGGACCGAAGTTCAGTCGAGCACCCGGGTGAGAAGTGCGGCGAGGTGATTCCGCTCGGTGGGTGACAAGGCGTTGAGCAGGTCCTCCTGAACCGCTGAGAGAGCCGAGTCCAGTTCTTCGAGCCGCTGATGCCCTGCCGGGGTCAGGGTGATCAGGTTGCGGCGTCGGTCGCGGGGATCCGAGGTACGTGTGACGTGACCCTGCTCTTTCAGTTCCGCGAGCATCGTGTGCATGTCGCTCTGGTCGATTCCGCACCGTTGGCCGATCCGTACCTGACTGTCCGGACCGAACTCGTCGAGCGCGGCGAGGATCGCGAAATGGTAGGCGCGCCCGCCGGCCGTGGCCGTCGCCTCGGCGATGAGCCGGTGCGCGCGTGCCGCGGCCTTGCTGATCAGCCAGCTCGGTTTGCCGCGCAGGCGGGTGGGTGCTTCCTCCAGCTCCATGGGCGGAAGCTTAGTCAATTCCTTGGACTGTCCCACGAATGCCATTATCCTTGGTACACCCAAGCTTGGATGACCCAAGGAATATGGAAGGTGTAGCGATGTCACTCACTTCGGAGGAAGCGCGGGCTGCGAGTGCCCGTGTGCGCGAGCACGCCGCCGAACTCGGCGTGCGGGTCTCGGTTGCGATCGCCGACGGCGGTGGGCACCTGCTGGTTGTCGATCGCATGGATGGTGCCCCACCGCTGTCGGCTCGCGTTGCCCCGGCGAAAGCGACCAGCGTGGCGCTGTTTCACCGCGACGGCAGCGAGTTGGCGCGTCTGCAACAAGCGTGGCCCGCACTGTTCGCACAAATGGATCAGGTGGCAGGGACACCCGTCATCGCAGGCGCGGGTGCACGGTTGATACGGCGCGACGATGCCGTCATCGGTGCGCTCGCAGTCAGTGGCAGCTTGCCCGAACACGACGACCAGTGCGCGGAGGCCGGGATAGCTTGGCTTTCAGCCGCACCGACGACGTCGTCCCAGGCGAAGTAGAAGACGGAATGTCTCAAGCGAATCTCTGGACGAATTCCAGCGCGATCTCGGCCACTTCTCGCCATCCGCTGTCGATGGTGAGCGCATGCCCGCGGCCTGGGATCTCGCGGAATTCGGTGATGCCGGGGTTCTTCTGCTGCTTGCGATACTCCGCTTCGGTGATGGCGCGGGGCACGGTGTTGTCCTTCTCGCCGGACACGATCAGCAGCGGTCCGCGCTCGGGATTGTCGGTGTCGACCTTGGTCTGCGACCACGGATTCAGATTGGCGGCAGCGGCCTGGAACAGCGGCGCGCCGGGTGCGGCGACGGCGAAGGTCTCGAACAGTTGCTTGGCTTCGTCCTCGCTCACGGCGTTGGCGAAGCTGTAGCGGAACTGCTCGAAGGTCAGCGGGACGGCGCGGTGCCGGTTCGCCGGGTTGGTGAGAACCGGCGCGGCCGCCCGGAGTGAGCTGAGCGGCAGTGGCAGTACACCGCGGAACGGGGCCGGATCGATGGCCACGGTCGCCACCGACAGCCCACGGCCCGCGACGATCTGGGCCAGGAGGCCGCCGAAGGAGTGCCCGACGACGGCAGGCTTGCGCTGCAATTCGCCGATGACCGTGGCGACGTGATCGGCCACCTGGCCGACCGTTTTGCCCGCGAATGCCTCCGGATGCTCGTGCGCCGCTGCGACGGTTTGCGGGTCGTCAGGCCAGTTGGCGGCGACCGGCGCGTAGCCGGCCGCCGCGAACAGCTCCGTCCACCGGTCCCAGCTACTGGCCAGCAGCCACAGGCCGTGGATGAACACCACCGGAGTATGTCCGGTGGCGTTGGCTTTTTCGATCTGTTCGCGGGTGGTCTGGTCGATGGAAGATGTGATGCTCATGCGGTTTTCCCCTTATCGGGCGGCTTGTTCGATGATCGCGGCGACTGCCGCGGGCTGAGAGACCAGGACGGCATGCGAGGCGGTGACCTCGCTGGTGTGCGCGCCCATTCGTTCCGCCATGAAACGTTGTGCCGCGGGCGGGATCACCCGGTCCTCGGCGGAGACCAGGTACCAGCTCGGCGTTGTGGACCAGGACGCTGGACCCGACGGCTCGATATTGGTGGTGGCGGCGATGGAGCGCTGATGGGCGATCATGGTGGCGGTGGTGGCGGCGTCGACGTCCTGGGCGAATACCTCGTGGAAGTAGGCAGGTTCGACGTAGCCGTCGAGGCCGGTGTCCACCGGTTTCAGCGCCAGGGCTGGTGGCTGCAGCCGACTGCCCGGAAACCGGATCGGGTCCAGCGCGATCGCGATCGGTTCGCCCTCCCTGGGGGCGAACGCGGCGATGTAGACCACCGCCTGCACGTCGGGATCATCGACGTTGGTGATGACCGCACCGCCGTAGGAGTGCCCGACGAGCACGATGGGTCCGTCGATACTCGACAGAGTCCGCTCGACGGCCGCCGCGTCGCCGACGGGTCCACGCAGCGGATTGTCGGGCGTCACAACGCGGTAGCCGTCCGCGCGCAGCCTTGTGGCGACCCCGTCCCAGCTGGTCGTATCGGCGAACGCGCCGTGCACCAGCACGATGGTCGGCGGGGCGGATGAAGCGGCGGCCGGGGCGGTCGCACCGGCCACCGCCGCCACGCTCACCATCGCCAGCAAGGTCTTGTTCACTGCACGTCTCATGGGTGCGGCCTTCCGGTACGCGGACCGGCGTGGTCTATGGTCGCGCCGGTTTTCGTTGGGTTCGGGCGAAGTGGTCATGGTTGTGCCAGGACTCGACGGAGGAATGCGATGGCCTGGGTGATGGCGGCTTCGGCGGCATGGGTGCCACGCAGCGCGTTGAGCATGACGAAATCGTGGATGATGCCCTGGTAGCGGACCGCGGTCACCGCAACGCCCGCCTCGCGCAGCTTGTCGGCGTAGGCTTCGCCCTCGTCGCGCAGTACGTCGGCCTCGGCGGTTATGACCAATGCCTCCGGCAGTCCGGCTAGGTGTTCGCTGCCCGCGCGCAGCGGCGCGGCCGTGATCTCGCTGCGCTGGGCCGGATCGCTGATGTATTGGTCCCAGAACCACTCCATGGCGTCGCGCCGCAGGAAGTAGCCGGTCGCGAACTGCCGGTAGGAGCCGGTGTCGAACGAGGCATCGGTCACCGGATAGAACAGCACCTGCCCGGCCAACGTCGGTCCGCCGCGCTCTTTGGTCAGCAGGGTCAGCGCCGCGCTCATGTTCCCGCCGACCGAATCCCCGGCCACCGCGATCCGCGCGGGATCGAGCCCATGGCCGGCCCCTTCGTCCGCGATCCACCGCAGCGCGTCGAATGCCTGCTCGAGGGCGGTGGGGTAGCGCGCCTCCGGCGAGAGGCTGTAGTTGACGAACACCACCGCAGCGCCCACACCCGCGGCCAATTCACGGGCCAGCCGGCCATGGGTGTGGTCGTTACCGAAAACCCAGCCCGCGCCATGGATGTACAGGATCACCGGCAGGGGGCCGGTCACTGCGGATGGCCGGAATACGGTCAGATCCGGATCGGACAGCACCTCGCGGTCGGTGCCCGGTACCTCGATCTCGGGGGACTGGACCTCGTCGACGGCTTTGCGACCCTCGATCGGGCCCAGATCGAACAGAAAGGGAGGATTGGCGGTGGCCTCCACGAAGGCCTGCGCCGCCGGCTCCAGGACGGGTTTGCTCATGTGCTCTCCTGCACGAAATCGAGTAGGGACACCCCGCACAGTGCCTGCTCTCACCGCGGTCCGAATCCTTGGAACCCCCTAGTGCCGAGCGGTGTGAATTGCCGTTAGTTAACTTGTTCGCATGTTTCTCCATGGCCGGAAAGCGGAGGCCGCCGAACTCGCGGGTCTGGTGCACAACGCGGAGTCCGGGCTCAGTGCGGTGCGGGTGATTCGGGGACCTGCGGGTATCGGCAAAACGGCGCTATTGGAGCAGGTGATCGCGAACGCCTCCGGGATACGGGTCATGCGCGTGTCAGGGGTCGAGGTCGAACAGGAGTTGGGTTTCGCGGGGCTGCATCGGTTGCTGCTGCCGCTGCTGGGGGAGCGCGGTCGCCTGCCCGGACCGCAGCGCGACGCGCTGGAGACGGCATTCGGCATGCTGGCGGCCCCGGCCCCGCCGGACCAGTTCCTGGTCGGCCTGGCCGCCTTGACCCTGCTCGCCGAGGCTGCCGCCGAGCGCCCCTTGCTGGCGGTGTGTGATGACGCGCATTGGCTGGACCGCGAATCTTCGCAGGTGCTGGCGTTCGTCGCCCGGCGATTGGACGCCGAGGCGATCGTGCTGTTGCTCGGTGTCCGTGACGACGACCCGGATCCGGGATTGGCCGGGCTGCCGGAAATGCCGCTGGCGGGACTGTCCGACCCGGAGGCCGCGCGACTGCTGGAGACCGCGGGCGTCGCCGAGGTCGACCATGTGATCGCGATGCGATTGCTTTCCGAGACCGATGGCAATCCCTTGGCGATTCTCGAACTGGCGCGCGCACTCGGCGAGGGCAGTCCGATCCAGCCCGGCCTGCGCGGTCACCTCCCCTTGGACCGCCGACTGGAGGAGCGCTTCCTGCGCAGTACCCGAGCCCTGGACACGGCGACCCAGATTTTGTTGCTGGTGGTGGCCGCGGCCGCCGAGGACGATCCGGACCTGATCCGGCGTGCGTTCACCACATTGAGCTCCACGGCCTTCGACATCGCGCTGGAGCAAGCCGGCCGAGCCGAACTGCTGGTCCAGGAAACGGGATCCGGTGCACTACGCTTCCGCCACCCCTTGATCCGGTCGGCCGTCTACGGTGGCGCCCCCGGGATGAGCCGCAGGCAGATCCACGCCGCACTGGCCGAGGCCGCGGACCCGATCCGCGATGCGGATCGCCGCGCCTGGCACCGGGCCGGAGCCGTCGAGAACGCCGACGCCGAGGTCGCGGCCGAATTGGAAGCCGCGGCCGCGCGCGCCGGGGAACGCGGCGGACACCTGGCGCAGGCGGCCTTCCTGCGCCGCGCCGCCGAACTGACACCCACGGGTCCCGAACGCAATGCGCGCTTGCTCACCGCGGCCGGCGCCGCTCTCACCGCGGGTGCTCCCCACCTGGCCGAACAACTGCTCAATAAGCAGACACCGGACCTCGGCGTCGCGATCCTCGACGCCTACACCATGCGGTTGCGGGGCTTCTTGAACGTGATGCTCGGCCGCACCGGTGCGGTCCCCCTCCTCTTCGAAGCCGCGTTGGGTTTCCGCGACTTCGATGTCCGTGCCGCGCGCGACACGCTGCTCGAGGCATTCGACGCGGTCATCGTCGTCGCCCGGATCGGCTCCGGCATGAGCGCACGACGCATCGCCGAGACCGCGCTCGAGACACCGCGGGCTTCCGAGACGCCCACCCTCGCCGATCTGCTGCTCGAGGCGCACGCCGAACTGGTCGGCCGCGACTACGTCTCGGCGGTGCCGCGGCTGCGCCAGGCGCAGACGGCAATGCTCGCCGAAGGCGCGGAGAACGGAGAGGCCGCACGCTGGTTCCTGCTCGGCGCGCTGCTCGCCATCGAACTGTGGGATGTCGATGTCCTCGGTATAGCCGCCCGGCGCTACGCCGTGGCCGCCCGCGGGCGTGGCGCACTACGCGCGCTGCAAGTCGCGACACACGGCCTCGCGACCCATGCGGTGCTGTGCGGACGACTGGCCGTGGCAGCGGCGTACTACGCCGAATTCATGGATGTCGCCACCGCGATCCGCGCGGATCTGCGCTATGCCGAGAGCAGTGACGCGCTGCTGCACGGTTGGCGCGGTGACGAGATCCGCACCCTGGCCGCAGTGCGCGTGCAGGCCGGTCCCGACGCCGAGCGGCCGGGCGGGCTTCAGGTGCAGATCGCGCGCACCGCACTGGTGATCCTGCGGCTGGGCCAATGCCGGTATCCCGAAGCGCAGGAGGCGGCGTCAGTGATATTCGACGAAGACCCACCGCATTTCGGCAACATCGTGCTGCCTGATCTGATCGAGGCGGCCTGCCGCGCCAACGATACGCGCGTGGCCGGGCAGGCGCTGCGACGATTGACCGAGCGCGCCACCGCCAGCGGAACGCCCTGGGCCAGAGCGGTTCTGACGCGCAGCCAGGCCCTGTGCGCCGATGGCCCGGCAGCCGAAGCGCTGTACCTCGAGGCGCTGTCCCTGCTGGAATCGACGCCGCTGATCCCTGAACTGGCGCGTACCCGCTTGCTCTACGGCGAATGGCTACGGCGTCGGCGCCGCCGCCGCGCCGCCCGCGACCAACTCCGCGCCGCCCACGAGACATTCCTCGACATGGGCGCCACCGCGTTCGCCGAACGCGCCCGAGCCGAACTGTCCGCGACCGGCGAAGAACCCCGCCGACGCAACCCCTCGACCCTCTACGATTTGACCGCTCGCGAACTGCAGGTAGCCAATCTCGCCGCGTCCGGCATCACCAACCAGCAGATCGCCGCCGAGTTGTTCCTCAGCACCGCCACCGTCGAGTACCACCTGCGCAAAATCTTCCGCAAGCTCGGCGTCACCTCACGGCGGGAACTGCGGCACCAGCTTTGAACGGAGCGCCACCTCAGGCCGTCGGCCAGTCGATGCCTTCCGCACCGCCTGCACGCCGGGCGTCAAAGTCCTGGACGGCGGGCGCCGCGGCGCCGGGGACGCAGCTGGTAGAGGCGGTACCAGGCCAGCGCGAGGAAGATGGCGCCCAGCCCGGCGACTACTCCCATATCCAATAGCCACGTGCCGAGGGTGTGTTTCCACAGGGGGTCGGGGGCGCCCTCGTGCGGGGAGAGGGTGTCCAGGTCGACGGTGGCGGCTCCCGCGCCGAAGCCCCACCGTGACGGCGACAGGTAGGACAGTTGCTCCAGAACGGGTGTGCCGGGTAGCCGCACAAGACCACCGGTGAGCACCAGTTGCGCCATCGACAACACGATCAGCAACGGCAGCGTCTTCTCCGACGTGTTCACCATCACCGACACCAGCAAGCCCAGCGCCAGCGATGCGATGCCGAGCATCGCCATCGCAAGGATCAGCTCCAGTTCGGCCGAGGTGAACAGACCTTTCGCGGGCATGCTCACACCGATGGTGCCGATCACGAACAACACTGCCGCCTGCAAGGTGGTGATCACGCCGAGGACCAGGAATTTCGACATCAGATAGACGCCGCTCGACAAGCCGGCCGCGCGTTCTCTGCGGTAGATCGTCTGTTCCTTGACGATCTCGCGAATCGCGTTGCCGGTGCCGACGAAGCAGGCGCCGAATGCCAGGATCATGAGCTTGGTCGGGGCATCGACGTTGCTGCCCGGCGCCCCGGCGAATCCCTCGCCTGACGGCACCGCGGCGATCAAACCGCCGAGAATCAGCGGCATCACGCCGAGCAGCGCCAGGTAGCTTCGGTCCGAGGCGATCACCGCCAGATAGCGCCTGCACAGCGTGCTGAGCTGGCTGAGCTTGGACTGGGGCGCGGGCGGCGGCGCCGGTGGCCGCACTTCCGCCGGACCGACATCGTCGGTGAGCCCGACCGCCACGTAATCCTGGAAGCGTGAGGAAGCCTGGAATTCTCCGGCCCAGTCGCGGTCCTCGTCGCGGTCGAATGCCTGGAACACCTCGGCCCAGCTGCGCTGCCCGAAATACTGCAATCCCTCCGCGGGAGGCCCGTAGTAGGCCAGCCGTCCGCCGGGCACCAGAACCAGCAAGCGGTCGCAGGCATCGAGATTCGCGACGCTGTGTGTGACGACGATGACGGTGCGTCCGTCATGCGCCAGCTCGGCCAGCATTTCCATGACCGTCTTGTCCAGGCCGGGATCGAGACCGGAGGTCGGTTCGTCGAGGAACAACAAGGACGGTTTGGTCAGCAACTCCAGCGCGACGCTGACGCGTTTGCGCTGCCCGCCCGAGAGCTTATCGATGCGGGTGTCGGCGTGCCGTGCCAGGCCGAGTTCCTCGAGGACCTCGTCGACCCGCTGCTCCCGCTCCTCGCTCCGGGTGTCACCGGGGAAACGCAGTTCGGCCGCGTACAGCAGGGCGCGCCGCGTCGCGAGCTGGCTGTGCAGGATGTCCTCCTGCGGAACCAGGCCGATCCGGTGCCGGAGCTCGTCGTAGTCGCTGTAGAGGTCGCGTCCGTCGTAGCGGACCGTCCCCTCCGTCGCGGGCCGCAAGCCGGTGACCGCGCCGAGCAGGGTGGACTTGCCCGCGCCACTGGGTCCGATGACGCCCACGAGTGAGCGCTCCGGGATCGGGAAGCTCACCTCGTCGAGCAGCACCTTGCCTTCCGCGGTCCGCACCACCAGGTTCTGCACCGAGACCGACACGTCGCCGGTGTCGACGAACTCGCGCAACTCGTCGCCGACCAGCCGGAAGGTGGTGTGCCCCATGCCGACCAGATCGGCCTCCGACAGTTCCACGGACTCGACCCGGGAGCCGTTGACGTAGGTTCCGTTGTGGC
Source organism: Nocardia sp. NPDC019219 (assembly GCF_040632645.1). NCBI lineage: Bacteria > Bacillati > Actinomycetota > Actinomycetes > Mycobacteriales > Nocardiaceae > Nocardia > Nocardia sp. NPDC019219. The sequence continues at coordinate 225,690 of NZ_JBEYCG010000009.1, read as the reverse complement.
TGTCGAGGTCGACGATCCGGTACCGGCCCGCGCCGATCACCTGCAGTTCGGCATGATGGCGGGAGACCATGAGATCGGGCACGACGATGTCGTTGTCGGCGGCGCGCCCGATCCGCAGCGTGCCCGTGGTGATCCGGACGACCGCGCTGGGCGGCGCTGCCGCCGAGGACGCTCGCGAAACCCGCCGGGGCAGGGCGGAATGGAACTTGGTGACCGTCGCTTCGTCGTCGAGGGCGTAGCCCGGATCACGGACGACCATCGTGTCGCCACCGGGATCGCCGTCGGTCGCGGGGCCTGCCGGTGATTCCAGTGAGCAGCTCAGCTGCTCACCGTCCATGGCGTGACCTAACTGGAACGTCTCGTCGTGGTCGATCACCATCCGGTCGACCCGGTGACCGTCGAAGAAGGTTCCGTTGAGGCTGTGCGCGTCCTCGATCTCCCAGCCGTCCGATCCCCGCTCCAGGACGGCGTGCAGCGAAGAAACACGGGGATCGGTGACGACGATATCGGCGGCCGGATCGCGGCCGATATTGTATGAACCTCCGGCGCGAAGGCGATAGACGCGTTCTCGTGTCTGCACCACGAGAACCGGCGCTTCGGGGAATTTCGTGGAGGATCCTTCACCCGCCATTACGCGAGTATACGACTCCGCCACACTGTCGCCGCAATAGTCGGACACCCGCGATATCGTCGCGAGAGCGCCGGTCCCGGATCTTGTGATCGTGTGAAAAACCCAGCTCCACCTGCGCAGATAATCTGGAAGAAGCTAAGTGCGCGACGCCGATCCCGGGGGAATAATGCCGGTGAACGAGTGGCCTTGTCCGGTCGGGCGGAATTTCGGTACAATTCTCAACGACTGCGGCATACCGCTCGCGAGCTGGATGCGATATCGGGCCCGAATGTTTTCCGATCTGTTCTCGGGCATCGAAATGGATCACTTCTCGGTTTTCGGCGCAGGAAGCCGATATCGAATCGCGTCCAGGGGGTCCCCGCGCTTCGATCCATCGTGACTCCGCCCGCCGGTCCCAATTCGTTCACCACGCCGCAGGACGGGTAGCACGGATCTCCGCTGCCAGGCGGAATGCCCGTGACGGGCGTTCCCGCGAATTTTCTGCGAAGGTGTCTGTGTGGAGGTACTGAGCAGGAACCATGTGACCGTGCGCGGCAAGACCGGCGCGCCGGTGGTCGTCCTCGCCCACGGCTTCGGATGCGACCAGCACATGTGGCGGCTGGTCGTACCGGTGTTGGAGCGGGATTTCACCGTCGTCCTGTTCGACCACGTGGGCGCGGGCCGCTCGGACCTGTCGGCGTGGAATCCACGGCGGTACTCGAGCATGGACGGCTATGTCGAGGACATTCTGGCCCTTGTCCGCGAATTGGAGCTCGGCCCGGTGATCTTCGTCGGGCACTCGGTGAGCGCGACGATGGGAGTGCTCGCCGCCGCTCGCGAGCCCGCGGCATTCGCCGGGCTGGTGCTGGTGGCTCCCTCGCCCTGCTTCATCGACGATCCGGCCACCGGATATCGCGGCGGCTTCAGTACCGCCGACATCGAGGAACTGCTGGAGGCGCTGGACGCGAACTACCTGGGATGGTCGGGTGCGATGGCGCCGGTCATCATGGGCAACCCGGATCGGCCGGAGCTGGCCGAGGAGCTCACCAACAGTTTCTGCCGCACCGACCCGGAGATAGCGCGAGTCTTCGCCCGCGTCACGTTTCTCTCCGACAACCGGGCCGATCTCGACGCGGTGAGCGTCCCCACGCTGATTCTGCAATGCTCCGACGACGCCATCGCCCCGCGTGAGGTGGGAACATTCGTCCATGAACGAATCCGGGGCAGCAGCCTGATCATGCTGACCGCGACCGGCCACTGCCCCCAGCTCAGCGCTCCGGCGGAGACCGCCGCCGCCATCGCCTCCTTCGCCGCAGCAACCGGATGACGAGCGCGGCGGGCGACCGAGACGGCGGCAGTGCGCTCGGCGCGGGGACCGATGACGACGCGGCGTTCGCCGCGTTGCTCGAGGACAGCGCCGAGGATCTGTACGAGAACGCGCCCTGCGGATATCTCTCCACTTCGCTGGACGGTCGCATCGCCAAAGTGAACGCCACGCTGCTGCGCTGGCTGGGCCGCCAGCGCGACGAACTGGTCGCCCGTGCGTACTTCTCCGACCTGCTCACCGTGGGCGGTCGCCTCTACCACGAAACCCACTTCGCCCCGCTGCTGCGCATGCAGGGCGAAATCCACGGCATCGCACTGGAGATGAAGACCGCCGACGGCCGCCGACTACCCGTTCTGGTGACTTCGCAAGTCAAGACCGGCAGCCAGGGTCAGCCGCTGCTGATTCGCACCACAGTCTTCGATGCTCGCGAGCGCCGCGACTACGAGACCGAACTGCTGCGGGCCCGGCGCGAAGCCGAGCAGGAGCGCGAACGCCTCCAGCGTCTGAACGCCACTCTGCAGACCACCCTGCTGCCACCCGAACTCCCCCAGGTGCCCGGACTCGAGGTCGCCGCGTACTACCACATCGCCTCCGCCGACGAGGTCGGCGGCGACTTCTACGATCTGTTCCCCATCACCGGCGACACGTGGGGATTGTTCCTCGGCGACGTCTGCGGAAAAGGCGCTCCCGCAGCCTCACTCACGTCGCTGGCCCGCTACACACTGCGCACGGCCACCGCCTACACCCACGACCCGGCCGCCGTGCTCGACACGCTGAACACCACACTCACCGAGCGGTACCACGGCCACAACCCACGGTTCTGCACGATCATCTTCGGGATGATCAGACCCACTCCCCAGCGTGGGGGCTGCGACGTCACCTTGGCGGGCGGCGGGCACCCGCCGGCGCTGCTCTTGCGTGCCGACGGCAGCGTGGCGGAGATGCACACCCGCGGCGGACAGCTCATCGGGGCGATTCCCCACGCCCGGATCGTGACCAGGAGCTTTCGGCTGGAGGTGGGGGACACGCTGCTGCTCTACACCGACGGACTCACCGAAGCGCGCACAACGCCGAACGGCGGTCGCTACAGCGACCGAGCCCTCCTCGAATTCGCATGCGCGCTGGCGCCCGTCACGGCCTCTGGCGGTATCGAAGCCCTGCGCGAACTGCTCGCGTCCTTCGGGTCCGGCGTGGAGGACGACACCGCTCTGCTCGCCGTGCACGCGCTACCCCCCTTGCCGGGCACGGCGCCCTGAGGCGCGGACGGCTCAGCGGACGCGGGCGGGCAGCGCCGTCGACGGCTCCGACCTGGGTTGATACCGGCAATCCGGTTGCGTGGTAACGACATAGGCGCCTCGGCCATTACGAAGAGGCGGTGTGACGGGGTTTAATGTACCGCTGGATGGTGGCACAATTCACAACGACGCAATATTCCATGTAACCGGGCGTTACCAGGTCCGCTCAGGGCGGTGAGGAGCGAAGCCAGTGCAGAGCGGGCCTGCGCGCGAACCGGCTTTTCCGAATCAAGGTGATCATCAAGTGCTGGAAACGCGAACCAAGGTAGTCCGAAGTTTGGTGCCCGCCAGAATGGACCGGCTTCCGTGGACCAAGTTCCACTGGCTCATCGTCGTCGGGCTGGGCGTCTCCTGGATCCTGGACGGCATCGAGATCCAGATCGTCAGCAGCATGGGCGGACCGCTGCAAGACGCCGGAACGCTGCATCTGACGTCCGGGCAGGTCGGCGCGATGGCGTCGTGGTATCTGGCCGGTCAGGTCGTCGGCGCGCTCGTCTTCGGCCGGCTCACCGACCGGCTCGGTCGCAAGAAACTGTTCATCCTGACCCTGGCGATCTATCTGATCGGCAGCGGCTTGGCCGGATTCTCCTGGAACGCGTGGTCGCTGTACTTCTTCCGCTTCATCGCGGGCACCGGAATCGGTGGCGAGTACACGGCGATCAACTCCGCGATCGACGAGATCATGCCGTCCAAGTACCGGGGCCGGGTCGACATCGCCATCAACGGAACGTACTGGGGCGGCGCCGCTCTGGGCGCGGCCGCCAGTCTGGTGCTGTTCAACGAACAGTTGATCCCCACCGGCTGGGGATGGCGAATCGGGTTCTTCATCGGACCCGTCCTCGGGTTCATCATCATCTTCCTGCGCAGGCACATCCCGGAGAGCCCGCGCTGGCTGCTCACCCACGGGCGCGCCGAGGAGGCCGAGCGGACCGTCGACGAGATCGAAGCGCAGGTCCGAAGCCGGGGAATCGAACTGCCTCCGGTCGACGAGAGCAAAGCCTTGGACATCGTGGACACGGATCGGCTGTCCTACGTGCAGATGGGGCGTATCTTCTTCGGACGGTATCCGTCCCGTTCCTTCCTCGGGTTCACGATGATGGCCACGCAGGCGTTCCTGTACAACGCGATCTTCTTCACCGTCGGGTTGGTGTTGATCAACTTCTACGACGTGCCGGCCCACCATACGGGTTACTACTTCTTCCCCTTCGCCGTCGGCAATCTGATCGGTCCCCTGGTGCTCGGCCCGCTTTTCGACAGCATCGGCCGCCGGAAGATGATCTGCGCAACGTATCTCGGGTCCGGTTCGCTGCTATTCCTTTCCGCTTGGGCATTCAACGCGGGCATCCTCAACGCCACCACGCAGACCCTTTTCTGGTGTGTCATCTTCTTCTTCGCTTCGGCGGGAGCGTCGTCGGCCTATCTCACGGTCAGCGAGATCTTCCCGCTGGAACTGCGCGGGCAGGCCATCTCGTTCTTCTTCGCCATCGCGCAGGGCGCCGGCGGGGTGGTCGCGCCGTTCCTGTTCGGGCACTTGGTGGGCGGCGCCGACAACCCGAACCCCGACCGGTTCCCGCTCACGGTGGGGTACCTCATCGGCGCCGGGTTCATGATCATCGGCGGCCTGGTCGCCTGGTTCTTCGGCGTGAACGCCGAAGGCCAATCGCTCGAGGACATCGCGGATCCGCTGTCCGCCGCGAAGCCGGCGGATACGACCGCGGAACCAGCCGCCGCCGAGGACCAAGCCTTGGCGGTCCCGACATCCGCCGCAGTGATCAGCGAGCCGCTACCTGACGGCGCGTCCGATATCGATGCATTGAAGGCGGACTAGCGATGGTGCAGCCGACTCCTTGGCAAGGGGGCAAAAATCCGCACTCCCGGGCAAGCTCTCCCCGCCGCTGGGCGGGCCGCCTCCGGAAACCGCGAGTCGACGTGGCGAAACTGCGGGGGCGGATGCAACCGGTCGGGACTTTGCTCCAGGACAACTGGGGGTTCATGCTCGCGGCCGTCGGAGCCGCCATCACGTTCACCCTGTTGTTCAAGCCCTGGCTGACCACCGGGGGACCAGACGGCACGATCTGGAGCAACGCCTTCGGCCAAACCCACATCACCACCACCCTTGTGGGTCTGTGGTCGAAGAACCCCCCGGCTCACTCCAACCTCAGCGGCAAGTGGGCGCTCCTCGCCACCATCGCGATCTTCCTCACCGTCCTCGCCGCGCTGATCAATCTGTGGGCCCGCACCGAAGCGCTGGCCCGCTTGACGACCGGGGCCGCGGTGGCGATGGCGCTGTTCATCGCGTTCACCCTGATCTACCTCAACGGAAAGGGGCCGGAGCTGCGCTCGATGATCGGGTCCGGCCCGCCCACCGACCTCGGCACCCAGGTCGGCTTCGTGATCCGATGGGCCTCGGGCAACGGCCAATACCCGCTGCCGGGGCGGCGAACGGTCGAGTTCTCCACCGCGAAACTCACGGGCACCGCGCTGGTGGCCGGGGCGACGGCGATGTTCTCGGCCGTGGCGGCCATCGCCCAATGGGTTCGGCGGGAGAAGGCCCGCCGGAACTCCGGCTGAGCCTGTCACTACGGCGAAGCGCGGCCACGGCTTCGACCGCGAGAGACGGAAGCGGCTAGGAGGCCCAGGGGCCGATGCCGCCGACCTTGTCGATCCGGATACGCGTGAGGTAACCGGGCGGGGCGTCCGCCGGAGGGAACTCGACGCCCGGGGCGGCCAGAGTCTTGGCGAGTTGCCTGAGCAATTCCGGTGCACCGCCCTCGACGACGCGGGCGGTGCCGGTGATCGAAAGGTAGGGGCGCATGACCTCGCCCCGTTCGGAAGAGAGGATGGTCACCGCCACGCGCGGGTCGCGGCGGACGTTGCGGATCTTCTGATAGACGCCCAGGTGGGCGGTGACGAGTTCGTCGCCGTCCGGTGTCGATTGCAGGGCCACCCAGACCACCGAGACCTGCGGGCTGCCGTCCGGGTTGAGCGTGACCAGCGTCGCGTCGGCGCCGGACCCGATGAGTGAACGCGCGTCGTCGTCGAGTTTCATGTCTGGTTCTACCGTGCGTCCGGTGTATTCATTCCCGGCCCCGGCGGGCCTGGTTGCCGTGTCGGTGCTTCGCGGATGTCGAGCACATCGATCCGGCGAAGCCCTGTGCGAGGGAGCTCCGATCCGGCTACGTGACTACGAAGACTCCCTTTCCCGGGACATGGGGAGCGTCGGTCGCGATGAGGACTTCCACTCGGCCGAGACCGGACGGAATGCTCACCGGCACCCACGAACCGGCCACGTTCTCCTGGGCCGGTGTGTTGTCGTCGAGCCGGATCGGGGGCAGGGTGCCCAGCGCGCCGGTGTCGGAGTTACGCCAGGAAACCGTCACCGTCACGCCGCAGGTGCCGCCGGGGCGGTCGGGTGTGTAGACGAACTCCGGGTGGATCCACAGGGTGGGCACGCCGGAGTAGTTGCGGTTGGAGTCGTAGTAGGCGGCGATCATGCCGATGCCCGCGCCGCCGCCCCCGCAGAGCGTGCGCGCAGGGGGGACGCCCAGCGGAAGCGCGGAGGCCGCCGAGGTGCTCGCACCGAGTGCGCCGAAGGCCAGAACAAGGACAGCCACACCACGCCAGACACCCACCGCTGCTCCCTTCGTCGGAACCCGAAACTGTCTGACTGCTGTGTCGACATGAGTTCGCCGATTGTTAACGGGAGTAGGGGAAAAACGCGCTGGGGGCCTCGAATTCGGCGTGGACACGCCCGAACTCCATGGTGGGCGACCGGCGCTTCAGACTGCGATCTTGTTGCAGTATCGAGGCGGCAAACGTAGCGGCGTAGTCGGCCTCGGGCGTCGCGGAATTCTGCTCCTGGGCCGGGCGTCGTCGACCGCCCCAGGAGCAACGGTCAGCCCGCGGCCGCGTCGCGCAGGTGGGCGCTCTCGGCGATGGCGGCCAATTCCGCGTTGAAGCGGTCGGCAGCCTCGATATTGCCCAGGTGGCCGGTGGGCCACACGTGGTACGCGGCCAGGTGGCCCGCTTCGGCGAGCGCGTCGGCGATGCGGCGCGACATGCGCTCGGGCAGCAAGCGGTCGTGGGCTCCAGCGATCACCGTAGTGGGCACGGTCAGGGAGGCGGCGGCCTCGGCGAGATCCATGTCGGCGAGCGCGGCGGCGTGCCTGCCGCGGGTGAGCGGACGGCACGATCGCACGATGCCCAGTGCGAACTCCACCTGGTCCGCGGTCGCGTGCGGCGTCATCACGCGGGCCTTGAGCAGCGCGCTGGTGGGCCAGCCGCCCGGCAGGGGGACCGGGGCGGTGAGCAGCGTCTCGGCGACGATCATGGGCATACGCACGGCGGCTCCGAACACGGTGATCGGGCGGTCCGCCAGTGTCAATGGCTTGTTCAGCAGCGGAAGCAGATCGGTGTCGTAGCGGATGTTGCCCGACGTGGTGTTCAGCAGAACGGCGGCCGCGGCCTGCTTGCGGACCTGCTCCGGATACTGGGCGGCCCACGCCTGAATGGTGATGCCACCCATGCTGTGGCCGACCAGAACGGCTCGCTGGCCGGGGCGGAGCGTGGCATTCAGCACGGCCGACAGATCGTCGGCCAGCGACTCTTTGCTGGGGGCGGTCTTGCCGAGTTCACTGGCGCCGTGGCCGCGCTGGTCGTAGCAGACCACGCGATACCGGTCGGCGAACGCGTTGATCTGCGGGTTCCAGTACTCGATGCTGCAACTCCAGCCGTGGATCAGCACGATGACATCGCCCTTGGCCGGGCCGTAGGCGTGTACTCGCAGGCGAGCGCCGTCCTTGGTGGTTACCGGGATGACCGCGTGACGGGCGGTGGGCGCGTTCAACGACGCCGTCCGGAAGGTGCGGGACCGCAGTCCGGCACGGTAATCGGCGGTGAGCGCACCGTTATGGGCGTCCGCCAGCGTCCTCATCGACTTCACCAGCATCGAGCACTCCTTTGTGTTCACCGTCACCGTACAGTGCAAGCAGCGCTGCTTGCTAGTGTTAGCGCCGTACGACGGTGTTCCTGGTCTATATCGGGGAGTACCCCCGGATTCGATACCCCAAAAGATCATTCCGGCGGAAAAAGTCGTCGGCGCTTTGTTTCGGTGCACACCACGCGTGTAGGTGCGCTGCCGTGGCGGCCGTCCGCGCCGCCCGGTTACGGTTGCTTCGTGGACATCGCGCATCCTGCCTCCGGCCCCCTGACGGACCCCGGAACTCCGCCGAGGAGCGGTTGGCGTGGGGCGGCGCTTCCGCTGCTCGTAGCAGGTCTCGGCGTGGGCGTCGGCGTACTGCTGCACGTCCGCGACCCGCACGTCGAAGGCTCCTACGGCACCTGTCCGGTCTACGCGCTGACCGGCTGGTACTGCCCCGGCTGCGGCGGGATGCGCGCCGTCCACAACCTCACCGACGGGCACCTCATCGATGCGCTGCACAGCAATGTGCTCGCGCTTCCGCTGGTCCTCGCCTTCGCGGTGTGGGTGCTGGACTGGACCGTCCAGGCGTGGCGCGGCCGGAAGATGCGGCTGCCGTCGATCAGCCGGACCACCATGTGGACCTTCTTCGCCTTGCTCGCGATCTACACCGTCGTGCGGAATACGCCGTGGGGAACCTCGTTTACACCGGTGTAACAACCCGGTGTGGGGGCATCCGAAAGTATGAACGAATCGCTGAAGACCAGGGTGCGGCAGAAGTTGCAGCGCCAGCTCATCGAGGACCCGCGCGACGCCGAGCACGACGATCCCCGCCAGATCGCCGTTGCGACCGATCTGGACGCGCTGGCGAGCGTGCCGGAGGACGATCCGCTCGTCGAGGAACTCGCCGCGCGCTATCTGGTGTTCTGATCAGGCCGTGGACGCGCCGCCATAGGGCGGCAGCTGCGGTAGTCGCTCGGCGAGCAGCCAGCTGTCCCACAGCGGACGCAGCGACACCAGGCTGTAGTGTCCGGCCAGGTCGGTGAATTCCTCGGTGGTCACCGACGAGTGGCGATAGCGAATGGTCCATTCCCGCAGCAGGTCGAAGAACGTCGAGTCGCCCAGTTCCAGGCGCAGGGCGTGCAGCGTGAGCGCACCCCGTTTGTAGACGCGATCGTCGAACATGCGCTGCGGTCCGGGATCGCCGATGACGATGTCCTGGGGCTCGCGGGAAAGGTTGTGGCGCGCGGCGCGGGCCAGCTGATCGGCGGTGGGTCCGCCCGCGGCCTCCGACCAGATCCATTCCGCGTAGCAGGCGAAGCCCTCGTGCAGCCAGATGTCGCGCCACTGGCGGATGGTCAGGCTGTTGCCGAACCACTGGTGGGCCAGCTCGTGCGCGACCAGCCGTTCGGCGCCGCGGCGGCCGTCGCAGTGGTTGGCGCCGAAGATGGACAGGCCCTGCGCCTCGATCGGGATCTCGAGTTCGTCGTCGGTGACGACCACGGTGTAGTCCGCGAACGGGTACGGGCCGAACCTCTCGCTGAATACCTCGAGCATCCTCGGCTGACGAGCGAAGTCGTGGTCGAAGTTCGCCCGCAGCCGCGAGGGCAGGATCGCGTGCATCGGCACCGCGGAATGCGACGAACCGATGCGGTGCCTGCGGTAGTGACCGATCTGGATGGTGGCCAAGTAGCTCGACATCGGTTCGGGCTGCTCGTACACCCAGGTCGTCTGACTGGACTTGCTCTGCTTGCGCAGCAGGGTTCCGTTGGCCACCGCGTAATACGGCGAATCGGTGGTGATCGAGATCCGGTAGCTCGCTTTGGAACTCGGGTGGTCGTCGCAGGGAAACCAGGAGGCCGCGCCGTTGGGCTGACTGGCCACGAGCGCGCCTTCGGTGAGTTCTTCCCACCCGACCTCGCCCCACGGCCCGCGCACCGGTTTCGGGGCGCCGCCGTACTGCACCACCAGCGAGAGCGCCCCGCCCGCCGGAATCCGCTGCTGCGGCGTGATCACCAGTTTGCCGTGCTGATGGGTGTACTTCGCGGCCTTGGCGCCGTTGACCGACACCTTCGAGACGCTCAGCGCCTGGGAGAGATCGAGGGCGAACCGGGGACGCGCCTCGGTGGTCACCGCCGTGATCGCGGCGCGGCCGGTGAGCCGGTTGGCGGAGACCCGATAGGCAAGTTCCAGCTCGTATCGGGAGACCCGGTACCCCCGGTTGCCGTTCTGCGGGAGGTACTCGTCGATGGGGGCTTCGTAGAACTTGCCCGTCATCAGCGCGCCCCGGGGTCGCCGGTGAACCAGGGCGCGATCGGGTTGCCCCACCAGCGCGTCGAGGCGGGCACCGCGTCACCGCGCATGACCAGGGAGGCCGGGCCGATGGTCGCGCCGTCGCCGAGCGCCGAGGCGGGCAACGCCACGCAGTGCGGACCGAGGGTGGCGCCCGCGCCGAGGGTGACGGTGTCCATGGCCATGATCCGGTCGTGGAACAGATGGGTCTGCACCACACAGCCGCGTTCCACGGTCGCGCCGTCGCCGAGAGTCACCAGATCCGCCTCCGGTAGCCAGTAGGACTCGCACCATACCCCGCGCCCGATGCGGGCGCCGAGGCCGCGAAGCCAGAGGTTCAGTACGGGCGTCCCGGTCGCCGCGCGCGCGAACCACGGCGCGGCAACCGTTTCCACAAAGGTGTCGGAGACCTCGTTGCGCCAGACGAACGAGCTCCACAGCGGATGCTCCCCGGTGCGTATCCGCCCGACCAGCAACCATTTGGCGGTCACGGCGCTCGCCCCCGCGACGGCGCCTGCGGCCAGCAGCACCACTCCGCTGAGCAGCCCGGCGGCGAGGTGGCCGAAGGTTTGCGCGAGCCACGCGAGGGTGCACAGCACGCCGAGTCCGATCGCGAAGGTCACCAGCACCGGGAGCAAGCGGCAGGTCTCGACAAGGGCGCGAGCGACGCGCAGGCGGGCAGGTGGATCGAAGGTGCGCGCCGTATCGGCGTTCTCCGCGGCCCGGCGCAGCCGGACCGGCGGGCTGCCCAGCCAGGACGAGCCGGGCTTGGCCTTGGACGGCGCCGCCGACAGCACCGCGACCAGCCCGTTCTTCGGGACCCGGCGGCCGGGGGCGGTCATCCCGGAGTTCCCGAGGAAAGCGCGCTTGCCGACTTTCGCCGCACCGATGTGCAGCCAGCCCCCGCCGAGTTCGTAACCGGCGATCATGGTGTCGTCGGCCAGGAAGGCCCCGTCGGCGACCGTGGTGAACTTTGGCAGCAGCAGCACCGTGGACGCCTCGACGCTCTTGCCCACCTTCGCGCCGAGCAAGCGCAGCCACACCGGGGTGAGCAGGCTGGCGTACAGCGGGAACAGGAAGGTGCGCGCGGAATCCAGCAGCCGCTCGGTGGCCCATGCCTGCCAGCCGACCCGGCTGCGCACCGGATGGTAGCCCTCCGTCAGGCCGATGCTCAGCAGGCGGACCGCGACGATGGTCGCCGCCGCGTAGACGCCCAGGCTGAGCAGCGTGGCGAGGGGGAGGACGGCGAACGCGCGCGCGGCGCCGCCCGCGAGGGTGCGGGTGTCGCGAACGAACCAGGCCAGGAACGCGCCACCGGCGCCGATGCCGAGAATCGGCATGGCGGCCAGCGCCATCGACGTGACGCCGAAGATCGCGACCCAGTGCCGGGCTCGATCGGGCGTGTGCGCGGGCCAGCGGTGCTGGGCTTTGCCGACCTTCACCGCGGGCGAACCGGCCCATTCCTGTTCGGCCTTCACCTTGCCGGACACCGCCGAGCCGGGCGCCACCTCGGCATTCCTGCCGATCTTCGTGCCCGGCAACAGGATCGAGCGCGAGCCGACCACCGCGCCCGGGCCGATGGTGATCGGGCCCAGATGCACGACGTCGCCGTCGATCCAGTACCCGGACAGGTCCACTTCCGGCTCCACGCTGCATCCGTCGCCGAGCTCGAGCATGCCCGTCACCGGCGGGAGGCTGTGCAGGTCGACGCCCTTGCCGATCTTCGCGCCGAGCGCGCGGGCGAACGGCACCATCCACGGCGCTCCGGACAGGTTCTCGGCGCCGCTGGCCTCGGAGAGACGGACGGCCGCCCACAGCCGTAGATGCGCCGAACCGCCGCGCGGATAGCGGCCCGGCCGGATGCCGCGCAGCAGCAGCCGCGCGCCGGCCACGCAGATCGCCATGCGGCCGGGCGGTGAGATGAACAGCAGGAACGCGGCCAGCGTCCACCACCAGGACAGTTGCGGCAGCCACGGCAGCGAGCCGGACCAGGCCGCGATGTTGCCGACGATCGCCAGCCAGGTCAGCCACTGCAGACCGGTGAGCGTGGTGAGCGGGATGGTGGCGAGCACCTGCGCGGCTTGTGCGAGCACCGGCGTCGGCCGCACCGTCCGCTCGGCGACCGCCACGGCGGGCGTGGTCTGCTCCAGCAGGTCGGCCAGCGCGCCGAGGCGAGGGTGGTCGTAGACGTCGGCGACGGCGATCTGCGGATACCGTTCGCGCAGAGCGGTGACCAGCTGCGCTGCCGCGAGCGAACCGCCGCCCAGGTCGAAGAAGTCCGCGTCGAGGTCGCTCGCCTCCGCGCCGAGGATGGCGTCCCACAGTCCGGCGACCCACAGGGCCGTGCCGGTCAGCTCGTTGTCGTCGTCGTCCTCGGCGGCGTTGGGCAGCGGCCACGGCAGCGCGTCCCGGTCGACCTTGCCGGAGGTACGGGTGGGCAGCTCGTCGACCACGGCGAGCCGGGGCACCAGCGGCGCCGGAAGGCGCTCGGCGAGGACGGCGCGCGCGGCCTTGGCATCGAAGTCCGGGCCGGGCCCGGTCAGATAGCCGACCAGTAGTTTGTTGCCCGCCTTGGTGGTTCGAATGGCTGCCGCCGCACCCGTGACGCCGGGCAGATGCTGCAGAGCGTTGTCGATCTCACCGAGTTCGATGCGCCGTCCACCCAGCTTGATCTGATCGTCGGCGCGGCCGAGGAAAACCAGGCCGGCGCTGTCGTTGCGCACCAGGTCACCGCTGCGGTACGCGCGCTCCCAGCCGACGGAGGGCAGTGGCGCGTATTTCTCGGCGTCCTTGACCGGGTCGAGATAGCGCGCGAGACCGACGCCGCCGATCACCAACTCCCCGGATTCGCCCTCCGCCACCGGGTTTCCCGCCTGGTCCACCACCACCAGGTCCCAGCCGTTGAGCGGCAGGCCGATCCGGATCGGCCATCGACCGTCCAACCGTGCGGCGCAGGCGACGACCGTGGCTTCCGTAGGGCCATAGGTATTCCACACCTCGCGCGCCGAATCGCCGTTGCCCGCCAGACGCTCGGCGAGTTCCGGCGGGACGGCCTCGCCGCCGAAGATGAGCAGCCGCACCGCCTCCAGGGCCTCGACCGGCCAGGTCGCCGCCAGGGTCGGGACGGTCGAGACCACGCTGATCTCCCGCCGCACCAGCCAGGGACCGAGATCCGCGCCGGTGCGCACCAACTCGCGCGGAGCAGGCACCAGACAGGCGCCGTTGCGCCAGGCCAGCCACATCTCCTCGCAGGACGCGTCGAACGCGACCGACAGCCCCGCGAGCACCCGGTCACCGGGACCGATCGGAGCGTCGCGGAGAAACAGGTCGGCTTCGGCGTCGACGAAGGCGGCCGCGTTGCGATGGGTGACGGCAACGCCTTTCGGCGTGCCGGTGGAACCGGAGGTGAAGATGATCCAGGCGTCGTCGCCGGGGCTGGGCAGCGTCGACCAGGTCTGCTCGCGCTGCTGCTCGGCCGCGCGGATACCCGCGGCCGTGGTCTCGATGCCCGCCACAGTCACGATCGCGGTGACCTGCGCCTCGCCGAAGACCAGCTGCGCGCGCTCGTCCGGGTCGTCCGCGTCGACCGGCACGTACGCGGCGCCGGAGTACAGGACGGCGAGGATGGTCACGTAGAGCCCGCGGGTGCCCGACGGCATGCGCACGCCGACCCGATCGCCCGGTCGCACGCCCGCCGTGGCGAGACGCGCCATGGTCTTCTCGATCTCGACGACCAGCTCCAGATAGGTCAGCACCACGTCGCCGTCGTCGATGGCGGGGGCATCGGGATGGGCGAGCGCCGTCGCGGTCAGGATGTCGACGAGCGTCCTCGGTTCTGGTGCGCGGTCGCCGCGCGACAACGGGCGCGCGGGCGCGTCGACGTCTGTCTCGAGCATGGTGCTCTGCGCACCTCCCATCGACTTGCCTCACACTTTCGGCGTTGTTGTGCCATATCTGGGTTACCAAAGGGCAAACGCCGCGATGGCCAGTTGTCCACGGTACCCGGGGTTGTCGTCGTCTGTTGTTCACCGGACCGGTCGTCGGATCGACCGGTGCCGTGCTCGTTGTTGCAGGTGGGCCGGGTATTCGTCGCTCACGCAGGGCAACCCGCTGGTCGAGGGATCGTCCTCGCGTTCGCCGGGAGATCGCTGGAGCTGAAGTGTGATTCCGCTCATCGAAGCGGCGCGAACTCCGCCGTGTTGCCGGGCTCGCGGCGGCGTGTTCAACCGGTCGCGGAGGAAGTCCGACCAGGCGTGCGCCGATCGGGTCAGCCCGCCGAAGCAGGCTCGGTGAAGGGCGGCGGGAAGTCACGTCGCGGTATCGCACTCGCCTCGGCCCAGCGGTAACCGGCGAGCGAACCGAGCCGGGTGCGCCTCCGGACGGGTGCCGGTGGCCGAGCGCCGCGCCGCGTCCCGCGGCTCGCGTGTCATCGTGGGGGTGCTTGTAATGGCTCGCGCGCAGTGGTTATCTCCACGCGGTGCTCGTGGGGACTCGGGGTCGAACGTGGTTGACAGTGCCGGGGCGCTTCTGCCACTCTCGGGTCAGGTCATGAGTGCCAGCGCGAAGCCCCGGCTTGCTGGCCGGCAACCCTCCTCCGCGGTGGGGTGCTCCGGGTGACGACCCGGCCGCCGCCCGACCGGGCGCGGCAAGCGCGGACTCGACGAATCATTCGATCGCGGGTCCTCTAGCCGACGGGATTCACGTGATGACTACTGCTGTCGACAACACCTGTGCCGCCCTCGCCCGAGTCTCCGGTGACGAACTGCGCGTGCCCCTGGTGCAGGGCGGAACCGCGACCTACGCCAACTTCGACTACGCGGCGAGCGCACCGGCATTGGCCCAGGTCACCGACCGGGTGCAGCAGCTGCTGCCGTTCTACGCCAGCGTGCATCGCGGCGCGGGCTACGCCTCCCGGATCTCCACCGAGTGCTACGAGGCCGCCCGCGGGTCGGTCTCCCGCTTCCTCGACGCCGCCGACGATCAGGTGGTGGTCTTCACCCGCAACACCACCGACTCGCTGAATCTGCTCGCGTCCTGCGTCCCCGGCGACACCGTGGTGCTCGACATCGAGCACCACGCCAACTTCCTGCCCTGGACCAGGCGGGGCAGGCGCGTCGTGCGGGCCGCGGGCACGGTCGAGGAGACCATCGGCAGGCTGGTCGCCGAACTGTGCAGCAGGCCCGCCGCATTGCTCGCCGTGACCGGTGCGTCGAACGTGACCGGTGAGGTGCTGCCGCTGGAGCGGCTGGCCACCATCGCGCATCAGTGCGGCGCCCGGATCCTCGTGGACGCGGCTCAGCTGGCGCCGCATCGGCGGATCAGTCTGCGCGACACGGGAATCGACTACCTGGCGTTCTCCGGGCACAAGCTCTACGCGCCGTTCGGCGCGGGTGTGCTGGTGGGCAAGCGGGATTGGCTCGATGCGGCGCGGCCCTACCTGGCGGGTGGCGGCGCGGTTCGGGAGGTGCGCACCGACGAGGCCGAATGGGCGCCCGCGCCGCAGCGGCACGAAGCCGGGTCGCCGAACGTGCTCGGCGCCGCCGCGTTGGCCGCCGCCTGTGACGCGCTCGGTGCCATCGACGCCGAAACCCTTGCCGCGCACGAACACCGGCTCGCCGACCGCCTCCGCGACGGCTTGGCCGCGATTCCCGGCGTCCAGCTGTTGCGCATCTGGACCGACAGCCTCGACTCCGTCGGCATCGTCGCGTTCACCCTCGACGACTTCGCCCCCGGCCACGTCGCCGCCTATCTCTCCGCCGAACACGGCATCGGCGTCCGCGACGGTCGCTTCTGCGCCCACCCCCTGCTCACCCGCCTCGGTTTGGACGGCGCGCTGCGCGCCAGCATCGGCCTCGGCACCACCTCCGCCGACGTGGACCGCCTGATCGAGGCGATCGCCACCCTCGCGCGCACGGGCACCACCTGGAATTACGCCACCGAGAACGGTGTCTGGAACCCCACCCCGGAAACGCGCCCCTTCACCTCCACCGCCCCCACCGGCGCGGCCCCCTGCCTGATCGGCTGAGGACGCGCACTCCGCGGGTCAGTCGCCGAGGGCGGTGGGCCGGTAGTAGCGGCCGTTGTAGTACAGCAGTGGTGCGGCGGCGGGCTTCTCGTCGGTGTTGTCGTGGACCCGGGTGACCAAGCCGACGACGAAGGTGTGGTCGCCGATGGGGATCAGCTGGTGCACGGTGGCGCGCAGCCAGATGGGGGTGCCGTGCAGGACCGGTTCGCCGGTGTCGAGGGTGGTCCACAGGCTGCGGTCGGCGAAACGCTCCTCGGCGGTGCGGGAGAACCGGTGGGCCAGGTGCTGCTGGTGTTCGCCGAGGAAGTGGATCACGACGGACGCGGCGTCCAGCATGGCGGACAGGCTGGAGGAGGTGTGCGCGATGTTGAACGACACCAGCGGCGGGTCCAGCGACAGTGAGGCGAAGGAGGTCGCGGTGAAGCCGACCGGCCCCCGTGGCGAAGTCAGCGTGACGACGGTGACACCGGCCGGGTAGTGGCGCATGGAGGCGCGATACTGCTCCGCGGTGATGCCGCTCAGATCATCGGGGACCCGCAGATCCGTTTCGGGTCGTGGTGCGTCGGTCACACCACGAAACTACGCCCCACTCAGGCCCGCGAGTGGCGGCATACGTCGTCCCACGGTCGGCACGCGGCTGGCCGGTGACTTTCCCGCAACGGCAGCGAGGCGCGCCCCTGGCGGCGTCCGGTGTGATTCGCGCGAGTCAGTCGACATCGATGGGGAGTCCCGCCGTGATGCGCAGCAACTCCGGGAACGAGGTCCGGAAGATGGTGTTCGGATGCCCGCCCGCGGCCCAGAGTTCGCGGTGGCGCGCCAGCGCGTTGTCCACCCACGTAGGCAGATTGGTCGGGTGGCCGACCGGTGCGACACCGCCGATCGGCTGGCCGGTCGCTCGGCGCACCATGTCGGCGGAGGCGCGGGTCAGCGTGCCCTCCAGGCGCGCGCCGGTCTTCGCCAAGTCGACTTGATGCGCCCCCGAGACCAGCAGTAGCACCGGGTCGTCGTCGAGCAGGAACACCAGGGACTTCGTGATCGCCCCCACGTCGACGCCGAGCGCTCGCGCGGCGTCCGCGGCGGTATGCGTCGGCTCCGGCTGGGCGACGATGAGACCGTGATGACCTCGGGAGATGAGGGTGTCCGCGACCCGGCAGGCGACCGGTGGCAATGACGACCTGCGCATCTCACCAGGGTAGAGCGAGTGCGGGCGGTATGCCGGGCGAGTCGCGCGGTCCGTTCAGTATTCCGGGTAGCCCTCGGGCGGCCCGAGCATTCCGGCGATCTGCGCGCGGGTGATGCGCGCGAGTTCCGTCACGTCGGGCGCGGAGACCGATTCGTGCGCAACGGCTTCGAAGGCGCGCTCGAGATCGCGCTGGGAGAGTGCGAGCAATTCGACGTCCGCCATGTTCAGCAGTGCGTCGTGATCCGGGTAGGGGCGGGCGTCGGCCAGTCGCTCCGCCCACGTGACATTGCAGCAGCATTCGTACAGTGCGTGAATCGCGCGACCGCGCGGCAATTCGTTGAACCGGTCCAGGCCGATTCCCCGGTGCATCAGCATGAGCTTCTCCGAACCCGATGACTGAGGTTTGCCGATGGGACAATGATCCGTCGTCGCCGTCGCGCGGAACCAGCGCACCGCCGGCGAATTTGCACAGGATTAACACGCTATGCGATTTTCCCGGCGAGCCCGGCAGCCACGCAGGTCACCGGGTCGGGACACAGGCTCCACTCTGTCTCGATACGCTGTACAAATGACAGATTGGCAGGCTTTCACCGTCGAAACCAAGGATCACGTCGCGCAGGTGACGTTGATCGGCCCCGGCAAGGGCAACGCGATGGGTCCCGACTTCTGGCGCGAGCTGCCGGAGGTGTTCCAGGAGCTGGACGCCGACCCCGAGGTGCGGGCGATCGTGCTGACCGGGTCGGGCAAGCATTTCTCCTACGGCCTGGACCTGCCCGCGATGAGCGGCACGTTCGGCCCGCTGCTGGCCGATCGCGCCCTGGCCGCGCCGCGCACCGACTTCCTCACCGAGGTGCGCAAGATGCAGGCATCGATCACGGCCGTGGCGGACTGCCGCAAGCCGGTGATCGCGGCGGTGTCCGGCTGGTGCATCGGCGGCGGGCTGGACCTCATCGCGGCGGCCGACATCCGCTACGCCAGCGCGGAGGCCAAGTTCAGCCTGCGTGAGGCCAAGGTCGCGATCGTCGCCGACGTGGGCTCGCTGCACCGGCTACCCGGCATCATCGGCGAGGGGCACCTGCGTGAGCTCGCCTACACCGGCAAGGACATCGACGCCGCTCGCGCGGAGAAGATCGGTTTGGTCAACGATGTCCTCCCGGACCAGGAGGCGGCGCTGGACGCGGCGCACGCCACCGCACGCGAGATCGCCGCGAACCCGCCGCTGGTGGTGCAAGGCGTCAAGGACGTGCTGGATCAGCGGCGCAAGGACGAGATCGCCGCTGGACTGCGCTACGTCTCCGCGTGGAATGCCGCGTTCCTGCCCTCGGAGGACCTCACCGAGGCGATCAAGGCCGTCTTCGAGAAGCGCACGCCGGAATTCCGCGGCCAGTGACACCGGCGGCGCGCCCGCACCGGGGGAGCGCGCCGTGCCGAGCCCCAAGGGTGGGTATCGAGGGTGGGCAAGGTGATTCGCCTCAGGGTTGCCTTGCCCTCACCCTAGGGGTGGCTGTGCGGGGCGCCGATCGTCCATATCGTTTGTGACGTCGGAAATTTCGCCTCGCATTCAGGAGCAAGAACAATGCGTATCAAGTCCTTCCTCGCCGCTGGTCTGCTGGCCACCGCCGCCGTCGCCGGGGTGTCGACGGCTGCATCGGCCTCGGCCGCGCCGGTTTACCAGGAGGTCGCCTACGGCGGCACCTACGTCGGCACCTACGCCACGCTGAGCGCGTGCCGGGCCGACGGCGAATCGCCGAGCACCGGCGGCTACTACTGGGAGTGCATCGAGTCCTGGGACGGCTGGGACCTGTACATCTACTACTGAGCCAACTGACACCGAGAAGGGGCATCCGGTATCCGGATGTCCCTTTTCGCCTTTCGCGCCGCGAACGGCAGAGCGGGGAGCCCGGGCCTACCGGACTCCCCGCTCGCGTTGTGCCCGAAGGGCTTTCAGTGCCCGCCCTGATCTTTCAGGCGCTGGATGGACGCTTCCACCTCGGCCTCGGCCTCGGCCCGGCCCACCCACTCCGAGCCCTTGACGTACTTGCCGGGCTCCAGGTCCTTGTAGCGCTCGAAGAAGTGCTTGATCGCGGCGAGTTCGAACTCCGGGACGTCCTTCAGATCCTGGATGTGGTCCCAGCGCGGGTCGCCCGCGGGCACGCACAGGATCTTGTCGTCGCCGCCCGCCTCGTCGGTCATCTTGTACATCGCGACCGGACGGGCCTCGACGATCACGCCGGGGAACACCGAATCGGGCAGCAGGACCAGCGCGTCCAGCGGGTCACCGTCCTCGCCGAGGGTGTTCTCGATGTAGCCGTAGTCGGCGGGATAGACCATGGACGTGTACAGGAACCGGTCGAGCCGGACCCGGCCGGTCTCGTGATCGACCTCGTACTTGTTCCGGGAACCCTTCGGGATCTCGATGGTGACGTCGAACTCCACGCCATCTCCTTCGTGCATCGGGGCCGAGTCCGGCGACTCGGCTGCTTTTCGGCGACTGCCGACTCGGCCGCTGCGGAGTGTGCCGACTCGCCAGGTTGTTCAGGGGAACGGTTGCGCAACGAGGATAGTGTGGTCGTCGGGGACATGGGTGCGGCAGGCGGCTGCTGCGGGAATCGGTCAGGAGAGCGGCGGCGACGTGTTTGGTGGCAACGAGAACATCGGTGGGCTGGCTGCCCGGCGGCGCCGCAACAGATGGATCTGGATCTCGAGCACGATGGTCGTACTGATCGTCGCCGCCGCCGTGGCGCTGCTCGCGGTGCGTCCGTGGACCCCTGAGTTCCGGCACGGTGGTCTCACCGTCGCCGCCCCGCCCGATCCGGTCGAGCCGTCGCCACAGGTCGGCCCGGCCCGGTCCACCGATTCCGCGCCGAGTCCGGCGGGGGTCGCCGCGGCGCTGGCCCCGGTTATCGCCAATCCGGACCTCGGCGCGTTCGCCGGGCAGGTGACCGACGCGGGCAGCGGGACGGTGCTGTGGAGCGGTGACGCGAACCGGCCGATGATCCCGTCGTCCACCGCGAAGATCCTCACCGCCGCGGCCGCCTTGCTCACGCTGCCCGTGGAGCACCGGGTGACCACGAAGGTCGTCGCCGGTGCGGCGCCGAACGAAGCGGTGCTGGTCGGCGGCGGCGATCCGACGCTCACCGCGCAACCGGACGGCAAGGGGTACTACCCGAACGGGCCGCGCCTGTCCGACCTGGTGAACCAGATCAAGTCCGCGGGCCGCGCGGTGGACACGATCGTCGTCGACATCTCCGCCTACACCGGCCCCACCATGGCGCAGGGCTGGGACCCGGTCGACATCCCCGAGGGTTCCATCGCCCCCATCGAGCCGGTGATGATCGACGGCGGTCGCCTGCAGCCGCTGGTCGAGTACTCGCCGCGCACCCCCACGCCCGCGCTGGACGCCGGGCGGCGGCTGGCGACCGATCTGGGGCTGGACCCCGCCAAGGTCAGGACGGGTGTCGCGCCCGCAGGCGCCGCCGAGATCGCTTCCGTGCAGTCGGCGCCGCTGCGCGACCGGCTGCGGGACATGATGGTCTACTCCGACAATGTGCTGGCCGAGACGATCGGCCGGGAGATCGCGACGGCCACCGGCGGCCCGGCGTCCTTCGCCGGTGGGGTCACCGCGGTGCGCACGGCGCTGAGCAAGGCCGGTTTCGATCTGTCCGGGCTGGATATGCACGACAGCAGCGGGCTTTCGGTCGACGACCGGATTCCCGCGCGATTGCTCGACCGCGTCGTGGCGACCGCGGCCGAGCCCACCGGCGCCACGGCGGTGCAACCGGCCGGTACCAAGGCCAAGCCCGAGACCAACCGGGTCGCGGCCACCTTGGCGCCGATGCTCGACGCCCTACCGGTCGCGGGCGCAACGGGGTCGCTGACCAGCCGCTACGTCACGCGGGACCGCCAGGGCGCGGGCTGGGTGCGGGCCAAGACCGGAACTCTGTCGGTCTCCAGCGCGTTGGTCGGGTATGTGCTGGACGCCGATGGGCGGGTGCTGACCTTCGCACTGATGTCGAACGATCGACCGCCGGAGGTCAGCAGGCCCGCGTTGGACGCGATCGCAGGCACGCTGCGAAACTGTGGATGCTCCTGACGGGTGGTTGATCATGACCCAGCAAGGTTCCGAGACAGCCGAATTCGGCTCCGCCGGTGCGGACGAGCGGCGTAAGGGCCGCTCGGGTCTGTCCGGTGTGGTCGATTGGCGCCTGGCCGCGCGAACCGGCTCCGCCCTGGTGCCCGCCGGTCCGCGCACGTCGCGCTATTCGGCCGAGCAGGTGGTCGCCGAACTCGCCGAGTCCTCCGTGCGGGCCGAGGCGCCGGTTCGCGAGGTCAGCGGGTTGCTGGACGACCGGCCGGTACCGGCGGCCCGGATCGTCGACCGCCCGGGCTGGATCACGGCCGCCGCCGACTCGATGGCCCAGCTCACCGGGACCGGCGAGGCGCGGTTGGACCGCAAGCTGGCGGGCAAACCCGCCGGAGTGCAGGCGGGTGCCATGCTCGCCTTCCTGTCCACCGCGATTCTCGGTCAATACGACCCGTTCACGGGCTCGGACGGCACCCTGCTGCTGGTCGCGCCGAACATCGTGGCGGTCGAACGGGCGCTGGGGGTGTCGGCGAGCGATTTCCGGCTGTGGGTGTGCCTGCACGAGGTGACCCACCGGGTGCAGTTCTCCTCCGCTCCCTGGCTCGGCGACTACATGCGCGCCAACGTCGAGGTGCTCGGCGAGGTCGCCGACGAGCCGCTGAGCGACATGCTGTCCCGCCTGGTCGGCGAGGTGCGCGAGCGCCGTCGCGGGACCACCCCCGACGACCCGGCCGCGCGCGGCGTGGTCGGCCTGCTGCGCGCCACGCAGGCGCCGCCGCAGCGCGCGGCGCTGGACCGTCTGCTCATGCTCGGCACCCTGCTGGAGGGGCACGCTGATCACGTCATGGATGCGGTCGGTCCCGCGGTCGTGCCGTCGGTCGAGCAGATCCGCACCGCGTTCGACCAGCGCCGCAGGCGTCCGACGAACCCGGTGCAACGCATCCTGCGCGCCCTGCTCGGCGTGGACGCGAAGGTCGCCCAGTATGTGCGCGGCAAGAAATTCGTGGACGAGGTCGTCGGGGCTGTGGGGATGACGCGGTTCAACACCGTGTGGACCGACGCCGAGACCTTGCCGCGCACCGACGAGATCGAGCATCCGCAGCGCTGGATCGAGCGCGTGCTGGCCTGAGCGAGCAAGCCGGTACCGGGCCCGGTGGTGGTTCGCCGCGAGCGGTCGGGCCGGTAGGCTGCGCCCATGGGGCGTGCGCCAGGAACGACACCCGGGCGCTCATCCGCGCCCGCCACAGGCCCCGCCCGGTTGCCCGAGACCGCTGCCGTGCTCGCCGTCCGCCGGGCGGTCCGCGACTGGCTGGGCAGGTTCGGGCCGCGCGAGACCGACGAGCAGGCGGTGGCGGTCGCGTTGTCCGGTGGCGCTGATTCGCTGGCCCTCACCGCGGCGGCGGTAGTGGAGATGAACGCGGTGGACGCGCTGGTGGTCGATCATCGCCTGCAGCCCGGGTCCGGCGCGGTCGCCGCCGAGGCGGCGGCGCAGGCGCTGGCGCTCGGCTGCCGGTCCGCGCGCGTGCTCGCGGTCCAGGTCGGCACCGCGGGCGGCTTGGAAGCCGCCGCTCGCCGGGCCCGCTACGCCGCGTTGGACTCGGCGCGCTCGGGCTTGCCGGTGCTGCTCGGTCACACCCTCGACGACCAGGCCGAAACGGTGTTGCTGGGCCTCGCGCGGGGCTCCGGTGGCCGCTCGATCCAAGGGATGGCCGCCTGTGCCGAGCCGTGGGGACGGCCGTTGCTCGGCGTGCGCCGGGAAACCACCCGGCAGATGTGCGCCGACCTGGGCGTGACGCCGCACGACGATCCGCACAACGCGGCGCCGGAGTTCACCAGGGTCCGGCTGCGCACCGAGGCGCTGCCGCTGTTGGAGCAGATCCTCGGCGGTGGCGTGGCCCCCGCGCTGGCGCGCACGGCCGAGCAGCTGCGCGAGGACGGCGCGGTGCTGGACGTGCTCGCCGCCGACCTGCGGCACACCGCCGGTGATGGGCAGGCGCTGGTGATCGAGACCCTCGCCACTGCGCCCGCCGCCCTCCGCAAACGGGCGATCCGGGCATGGCTGCTGGACAACGGGGCGAAAGCCCTGACCACGAAGCATTTACAGGCAGTCGACGAACTGGTTACCGCTTGGCGCGGGCAGGGCGGCGTCGCGGTCGGCGGAGGAAGGCCGGGTAGCAGGTTGGTCGCCGGGCGTGAACATGGCAGGCTGACACTGCGGCTGGACGAGGACGGCATCGGATCGATGACGCAGACCGAACCGGCCCAACGGGCTCACCACCACGGAAGGGAATCCAGCTGACGTGTACGGGGATGACATCGCGTCGGTGCTGATCACCGAGGAACAGATCGCCGCCAAGACCCAGGAGCTGGCCGAACTCATCGCCAAGCGGTATCCCCCGGACGCTCCCGAGGGCGATCTGCTGCTGGTGGGTGTGCTCAAGGGCGCCATCTTCTTCATGACCGACCTGGCCAAGGCGCTGCCGATCCCCACCCAGATGGAATTCATGGCCGTCTCGTCCTACGGGTCGTCGACCTCGTCCTCGGGTGTCGTGCGCATCATGAAGGACCTGGACAAGGACATCGCGGGCCGCAACGTCCTGATCGTCGAGGACATCATCGACTCCGGGCTCACGCTGTCCTGGCTCAAGCGGAACCTGTCCACCCGCAACCCGGCTTCGCTCGAGGTGGTCACCCTGCTACGCAAGCCCGACGCGTTACGCACGCCCGTGGAGGTCGCGCACGTCGGCTTCGACATCCCGAACGAATTCGTCGTGGGTTACGGCCTCGACTACGCGGAGCGCTACCGCGACCTGCCCTACATCGGCACCTTGGATCCCAAGGTCTACGGCGGCTGAGGCGTCAGCCGGGCAGGATGCCGAAAATCGTTGCCGGGGAGCCGGAACCGCCGCGATAGAGCGGTCCGCCGACCAGCACCCATGCCCCGCTCGCGGGCAGCGCGGCCAGGTTCGCCATGCATTCCAAGCTGATCCGGCGTTCGCCGTAGAGCAGCTTGGACACCTCGTACGTCTGGTCGGTACCCACATCCGGACCGAACGTGTCGATGCCGAGCGCGCCACGGCGGCCGAGCCTGCCGCTGCGCAGCAGCCATTCCACCGTCTCCACCGCGAAACCGGGCTGACGACCGGCCGATTCGCCCGTGCCGATGAACTCCGGTGTACCCCATTTGGCGTCCCAGCCGGTCCAGGCGATCACCGCCGCTCCGTCCGGGATCCGGCCGTGTCCGGCCTCCCAGCGCGTCAGATCGTCCACCGTGATCGCGTAGTCGCGATCGGTCGCGCAGCGGTGCCGGACATCGATCTTCACCGCGGGCAGCAGCAGGTCGTCCGGGTCCAGTTCGTGCGCGGCCAGTCCGTCGGCGCGGAAATGGATCGGTGCGCCCCAATGGGTTCCGGTGTGCTCGCCTTGCCGGATGTAGCGCAGGTAATAGCCGTGATCGGCGATCGTGGCCACCACGTCGGTGCCGAACTCGGGGTCCTCCGGGTACAGCGGCGTGGTGGCCGGGTCGTGGACGTGCGACAGATTCACCAACCGTCCCAGCGGGCGCGGCGTGGTCATCGAGTCCGCTGCGGGATCGCCCTGGCCAGCGCGAGCAGATCTGCTTCGAGGATGCGGAACAGCCGATAGGTCAGCACGAATGCCAGGATGCCACCCACACTCAGCACGCGCACCGGAACGATCACCAACTCCAGGTCGGCGGCGTCGACGAAGGTCGCGCTCGCCACGCCGAGCAGCGGAACCGACGCCGCGACACCCAGATAGAAGTTGCCGCGCCGGGCCAGCGCGCGCAACTGGCGTTCGTCGTCGGGCCCGATGCCGCCGCGCACCAGCAGTTGTGGATAGATCGAGCGCACCGCGTAGACCATGATCGGGAAGAACGGATAGGCCAGTGCGATGGCCGCGCACACCACCTGGGCGGCGAAGAAATGCAGAAAGGTCCCGCGCGGCAGGTCGACGCCGGAGAAAGCCAGTCCCAGCGGCCAGATGATGCCGGCCACCAGCCAGAAGCCGAAAGGTATCCACACCGCCCAGTCGCCCATCAGCAGGGTGTCGCGGCGCGCTTTCGCGAGCGTGCGCGCCGAATACCCGCGGCCGTGGCCGAGGCGGTAGGCGATGGCGAGCGGCCGCCGGGTCATGAACAACAGCAGCAGCGCGGCGACCGGGAAGGCGACGACATTGTTGATCAATCCGACCGTCGCGAACTTCTCCTGGTCTGCGGCCGACATCCGGTCGATGATCAGGGCCTGGTTCAGCTGGATGTTGTAGAAGCTGGCCAGCACGTTGGGCACGCCGACGCACAGCGCCGCGACGGGGAGCAGCCAGCCCCGGGCCCGGTGCGCGAGGCTGCGGGGCGGGGGATCGACCAGATCACGCGCGCGGGTGTCCAGGCACAGGTCGAGCTGTGCCGCGAGTTCCGCGCCGCCGCGCCAGCGGCGTTCGGGGGCCGCGTGCAGGCAGTCCAGCAGCACGCGGCGCAGCGCGGCGGGGGTGTCTTCCGGCAGACGCGCGAGTGCCGCAGGCGAGACACCGTCGCGGCGCACCGCGAGCATCGCCGCGTACGTCTCGGCGCCGGGCCCGTCCTCCGCGAGGGGCGGATCGTCGAAGGGAGTCGCGCCTGTCAGCATTTCCCACAGCAGCACGCCGAGGGAGTAGACGTCGCTGGTGTCGCCGGGGACCGGCGCGCCGGGATCGAGATAGGCGGCCAGTTGTTCCGGGGATCGGTAGACCAGCGCGTCGGGCGCGCCGGGCCCGCGCGGCGGGGGAACGCGCGCCGCCGACTCGCCGAGGGCGAAATCGGCGAGTTTCGGAATGCCCTCCGCGGTGAACAGCACGTTCGCCGGCTTGATGTCGTGGTGCAGCACGCCCTGGTGGGCGGCGTAATCCAGGGCGTCGGCCAGCCGCCTGCCCACCCACGCCACGGTCTCCGGCCAGCTCAGCCGGGCGATTTCGGAGCGCACGCTGGAATCCGCGGGCCGGATCTCACCCTTGGCCTCCATGGCGCTGTCCACCGCGCGCAACAGCAGGGCGCCGCCATCGGACACCGGGCCGCGACGGCGTTGTTCGAGAAGACCGACCGCCGTGCCGCCGGGAAGGTACTGCATGTAGACCAGGCGCGGGAGGACGGTCGTCCGGGGCTCCGGCGCGAGGGCCGTCCCGGAGCGCGCGGACGTGACGTCGTCCGGGGGACCCGCGATGGTCGCGTCCGGATCGACCGATCGTTCGGTCACCGCTGTGTCGGGGTGCGCGAGCACCGCCGCGCCGGTTTCGGCCGATCGCCCGGGGTCGGGCGTTCGGGGACGGCGAGAGGGAAGCGAAGGGGATCTGTCGGGCTCGGCGACGATGGTCTCGTCATCGATGGTTTCCCCCGCGACGACCGTCGCCTCGTCCGGGACTGACGGGTGGGTAACGGTCGCGCCGTGGCTTTCGGCGACGCGCGGGCGAGCCTCCTCGTCGCCGGGGCGGTTGGTCGTCCCGTTAGGACGGTTTTCCGCAGCGGTCTCGTCGTCGCTGGGGCGGCTCGGCGTCCGGAGGGGTGACGCCGCCGCGACGGTGGCTTCGAGGTCGAAGAGGGTGTCGTCATCGCCGGGGCGGCCTGCGGTCCGGGCGGGCGGGGCGGCGACGGTGGCGTCGAGATCGAACGACTCGGCGGCCGAGGCGTCGAGGTCGGTGGGCGGCGCAGCGATGGTGACGTCCGCGTCGGTGGCCACGCTCTGGCCCCCGTTCGCGGGGGTCGCGGCCATTGTGCGGGTAGGCGCGGCATCGGCGCCGAGCACCCGCTGATCGAAGACGCGCACGATGTGGGCGTGATCGAGCTGGGCCATCGTGCGCGGTGCGCCCGCCCGGCCCGCCGAGAACCGCACGGCGACCAGCCGTTGCATGGAACGCTGCCTGGCCAGGAAGACGCGGCCGAGCAGCCCGGAGCCGAGGTCGGTGAGCAGATCGAAGTCATCGATCCGGTGGCCGGGCGCGAGGTCGGCGAGCGCGGCGAGGGTTTCGCCCGGCATGTCGTCGACGTCGTCGTCGGAATCGGCGAAGTCGGCGAGGATCTCACCGGCCGCGCCCGCGAGGTCCGGGTAGTCGCCGAGGAAATCCGCCAGCGGCAGCTGTCCGCGCCGGCGGCGGACCAGGAATTCTTCGCACACGAGATCGACCAGCTCGGGGCTGTCGTCCACCTCCGGGAATTCCGCGCGGTATTCCGCGACTCGCTTGCCGAGTCCTTCGCGTTCCCAGCGCCGTCGCAGATCCACCCGGATCAGGTCGATGAGTACGGCCAAGCGAGCCTGCGTGCCATCGGGCACGTAGTCACGGATCTGCGGCGGTAACCGGTCGCTGTGAAGGCTGCGCTGCCAGTCGGCGGTGAACCGGGCGACGGCATCGGTGCGCGGGAAACTCACGTGCCGGACTCCGCGACGGTCGTGGTCGCTCGGACGGACCTGGCCTCGGCGGCCCCGGTTTCGGCGGATTCGGGATCGACCACCCGCTCCAGCGCTCGCAGATCCGCTTCGAGCGCACGGAACAGCAAATAGGTGCCCACGAACGCGATTATGCCGCCCACGCACAGCAGCCGGACCGCGAAGATCACCGACGGAATATCGGAGGGCGGTAGGAAGGTCACTCCGGCGACCGCGAGCAACGGCACCGACGCGGCGACCGCGAGGTAACCGTTGCAACGCCGGTCCAGGCCGCGCAGCCACACCGCGTCCTCCGGGCTGATGTCCCCGTGCCGGAGGAACAGCGGATAGATGCACCGCACCATGTAGAAGGTCAGCAGGAAGAAGGGATAGGCGACCGCGATCGCACCGCACACCACCAGTGAGGAGAAGAAGTGGACCACGGCGCGGGTCGCTATGTCTCCGGTCGACACCTGAAGCGCGATCGGGAAGATCAGCCCGGCCAGCACCCATAGCGAGAAGGCCACGACCACGGCCCTATCGCCCATCAGCAGCGCGTCCTTTCTGGCGCGCTGGAGGGTGTCCGGGTCGTATCGTCGTCCTTTGCGCAGACCACGCGGCACGGTCAGGACGTATCTCGCCATGTACAGCACGACCGCGATGCCGGCCGGGAAGAAGATCGCGTTGACCACGCCGGTGATGATCAGGAAGGTCTGCTGGGCGTCCTCGGTCATCCGGCTGATGATCAGGTGCTGGTTGTGCTGGATGTTGTACAGCGACGCGAGCACATTCGGCAGCGCCACCGCCAGCAGCGCGACCGGCACGATGTACGGGCGCAGCCGCCGCCGCCAGCTTTTCGGCGGGGGGTCGACAAGGTCGCGCGCGCGCTCGTCCAGGCACATTTCCAGCTGCCTGGCCAGGATCGCACCGCTGGACCAGCGGTCGGTCCGCTCCGGCGCGAGACAGGTCAGCAGCACTCGGCACAAGGCGGCCGGGCAGTCGGGCGGAACCCGGCGCAGCGCGACTTCGTCCACGCCGGTGCTGCGCCGCTCCAGCATGGCCTCGAGCGTGGTGTCGTCGCCTTGCTCGCCCGCGCCCGCCGTCCGGTCGTCGAACGGCTTCGCGCCGGTGAGCAGCTCCCACAGCACCACGCCCAGCGAATAGATGTCGGCGCGGGTGTCCAGGTCGGCGGCGCTGCGGCCGAAGCTCGGGTGGCAGGCCTCCAGCTGTTCCGGCGACATGTAGGCCAGTGAGCCGCCGAAATAGGCGACCGGGCTGGTGCCCTCCACGTTGCGGCTGAAGCTGATGTTGAAGTCCGCCAGTTTCGGCACGCCCTCGGCGGTGAGCAGGACGTTGGCCGGTTTCACGTCGCGGTGCAGCACGCCGTGCGAGGACGCGTAGTCCAGCGCCTCGGCCAGCCTGCGGCCCAGCCAGGCCACCGTCTCCGGCCAGCTCAGCCGGGCGAGTTCGGCGCGCACGCTGGAGTCGGTCGGCCGGATCTCGCCCTTCTCCTCCATGGCCGCGTCCACGGCGTCGAGCAGGAGCCTGCCGCTGCGCTCGGCGGGCGGGGTCGCGCGCACCCAGCGCAGCACGCCAAGCAGCGTGCCGCCGGGGAGGAACTGCATGTAGAGCAGCCGCAGCCGGCGTGCGGCGCCCTCGGCGTCGTCGAGCAGCCGCTGGTCGAAGACCCGCACGATGTAGTCGTGGTCCAGCTGCGCCAGCGTCTGCGGTTCGGTGCCGTGGTCGCTGGAGATCTTGACCGCGACCAGCCGCTGCAGCGAACGCTGCCGGGCGAGGAAGACCCGGGCGAACGCACCGCTGCCCAGACCGGTCAGCAGATCGAAGTCATCGATCTGCTGACCGATCTCGATGCGGTCGAGCGGGTCGGGCCGGCTCGGTCCGGTGCCGATCGTCGTGGGCACGGCGGTCGCCGTACCCGTCAGATCGGCGGCGGTCGTTCTGGTCACCTCGGAATCACGAGCGGACTCGGCGGTTCGGTTCAATGCGGTGTCGTCGAAATCCGCGCCGGTGTGCGCGAGGGCGGTCCGGGTGGCGTCCTCTCCAGGCGCGCGGCGGGTGCTCTGGTCGACCTCGTCGGCGTTCAGCAGCTCGCGCAATTCCTCGGCCTGACGTGGGTATTCGCGTAGGCATTCGCGCGGATCGACCCGCTCGCCGCTCTGGCGGCGGATGACGAACTCCTCGTACACCAGACCGGCCGGAATATCGTCGGAAACGAGTTCGGGAAATTCGGCGCAGTAATCGGCCAGGCGCATGCGCGCGGCAGGCTGCGTCGCGTCGCTCGTGATCGCCCGGCGGCGATGCAGCCAACGATTGCGCAGGTCGACGCGGATCAGCTCGAGCAGCGCCTCGCGGCGCAAGGTGCTGGCGTCGGGCAGGTATTCGGCGATGACCGGCGGGCGCCGGGTCGATTTCCAAGCCGCGGAGAACGCCGCCACCGCGTCGGATTCGGCGCGCGACAGATCACCACTCCTGGCACGGGTGGAAACACCCGTGTCGGATTCGGAACTTCTCTCAGAGTTCGCACTCATGTCGGGACCTATGGCTCGGCGGACGCCGCAGAATCCGCATCGGTCGTTGCCGGATGGGCCGAAAAATTCTCGCCACACCCGACACCATCATCCCCCGCGCCGTATTCGAAATGATAACTTGCGGCTCGACAGTGGATCACCCGATTTCGACAACGACGCGACGGGGGATGACCAGCACATGTCTGACGAGGCCGCAATCATGGCGGACAGCTC
Source organism: Nocardia sp. NPDC019219 (assembly GCF_040632645.1). NCBI lineage: Bacteria > Bacillati > Actinomycetota > Actinomycetes > Mycobacteriales > Nocardiaceae > Nocardia > Nocardia sp. NPDC019219. Next base: position 194,784 of record NZ_JBEYCG010000009.1, on the reverse strand, counting down.
GAAAATCAATGAACCCATGCTCTCCCGGCCGTTCGGGACCGCTACCGAAACGCGGCCGGACAGTGCCCGGGACACCGAGGACGGTCTGGAACGCGGCCCGGCCGCGACGATCGCGGCGTGTGTACGCGACGGCCTGTTGCACCCCGGCCAAGTGGCGGCGGATGCCGGGACGCGGATCGCCGCGGCGGACCGGAACTGCCCGGCGTTCAGCGTGCTTCGCGCCGAACAGGCGATGGCCGAGTCGGCGAGCCTGACCGAACGCGACGACCTCGACGTGCTGCCCATGGCCGGTGTCCCGGTCGCGGTCGAACACGGCGTGCCCATCGCTGGCGAGCCGGTGCCGTGGGGGCCTGCGGCCGCCGCGGATCATCCGGTGGTGGCGCGGCTGCGCGCCGCCGGCGCGGTCGTCATGGGGCTGGTCGCGGCGCCCGAGCTGAGCCGATGGGCGACGAGCGAAGGCTCGGAGCGTGTCATCCGCAATCCCTGGAACCAAGGGCGCAACGCCGGTGGCGCGGCAGGCGCGGCCATCGCGGCCGGGCTGATCCCGGTGGCGCACGGCTGCGATGGCTTGGGTGCGGTGCGGGTGGCCGCCGCGTGCTGCGGCGTCTTCGGGATCAAGCCGGGGCAGCACATGGTGCCCGGCGCCGGCGCCTGGTCGGGCCTGGTCGAGAGCGGTGTTCTGGCAAGCAGTGTGGACGACGCGGCACTGGCGCTGTCGGTGCTGGCGGCGCGGCCGGACCTGGCCGAGGTGGATCCGCCCGGCCGACTACGCATCGCCCTGGCCGTGGACCCACCGTCTCGCTTGCTGCGCGTCGACCGGCATTGGACGGCCGCGGCCCGCAGAGCGGCCGCGGTGGCCGCGGCGGCGGGCCATGTGGTCGAACCGACCGTCCTACCGTACGGAAACGCACTGCTCGCGACATCCCTACGCTGGCTGGCCCTCGGTGCGCGCGATGCCCCCGAGCTACCCGAGCCCGACCAGCTATCCCGAAGAGCCCGCCGTCGACTGGCCCTCGGCCGCACGGTGCATCGGCTACGGCTCGCGCGCCCAGCCCAGATCGACCGGGTCGAGGCGCGACTACTGGAATTCTTCGAGCGTTACGACGTGGTGATCACTCCCACGCTCGCCGCCCCGCCACCCCCGGCGCGGGCCTGGCACTTCCGCAATCGGCCGGCCACCCTGCTCGCCGGCGCGCGATTCGCCCCCTTCACTCCGCTGTGGAATCTGGTCGGCTGGCCCGCCGCGTCCATCCCGATGGGCATGCATCCCGGATCGGAGACGCCGGTGGCCGCCCAGCTCGCCGGGCCGCCCGGCAGCGAGTCCACCCTGCTACGGCTGTCCGCGCAATTGGAGACCCGCTACCCCTGGCAGCGCACCGCACCCGAAGGCCGATTCAGACGCTGACCGGCGACTGCTGCGCCGCGAAGCCGCCTTCGACGGCACGACCGGCGAACTCGAGGATGGTCGGCCGGTTGTCGTCGGCTCGCCAGGCCACGGCGAGCTCGCACGGCGCGAGCCCCGACACGGGCCGCGCGGTCAGCCCCGGCCAGCGGTACATCGGCACGTTGTTCTCGGCGAGCAGGCACACGCCCAGACCGAGGCTCACGGCTTCCAGCTTGTCCTCGGCGGTCGCGGCCTCGGCGCCGATCTTCGGGGGCCGCCCGCCGCGTCCGTCGTTGCCGAGCCAGAAGTCGCGTACCGCACCGGCTTCGGTGGGCAGCGCGACGAACGGCTCGTCGAGCAGATCGGCGAACTCGATGGTCTCCGAGACGGCGAGCGGATGGTTCTCCGGGAGCAGCACCCAGCGCGGCTCGGTGCGCAGCACCTGCCACCGGTAACGGCTCTGGTCCGGCAGCGGGAGCCAGACCAGCGCGAGGTCGGCCTGCCTGCCCGCGAGCCCGCTGGAGGGATCCGTCCACGAGGCGGCGTGCAGCGCGAGGCGATGGCCGCTGGCGCTCTCCAGATCGCTGAGCAGCCCGCGCCCGAGCGCTGACTGGATGCCGACGCGCAGCACCTCGCCCGCTTCCTGCAGCGAGACGTTGGTGACCTCCCACAGCTCCAGGATCTTGCGAGCGCCTTCGAGCAGTTCCTTGCCCGCGACGGTCAGCGCGACGCTGCGCTGGTTGCGGTCGAACAGGACCACGTCGAGCTGACGTTCCAGCTGACGGATCTGACGCGACAGGGTGGGTTGAGCGATGTGCAGCCGCTGAGCGGCGTTGGTGAAGTGCAGTTCCTCAGCGACGGCGACGAAATACCGCAGGTCGCGCAAGTGCGGGTCCATAGCCCCTTGCTATCAGAATCAGTCCGGAATTTCCAGCCTTATCAGGCCGAAAAGTTCGGATACGGGTGCCGAAACAGTCGGCAGGTTTGTTAGGGACAGCATATTGCTTGTGATGATGCTCCGCATCAAGCGGTGGGCGAATTTTCGGCATGCGGCCAGCGCCAAGCGTGCGGCTGCTTGACTTGGGCACTTGACCAGCATGGATGACGCGGTTCGGGTGGTGGCGTCGGCGGAATACGGCCGCCCGGGCGCCGGTGGGATACGGCTGAGAATTTGCCGCTGACCGGCTATCCGATGTAAGCGAGAGCTCGCGTGATTTTCCTCACAAATCTGGTCGGGTGCGGCGCTCGTAACGTCTCCCCGGACACGACAAGGCGCCGCGGCCGAGACGACTCCCGGCCGCGGCGCCCCAGCGGTACCCCTCGCTCACGCCCCGCGGGCGCGCTCCTCGTAGGCCTTGCGCTTGTCGGCGTCGACGTCGTCGAGGAAGGCGCGCCCGGAGCCGAGCGCCCGCCCGATGCCGTCCCCGACCGCTTCCGGCAGCATGCCGACGAACTGGGAGATGAACCCGGCCACCGCGGTCACCCTGACCTTCGACTTCGGCGCGACGATCAGCTTCGCGACAGCGTCGGCGATCTCCTCCGGCTCGGCGGCGCGCAGCAGCTTCGGCGCGGTGACGCCGGAGCCCAGCTCGGTGTTGGTCAGCGTGGGCAGCACCGAGGAGAAGCGCAGGCCGGTGCCGCGATACTCCTCGCGCAGCGTGTCGGTGAATCCGAGCACCGCGTGCTTGCTGGCGTTGTAGGTGGCCAGGCCCGGGATGTGGGTCTCGCCGGCCAGCGAGGCGATGTTGATGATGTGCCCGCTGCCGCGCGGCAGCATCCGGCGCAGCGCCAGTTTGGAGCCCAGGATCACGCCGTAGACGTTGATGTCCAGGATGCGGCGGGTCAACGGGTCCGGCTCGTCGACCAGCCTGCCGGTCGGCATGATGCCCGCGTTGTTGATCAGCACGTCGATCGGGCCGAGGGCGCGCTCCACCTCGTCGAGAAAGCCGTCGAACGAGTCGTGATCGGTCACATCGAGCTTGCCGTACAGCTCGAAGCCGCGCGCCGTGCCCGACTCTTTGACGGTGGTCTCGTCGATGTCGCCGATCGCGATCTGCGCGCCGAGGGCCTGCAGCGCGGTCGCGGTGGCCAGCCCGATGCCGCGGGCGCCACCGGTGATGACGACCACCTTGCCGCGGATCTGCTTCGCGTCGGTCACTTGGCGTCTCCCTTCAGTTTCAGCAGGGCGGGCAGATCGAGGCGGCGCAGACCGCGGGCGCCCGCCGCGCGCATCGCGCCGAGTGCGAACAGCAGCTTCGGCATCGAGTACGGGTACCAGAACAGTTCCTTCTGCTGGGTCGGCAGGATCGGCGTGGTGATCGCCTGCTGACGGCAGTACTTGCGCACGCCGTTCGCCCCGCCCCAGCGCGCGCCGACGCCGGACAGGCCCCAGCCGCCCATCGGCAACGCGTAACTGAACAGGTTGGCGAAGACGTCGTTGATGTTGACCGCACCCGCGTTCAGCTGCCGGGCGATCCGCTCGCCGCGCTCCTTGTCGCCGGTCCACACCGAGGCGGACAGTCCGTAGACGGAGTCGTTGGCCAGCCGGATCGCTTCGGACTCGTCGGCCACCTTCATCACCGGCAGCGTCGGGCCGAAGGTCTCCTCGGTCACGCAGGACATGGTGTGGTCGACGTCCACCAGCACGGTCGGCTCGAAGGCGGTGCCGAATCCGGCCCGCTTGCCGCCGGTGAGCACCTTGGCGCCCGCCGCGACCGCCTCCTCGACGTGACGTTGCACGATGGCCACCTGGTTCTCGTTGGCCAATGCGCCCACGTCGTATTTCGACTCGCGCCCGTCGAGGCCCTGGCGCAGCGCCTTGACATTGGCGGTGAGCTTGGCGACGAACTCGTCGTACACGGCCGCTTCGACGTACACCCGCTCCACCGAGATGCAGACCTGGCCGGAGTTGAACATGCCGCCGAAGGCGATGCCGTGCGCGGCGCGGTCGAGGTCGGCGTCGGCCAGGACGATGGCCGGGTCCTTGCCGCCGAGTTCCAGGCTGTAGGGCACCATCCGCTGCACGCAGGCGGCGGCGATCTTGCGGCCGGTCGCGGTGGAGCCGGTGAACTGGATGTAGTCGGCGTTGTCCACCACAGCCGCTCCCGTCGCGCCCGCGCCGGTGACCACCGCGAAGACCGGTGGAGCGCCGATCTCGGCCCAGCCCTTCGCCAATTCGAGCGCCGACAGCGGGGTCACCTCGGAGGGCTTGAGCAGCACGGCCGCTCCGGCGGCCAGCGCGGGAAACACGTCCATCACCGGCATGGCCAGCGGGAAATTCCACGGCGTGATGACGCCGACCACCGGATAGGGCCGGTATACCGTGGTCAGCCGTTTGACCCGGGCCAGCGGGCTGTGCGGCGACGGGTGGTCGTCGGCGAGGAACTTGGCCGCGCGGCGTGCGTAGTAGCCGATCAGGTCGGTCGCGAAACCGGGGTCGATCAGGGCGTCCACCCGGGGCTTGGCGGTCTCCGACTGCAGCACGGTGGCCAGGCGGTCGGTGTTGTCGATCAACCAGTCCTGGAACTTCAGCAGCCAGACTTTGCGTCCTTCGGGGCCGAGCGCCTCCCACTCCGGCTGGTACAGCCGCAGTTCGCGGACCTTGGCCGCGACCGCGTCCGCGGTCTCGTCCGGCACCGTGCCGACGACCTCGCCCGTGCCGGGATTGCGCACCTCGATGACGGCGGGGCCGTTCTTCTTCGCGGTCGTTTCGCGTGCCTGCGCCTTTTCGGCCGCGGGCGCTGGTTCGGTGTTGGTCACTGCTGTTCTCCCACTGACGTCGTGATGAACCGCGGTCTGCTGACTGCTGTGAGGCAGGCCACTGAACTATGATCGTGACACAATCCGGACAGAGTTTCTTGGCCCAAGTTGTCAAGGAAAACAGGCGATTTTGTTTCCTTGAACCAAAGGACGCCGAGCCGAAGGAGAGGGCGATGACGGTTGGGCCTTCGCCGGGCGCCGCGGCCCGGCCGAGCCCGGCGCCGGACGAGGTGCGCGACTGGCTCGCCGAGTACGTCTACGAGACCACCCGCGCCGAGGCGCTGGAGCGGATCGTCACCCGGCTCGACGACGTGATCATCGCGCGCATCCCCGAACTCGCCGATCGCGATATGCGCCGCGATCTCGCGGCCAGCACCAGGGCGCACGCCAGGATCGTGCTCAGCCGCCTGGCCAGCGACGCCTTCGAGTTCTCGCTGCCGGAGGAAGCGCACGCGTTCGCGCGCAGCGTGGCCCGGCGCGGCTTCGAGCTGCGGTTGTTGCTGCGGGTCTACCACGTGGGCATGGAGGCGGTGCTCGACTACATGACCGAAGTCGTCGAGCAGCGCCGGACCACGCCGGAACTCGAGCGCGTCGTCCTGCTGCGGCTGTTCGAGCGGGCCACCAAGTGGATCAGCACCTCGGTCGAACTGCTCACCGACACCTACATGGAGGAGCGCGAACAGGTGCTGCGCGCCGCGCTCAACCGGCGCGCCGAGACCGTCCGCGCCTTGCTGGACGGCGACGACGTGGACATCGAGCAGGCGTCGCTGCGGCTCGGCTACCGGCTCGCCCAGCAGCACCTCGCCTTCGTGCTGTGGACCGACGAGCCGACCGGCGAGCCCGCGGGCGCGGACGCGGAGGCGACCGGCTTGCTGGACCGGGTCGCGGCGCGGCTGGCCGCGGCACTCGGCAGCGCGCGGGTGCTCACCGTCCCGTCCGGCGCCAGCGCCATGTGGGCGTGGGCCGGCTCGGACGACGGGGAACACGGCGCCGAACTGGCGGCGCCGGGCGAAGTGGAGCGGCTGGCCGCGGCGCAGGTGGAGGCGCCGGTGCGGGTGGCGTTCGGCGTGCCCGCCGGGGGGATCGCGGGCTTCCGCCGCAGTCACCGCGAGGCGGTCGCCGCGCGGCAGGTCGCCGAGCGCGCGCCCGCGGGCGGCCCACGGGTCACCGGGTATCGAGCGGTGGAGATCGCCTATCTGGCCGGCGCGGACGAAGCGGCCATGCGCGGGTTGGTGGAGCGGGAACTGGGCGCGCTGGCGGCCAGGGACGCGAACGCCGCGCGCCTGCGCGAGACGCTGCACGCCTATCTGCGCAGTCAGCGCAGCCCGGAGGCCACGGCGAAAGTGCTCGGGGTACACAAGAACACGGTCCGCTACCGCGTGCAGCGGATCGAACAACTACTGGGATATCCGATCGAAGAGCGCGGCTTGCCGCTGGAGATCGCGCTGGTGTGCGTCGCCGTCTACGGCGCCGACGCCCTGCCCTGAACCCCGCGGCCCGGGTTACTCGCCCGCCATGGCCTCGCGCGCGGCGATCCGGCGCAGCGGTGGCTCGGTGGTCGGCGCCACTCTGCGATCGGGTAACTCGGCGAGCAAGGTGGTGGTCGCCTCTGCGATGGCCGCGACGGCCTTGTCGACGGCCGATTTGGTGGTCGAGCTCAGGCCGGACACGCCACCGACCTTGCGCACGTACTGCAGTGCGGCGGCATAGATCTCCTGCTCGGTTGCGGCAGGTTCCAGACCACGCAGGACGGTGATGTTTCTACACATGCGAGAACACTAGCTCCAGATCACGACCTGCGTGCGGGCAAGAAGCAAGCGCGACCGAAATCGATTCGCCCGGCGGACGCGCCATCGGGCCGCGCGGCGGACCAACATGGGCGGCCATCGGCGAATCCCGCGCGTCCCCAGCGCGGGATGGGGAACAATCGGGACATGTCTGCGCGCGGTGTACCCACCTTGACGACCTTTCCGTACGCGGAGCTGGACGAGCGGGAGGAAGACCATTGGTCCGGCGCCGCGGTATCCGACGACGAACTGCGGGCACTCGCGCTCGGAGCCTTCTACTCGGCGCGCTGGGACGCCTTCCACGACGCGCTGCTGCTCGGTCCGGAACGCGCCCATCCGCTCGGCGATCGGCGTGAACTGGCCATCGACACGCTCACCGGCGCGTGGGGCATCACCGACGGCACCGAGGCGCAGGCGTCGATGGAGCAGTTGCTCGACGGCATGCACGCACCGCTCTACGCCCTGGTGCACCCGCTGGTGACGGCGTCGATCAACGCCAGTGAGCGCGATCGCTTCGGGGAACGGGCCGATCGGCACCGGGCGTTCCTGCGGCAGGTCGGCGCGTTCCGGGGGATGGACAATCCCGAGGCGCTGGTGCGCGACTACGACATCTGGTCGCAAGCGATCAAGATCGGGTTCACCGATCATCTGGCCCGTCCGCTGCCCAGCGACATCCACGCCTGGGACCTGGCCAGGGTGGTCGCGGTGGCCAGGATGGCCTACACCGCCGGGTACCTCGACGCCGACGTGGCCTGGAGCTATCTGGCGCGCGCCCTGCCGCTGGCGCAGAGCAAGTACCGCAATTGGCGCCAGTTCGGCGACGCCTACCTCACCGGCTGGACCTACTGGCAGGCCTGCGAGGACCTGGCCGAGTTGAAGAACGGCGGCGTCGACCGCCGCAAGGAGTTGCTGCGGCTGTGGCTGCGCCCGACCAGCCCGTGGCGGCGGATCGCGCTGAACTCAGCTCCCGTCGGGGAGTGAGCGCAGGATCCCGCGGCCGTAGCGCTGGAACTGCGCGTCGTCGACCATGCCGAGGGAGTGCCGCTCGACCAGCAGCTCCCACTCCGAATACAACTGGGCCACACCGGGATCGGCGGAGCCTGCGGCGCCGTCGGCGGATTCTCGGCGCACCGCGAAGTTCAGCGCGCAGGTGACCCGCTCGGTATCGGCGCGGTCGGCGCCGGCGAAATGCAGCGTGCGGCTGCCGTCGTGCACCTCGATGCCGGTCGCGCCGCGCCCTGGACCGATCTCGCCGCGGCCCGCGGTGGGCGTGTCGGTGACGCGAGCCCACACCACGACCGGAATCGGGAGTTCGTGCGCGTAGCGGCCGTCGCCGATCGCGATGAACAGCAGCCGCGTCGTCGTCGCGGCGAGCAGGCCGGAGCCGTTGCCCGCGGGCGGCTGCGCGGCCACCACGGCGGTCTCCAGGACGTACTCGTCCGGCGTCACGTAACGATGCAGAGCCGCTATCGCCTGCTTCGCCTCGCGGCGCGGCGACATCCGGCGCGTCGCCCGCTCCACGTCCGCGCGAACGGGCCCGCCACGCCCCCAGGTGGGCGCGGGCGGGCGCAGATCCGGCGCCGCCACGTCGATGCGCTGGGTGGCCATGATGTGCGCGTTGATCCGGTCGACGATCTCGGTGGCCGCGGGGACGTCGTGCTCGGCGATGATGACCGGAAGGGGGGTGCGGTCCGCGGGCACGCCGGTGAGCACAGGCGTCGGGTAACGCAGATAGATCTCGATGACGACCGCGTCGTCCGCGCGCCGGTTCAGCCGGACCTTCAGCAGGTCGGAGACCGGGACATCGAGCACGCGTTCGCCGTCGGAGCCGGGCCGCAGGACGATCAACCTGCCGCGGCCGTGTCGCAGTATCGCTGTGGGTGTCCGTAACTCGACTATGTCCATACCCCCTGCGCTCGTGTCTGATGCGGCGCTCCCGGGGCCTTTCGTGGTGTGCGAGCTACCGCTTGCGTTGCCCGTCGCTCGCGCCGCGAGGTTGTGTCGTCGCTCACGATAGGCCGAACATGCCATGATTGTTGCCACTTGGAGGAAGCCGGACCGGGGACATCGGGAACCACCGTCGGCCCCCGGCCGTTTACCTCATTAACTGCACCTGCAGCCGAACTGCGCGATGTATCGAGTAGACCGTACGCGGTAACGTGGCTTGTCCGCATCCGAACCCCCGCGGAACCGGACGCGCCAGACGCATCGCTAGGCAAGAACCGGAGACACCGGAAAGGACTGGCCGCCCCGGCCGACGCTCTATGAACCGCAAGACTGTGTTTCGCACCCTGGCCATAGTCTCGGGCATCTTGCTCGTGATCTATGCGTTCAGCTACTTCGGCAACGACACGCGGGGCTGGAAGAGCGTCGATACCTCGGTTGCCCTCAGCCAGCTCGAGAACAAGAGCAACGTGCAGAACGTCCAGATCGATGATCGCGAGCAGCAGCTGCGCATCGAGCTGAAGGACGGCAACGACGCCACCGGCGGGCAGAACAGGATCATCGCGAAGTATCCGGGCGGCAGCGAGACCTCCGCCCAGATCTTCTCGGCCGTGAAGAACTCCGGCGCCCCCTACAACACCGTCGTCAAGCAGGAGAGCTGGTTCACCCAGATCCTGCTGTTCGTGCTGCCGATGGTCATCCTGCTCGGCCTGTTCATCTTCGTGATGGCCCGGATGCAGGGCGGCGGCCGCGGCGGCATGATGGGCTTCGGCAAGTCGAAGGCCAAGCAGCTGTCCAAGGACATGCCGAAGACCACGTTCGCCGACGTGGCCGGAGCCGACGAGGCGGTCGAGGAACTCTACGAGATCAAAGACTTCCTGCAGAACCCGGTCCGCTACCAGGCCCTCGGCGCCAAGATCCCCAAGGGCGTCCTGCTCTACGGCCCGCCCGGCACCGGTAAGACCCTGCTGGCCCGTGCCGTCGCGGGCGAGGCCGGTGTGCCGTTCTTCACCATCTCCGGTTCGGACTTCGTGGAGATGTTCGTCGGCGTCGGCGCCTCCCGCGTGCGCGACCTGTTCGAGCAGGCCAAGCAGAACAGCCCCTGCATCATCTTCGTCGACGAGATCGACGCGGTCGGCCGCCAGCGCGGCGCGGGCCTCGGCGGCGGTCACGACGAGCGCGAGCAGACCCTCAACCAGCTGCTGGTCGAGATGGACGGCTTCGGCGACCGTACCGGCATCATCCTGATCGCCGCGACCAACCGCCCCGACATCCTGGACCCGGCGCTGCTGCGTCCCGGCCGGTTCGACCGCCAGATCCCGGTGGGCAACCCGGACCTCGCCGGTCGCCGCGCCATCCTGCGGGTGCACTCGCAGGGCAAGCCGATCTCCCCGGACGCCGACCTGGACGGCCTGGCCAAGCGCACCGTCGGCATGTCCGGCGCCGACCTGGCCAACGTGATCAACGAGGCCGCGCTGCTCACCGCCCGCGAGAACGGCGCGGTGATCACCGGTGAATCGCTGGAGGAGTCGGTCGATCGGGTGATCGGCGGTCCGCGCCGCAAGAGCCGGATCATCAGCGAGCACGAGAAGAAGATCACCGCCTATCACGAGGGCGGTCACACCCTGGCCGCCTGGGCGATGCCGGACATCGAGCCGGTCTACAAGGTCACCATCCTGGCGCGCGGGCGCACCGGCGGTCACGCCATGACGGTGCCCGAGGACGACAAGGGCCTGATGACCCGCTCGGAGATGATCGCCCGCCTGGTCATGGCCATGGGCGGCCGCGCGGCCGAGGAACTGGTGTTCCACGAGCCGACCACCGGCGCGTCCTCCGATATCGACCAGGCCACCAAGATCGCGCGCGCGATGGTCACCGAGTACGGCATGAGCGCCCGGCTCGGCGCGGTCCGCTACGGCCAGGAGCAGGGCGACCCGTTCCTGGGCCGCTCGATGGGCATGGGTTCGGACTACTCGCACGAGGTGGCCGGCGCGATCGACGAGGAGGTGCGCAACCTCATCGAGGCCGCGCACACCGAGGCGTGGGCGATCCTCAACGAGTACCGCGACGTGCTCGACGACCTCGCCACCGCGCTGCTGGAGCGGGAGACCCTGCACCGCAAGGATCTCGAGCAGATCCTCGCGTCGGTGCAGAAACGCCCGCGGATCACCGCGTTCAACGACTTCGGCGAGCGCGTCCCCTCGGACAAGCCGCCGGTGAAGACCCCGGGCGAGCTGGCCGCCGAGCGCGGCGAGTCGTGGCCGCCGGAGCCGGTGGCACAGCCGGTGGCCGCGTCGGCGCAGCGTGAGCCGCAGGCCGCCAACGGTTACCCGCCGCACGAGAGCGGATACGGCGCTGCGCCGCAGTACGCTCGCCCGCCCGCGCCCGGCTACCCGCTGCCGCAGGCGCCCGCTCCGGCCTATCCGCGCCAGGGCACGCACGGTTCGCGGCCCGATTACGGCGCTCCGGCCGGCTGGTCGGCTCCCGGCTGGCCCCCACGGGACGAGCCGCAGCAGGGGCAGTCCGGCTGGGGCGACCCGCAGCAACCGCGGCACGGCTACCAGCAGTGGGGCCCACAGGGTTCGCCCGAGGGCGGCTACGACCGGGACGGGTACGGCGATCGCGGTGGTTACGACGAGCCGCGCCGGGCCGATCCGCACGGTGAGGGCGACAACGGTGATTGGGATGGACCGAACGGTCGTCACTGATAGGTGACGATTAGGCTCGACCATCGGGGGGTGCCGAGAGATTGCCGGCGCCCCGGGAGTTTGGAGGTGTCCTCGATTGTCGCCGAACGAGCATGGCGGTGGTCACACCCTCGCCGAAGCGGACAGCGTTGACTACGACGGTGTCGATCTCGGGGTGACCGGCCCCGGCCTCGTCGCCCTGGAAACCGGCAGGTCGTTCGACCAGGCGCGGGCCGAGGCAGCGGTGCGCGAGTTGTTGATCGCCGTCGGCGAGGACCCGGATCGGCCCGGGCTGCTCGAGACGCCCGCCCGGGTCGCGCGCGCCTACCGGGAGACCTTCGCCGGGTTGTACGTGGAGCCGGACTCGGTGCTCAACACCACGTTCGACGAGGGCCATCAGGAACTCGTGCTGGTCCGGGACATCCCGATGTACTCCACCTGCGAGCACCACCTGGTGTCCTTCCACGGCGTCGCCCATGTGGGCTACATCCCGGGGCCGCACGGCCGGGTCACCGGACTGTCCAAACTCGCCCGGCTGGTCGACCTGTACGCCAAGCGCCCGCAAGTGCAGGAGCGGCTGACCAGCCAGATCGCCGACGCGGTGATGCGCAAGCTGGACCCGCGCGGCGCGATCGTGGTGGTCGAGGCCGAGCACCTCTGCATGGCGATGCGGGGTATCCGCAAACCGGGCGCCAGTACGACCACCTCCGCTGTGCGCGGGCTGCTGCAGTCCAACGCCGCCTCGCGCGCCGAGGCGCTCGATCTGATCCTGCGGAAGTGAGCGGGCCCGCGGTGTCCGAACCGAGTAGCCGAGGGCGCGCACCGACCGGAGCGACCACGGAGGGCACCGCCGCCGGAGCGACCGCGCCCACGGACAGGGCATCGACGACGGGCGAAGCAGGGGCCAGCCGGTTCGGCGACGTCCACGCCCGCGAGGGACGCTCCTGCGTGGTGATGGGCGTCGTGAACGTCACCAGCGATTCGTTCTCCGACGGCGGGCGATACCTCGATCCCGAGCTGGCCATCGCGCACGGGGTGCGGCTGCACGCCGCGGGCGCGGACATCATCGACGTCGGCGGCGAGTCGACCAGGCCGGGCGCGGTTCGCATCGACGCGGCGACCGAGGCCGCCCGAGTGGCGCCGGTCATCCGCGGACTGGTCGCGGAGGGCGTGCCGACCAGCGTGGACACCATGCGCGCCGCCGTGGCCGCCGCGGCGATCGAAGCCGGTGTCTCGGTGGTGAACGACGTCTCCGGCGGCCGCGCCGATCCCGGCATGGTGCGGGTGGTCGCGTCCGCGCGGGTCCCGTGGATTCTCATGCACTGGCGGGCGGGCGCGGACTACCGGCATACCGGACCGGCGGACCACTACGACGACGTGGTCGCGGAGGTGCTGTCGGAGCTGACCGTGCAGGTGGACCTGGCCGTCGCCGCAGGCGTCGATCCGTCCCGATTGCTCCTCGATCCCGGTCTGGGCTTCGCGAAGAACGCCGAGCACAACTGGGCCTTGCTCGGCGCGCTGCCCGAATTGGTCGCGCACGGGCTGCCGATTCTGATCGGCGCTTCGCGCAAGCGTTTCCTCGGTGCGTTGCTCGCCGACGAGGCGGGGCCGCGTCCACCGGACGGCCGGGAGACGGCCACCGCGACCATCTCGGCGCTGGCCGCGCTGCACGGCGCGTGGGGCGTGCGCGTGCACGACGTGCGTGCTTCGCTGGACGCGATCGCGGTCACCGACGCGTGGCAGAATGCCGCACGGCTGCGCGCCGCACAGCACGACACCGCCCGATCCAGTGCGCAAGGAGCTCAACGATGAGCCGGTCCCCGGTCCACGCCGAAGACGATGCACCGCCGCGTGATTCGGCGATCCGGCGCGGCGCCGACCGCATCGAGTTGCACGGCCTGCGCGCCTACGGGCACCACGGTGTGTTCGAGCACGAACGGCGCGATGGCCAAGAGTTCGTCGTCGACCTGACGGTCTGGGTGGATTTCGCCCTGGCCGCCGCGTCCGATGATCTCGCGGCGACCGTGGATTACGGCGCGCTGGCCGAGCGTGCGGTCCGCATCGTCCAAGGCGAGCCGCGCGACCTCATCGAAACCGTGGTGTCGGAGATCGCCGACGACGTGATGACCGATCCGCGGATCAGGTCGGTCGAGGTGGTGCTGCACAAGCCGTCCGCGCCGATTCCGCACTCGTTCGCCGACGTGCGGGTGATCACCTCGCGCCACCGGGAGGAGCCCGCCGGATGAGCGAGCTGGATTGCGGCGCGGCCTTTCCCGCCGTGCCGGGCGCCGCGGAGGCGCGCCGATGACCCGTGCCGTGCTATCCATCGGTTCCAATCTGGGTGACCGGCTCGCGCATCTGCGCAGTGTCCTGGACGGGTTCGGTCACCGTGTGCTGGCCGTCTCCGCCGTGTACTCCACCGCGCCTTGGGGTGGCGTCCAGCAAGGCGACTACCTGAACGCCGTTGTGCTGGTGGAGGATCCGGCCTTCGGCTGCGCCGAGTGGCTGCGTCGCGGCCAGGAGCTGGAGCAGGCCGCGGGGCGAGTTCGCGAAGTGCGCTGGGGCGCACGCACGCTCGACGTCGACGTGATCTGGTGCGCCGAGCTGCGCGACGGGGAACCGGTCGCGTGCCGCAGCGCGGATCCGGATCTGCTGCTGCCGCACCCGCAGGCGCATCGGCGCGCCTTCGTCCTGGTGCCGTGGCTGGACGTCGCGCCGGACGCGGTGCTGGAGGTCGACGGCGCACCACACGCCGTGACGGATCTGCTGGCGCGCCTGGATCCGGCCGAGCGCGCGGGAGTGCGCCGCACCGAGTACTCGCTGACGGGCGCGCCGTCATGAAACTGAAGCCGACGCGCATCCTCGATCTCGTGGCGAACCTGCTGATCGCCGCGATCGTCGCGTGGATCGCCACCCGGGTGGCCTACGACAGCTTCCCGCCGATCTCGATCTTCGCGGGCGCCTCGCTGTACCCGGTGGCCGCCATCGAGGCAGTGCTCGCGTTCGTCATCCGGGCGCGGGTCAACGACCACGAGATCGGCGACGGCCGCCACCAGTTGCATCCGATCACCGCGGCCCGCGCCGTCGCGCTGGCGAAGGCGTCGGCGCAGGTCGGTTCGATCGCCGCGGGCATCTGGCTCGGCTTCCTGTGCTGGGTCTTCCCCCAGCGCGGCACGCTGCGCGCCGCCGCCGCCGACAGCCCCGGCGCGATCGTCGGGATGCTGGCGGGTGTCGCTTTGGTTGCTGCGGCCCTGTGGCTGGAGTACTGCTGCCGGGCGCCGGAGGATCCGACCGATGATGCGGCAACTACTTAGCTAGTGGGACGAACGGAATCACAAAACGGAATCTGGGCGCGGCTCGAGCTATTGGCTACCCTGGCTGGCATGGTTTCACCCTCCCGTAGCAGCACTTCCCGTACCCGGCGGGACGATGCGGGAAAATTGTTCGTGGGCGTCCTCATCGTGCTCGGTCTGGTTGCCAGCGTTTTCCTGGTCTTCAGTAACAGCGTGGAGTTCGTACGGGTAGGTCTGGTCGCGGCGCTGTGGGCCGCGGCAATCGGCGCTCTGGCTGCGACGAAGTACCGCAAAGAGGCGACGATCGACAAGGCGAAGGTGCGCGATCTGCAGACCGTCTACGAGTTGCAGCTGGAGCGGGAGGTCACCGCGCGCCGCGAGTACGAGCTCGGCGTGGAGGCGCGGGTCCGCGAGGAAGTGGGAGCCGACGCGGCCGAACTCGCGGCCTTGCGCGCGGAACTCACCGTGCTGCGGCAGAGCCTGCAGCGGTTGTTCGACGGCGATCTGCCGATGGACCGACCGGCCCTGCGCGCCGACGCGACCCGGATCCAGGAGCTGACCAGCTCGGGCGCCGAATCCGGGAACAATAGCTCCGCGAATGCCGGAATGTGGTCGACGTTCGCCGACCAGCAACCGCGTAGCAGTATGACGCCGATTTTCGAGCCCGATCATCCTGAGCCGCCGATCTTCGCCAGCCCCTTCGACGACCCGGTGACCGCCGAGACCGCGGTCGTTTCCCTCGACGACGAGGCCGACCGGGCCGACGCGGAGCAGGCGCACCACGCCGAGCCGCGCGGCTGGGCCGACGCCTTCACCGAGACGGCGGACGAGCCACTGGACGAGCCGCCGACCCAGCCGGCCGTGCGGCCGCAGCCGAAGCCCGAACCGCCCCCACGGCCGGCCTCCGCCCCCGCCATGGGCACGCCCAGCGCGCGCAGGCGGCGCCGGGCCGAGAGCGACGACGAGACGCCGTCGCGCCGGCTCTCGGTAGCGGAGATCATGGCCAACTTGCAGTCCGAGGAGCGCGAACGCCGCTGATCCGGGGCCGGGCCCCGGCCCCGCACTGCGGCCTAGATCACGCGCGCACCCCGTGGCGGCGGTGAACCGCCTGCCGATATCCTCTTGGCGTACCGTCCGGTACCCGCATGGCGGGACTGGAACGACATCGAGAGGACAACGTTGACCTCGAGAAGCGTGAATTCCGACAACGCTGCTTCGGGCTACGACCCCGCGCCCGCACGCCTCACGGTGGGAATCGTCTCGGCGGGACGCGTGGGATCGGCATTGGGCGCCGCACTCGAGCGGGCCGGACATGTGGTGTTCGGCGTCTGCGCGATCTCCGACGCCTCGGTGCGCCGTGCCCGCACGCGGCTGCCCGATTCGGAGATCCTGCCGATCGAACAGGTGGCCGCCCGCAGCGAGCTGCTGCTGCTCGCCGTGCCCGACACCGAGCTCCCCGGTCTGGTTCGCGGCCTGGCCGGTGCGGGCGTGGTCCGGCCCGGCACCATCGTGGCGCACACCTCCGGCGCGAACGGCGTCGGCGTACTCGCCCCCCTGGCCGAGGCGGGCGCGCTTCCGCTGGCCATCCATCCGGCGATGACCTTCACCGGGCATGACGAGGACGTGACCCGGCTGGGCAACGCGTGCTTCGGCATCACCGCCGCCGACGAGGTGGGTTACGCCATCGCGCAGTCGCTGGTGATCGAGATGGGCGGTGAACCGGTCCGCGTGCCGGAGCAGAACCGGCCGCTCTATCACGCCGCGCTCGCGCACGGGAGCAATCACCTGGTCACGGTGATCGTCGACGCGGTGGCCGCGTTGCGCGCCGCGCTGTCCGGGCCCGGCCTGCTCGGTCAGCAGCTGGTCGACGACCAGCCCAACGGCTTGGCCGAGCGTCTGCTGGCCCCGCTGGCCTCGGCGGCGCTGGACAACGCGCTGCGTCGCGGCCAGTCGGCGCTGACCGGTCCGGTCGCCCGCGGGGACGCGGACGCGGTGGCCGCCCATCTGGACGCGTTGGCGTCGGTCGATGCCAGGTTGGCCGAGGCGTATCGCGCGTTGTCGCTGCGCACGGCTCAGCGGGCCGGTAGCGCCCCCGCCGTTATCGAGCTGCTGGAAGGACGCTGATGTTGGACCCGAAATTGCGCGGCGCCTACCGCCCCGGCACGCTGACCGTGCACCACGATCCCGCGGTGGTGAGCGCGGTGTCCGCCGCCCTGCGCGGCGTCGGCCGCACCGTCGCCCTGGTGCCGACCATGGGCGCGCTGCACGAGGGGCACTTGGAGATCGTGCGGCTGGCCAAGCGGACCAACCAGGTCGTCATCGTGTCGATCTTCGTCAACCCTCTCCAGTTCGGCGCGAACGAGGACCTGGACAAGTACCCGCGCACGCTGGACGCCGACGTCGAACTGTTGCGTGCGGAGGGCGTCGAGCTGGTGTTCGCGCCGAGCGTGGCCGACATGTATCCGGATGGTCCGCGCACCACCGTGCACCCCGGTCCATTGGGCGCGGAACTGGAGGGGGCCAGCCGCCCGACCCATTTCGCGGGCATGCTCACCGTGGTCGCCAAACTGCTGCAGATCGCGCGACCCACCGAAGCGTTCTTCGGTGAGAAGGACTATCAGCAGCTCACCTTGATCCGGCAGATGGTCCGCGACCTGAACTTCGACGTCCGGATCGCCCCGGTGGCCACCGTCCGTGAGCCCGACGGCCTCGCGCTGTCCTCGCGCAACCGCTATCTGGACCCGGTGCAGCGCGAAGCGGCGCTCGCACTGTCGGCCGCGCTGTCGGCGGGCAAGCACGCGGGCGGCCTCGGCGGCGACGCGGTGCTCGCGGCCGCCCGCCGAGTGCTCGATGCCGCGACCGGCGTGGACCTCGACTACTTGGAGCTGCGCTCGTCCACGTTGGGGCCCGCCCCGGCGACGGGCAACGCCAGACTGCTGATCGCGGCCCGGGTCGGCGCGACCCGGCTCATCGACAACATCGCCGTCACCCTGGGCGCTCCGATCGACGGCCATCCCAACGTCTCCGGTTCGCGGTCCGCCGTGGACTTCTCCCAGCCTGTCCCGGCGGTGTCGGACCCCGCCTCGTTTCCCTCCGCGAACTAGAAAGGTCGACGCAATGCTGCGCACCATGATGAAGTCGAAGATCCACCGTGCCACCGTGACGCACGCCGATTTGCACTATGTCGGCTCGGTCACCGTGGACCAGGACCTGCTCGACGCCGCCGACCTGCTGGAAGGCGAGCAGGTCTGCATCGTGGACATCGACAACGGCGCCCGCCTGGAGACCTACGTCATCGCCGGTGAGCGTGGTTCCGGGGTGATCGGGATCAACGGCGCCGCCGCGCACCTGGTGCACCCGGGCGATCTCGTCATCCTGATCGCCTACGGTCAGCTGAACGAGCAGGAACTCGCCGAGTACGCCCCGAAGGTGGTGTTCGTCGACGAGCGCAACCGCCCGGTCGAGCTCGGTTCCGATCCGGCCCACGCGCCGGAGGGCTCGGGCCTGACCTCGCCGCGTTCGCTGTCGTTCGTCTGAGGAGCGGCGACCCGGACATGCTGCTGACCATCGATGTCCGCAACACGAGTATCGAACTCGGTCTGTTCTCCGGTTCCGGAGCGCATTCGAAACTGGTTCGGCACTGGCGGATGCACACCAATCCGCTGCTGACCGCCGACGAATTCGCCATGCAGGTGCGCGGGCTGGTCGGCGCGCAACTGGACGAGGTGATCGGCGTCTCGGCGCTTTCGACGGTGCCGCCCGTGCTGCGCGAACTGCGCGGGATGCTCAGCCAGTATTGGGGACACGTTCCGCACGTGCTGGTGGAACCCGGTGTGCGCACGGGGATTCCGCTGCTGGTGGACAATCCCAAAGAAGTGGGCGCCGACCGCATCGTCAATTGCCTGGCCGCATACCAGCGGTATTCCGCGCCCGCGATCGTCGTCGATTTCGGCACGGCGATCTGTGTGGATCTGGTGTCGAAGAAGGGCGAGTTCCTCGGCGGAATCATCGCGCCCGGGGTGGAGATCTCCACCGAAGCCCTGGTGGAGCGCAGTGCGCTGCGGCGGGCGGAGCTGACCAGGCCGCGGTCGGTGCTGGGCAAGAACAGCATGGAATGCATGCAATCGGGCGCGGTGTTCGGTTTCGCCGGACTGGTGGACGGCCTGATCGATCGGATTCGCGACGAGTTCGACGCCTTCGCCGGCGACGACGTCGCGGTGGTGGCGACCGGCGCGACCGCGCCATTGATCGTCCCGGAATCGGAAACGATCGACGATCACGATCCACACCTCACGCTGACCGGGCTGCGACTCGTATACGAACGCAACCAGCGGCGCAAGGGAAGTGTCTGATATACGCGGTGTTGGATTTGTCGCAGGACCGGGAGTTGTCGGCACCGCGTCGTCTGCTGTTAAACTCCCTCTCGTGACGTTCTACGCGAGCACCCAGGAGTGTTGTCGAGGCTGACGTGCCTCGACCGATCGAGGCTGAGTTCCCGTCCTCGACCGATACCTTCCTCCTGGAGATTCGCTCATGCGTTCTTCTGTTCTTTCCCTTTCTTCCGCGCGTACCGCGCTGTCGGCTACCCCGCCGGTAGAACGTTCGGTGGCACCCGCCTTACCCACCCGGTTGCGCCCCGCCGATCTGCTGCGGCTGACCGACGAGGGCGCCGAGGACGTGCTGGCCGGGCGATACGACCACCTGCTTCCCGCCGGTGGGAACTGGCCGGCGGACGAGCGCTGGGCGGCCAGGCTGCTCACGGACGACGAGGTGGACGTCTGGCTGATCAGCTGGACGCCGGGCAAGTCGACCGAGCTGCACGACCATGCGGGATCGCTCGGGGCGCTCACCGTACTCAGTGGGGCGCTGTCCGAATACCGTTGGAACGGAACGGAACTGCGCTGCCGCACGCTCGCGGCGGGTGACCAGGCGTCGTTCCCGATCGGCTGGGTGCACGACGTCATGCGCGCGTCGGCCGCCGTGCCGGGCGCCGCCGAATCCGTGGGCCCGCTCGATCCGACGCTGAGCGTGCACGCCTATTCCCCGCCTCTCACCGCCATGTCGTATTACGAGGTGACCGGTCACGGCACCCTGCGGCGCACCCGAACCGTCCTCACCGACCAGCCCGAAGGTGACATGTGATGACCCGTTTGACCATCGATCAGATGCTCGAGAACGCACGGGCGCAACTCGACCGGATCTATGCCTTCGAATTGCCGGAAGCCATCGAGCGCGGCGCCATTCTGGTGGATATCCGGCCGCAGGCCCAACGCGGGCGGGAGGGCACCTTGCCGGGTGCTCTGGTGATCGAGCGCAATGTCCTGGAATGGCGGCTGGATCCCACCAGTTCCGCCCGCCTGGCGCTAGCCGCCGATCACGACGTGGAATGGATCGTCGTCTGCTCGGAGGGCTATACCTCCAGCCTGGCCGCCGCCGCGCTGCAGCAACTCGGACTGCACCGGGCGACCGACCTGGTGGGCGGCTACCAGGCGTTGAAGGCGGCCGGACTGTTGAACGTCGCCGTCGGGGCGCCGCACTTCGCGCGGGAGGCCGACGCGCTCGCCTTGCTGTAATTCCCCCGTCAACACTTCCATCTCGAAATAGCCGGTCGCGCAGGCGTTTTCGCACACAGCATGATGCGCACCGGCTATTTCGCGTCTTTGGCGGGCGAGCCGGGGTGTCCAGGGCGGGGTGTCGCATCGATACCGTTTCGTTACTCCGGGTCGGAGTCCGGGCGGCGCGCAAAACGATTTCCGGTGCACGCTAGGGTTGTTCGATGTGAGCACCCCGAACTCTGCATCTTCCAGCGCATCGACATCGGATTCGCGGCCTGCCGTGGCGCCCGGCGCCGACGATGCCCCGGAGCAGATACGGATTCGCCGGGAGAAGCGGGAGCGGCTGCTGGCGGCCGGTGGCGAGGCCTATCCCGTCGTGGTGCCGCGCACACATACCCTGGCGGAAATTCGGGCCGCATATCCGGACCTGGCCGCCGACACCGCCACCGGGCAACAGGTGGGAGTCGCCGGGCGCGTCATATTCCTGCGTAATACCGGCAAGTTGTGTTTCGCGACACTGCAGGAGGGCGACGGCACCAAGCTGCAGGCGATGATCAGCCTCAACGGGGTCGGCGCGGACGCCCTCGCCGCCTGGAAGGCCGACGTCGACCTCGGTGACTTCGTTTTCGTGCACGGTGAGGTCATCTCCTCACGGACCGGGGAACTGAGCGTCATGGCCGATTCCTGGTTCATGGCGGCGAAGGCCCTGCGACCGCTGCCGGTGGCGCATAAAGAGATGAACGAGGAGTCGCGGGTCCGGCAGCGCTATGTGGACCTGATCGTGCGCCCGGAGGCCAGGGAAATGGCCCGTACGCGCATCGCCGTGGTGCGCGCGCTGCGCGCCGCGCTGGAGCGCAGGGGCTTCCTCGAGGTGGAGACGCCCATGCTGCAGACGCTGCACGGCGGCGCGGCGGCCCGGCCGTTCGTCACCCATTCCAATGCCCTCGACATGGACCTCTACCTGCGCATCGCGCCCGAGCTGTTCCTGAAGCGCTGTGTGGTGGGCGGCTTGGAGCGGGTCTTCGAGATCAACCGGAACTTCCGGAACGAGGGCGC
The DNA here is from genome assembly GCF_040632645.1 of Nocardia sp. NPDC019219. Taxonomy (NCBI): domain Bacteria; kingdom Bacillati; phylum Actinomycetota; class Actinomycetes; order Mycobacteriales; family Nocardiaceae; genus Nocardia; species Nocardia sp. NPDC019219. The sequence goes on along the minus strand of NZ_JBEYCG010000009.1, from coordinate 173,319 downwards.
GGACTCCACCCATTCCCCCGAGTTCGCGATGCTGGAGACGTACCAGGCATACGGCACCTATGACGACTCGGCGGTCATGATCCGGGAATTGGTGCAGGAAGTGGCTCAGGAGGCCTTCGGTACCCAGGTGGTGACCCTGGCCGACGGCACCGAATACGATCTCCGCGGCGAGTGGGCCACCGTCGAGATGTACCCTTCGCTGTCGGACGCGCTGGGTGTGCAGGTCACTCCGGAAACGTCGGTCGCCGAATTGCGCGCGCTCGCCGATCGGGTCGGTCTGGAAATTCCGGAGGGCAAGGGCTACGGCCACGGGAAACTCGTCGAGGAACTCTGGGAACATCAGTATGGCGACAAGCTGTACGCGCCGACTTTCGTGCGCGACTTCCCGGTGGAGACCTCCCCGTTGACCAGGCAGCATCGCAGCGCCGCGGGCGTGACGGAGAAGTGGGATCTCTATGTGCGCGGCTTCGAGTTAGCCACGGGCTATTCGGAGTTGGTCGACCCGGTGATCCAGCGCGAGCGGTTCGTCGATCAGGCCCGGCTGGCCGCGCAGGGTGACGACGAGGCTATGGTGCTGGACGAGGACTTCCTCGCGGCGATGGAGCACGGCATGCCGCCGACCACCGGAACGGGTATGGGAATCGATCGGTTGTTGATGGCGCTGACCGGATTGGGAATCCGAGAAACGATACTGTTCCCAATTGTGCGTCCGGTCACCAGGTGACCACTGGATTGCAAAGCAGCGGCTCCGTCTTGGAATTTCCGGAATTCGGGGTATTCTTGCCTCGGGTAATCGGCCTAGTATGCGGGTCGCACGATTTCGAGAGGACGTTCATCTCATGGCAAAGAAGGTCACCGTTAGCCTGATCGACGATGTCGACGGTGAGTCCATCGCGGACGAGACCATCGAGTTTGCGATCGACGGTGTGTCGTACGAGATCGACCTGTCGTCGGCAAATGCGGCGAAGCTGCGCGACGGTTTGGAGGAGTGGGTTACGAATGCCCGCCGGGTGAGCGGCCGCCGCCGGGTCAAGGCCGCCGCGGCTGCCACGGGCACTCCCAAGAGCCGGGTCTCGATCGATCGGGAACAAAGCGCCGCAATTCGTGAGTGGGCGCGTCGGAATGGGCACAAGGTGTCCGCGCGGGGCCGCATCTCCGCCGACATCACCGACGCGTACAACAAGGCCGCGAAGGGATAGTTCTTTTTCCGGCCGCCGTCCCGGCGAATCGTGCGACGTCGGGGCGGCGGTCTTGTTTGTGATAGGGCTTCGATATAGCAGCGAGACCAGATCACACGGCAGGCCGTCCGCGGCGGATGAATCGATCTTGCTCGCGGTACCCGGACGCGGCACCATGGAAACGTGCGACGGTCACTGGCGGTATGGAGAGGTGAGGTATCGGCACAGTGACAGGATTCGTCGGATCATTCTTGCGGTTCACCGATGACGCCGGCCGGCAGCAGGAGTTCACGCTGACCCCCGACCGCGGGCGCGTCACCATCGGCCGCTCCCCGCATGCCGATCTCGCTCTGAGCTGGGACGCCGAAGTCTCCCGGCTACACGCGGCGGTCGAATACCTGGGTGCGCACTGGACCATCGTGGACGACGGCCTCTCCCGCAACGGCACGTTCGTCAACGGGGACCGGCTCGTCGGCCGCCGCAGGCTGATGGCGGGCGACGTCATCCGGGTCGGCACCTCGCGGGTGTCCTTCCACGACTTCGGCGCCGTGTCCGACGACATCACCCGTACGTCCACCGGCTCGATACCCACCGCGCGCTCGCTCACCGAAACACAGCGCTCGGTTCTGATCGCGCTGTGCCGTCCGTACAAGCACGGCGCGGGTTTCGCCACTCCCGCCTCGAATCAGCAGATCGCCGAGGAGCTGTTCCTCAGCGTGGACGCGATCAAGACCCACCTGCGCGCCCTGTTCGCGAAGTTCGGGGTGGAGGATCTGCCGCAGAACCAGAAGCGCGTGCGGCTGGCGGGACTGGCCATGCAGAGTGGGCTCATTTCCGATCGGGATCTGTGAGACCTCCACCGTAGACGCTCGCGCAGGCGGTCGAGCTTCTCGACCATGGAGAGTCACCGGGGCAGCGGCTTGACTGGGACACGCAGCCGGAGCGACGACTCCGGACGGTTTCCCAGCAGGAGGAAGTCATGACCGCCACCCGCCTCGCCGCACTGGTGCTCGCCACGCTGGCGACGGGCCTGATCGCGGGCCTGTTCTACGCGTACGTCAACTCGGTGATGCCCGCGCTGGCCCGCACCGACGATCGCGCCATGATCGACGTGATGCAGAAGATCAACGTGGTGATCATCAATCCGTGGTTCATGATCGCCTTCCTCGGCACGGTGGGGTTCACCATCCTGGCGGCGGCGCTGCACCTGGGCCGAGAGCACCGGAGCACGCTGATCTGGATCGTGCTCGCGCTGGTGCTCAACGTCGTCGCCTTCGCGGTGACCTCGGGGCTGAACGTCCCGCTCAACGACCAGCTGGCCGCCGCGGGCGACCCGGCGTCCATCACCGACCTCGCCGCGGTGCGCGCCGACTTCGAATCCGCCTGGGTCCGCTGGAACCTCCTGCGCGGCGTCCTGCACACGCTGGCCTTCCTGGTGCTGTGCGGCGCGCTGGTCGTCGCGGGCGTGCAGCAGGGCAAGGCATCGGCCGCGGCGCCGCACCACGCCTCGGCGCCCGCCTTCGGTCAGAGCTAGTTTCCGCGACGACCCGCCGGAATCTGCCTCGTCTGGGCCACTCCGTGCGGTAGCTTCCCGGGAAGACGAGACCGGACCGGGAGGCTATCGTGCGGCGTGTCCCAGGCTTTTCGTTGTTCATCGTTCTGCTCGTAGCGGTATGCGCCACCGCGGGCGCGGCCGACGCGCAGGAGCGATATCCGGTCGAATTCAACTTCTTCGCGGGCATTCCCGCCGAACTGTCCAATCCGGGCGGCTCGCTGCCCGGCACCAACGACTGGTCCTGCCGGCCCAGCTCCGAGCATCCGAACCCGGTGGTCCTCGTGCACGGCACGGGCGGTGGCGCACAGACGAATTGGGGCGTGTACGCGCCGTTGCTCGCCAACGAGGGCTACTGCGTGTACTCGTCCACGTTCGGCGCCTACAACCTGCCGTGGCCCGCGTCGGCCATCGGGGGCATGCTCCCGATCGAGCAGAGCGCGGCCCAGCTCGCCGCTTTCGTCGACCGGGTGCGCGCGGCGACCGGCGCGCGGAAGGTCGATCTCGTCGGCCATTCCCAGGGCAACTTCATCGGCAACTACTTCGTCAAACGGCTCGCGGGCGCGGGCAAGGTGGACAAGATGGTCGGTCTGGCCCCGCCGTGGCAGGGCTCGAACGCCTATGGCATGGCGGACCTGAACGCGTTCGGTACGCGCCTGGGCCTCGGCCCGCTGTTCGACGCCGTGGCCGGATCGCCCTGCAATGCCTGCCGCCAGGTGCTGCAAGGGTCGGAGTTCGTGCGCGCGCTCAACGCGGACGGCGTCTACCACCCCGACGTGACCTACACCAATATCGCGACCGTGCTGGACGAACTGGTGGTGCCGTACACCTCCGGATTGGTCACCGGCCCGCACGTGACGAACATCGTGGTTCAGGACGGCTGCTCGACGGACTACTCTGGGCATACGGGCATAGCGGGCAGCAAGAGGGCCGCGACCTACGTGCTCAACGCGCTCGATCCCGCTCATCAACGCCCGGTGCCCTGCGGTTTCGTCGACCCGTACACGGGGTAGGCAGCCGAGGTCGTACGTGTGCGGCGCGGATCCGGTCGGCGGACGGTTTGTTCGCTGAGGGCAAAACCCGGCCGGAAACGAATCCCCCGCCGCCCACGTTATGAGTGAATGACCGTGCTGTCGCCGGTCGGCAATAGGGTGGACCGGCGGCGGTGGCATCCCCCGCCAACTAGAGTGGAGGCGGGGGCCGCAACCCCCGGGCTTCATGGCAGGCTGACGCCCACGGTTGTTGTACACAGCACACTGCGGCGTCTGTTGCCAGAATGTCGGAGCAGGAGAGTGAGGGAGCGATGTTCGAGAGGTTCACCGACCGCGCGAGGCGTGTCGTTGTCCTGGCCCAGGAAGAGGCCCGGATGCTCAACCACAACTACATCGGCACCGAGCACATCCTGCTGGGGCTGATTCACGAGGGTGAGGGCGTCGCGGCCAAGTCGCTGGAGTCGCTCGGCATTTCGCTGGAAGGCGTGCGTAGCCAGGTGGAGGAGATCATCGGCCAGGGCCAGCAGGCCCCGTCCGGTCACATCCCGTTCACCCCGCGCGCCAAGAAGGTGCTGGAGCTGAGCCTTCGCGAGGCGCTGCAGCTCGGTCACAACTACATCGGCACCGAGCACATCCTGCTCGGCCTCATCCGTGAGGGTGAGGGTGTGGCGGCGCAGGTGCTGGTGAAGCTGGGCGCCGATCTCAATCGTGTGCGCCAGCAGGTCATCCAGTTGCTGTCCGGGTACCAGGGCAAGGAGCCGGTGGAATCCGGTTCCCGCGGCGAGGCGGGCACCCCGTCCACCTCGCTGGTGCTCGATCAGTTCGGCCGCAACCTGACGCAGGCCGCGCTCGAGGGCAAGCTCGACCCGGTCATCGGCCGCTCGAAGGAGATCGAGCGCGTCATGCAGGTGCTCAGCCGCCGTACCAAGAACAACCCGGTGCTGATCGGCGAGCCCGGCGTCGGCAAGACCGCCGTCGTCGAGGGGCTCGCGCAGGCCATCGTCAACGGCGAGGTCCCCGAGACGCTGAAGGACAAGCAGCTCTACACCCTCGACCTGGGCTCCCTGGTCGCGGGCAGCCGCTACCGCGGTGACTTCGAAGAGCGCCTGAAGAAGGTGCTCAAGGAGATCAACACCCGCGGCGACATCATCCTGTTCATCGACGAGCTGCACACGCTGGTCGGTGCGGGCGCCGCCGAGGGCGCCATCGACGCGGCCTCGATCCTGAAGCCGAAGCTGGCCCGCGGCGAGCTGCAGACCATCGGCGCGACCACCCTCGACGAGTACCGCAAGTACATCGAGAAGGACGCCGCCCTGGAGCGCCGGTTCCAGCCGGTGCAGGTCGGCGAGCCGACCGTCGAGCACACCATCAACATCCTCAAGGGTCTGCGCGACCGCTACGAGGCGCACCACCGCGTCTCCATCACCGACGGCGCGCTGGTGGCCGCCGCCACCTTGGCCGACCGCTACATCAACGACCGGTTCCTGCCGGACAAGGCGATCGACCTGATCGATGAGGCGGGCGCGCGGATGCGCATCCGTCGCATGACCGCGCCGCCGGACCTGCGCGAGTTCGATGACAAGATCGCCGAGGCGCGCCGGGAGAAGGAGTCCGCGATCGACGCGCAGGACTTCGAGAAGGCCGCGCGACTGCGTGACAAGGAGAAGCAGCTCCTCGCCAAGCGGGCCGAGCGGGAGAAGCAGTGGCGCTCCGGTGACCTGGACGTCGTGGCCGAGGTCGACGACGAGCAGATCGCCGAGGTGCTGGCGAACTGGACCGGTATCCCGGTGTTCAAGCTCACCGAGGAGGAGACCACCCGTCTGCTCCGTATGGAGGACGAGCTGCACAAGCGGATCATCGGCCAGGAGGACGCGGTCAAGGCCGTCTCCAAGGCCATCCGCCGTACCCGTGCCGGCCTGAAGGACCCGAAGCGTCCGTCCGGTTCGTTCATCTTCGCCGGCCCGTCCGGCGTCGGTAAGACCGAGCTGTCCAAGGCACTGGCGAACTTCTTGTTCGGCGACGACGACGCGCTCATCCAGATCGACATGGGCGAGTTCCATGACCGCTTCACCGCCTCGCGGCTGTTCGGCGCCCCTCCGGGCTACGTCGGCTACGAGGAGGGCGGCCAGCTCACCGAGAAGGTGCGCCGCAAGCCGTTCTCGGTCGTGCTGTTCGACGAGATCGAGAAGGCCCACCAGGAGATCTACAACACCCTGTTGCAGGTGCTGGAGGACGGCCGCCTCACCGACGGCCAGGGTCGGACCGTGGACTTCAAGAACACGGTGCTGATCTTCACCTCGAACCTCGGCACCTCGGACATCTCGAAGGCCGTCGGCCTGGGCTTCTCGCAGTCCAACAACGAGGGCTCGAACTACGAGCGGATGAAGCTCAAGGTCAACGACGAGCTGAAGAAGCACTTCCGGCCCGAGTTCCTCAACCGCATCGACGACGTGATCGTCTTCCACCAGCTCACCAACGAGCAGATCGTCGAGATGGTGGACCTGATGATCGGCCGCGTCGCCACGCAGCTGAAGAACAAGGACATGGCGATCGAGCTCACCCCGACCGCCAAGAACCTGCTGGCCAAGCGCGGCTTCGATCCCGTGCTCGGTGCCCGGCCGCTGCGCCGCACCATCCAGCGCGAGATCGAGGACCAGCTGTCGGAGAAGATCCTCTTCGGCGAGATCGGTCCCGGCCAGGTCATCCAGGTCGATGTCGAGGGCTGGGACGGCGAGGGCTCCGGCGAGGACGCCAAGTTCACCTTCACCGGCAAGGCGAAGCTGACCAAGGCGCAGTCCGAGGAGAAGCCCGAAGTCGTGCTGACCGGCGCGGCGGAAGGCGCCACCGAGGCTGCCTCGGGCGAGTAAGTCGCGAAAGAAAGCCCGTGCCCACCGTATGGCGGTCGGCGCGGGCTTTTTCGTATTCCGGTGGCAGATCGCGTCAGGAACTCGATGCGGTGAAGTGAGCGAGGATCGGTGCGAAGTCGTCGGCGAGTTCGCCGGGCACGATCACCTCGTCGATGCCGTACTTCTCCCGGCGGTGCTCGAGGATCTCGGCGGCGGCCGACGGCTCCGCCGGAAGCATGCCCGCCGCGCCCCCGTCCCTGAGCTCGTCGGCGTTCCGGCCGAGCTTCGTCGCGGTCCAGATCGGGAGCCGCTGCCCGATGCCGACCACCTGATGGGTGAAGCGCAGGTGGCGGTCGGTGCCCTCTCGCGTGGTGCGAACCAAGTCGGCCAACTCGGCCTCGGTGGCGGCGGGCCCCGCGGCGAGCAGGATGCGGTCGGCGAATTCCGCCGCGGTCCCCAGCATCCTGGGGCCGTTGGCGGCGATCACGATCGGCGGGGCGGGGTTCACTTCAGCGCGCACGGCGGCGATGGTGGCGACCACCTGCGCGCGTCGTTGTCCGGGCGAACCCCAGGACGCCCCCAGCCACTGCGCTTCGGCGGCGGCGTCCGGTCGCCCCGAGCCGATCCCGAGTTCGAAGCGCCCGTCCGACAGCAGTTGCAGGGCCGCGGTCTCGCGGACGGTGGCGGCGGGGGTGCGCAGCGGTGCGGCGAGGACGTTCGGGCGCAAGCGAATGGTCGTGGTGACGGCGGCCGCGGCGGCGAGGGCCGGGAACGGTGAGGGGGTGAACCGGGTGTCGGGCAGCAGAAGGGTCCGGTAGCCGCGCTGTTCGGCGGCGGCGGCCGCGCGCGCCCAGTCGACTCCCGAGCGCGGGGTGAGGACGATTCCGAAGGTTATGGTCATGGGTGGGATCTCCTGATCTACTGCTTGCCGCGGCGCCGCGGTTCGCTCAGGACGGCGAGCCTGCTGCGGTATTGCTCCTCCGTGATCTCGCCGCGAGCGAACGCGGTGCGCAGCGCGCCGATACCGCTCGCACGCCCGATGAACCGCCGCCGGGCGAACACCAGCACCGCCACGACGGTCAGCCAGAACAACAGGGGGAAGATCCAGAAGAACGGCCAGGGGTGCCAGGCGCCGTCGTAGTGGTCGGCCAGGAAACCCACTGCCTCGGGTCGAGTGAAAATGTTCATGCGAAAAGACTGCGCCGAGGGGCCCGTCCGGGCATCGGTCGCGCGTCGTCACTCGGAATACGTTCGGATACGTACGCTCGAAGTGGCTCGTGGTCCTTGCACGAGGATTTACCAATTATTTGCTGAGGCGCGTTATCCCTGCAAAATAGCGTTCGCTGAAGAATTGCCATCGGACGATATCCCGGCGTTGGGGTGCCGGCGCCGTACCAATTTCGGCGTCGTCCGCCTCTGCCGACGGCAGCCACGCGAACAACACGGGAAGGCGATGTGCGAGCCGTAGCGTCCGCTGGAATCATTGAGAAATGAATTTGATCGGCAAGAACCGTTCCTCACTGCCAGCCCGGGCGGACGAGCCCTGATTCATAGGCCAGCACCACCAACTGGGTGCGGTCCCTGGCGTGCAGTTTGGCGAGAATCCGGCTGACGTGGGTGCGGGCGGTCGCGGGACTCATGTAGAGGCGTTCCCCGATTTCGGCATTGGTCAGTCCCTCGGCGACCAGAGCCATCACCTCGCGTTCGCGGTCGGTGAGCTCGGCCAGCGTGGCGGGCGGCGGTGTTTTGGCGCGCGCGGAGAACTCCGTGATCAGTCTGCGGGTCACGCCGGGGGACAGCAGCGCGTCGCCCGCGGCGACCACCCGGACGGCTCGTACGAGATCGGCCGGTTCGGTGTGCTTGACCAGGAATCCGGCCGCGCCGGAGCGCAGCGCCTCGAAGACGTACTCGTCGAGCTCGAAGGTGGTCAGCACGACCACGCGCACCTCGGCCAGTCGCGGGTCCTCGGCGATCATGCGGGTGGCGGCCAAACCGTCCAGGATGGGCATGCGGATGTCCATCAGGACCACGTCGGGGCGCAGGCTGCGGGTCATCCGCACGGCCTGCTCGCCGTTGTCCGCCTCGCCGACCACCTCGATGCCGTCCTGGGCGTCCAGCAGCGCGACGAAACCGCCGCGCACCAACGCCTGGTCGTCGGCCACCAGCACCCGGATGCCGCCGGACGGAGTGGACGCCGAGTCCGCCTGGGCCGGATCTTGGTCGTGCATCGGTCTCCTCTGCGTGGGGCCGCCTCGTCGCGGTCAGTGCTGCGCGCGACCGCCGGAGGTGCTCGGCCGACCGGTGGTATCGGCGGGTCGGCCCGGCGACTCGGCCTCGCTGGGGCCGGTGGTGGTCGACGTGCCCGCGGCGGTGGAGCGCGATGTCTCGGCGTCGGTCGGCGAAGCGCCCGGCCTCTGCGCGCCCGGTTCCGTCACGCGCGATGCTGTGCCGTTTTGCGCGGTTCTTCGCGCTGTGGCGGCGCTGGGTATCCGTGTGCTGGTCGCGGAGTCCTGCTCCGGCGTCGTGTTCCGTGCCTGCGTTGGTGATGTCGCGGTGTTGTGGACTCGAGCTTCTGATACCGCGTTGTTCCTTGCCTGTCCTGGTGATGTCGCGTTGTTCCGGGCCTGCGCTTTCGACGCCCCGGTGTTCTTGCCCTGTGTGGGTGACGCCGTGCCGTTCCGAGTCGGCGTTTCGGATGAAGCCGAGTCGGTCCCGGCAGCGCCGGGTTCGGGTGTCCTCATCGGAAGCCGCGCCGCGACCCGGAACCCGCCGCTGGGGCGCGGGCCCGCGGTGAGCGCGCCGCCGAGGGCGTGGGCGCGCTCGCGCATGCCGATGATGCCGTTGCCGCCGCCGGTGCCGGAGCGCGTGGGGGCACTGGTCGGGCGGCTGTTGTCTACGGTGATGTCGACCGAGTCCGGGGTGTAGCGCACGGTCACCGTGGCCTCGGCTCCTGGTGCGTGGCGGAGCACGTTGGTCAGCGACTCCTGCACGATCCGCGCCGCCGCCACGTCGATCACGCTGGGCAACTGCTGCGGCGTGCCGAGCACTCGCGTGCCGACCGTCAGTCCGGTGGCGCGCGGGCGCTGCAACAAGTCGTCCAAGTCGCCGATGCTCGGAGCGGGAGCCCGTGGTGCGGGCGGCGGCTCGGCAGCTGTCGTGCGGGGGGCGCTCTCCTCCGCGTCAGCCGCAGGCATCTGCTCGGCCGAAGTTGTGGGCGCGCTGCCGGAACGGATCGTGTGCAGGAGCGCGTGCACCTCGGCGAGAGCGTCGCGACTGGCGTTCTTGATCGCAGTGAGCGCCGTCTCCGCCTGCTCCGGGCGTTTGTCGAGCAGTTCCAGGGCCACCGAGGACTGCACGTTGATCATCGAAAGGCTGTGGGCCAGCACGTCGTGCAGCTCGCGGGCGATGGCGAGCCGCTCTTCGCTGGCTCGCCGCTCGCGCTGCGCTTCCTCGTCCCGCTGCGCGGCCTCGGCGCGCTGCCTGCGCGCGACCAGCACGGCCTTGCGCTGCCGGATGCCCTCGGCCGCCAGCAGCAGCACCGACAGCCACGCCATCAGCGCGAACACCTGCCACAGGTCGGCGGGGCGGCCCAGCAGCGCGGGCAGCGGCCAGACCAGCGCCAGATACCCGAGCGGGACCAGCGGATAGGTCCACCACCGTGATCCGCTGCTCGCGGCGGTCAAGAACGCGACGACCAGTGCGACGAAGATCGGGCCGTACCCGTAGCCCCGCAGGAAGTACGCCAGACATACGGCGAGCACGACGATCAGCACGGGCACCGGCTGTACGCGCCGCCAGACCAACGCCACCGGCCCGGCCAGCAGCAGCACGTAACCGAGCGCGTCGAGGGAGTGCACTCCGGTCTGCCGCATATTCGCGAAAGTGCCTCCGACCACTTGAACCGCGGCGACGACGAGCGCGACGCCCCAGTCCCAGCCGACCGAACTCCGATCCGTAATCCCTGCCACCCGCACGCACGTAGCCTATGCGGCCCGGTCGTGATTCGACGTCCGCCTGGGAACGTATTTCGCCGGAATAGCGCCGATTCGGATATTCGCCGACGGATCGGCCTCCCCGGACACGACCGCGCGCCGGCTGACTCGGCACGGCCGCGCAGCCGCGAACGACGGCCGTCGTTCCAGCTACGTATGCCGATCGTCGCCCGGCGACGGATGTCCGCATCGGGTCGGCGGCGGATTCTCGAGGCATGACAGATTCGATCGTGGTCACCCGCGGGTTGACCAAACGCTACGGGGAGCACACCGCTGTCGACGATGTGAGCATGAGCGTCGCGGCCGGCGAGATCTACGGCTTCCTCGGCCCGAACGGCGCGGGCAAGACCACCACACTGCGCATGCTGGCCGGGCTGATCCGTCCGAGTGAAGGCACGGCCACGGTCGCGGGGCGTCGTCCCGGTGATCCGGCGGTGGTCCGCCGGATCGGCGTGCTCATCGAAGGCCCCGGCTTCTACCCGTACCTTTCCGGCCGGGATAACCTGCGCGTGCTCGCCCAGTATCGCGGGCTCGGGCGGCCGGAGGTGGAGGACGTGCTCGAGCGGGTGGGGCTGGCGAGTCGCGCCGAGGACAAATACCGCACGTACTCGCTGGGCATGAAGCAGCGCCTCGGCGTGGGCGCCGCCCTGCTCGGCGATCCGGACTTGCTGATCCTGGACGAGCCGACGAATGGCCTCGACCCCGCCGGTATGGCCGAAATGCGGGAACTCATCACCACTTCGGCCGCCGAGGGCCGCACGGTGCTGCTGTCGAGCCACATGCTGAGCGAAGTGCAGGCGATCTGCGACCGGGTGGGCGTGATCGCGCAGGGCAGGCTGCTCACCGAAGCGACCGTCGCGGAGTTGCGCGGGAACTCGTCGCTGCTGCTGCGGGCCGAGCCGGTGGAGGTGGCCTTCCCCGCGGTGCGGCGGCTGGTGGGCGAACGCTCGGCGCTGCTGACCGCGAAGGGCATCCGGATCGAGTCGGACACCGTCACCGCCCCCGCGGTGGCCCGCGCGGTCGTGGCGGCGGGCGCGGATCTGCTGGAGCTGCGGGCCGACGAGAAGTCCCTGGAGGAAGTGTTCTTCGAGATGACGCGATGGGAGGCCGCGCGATGAACGGCATGGCGATCCGCGACCTGGTCGCGAGCACGAAGGCCGAAATGCTGCGGCTGCGGAAGTGGCCGGCGTTCTGGATCGTGCTCGGCACGTGGATTCTGCTGAATCTCACATTCGCCTATCTGTTCAACTATCTGGCCTACACCTCGGGGGAATCGAGCCGGATGTCCAACGGACTGCCGCGCGAGGCGCTGCTGCGACAGATGTTGCCCGCCGCGGTGCCCGAAGTGTTCACCCAAGGCATGGCCATGTTCGGCGGCGCGTTGATGCTCATTCTCGGCGCCTTGACGGTCGGCAGCGGGTATGGCTGGGGCACCTGGAAGACCGTGTTCACCCAGGGGCCTTCGCGGGTGCGGGCGGTCGCCGCGGTGGTGGTGAGTCTCGCGGCCGTGGTGGTGGCGTTGGTGTGCACGGCGTTCGTCACCGACATCGCGGTGGCCGCGCTGATCGCGGCGTCCCAGTCGCAGCCGCTCGCCCTGCCCGCGCTGGACCGTTCACTGCTCGGGATCCTCACGGGAGTAGTCATTCTCGGCATGTGGACACTGGCGGGCGCGCTGATCGGCGCGATCGCCCGTGGGCCCGCGCCGGCGGTGGGGCTCGGCCTGGTCTGGGTGCTGGTGGTGGAGAATCTGCTGCGCGGCGTCGCCGGGATCTTCGCTCCGATCGAGGTGATCACCGATCATCTGCCCGGCACGGCGGCCGGGTCGCTGGCGGGGGCGATGCGCACTGTGGACGGTCCTGCCACGCCAGGCGTGCTGCACGTGCTCGGCCGGACCGAATCGCTGGTCGTACTGGTGGCCTACCTGGTGCTGTTCGCGGGCGGCACGATCTGGCTACTGCGCGAACGCGATCTGGTGTGAACCACGAGGGGTGCCGAAACCGTCGGTGGGCGTTGTCCACCGACGGTTTCGTTGTGGAGGGACTCGGCGGCCGTGCTCATCTCCGGGCGAGCACCGTTTCGGCGATCACGCGGAGTGCGTCGGTGATCTGTCCGGAAGTCAGGCCGCGCTCGCGTTGCTGCCGGTAGACCTCGGCCGCCAGGGGTGCGAGGAGCGGGTCGACCAGCGCGTCCGGTTCGCGAATCCCGGCCGCCGCCAGCAGCGCTCGCACATGGGCGTACCAGAATCCGTAAGCCCCGGTCGCGAAGCGGGCCCCGCCGATCTCCGCGCCGAGCGCCAGATGGGCGTGCGCGTCCAGCAATTCGACCATCGCGGCGTAGAACGCGGCCAGTCTCTGCCCGGGCGGAGCTCCGGGCCCGAGCGGCGGCGGACCGGAGAGCAGTTTCTCTTGCAGTGCTCGCTCGTGTTCGTCCAGCAGGGCTACGGCGACCGAATTCGTGTCCGGATACCGCCGGTACAGGGTGCCGCGGCCGACGCCCGCCGCCTTCGCGATGTCGTCCATCGTCACCGTGCGTGGGTCCCGGGTGGCGAACAACTCGGCCGCGGCGGCGAGGACTTTGGCTCGGTTGCGGGCCGCGTCCGCGCGTTCCGGGGGAGCCGACCGGCCCGGACCGAGGCCGGCGAGCAGATCGGATCGGGGGTGCATGCCGTGACTGTAGCCGATCTCGCGATAAGTGGACAACATGTCCGCATTGCGAGTACGGTGGGCCCGTCGCTAATCGGACAGTTTGTCCACTTACTGGAGGTCGGACCATGAGCACCCTGTTGCACGTAGACGCCAGCGCCCGGCGGCGGTCGATCAGCCGGGAACTGAGCGGCGCCTTCGCCGACGCGTGGCGCGCGGGGCATCCGGATGGCGGCTACCACTACCGCGACCTCGCCGCCGAGCCGGTGCCCTTCATCGGCGAGGCGTGGACCGAGCTGTGTGACGCCGTGCTCGCCTTGCCGAGCACCGACCCGGCGCGGCTCGGGGCCTTGGTGCGCACCCCGGAGCAGGCCGCCGCGTGGAAGGTCGTCGAGCCGTTGCTCGCCGAGTTGCTCGCGGCCGATGTGATCCTGATCGGCACCCCGATGTACAACTACTCGATCCCGGCCTCGCTCAAAGCGTGGCTGGACCAGGTGACCTTTCCGCGAATGTCGCTGGGCCACCGTCGGTTCGTCGTGACGAGCGCGCGCGGCGGCGCTTACTCGCCCGGCGCCCCCAAAGCCGCCTACGACTATCAGGAGCGTTTCCTGCGCGACTTCTTCGCGGGCCATTTCGCCGTATCCGATACCGTTTTCGTGCAGGCGGAACTGGCGAATGCCCGTCAGGACCCGGCGCTGGCGCACCTGCGCGCCGAGCACGAGACGTCGTACGCGGGCGCTTTGGCCGCCGCCCGCGCTCTGGCCGGGGAGTACTGACATGAACTGGGTGGTTCTCGCCGCCGCCGGGCTCGTGGAGATCGTCTGGTCGCAGAGCATCAAACCGACCGAGAATTTCACCAGGCTCGTCCCCACCCTGGTTTGTTTCCTGCTCGGCGCGACCGCTGTCTACCTGCTGTCGCGCGCCATGCAGACGTTGCCGGTCGGCACCGCCTACGCGGTCTTCACCGGCATCGGCGCGCTCGGCGCGATCACCCTCGGCATCGTCGTCCACAAGGACCCGCTGGGCATCGGGCGCATGCTGGCGCTCGCGTTGATCCTCGGCGGCATCGTGCTGGCCAGGATCACGAACCCGGAGTAGGACCCTCGACCGCCCGGATTCGCTTGGGCGTGGGGCACTTACCGCAGACGCGCCCGCCGTGTTCGAGCCCCTGCGTCGCGGCGAACGCGATCGGTGAACCGGTGGGCCGGGGCGCGTCGGCCGGGGTAGGTTCGTCCTGAATCGTCAAACGATCATCGGCGAAAGGACCGTGATGCCCACACGTACCGCGCGTACTGCCTGGACCGGCACCCTGCAGGAGGGTTCGGGACAGGTCGAACTGGCCAGTTCGGGGGTCGGTAAGTACGACGTGTCGTTTCCCAAGCGTTCCGCCGAGGAGGCCGACGGCACCACCAGCCCGGAAGAACTGATCGCGGCCGCGCACTCGTCCTGCTACGCGATGGCGCTGTCGGCGCAGATCGGCAACGCGGGCGGCACCCCGGAGAGCCTGGACGTCGCCGCCGATGTGACCCTCGGCCCCGACCCGGCGGGCGGCTTCCGGATCACCGGGATCAAGCTGACCGTCCGCGGTCGCGTCTCGGGCATCGACGCGGACGCCTTCCAGGCCGCGGCCGAGGCCGCCAAGGCGGGCTGCCCGGTGAGCAAGGCCCTCGCCGGCGTCGACCACATCACCCTCGACGCGGCCCTCGCCTAGCGCGCCGGTGCCCCGCACCCGCCAGGGGCGCGGGGCACGAAGCGTGCTCGGGGATCAGTGCTCGCGGAAGTAGCGGCGCGCGGGCCGGGTGTAGAGCGCCGGGATGGCGATCAGCACGGCAATGACGTGAACCGTGCGGAAGGCGGCGAGCAGCAGCGACGCGGGTGCGGCATCCTGTACGAGGTCACGCAGTTCGTTCGCGGACATGGCCGCTGCGAGCGGCTCGATGATCAACGACAACAGGCCGAAGACGCCGATGCCGACGGTGAGCAGCAGGCGGGCCCAGCGGTCGCCGCGAGTCATACGCACCGCGACGGCGAGCACCAGAAGGTAGATCGCCATGCGGAGGCCCAGCCCGGTCGCGACGCTCGCCAGGTCGGCTCGGGGGGACACGAAGGCCCGCGCGATCGCCTCGGCGACACCCGCGACCAATGCCACGACCAGTGCGACGAACGCGACACGGACGACGCGCGGTGGTCCAGCGGGGTAGACGCGCGGTGGCTTGGTTCGGACGGAAAAGGCAGTGCCGGTCATGGGACCGACACTGCCTCAATGCTGCTAGGCGGGAATCACTCCGCGGTAGCGGCCGCGACCGGTACCGGGGTATCGGTGCGTGTCGCGAACTCGCTGAGCGCCGCGAAACCGAGGGCCAGGCAGGCCCACAGGGTCGCGGTCTCGGCCAGCGACGCCACCCGGAACTGCCACAGCAGGGTGGCCGGGAAGTCCGCGCTCACCTCGTTCACCCCGGGCAGCAGGATGTAGCCGAGCGTGGTCACCAGGACGAACGCCGCGACGCCACCGATCAACCGGAACGTGGGAAGTCGCCCCCGCAGCGCGGTGAACACCGCCACCGCCGCGCCGACAGCCACGAGGCCCAGCACGACCGCCGCCACCCACAGCAGGGTGCGCTCATCGATGGTGTCCGGGTCGCCGACCGCCGGTGGGTTGGCCGGGTACTTGAAGAAGGGCACCGCGACGATCGCGGCCCAACCCGCCGCGCCGAGCGCCAGTGCGAGCCGTGGCCCGGTCAGCGCGGTGTGGCGCCGCGCGAAATGCGCGACCGATGCGTAGATGGCGCCGAGCGCGAGCCCGGCCAGCCCGAGCGCGAGAAATTGCCCGAACTTCTGGCCGCCACGGCTCACCAGCGGTTCTTCCTCGTCACCGTGGGAATGCCCACCCGGGGATTGGGCGTGCTCGCCGTGCGCGTGTTCGGTGGCGGAACCGGCTTCCTCGATGGCGATGGCGGCGTCCACTTTGGGTTCACCGACGAAGTAACCGACTGTGGCGGCCAGCAGTCCGGCGATCAGACCGGCCAGCAGGCCGCGCAGCAGCAGTGTTCGGAGCGAACCGATCAGTGGCACGGAAGCCCCAGCAGGTGGCGTCCGTCGTGCATCAACTCATGCAGGTACATCCCGCTGCGCGAGATGACGCCCTGGTCGAACCCGACCAGGTACAGCGTGAGCAGTGCGAGAAGAACGACACCGACCGTGACGAGCACGGTGGCCAGGGAATCGGTTGCCCGGCTGGGTGAATGCGCGATGGCCATTCGAGTCCTCCTTGGGATACGCGTCCCGTCGGGTGGTGGCGCGACGGTGCCGGTGTCTGGCTTTCCGGCACCGGACTCGGTGCGTGGAACACAGTGGCGCGACCGCTCCGGAATCTCACCGGAATTACCGCGTCACCCTCGCGTTTGTCCTTCGAACTGTGACACCCGCACGGCCTCGGCGTCAACCGGGTCCGGCACGGGCGTACCACGGCGTCGGGCGAGTCGCCGGGCAGGCGGGCCTGCCCGGCGGTAGGTCTCGGACTCAGTTCGCGGGCTTCGCGTCGACGTCGAGCACGACCTCGAACTCGAGCAGGGACGCACCCGTCGAGACCGGCTTCTGCCGCTCGCCCGCGTGCGCCTCGCGCGCGGGCCCGTCCCGCCAAGCCGCGAAGGATTCTTCCGAATCCCATTGGGTCACCACGAAATAGCGCTTCTCGCCGGCCACCGGACGCAGCAGCTGGAAGCCGAGGAAGCCGGGGGAGTTCTCGACCGCGTGCGCGCGGTGGGCGAACCGCTTCTCCAGCTCGGGGCCCGCGCCCTCGGGAACCTCGATCGCGTTGATCTTCACAACAGCCATGCGTCCAAGCTAGCGGCTGCTGCCGAGCAGACGCTCGGTGACTCGTATTGTCGAGACGATGTTGTACGACGAAGGCGGAGCAGGCGCGCCGATCCTGCTGCTGCACGGACTGATGGGCAGCGCGCGCACCTGGCGCGATCAGCTGGGCTGGCTGCGCGAACACGGCCACGTCTACACCTTCGACGCCGCCGGGCACGGCAGGCCCGCACCCGAGCGACTGACGACCGAGGCTTTCGTGGCCGACCTCGCCGCGAGCACCGCCGGGATCGCCGAGCCGATGGTGGTGATCGGTCATTCGATGGGCGCGCTGCACGGCTGGGTGTTCGCCGCGACCCACCCCGAGCGGGTCCGGGCGCTGGTGATCGAGGACATCGCGCCGGACTTCACCGGCCGCACCGCCGCGCACTGGGCGGCCATGATCGAGGCTTGGCCGCAACCGTTTCCCGACGACGAGGCGGTGCTGTCCTTCTTCGGACCGGTCGCCGGGCGGTACTTCCTGAATTCGTTCGAGCGCGGGCCGGAGGGATACCGGCTGCACGGTTCGGTCACCACCTTCCGCGATATCTCCGAGGAGTGGGGAACGCGCGACTTCTGGCGGCAATGGCATGCGGTGCGAGTCCCTGCCTTGCTGCTGGAAGGCGAGCACAGCATCACCCCGCCTGGGCAGATGCGGCAGATGGCCGCCGCGCATCCGGACGCCGACTACGTCCTCGTCCCCGGCGCGGGCCACCTCGTGCACGATAACCAACCGGAGCGTTATCGAGCCGAAGTCGAGCGCTTCTTGCGCCGGGTATCGGGCAGTTAGGAACTTCGGCGCTTCCGTCGCGCGGCCCGATGTCGGTTCAGCTGATCGCCCCGGGGTGCCCGCCCTCGCCCGCCAAGGCGAACAAACCATCGGGTGTCTGCTCGATCAGACCGTCCACCAGCAGCGAATCCAGAGCGCGGTCGCGCTGGCCCGGATCGCGGGTCCACGCCAAATCCAGGCGCACCCGTTCCACCGGACCGCTGGCGTGCCGCAAAACGTCGAGCAGGCGACCGCGCGCTTGCCGGTCGGTGCCCTCGTACTTCTGAGTGCGGCGGACCACATCGCTCACCGGACGGCCCGCCGCGACCCAGGCGCAGCTCGGCAACGGGCAGCGCGAGCAGTCGGGCGTGCGGGCAGTGCACACGGTCGCGCCGAGCTCCATCAGGGCGGCGGAGAACACCGCGGCGCGATCGACCTGGAGCGGCAGCAGGGCTTCGGTCTCGGGAAGGTCCCGCGACGACGGATTGCCCGCTTCCGCGCGCCCGTGCACCGCCCTGGCAACCACCCGGCGGACATTGGTGTCCACCACCGGAACACGCTGACCGTAGGCGAAACAGGCGACGGCGCGCGCGGTGTAGGCACCGATACCGGGCAGCCCGAGCAGCACCTCCACGTCGGCAGGCACCTCGTCACCGTGCTCGGCCGCCAATACCCGGGCGCACTCGTGCAGCCGCAGCGCGCGGCGCGGATAGCCGAGCTTGCCCCAGGCGCGCAGCACTTCCGCCTGCGACGAGGCGGCCATCGCCGAGGGCACCGGCCAGCGCGCCACCCACTCCCGCCAGATCGGTTCCACCCGCGCGACCGGCGTTTGCTGCAGCATGATCTCGCTCATCAGAATCTGCCACGCGGTGACGCCGGCGCGGCGCCACGGCAGATCGCGCGCGGTCGCTCCGTACCAGTCCAGCAACGTGTCCGCGTCGATGCCATTCGGTGCGCCGTTCCGCACTGTCCTCACTGTCCCCGTCCTACGGCCGCCAGGCGGTATTTGCCCACCCGTAACCGACCTAACTCGCTGGTAGCGCAACCGTCCTGCACAATGGTCGGTATGCCGGATTCCAACCCGATCAGTGCCTGGAAGTCCCTGCGTGAAGGCAACGACCGCTTCGTCAGTGGTGCGCTGCTGCATCCTAGCCAGGGTGCCGCGGACCGGGCCAAACTTGTCAGTGGCCAGCATCCGCACGCGATCTTGTTCGGTTGCGGTGACTCACGGGTCGCCGCCGAATTGATCTTCGACCAAGGTCTCGGCGACATGTTCGTGGTACGCACCGCGGGCCATGTGGTCGACAGCTCGGTGCTCGGTTCGATCGAGTACGGGGTGCAGGTGCTCAACGTGCCGCTCATCGTAGTGCTGGGGCACGACAGCTGCGGAGCCGTGAAGGCGACCATCGACGCGCTCGACGGCGGCGAGGTCCCCGGCGGGTTCATCCGCAGCGTGGTCGAGCGGGTCACCCCGTCCATCCTGGTCGGACGCCGCGAAGGACTGTCCACCGTCGACGAGATCGAGGCCAGGCACGTGGTGGAGACCAGCCGCCTGCTCATGCAGCGGTCGATGATCATCTCGCAGGCGGTCGCGACCGGCGCGTGCGCCATCGCCTCCGTGACCTACAAGCTGGCCGAGGGCAAAGTGCAGCTGCACCGGGTCGTCGGCAACATCGGCGAGGAGGCCTGAGGCCGCGATCGGCCCAGCGTGCCGGCGGAATGTACTCGCCGCCCGCGGGTGCGGGCGGCCGACACGCCGTGCCCCTGAGACGATGCGCCCGACCATGCCCTTACCGTTGAGGCGTGCTGGAACCGAATGGACCGCTGCCACCGGAGATCTACTGGCGTCGACGCGTGTTCGCCATCGGAATCCTGGTGGTCGCCCTGGCGCTGGTGATCTGGGTCGTGCTCGCCGTCGCGCGCGGCGGCGACTCACCCGATGACGCCCGCACCGCCGGGTCCAGCACGGTCACGGCGAAGCCCGCCGACGCCGCGGCCAAGCCGTCGGGCGAGTCCGGCGCGCCGAAGACCTCCGCGGCGGCGAGCAGCGCCGCGGCGGGGCCATGCCCGGACCAGTCGCTGGCGATCAAAGTGACCGTCGAGCAGCCCACCTACAAGACGGGCGAGCAGCCGGTGTTCGGGATCGTCATCACCAACATCTCGGCGGTGCCGTGCACCCGCGACATGGGCTCCGGCCTGCAACAGGTTTCGGTGCACACGCTCGACGGCCAGCGGCGCCTGTGGTCGAGCACCGACTGCTATCCGGACGGGCAGCCCGACGTCCGCACGATGAGCCGCGGTGAACAGGCGGCGTTCACGGTGACCTGGTCGGGCACCACGTCCCAGCCCAACTGCGCGGGCGAACGCGTCCAGGTTCCCCCGGGGGCGTACAGCGTTGTCGCGCAACTCGGTTCGGTACGCAGCATGGCGGAGCCGTTCAACATCGCTTGACGAGGAGCGGTCAGCTGGCGGCTTCTTCGGGTGCGGCGCGTAGTTTGCGCAGGCCGGCTATGCGGATGGCGGAGCGGAGGTCGGTGACCTCGTAGATCTTCATGGTGCTCCGCACCGGCGCGAGGCCGGGCGGCACCAGGGCGGTGGTGAAACCGAGCCGTTCGGCTTCGGCCAGCCGCCGGTTGAGGCCGGTCACTTTACGGACCTCGCCCGCGAGCCCGACCTCGCCGAGGATCACCCAGCCCGGCGGGATCGGAACGTCGGACTCGGCACTGGCGATGGCGAGCGCGATGGCCAGGTCGGCGGACGGCTCGACCAGCCGCATGCCGCCGACCGTCGCGGCGTAGACGTCGCTCTTGCCGAGGAACACCCGGCCCCGGCTCTGCAGGACGGCCAGCACCATGGCGACCCGGTTGTAGTCCAGGCCGCTCACCGCGCGGCGCGGCTGCGGGATCTCGGTCTTCACGGTCAGGCCCTGCACCTCGCCGACCAGCGGACGCTTGCCGTCCATCGCGACGGTCACCGCGGTGCCCGGCACGGAATCCGTCCGATGGTGCAGGAACAGTCCGGACGGGTCGTCGACGCAGGCGATGCCGTCCTCGTGCAACTCGAAGCAGCCCACCTCGTCGGCGCTGCCGAAGCGGTTCTTGATGCCGCGCACCATGCGCAGCGTGGAGTTCTTGTCGCCCTCGAACTGCAGGACCACGTCGACCAAGTGCTCGAGCGTGCGCGGGCCCGCGACATTGCCGTCTTTGGTGACGTGCCCGACCAGCAGCACCGCGATCCCGCTCGCCTTGGCCAGCGAGGTCAGCGCGGCGGTCACCTCGCGGACCTGGGTGACGCCGCCGATCACGCCGTCCACCTCCGGCGCGAGCATCGTCTGCACCGAGTCGACCACCAGCAGCGTCGGGCGCACCTGCTCGACATGCCCGAGCACGATCGACAGGTCCGATTCCGCGGCCAGATAGACCCGGTCGTGCACCGCGCCGGTGCGGTCGGCCCGCAACCGGACCTGCCCCGCCGACTCCTCGGCGGTGACGTACAGCGACTTCTCCTCGCGCTGGGCCGCCCAGCGATGCGCCACCTCGAGCAGCAGCGTCGACTTGCCCACCCCCGGCTCGCCGGACAGCAACACCACCGATCCGGGCACCACCCCGCCGCCGAGCACCCGGTCCAGCTCGCTGACGCCGGTCGGCCGCGCTTTGGTGACCTTGGAATCGATCTGCGAGATCGGCGCGGCCGCAGTACTGGGCAACATCGCCTTCCGCCCCGGAGCCCCGACCGCCCCCGCCCCTGCCACTATCTCGTCGACGGTGCCCCAGGCCCCGCACTCAGGACACTTGCCCACCCACTTGGCGACTTCGTGCGAACAGGCGGAGCACCGAAAGGTCGGCTTGGTCTTTGCCACACGGGCACCATACGCACCAACCCCGACAGTGTTGGATTTGCCGCGACTGCGTCGCGGCGTGTTCGCGGATGCTCGGTCTCGCTTCGCTCGGAAGACGGGGTCGGGGTGAGCTGGGTGCGTCGGTAGCGAAGCGAACTACAAACGGGTGCGCGGGTCAGCTCGTCGAGCCCTGATTGGCGCAAGTCTTACGAGCGCCGTTCGCGGACCGGTTCGTGTCCGGGTGGGCGAAGCGCATGCGACGCAGTCGCGAGTCTCGCCGCCCGGACACGAACCATCGAGGGGCCGCGAACCCGCCGCGCCGTAGGCGCGGCAAATCGGATACAGCTCAGTGGCCGCCGGAGTGCTCGGCTTCGGCCGGGCCGGACTTGTCGGACTCGTGGCGCTCGGTGTGCTGGCCCGCGTCGACCGGGACCTGGACCTGGACGGTGCCGTTCTGCTTGAAGTTGAACGAGACGTTGTAGGTCAGGCCCGGGGTGACGTCCCTGGTGAGGCCGGTGATCTCGATCAGGATCGGATTGGCTTCCGGGTCCTCGGAGGCGGCCGGGGAGCCGTGCTCGCCCGCGCCGTGCGAGTCGGCGGTGGTGGTCGGCGCGGCGGTACGGGGCGCGGAGGTGGGCGCGGCGGCGCTCGTGGTCGGCGCGGCGCTGGTCGTGGTGGACGCGGCTTCGCGCTTGACCGGGTGATCGGCCGCGACGACGGTCTGCTGCGGGGCGAGCTCGACGACGGACTTGCCGGAGGCCGGGGTGATCTTGACGGTGCCGAGGTCGGTGGTGATGCTGGTCAGCTCATCGCGGACGGACTCGCCGTTGTTGACGATGGACAACGCGATGAGCGCCTTGCCGCCTTTGGCGTTGTTGTACGCGGTGCCCTCGGTGGGGTACACGATGTGCACGTTGCGCAGCGCGATGCGGCCGACGTCGGCGTGGTTGCCGTTCACGGCGGCGACCTGCTCCGCGGTCTGCGAGATCTGGCCCGCGCCGCAGCCGGACAGCGCGATCGCCGCTCCGGCGGCGAGTGCGGCAACCGTCACCATGCGACGTCGCGCCCCCTTCGGGGCGGTCACAGCTTTCAGGGCAGTCACGGGTTGTCCCTCCATGTCGACCGGGCTCTGGCTCCGCGCGGGAGCGTAGTAACTAGGCAGCGTAGTAGTTCCCTCGGCGGACCGGGCGCGGGGGCCGTGTGGAACGCGGACGCGGCATCGCGCTGCGAATGCGCGGTGTGCGGCGGGCCACAGGACATCCGCGCCGACACTCGGCATGTCGATAACGGTTCGATCGAGCTTCGGAGGTTGCCGCGAAGGTGCCGGCGCGCGGGAGGCGAGCGGCGCGGAACGAGCCCGAAGATAACCCCTTCTGGCACAACGTAATGCACACCGCCTGGCATCTGTCAAGCCCCACGGTAGCCTCGTTGTGGCCCTGACCTGCACAGTTGATCGCGCCGTTATCGAGTCGCATGTTAAACTGTGAACATCGAAAGGGGCACGGGACACATGATTTTTAAGGTCGGAGACACCGTCGTTTACCCCCACCACGGAGCGGCGCTGATCGAAGCAATCGAGACTCGCACCATCAAGGGTGAGCAAAAAGAGTATCTGGTCCTGAAGGTCGCCCAAGGCGATCTCACTGTTCGGGTTCCCGCGGAGAACGCCGAATACGTCGGCGTGCGTGACGTCGTGGGTCAGGAGGGTCTCGATCGGGTCTTCCAGGTGCTTCGCGCGCCGCATACGGAGGAGCCGACCAACTGGTCCCGCCGCTACAAGGCCAACCTCGAGAAGCTCGCCTCCGGCGATGTGAACAAGGTGGCCGAGGTCGTTCGCGATCTGTGGCGCCGGGAACAGGACCGCGGCCTGTCCGCGGGCGAGAAGCGCATGCTCGCCAAGGCACGGCAGATTCTTGTCGGTGAGCTCGCGCTGGCCGAAGGCACCGATGACGGCAAGGCCGAGACCCTGCTCGATGAGGTCCTCGCAGCGGCTTCCTGACCGTGAACAAACCTGACAACGGTGTCCGTTCCACCGACGGACCCGTCGTTGCTCTGGTGCCTGCCGCCGGCCGTGGCGTGCGTCTGGGTGAATCCACACCCAAGGCGTTCGTCCCGGTCGGCGGCACGCCCATGGTCCGGCTCGCCGTCGAAGGCTTGATCGCCTCCGGCGCGGTCGACCGGATCATCGTGATGGTTCCCACCGAACTCGTCGACAGCGCCGTTGCCCTGCTGCCGCCCACGAGTTCGGTTCAGGTGGTCGTCGGCGGCGCCGAACGCATCGACTCGGTGCGGGCGGGTATCGCCGCGGCGCCCGACGCCGCGTTCTTCCTGGTGCACGACGCCGCCCGAGCCCTCACGCCGCCCGAACTCATCGCGCGGGTCGCGGCGGAATTGCGCGCGGGCCGGCCCGCGGTGATTCCCGGGCTCCCGGTGGCCGACACCATCAAGTCCGTCGACGCGGTCGGCGCGGTGACCGGTACCCCCGATCGCGCGTGTTTGCGCGCCATCCAGACGCCGCAGGGCTTCGCGGCCGATCTCCTCCGCTCCGCCTACGCGCCCGAGGGCATCCAGGCCACCGACGACGCGGGGCTGGTGGAGCGGCTCGGCGTCGCGGTCCACACCATCCCCGGCGATCCGCTGGCTTTCAAGATCACCACTCCGCTCGACCTCCGGCTCGCGGGCGCGGTGCTCGACGGCGCGAGCCTCGGACCGGTGGTGGCGCCGTGAGCATGCGCGTCGGCATCGGCAGTGACGTCCATCCGATCGAAGCGGGCCGGCCCTGCTGGATGGCCGGTCTGCTGTTCGACGGCGACGACGGCTGCGCCGGTCACTCGGACGGCGACGTCGCCGCGCACGCGCTGTGCGACGCGCTGCTGTCCGCGGCGGGCCTCGGCGATGTCGGCGCGGTCTTCGGCACCGGACGCCCGGAATGGGCGGGTGTCTCCGGGGCGGCCATGCTGAAGGAAGTGCGCAGGTTACTGAACGAAGCGGGCTTCGAAGTGGTCAACGCCGCGGTGCAGGTCATCGGCAACCGGCCCAAGATCGGGCCTCGGCGCGCCGAGGCGCAACAGGTGCTCGGCGAGCTGCTCGACGCGCCGGTCTCGGTGTCCGGCACGACTACCGACGGGCTCGGCCTGACCGGTCGGGGTGAGGGCGTCGCCGCCGTGGCGACGGCCCTGCTGCAAGCCTGTCGTTGATCCAGCTCCGACGGACCCGAGCCGGTCCGTGAACGACCTTATACACCAGCTAGGATCGACTGCCGTGACGCTGCGCCTCTTTGACACCGACACGCGGACCGTGCGCGATTTCGCGCCCTTGGTCCCCGGCCGTGCTTCGGTGTACCTCTGTGGCGCCACCGTGCAGGGCGAGCCGCACATCGGCCACGTGCGTAGCGGAGTCGCGTTCGACGTGCTGCGACGCTGGCTGCTCGCGCACGATATCGACGTCTTCTTCATCCGCAACGTCACCGATATCGAGGACAAGATCCTGATGAAGGCCGCCGAGGCGGGCAGGCCGTGGTGGGAGTGGGCCGCCACGCACGAGCGCGCCTTCGATCGCGCCTACGAACAGCTCGGTGTGCTGCCGCCGTCCGCGGAGCCGCGCGCCACCGGCCACATCACCCAGATGGTCGAGATGATGCAGCGGCTGATCGAGCGCGGTCACGCCTACGCGTCGGCGGGCAACGTGTACTTCGACGTGGTCAGCTATCCGGATTACGGCAAGCTGTCCGGCCACCGGCTCGACGACGTGCATCAGGGGGAGAGCGCGGGCGAGGGCAAACGCGACCCGCGCGACTTCACCCTGTGGAAAGCGGCCAAGCCGGGCGAGCCCACCTGGCCGTCGCCGTGGGGTCCTGGCCGCCCGGGGTGGCACCTGGAGTGCTCCGCGATGGCCGAGTTCTATCTCGGTTCGGAGTTCGACATCCATTGCGGCGGTATGGATTTGGTGTTCCCGCACCACGAGAACGAGATCGCCCAGTCGAAGGGAGCCGGGGACGGCTTCGCCAGGTACTGGCTGCACAACGGCTGGGTGACCATGGGCGGCGAGAAGATGTCCAAGTCGCTGGGCAACGTGCTGTCCGTGCCGAACGTGCTCAAGCAGGTCCGTGCCGTCGAATTGCGGTTCTACCTCGGTAGCGCGCATTACCGCTCGATGCTGGAGTACTCGGACAAGGCGCTGCACGACGCGGCGCAGTCCTACCAGCGCATCGAGGCGTTCGTGAACCGGGTGGTGGACCGGGCCGGTGCTATTCCGGTGGGTAAGTGGACCGACGCGTTCGCCGCCGCCCTCGACGACGATCTCGCGGTGCCGAAGGCGCTGGCGGAGATCCACCGCGCGGTGCATGACGGCAACAAGGCGTTGGAGGCAGGCGCGATCGACTCGGCGCGCGACTTGGCGAGCCAGGTGCGCGCCATGCTCGCCGTTCTCGGCGTCGACCCGCTGGACCCGCATTGGTACACGCCGAGCGATTCCTCCGCCGCGCTCAGCGCTCTCGACGTGCTGGTGCGGGCGGAACTCGACCGCCGCCAGGAAGCGCGCGCCGCGAAGGACTGGGCGACCGCCGACGCCGTGCGCGATCGCCTGCAGTCGGCGGGTATCGAGGTCACCGACACCGCCAACGGCCCCGAATGGGCGCTCGGCGCATCGCAAACCGGAAAGGCCCAGTGATGGCAGGCAATTCGCAGCGCCGAGGTGCGGTGCGCAAGAGCGGCACCAAGAAGGGTGCCGTGGTCGGGTCCGGCGGCAAGCGCAGGCGCGGATTGGAAGGGCGTGGCGCCACCCCGCCCGCCGAGATGCGGACCAAGCATCCCGCCGCCAAGCGCGCGGCCGTGAAAGCCAAAGCGGCGCAAGCGCGCTCGACCGCGCGCGGCGGGGCGGCCCGGCCCGCCGGACGCAAGACCGACGACGGTCCGGAACTGGTGCTCGGACGCAATCCGGTGGTCGAGTGCCTGCGCGCGGGCGTGCCCGCGACGGCGCTCTACGTCGCGGTCGGCACCGAGAACGACGACCGGTTGACCGAGAGCGTGCGGCTCGCCGCCGACACCGGCATCTCCATCCTGGAGGTGCCGCGCACCGATCTGGACCGGTTGAGCGCCAATGGTTTGCATCAGGGCGTCGCCCTCCAGGTGCCGCCGTATCGCTACGCCCACCCTGACGACCTGCTCGACCGGGCGCGCGGATCCGCGCAGCCCGCTTTGCTGGTCGCGCTGGACAACATCTCCGACCCCCGCAACCTGGGCGCGGTGGTGCGGTCCGTGGCGGCCTTCGGCGGCCACGGCGTCCTGATCCCGCAGCGGCGCAGCGCGAGCGTCACCGCGGTGGCCTGGCGCACCAGCGCGGGCGCCGCCGCTCGGCTTCCGGTCGCCCGCGCGACGAATCTCACACGGACGCTGAAGGATTGGGCCGCTCAGGGCGTTCAGATCGTCGGCTTGGACGCCGGGGGCAACACCTCGCTGGACGATTTCGACGGCCGCGAGCCGACCGTGATCGTGGTCGGTTCGGAGGGCAAGGGCCTGTCCCGCCTGGTCCGGGAGTCCTGTGACGCGATTCTGTCGATTCCGATGGCGGGTCCGGTGGAATCGCTGAACGCGTCGGTCGCCGCAGGCGTGGTGCTCTCCGAAGTCGCCCGCCAGCGCCGCGCCTGAGCGCCGTTTCCGCCTCGTACGCCTAAAAACCCGGAGAGGCGGCCCCGCCCAGTAGAATTCGGCTGGTGGTGATACCCAATCAGCCCATCGGTACGCCGGTCGAGCATCCGAACGCGACGGCGGTGTTGTTTCTCGGCGCGGCGAGCGTCCTTTGCTGCGGGGTGCTCGGGCCGGTGGCGTGGGCGCTGGGACGGCGCGCGCTCGACCAGATCGAGGAATCCGGCGGCGCGTACGGTGGCCGGGCCCAGGTGCTGGTGGGCTACGTCCTCGGCGTCATCGGCACCGTCCTGATGATCATCTTCGCGGTGCTGTTCCTGCTCATCCTGATCGGCGGTAATGCTTGAGCGCGGCCGCGGGGCCACGCCGCGGGCCGAAGGGGCCTAGTCCAGACTCGGCCGTTCGCGCTCCTCGGCGTCCCAGGCGGGCCATTCCGAGCTGACGCTGCCCGACCAGCTGGGCTGCCTGCGATCCCGGAACGCGGCCATGGCCTCACCGCCGTCGACGCTCTTGGACGCGTGCTGGTTGAGTTCGGTTTCCAATTGGCCGACCACGGCGGGGCTCATCCCGAGCCCTTCCCAGAGCAGCCGCTTGGACAGTGCCACCGGTAGCGGCGCCGAGCCGTTCGCGATGTCGTGCGCGACGGCCAGCGCGGTGGGTAGCACCTCGCCCGCGGGTAGCGAGCTGTTGGCCAGCCCCATCGCCTTCGCCTCGTCACCGTCGAACGTGCGGCCGGTCAGCATGATGTCGGCGGCGTTGGCCATGCCGACGAGCCTGGGTAGCGTCCAGTGCGCGTAGCCGTCGGCGAGGACACCGCGACGCACCTGGTTCAGCCCGTACACCGCGTCGCGGGCCAGGTAGCGCAGGTCGCACTGCAGGGCCAGGGCCAGGCCGATGCCGACCGCGTGGCCGTTCACCGCCGCGATCACCGGCTTGCGCACCCGCCACGGTGGCGGATCGATGGTGGCGCTGACCTCGCCCACCCGGTTGGATAGGTCCGCGCCCGCGCAGAACGCGGGCGGGGTGCCGGTGACGACCACGGCACGGATGGCGTCTTCCGAATCGCAGCGCTGCAACGCAGCGCCCAATTCGGCCGCCATCGTGGGGGTGAAGGCGTTCTGCTGGGCGGGACGGTTGAGCGTGAGCACGGCGACGCCTCGCGAGACATCGACGTGCAGTTCCGAACTCATGCCACAGGATGTTAGCCGACGGACGCGCACCTGACCCGGGGCCGAAAGTCCTCCGCTATCCGCGCAGCACCTTCCGCCCGATGGCGTACTTGTGCACCTCGGTCGGCCCGTCGTAGAGGCGGAACGCGCGCATGTCCCGGAAGATCATCTCGACGACCGTCTCGTCGCTGATGCCGATGCCGCCGAGCACCTGCACGCACCGGTCGGCGACCTTGAACAGTTCCTCGGACACGAACGACTTGGCGATCGAACTCTCGTGCCGCGCCTTCTCGCCGTTGTCCATCAGCCAGCACGCGTGCCAGATGGTCAGCCTGCACTGGTGCAGGGCGATCTCGTTGTCGGCGAGCATGAACGACACGCCCTCGTGCTCGCCGATCGGTTTGCCGAACGCGGTGCGGGTGCGGGCGTGCTCGATCGCGATGCTCTGGGCGCGTTCGGCGGCGCCGAGCCAGCGCATGCAGTGGGTGAGGCGGGCCGGGGCGAGCCGGAGCTGGGCGTAGCGCAGCGCCTGGCCCGCCTCGCCGAGCAGCGCCTCTCGCGGCAGCACCAGATCGTCGAAGCGGACCACGCCGTGCCCGGCGACGTAGTTGCGGTCCATCGTGTTCATCGTGCGCTCGATGACGATGCCGGGCTGGCCGCCGTCGGCCAGGAACAGCGTGGGGCCCTCGGGCAAGTGCGAGTTGGCGGCAAGGCGCGCCATGATGATCCAGGTCTTCGCGCCGTTCGCGCCGGTGATCAGCCATTTGCGGCCGTTGATGGTGAAGTTCTCGCCGTCGAAGGTCGCGGTGGTGGCGAGTTGGGCCGGGTCGGAGCCGGCGCCGTCGGGCTCGGTCATGGCGAAGACCGAGCGTTGGTGGCCCGCGACCACGGGGGCCAGATAGCGCTGGACCTGGTCGGGGTCGGCCACCTTGGACAGCAGGAACATGTTGCCCTCGTCGGGCGCCGCGCAGTTCATCGCGACCGGGCCGAGTGTGGACCAGCCCGCCGCCTCGTAGATCACCGCCTGCTCGATGTGGGTCAGGCCGCGCCCGCCGAGCGACTCCGGCGCCTGCACGGTGAGCAGTTTCTCGGCGCGGGCGAGTTCGACGAGTTCCTGCCGCAGCTCGTCGGTGGGGCCGTGCGCGGTCAGGCGCGGATCCCGCTCGTAAGGGACGATCTTGTCGATGACGAATCGGCGTACTCGGTCGCGTTCGGCGGCGAGGTCGGCGGGAATCGCGAAGTCGATCATCGTTGGTCACCATTCGTTCGGGGGGCGCGACGTGTCGAGCATACGAAAGTATCCGGTACCGACTGAAGGCGGCTGCCATCAATGGTGTGTCGCTTCCTGGTATGCGTCCTGAGCTGCGTCGACAATGGCTGACTGCGGCCTCGGCATAGCCGGAGACGGTGCGAGAACCGCACCGATCGCGCGGGCATCCCCTGAACGGCCTCCGCGGCCGAGCTCGAGCTCGGTGCGCCGAGATGACGAAGGCGGGACAGCGACGAACCTGCGGCGACGTGTGGCCGAGGGCGTGCGACGACCTTCATGGCGACGCTCCGTAGCAGGCGGCGATTGCGGCGGCGCGGTCGCGCAGGGAAGTGCGCAACCACTCCGGGGAGAGGGCTTCCGCGTCCGCGGCGAGCTGCCACAGCGCCCATTCGGCATGCCGGGAATCCTGGAAGGTCACCTCCAGCCGCAGCCGGCCGTCGGCGTCGGCTTCTTCGGCGCGGACGGTGAGTGCGGTGCTCACCAGGTCGTCCCGCCGGGCCGGGTCCACCCGCACCAGCACGGTGACTTGGTCGCCGCCCATCCGGAACCGCGTGCTCCGTTCCTGCCAGGCCCGGTCCAGATCGACCCGGTCCGGGCGCTGTGCGGGTTCGGGAAGTTCCTCGGCGGCCAGCACACGCGACAACCGGTAGGTGCGGTCCGCGCCGGACCTCGTGGCCAGCAAGTATCCCTGGCCGCGCGCGGTGACCAAGCCGATCGGGTCCACCGTGCGCCACGCCGGGGTCTGGTCCACAGCCGCGTAATGGATGCGCAGCTTGTGCCCGGCGAACACCGCTCGCCGGATCTCGGTCACTACGGCGTCGGGCACCTCCTCGGCGGCCAGCCGCCGTGAGAGGAGGTCGGTTTCCGGGTCGATGAGCAGTCGCTGTGCCGCGTCGCTCGCGGCGGCCTGATAACTTTCCGGCAGCGCGTCGACCACCTTGAGCATGGCCGAAGCGAGCGCCGAGCCCAGGCCGAATATTTGCGCGCCGCGCCGAGTTCCGGCGACGAGCAGGGCGAGCGCCTCGTCGTGGTTCAGACCGGTGAGTTCGGTCTGGAACCCCGGTAACAACGCGAAACCGCCGTGCCGCCCGCGCTCGGCGTAGACCGGGACGCCGGCCGCGGACAGGGCTTCGATGTCGCGCAGCACCGTGCGGGTGGATACCTCCAGCTCGCGGGCGAGCGCGTCCGCGGTCAACCGACCGCGCTGACGCAGCAGCAGCACCAGCGAGACCAATCGGTCGGCGCGCATCCGGAAAACCTACCGGAATACACGACGGAGGATGTCGTGATTTGTTGGGAGGCTCATCTGCGTAGGAATTCTCGATGGATTGATGGGAGCTGATGTGGGAGTGCAACGAACGGCGGTCAACCCGGTGACGTGGGCGGCGGAGCTGGGTTTCAACCAGGGTGAGCTGGTCTCCGGGCACACCCGGACCCTGTACTGCTCCGGGCAGACCGCGATGAGCGGCGACGGCAAGCCCCAGCATGACGGGGACATGGCGGCGCAGTTGGCGCTGAGCCTCGACAACTTGGAGGCCGTGCTCGGCGAGGCCGGTATGTCTCTCGCGAACCTCGTTCGGCTGAACGTCTACACCACCGACGTCGACCTGCTGTTCCCGCACTACGGTGTGCTGGCGTCGCGGTTGGGCGCCGCTGGGGTGGCACCGGCCACCACGATGCTCGGCGTCACACGCCTGGCTGTCCCGGGCCAGATGGTCGAGCTCGAGGGCACCGCCGTCGCGTGATGCGGCGCCGCTCCTCGTGCCGGTTGAACCGGCACGAGGAGCGGAAAGTGGTGATTCGCCCTTCTCAGCGGCTCTGGAGCGCGTGCCGACCATCCGGGGGACGGCGAGTCCCGCGAGGCATGCGACCGGCACGACGCCGGCAGCGGTAGGCCGGACCGGTGAGCCGTGGCTCAGCGGGCGCGGGCGAGTCGGCGGTTACGGGTGCCGAGCACGCGGCACGCGAGGTAGATCAGGAACGAGATGGTGGTGACGAAGGTCGAGACCGGGACGCCCGGCGCGAGCGACAGCAGAATGCCGCCCACGGCGGCGACTTCCGCGAACACCACGGCGAGCATCGTCGCGCGGATCGGGTCCGCGGTGAGCTGGGCAGCCGCGGCGGCCGGGGTGATCAGCAGGGCCAGGACCAGCAGCGCGCCGACGATCTGCACGCCGAACGCCGCGGTGATGCCGAGCAGCACGGCGAACACGATGGACAGCGCGCGCACCGGAACACCGCGCGCCACCGCCACCTCCGGGTCGGAGCTGGCGAACAGCAGCGGCCGGTAGACGAACGCGAGCACCGCGATCACCCCGGCGGTGCAAACGGCGAGCAGGCCGAGACCGTTGTTGCCCACGCTGACCACCTGGCCGGTCAGCAGCGAGAATTTCGATCCCGCGCGATCGGGCCCCAGCCACAGGAACAGCACCGAGAGACCCAGGCCGAACGAGAGCACCACCGCGATCACCGAATCGCGTTCGCGCGCGCGGGTGCCGAGCAGGCCGAACAACACCGCGGCGACCACCGACCCCGCGATGGCGCCCAGACCGACCCCCACCCCCGCCAGCAGCGCGGCGGCGGCGCCGGTCAGGGACAGCTCGCTGGTGCCGTGCACGGCGAACGACATCTGCCTGCTGATGATGAGCGGACCGATCACTCCCGACAGCAGCCCGAGCAGCGCCGCGGCGAGCAGTGCCTGCTGGACGAAGCCGTAGGACAGCAGGTTCGCGGTGGTGCCGAAGTCGAGCATCTTGCCGAGGACGCCGGAGAGCTTGTCGGTCACGACCGCGCTCCGCTCTGTTCGGGATCCGCGGGCCGGGCTGGACGGCCGCCTTTGCCCTCCGGAGAGTCCGCCGAAGCCTGAGATGCCGACGGCGCGCCGTTGCGGTGTAACGAGCCGATCGCCCCGTCAGCCGCCACCGCGGTGGCCAGGCTCGGCGGCGACGCGTCGCCTGCCGCTCCGGTGCTCGCCGACCGGCCCGAGTTCGCGCGGTCGGCGGTGGTTGGAACCGCCGGTGTTCGGGTGCCGTTGGCCGCCGGGCGGGTTGCGTGGTCGGTTCGTGCGCTGGTCTGGAGATCGGCCGAAGTTGCGGGGGCGGTTGTTTCGTCGTCGGTCGACGATCCGCCTGGAATCGCGCGGGCGGACGCGCGGGCCGTAGCCGTTTGGTCGCCCGGGACGGCGCCGCTGGTTACCGAGTGGGTTGTGGACAGGCCGCCCCGCGCGCTGGTTCCGGAGTCGGCCGGTATCGCGGGGGCAGCGTCGGTGATTGCCGGGGTCTGTGTGGTGGGAATCGGCTCTGCTGCGGATGCCCCCGTCGCGGCATCGTCCGCCGGTGCCGAGGCGGAGGCCGAGTCGCCGTGTGGGAATTCGTCGCCGGCCGGGCCGTGACAGTGACCGCCTGCGGTGCCCAGCGCGTCCATGGTGTCGCCGGTGCCGACGACCACCAGACGCCCGCGCACCCGCAGGACGTCCACCTGGGTGCGGTACAGCTCCGACAGCACCGCCGAGGTCATCACCTGCTCGGGCGTCCCGATCCGGAACCTGCCGTCGACCAGGTAGAGCACCCGATCCACCAGCGGCAGAATCGGGTTGATCTCGTGCGTTACGAACAACACCGCCGTGTCGTGGGTGCGCCTGCGGCGATCGATCAGTTCGGCCACCAGTCGCTGATTCGCCAGATCCAGGCTGAGCAACGGTTCGTCGCACAGCAGCACCTTCGGATCGCCGACCAGCGCCTGCGCCACCCGCAGGCGCTGTTGCTCGCCGCCGGACATCGATTCCAGCGGCGCGTGGGCGAAGTGCTCCGCTCCGACGTCGGCGATGGCCGCGGCCACCTTGCGCTTGCGCTCGGCGCGGGAGCGCAAGCCGAGCCCCCAGCGATGCCCGTCGACACCGAGCCCGACGAGGTCGACGCCGCGCAACTGCACCCCGGCGTCGATCGTCTTCTGTTGCGGCACATAACCGATGTCGTGATTGCCCGCGCGCGCGGGAGAGCCCGCGATCCGCGCCGTGCCGGAACTCAAACCGACTTGACCGAGCAGCACCTTCAGCAGCGAGGTCTTGCCCGACCCGTTCGGGCCGAGTATCGCGACGAATTCGCCCGGCGCGACGGTGAGATCCAGCCCGTCCCATAACGTTCGGCCCCCGAACGAGAGGCGGGCCGCCTCCAGCCGCACCGCGGCCGAGTCGTCGCCGCTGTTCGATCGCCGCCGGTCCACCCCGTCGGTGTGCTCGGTCAGCGCGGCTCCCTCGGTCATCTGCTCAGCCCAGCGCGGCGGCCAGCGCCTGCGCGTTCT
The DNA here is from genome assembly GCF_040632645.1 of Nocardia sp. NPDC019219. Classification (NCBI taxonomy): domain Bacteria; kingdom Bacillati; phylum Actinomycetota; class Actinomycetes; order Mycobacteriales; family Nocardiaceae; genus Nocardia; species Nocardia sp. NPDC019219. The sequence goes on along the minus strand of NZ_JBEYCG010000009.1, from coordinate 139,281 downwards.
TCGTCTGCCACTGAATGTAATCCACGCCGTCGGGCAGGGTCTCGGTCACCTCGACGATCGCGACGCCCGCGTTCTGCGCGGTGCCGCGCAGGTCCTTGGTGATCTTGTCCTCGGTCTGCACGTTGTAGATCAGCGCGCGGACCCGTTTGCCCGTGAGCAGATCCTGAGTCGCCGCGACGGCCGCGGGCGCCGGGTCGGTCTCCTGCTCGACGGCTTCCTGGAACTCGTGCGGAGTCAGGTCCTCGGCTCCGGCGGCGGCCACCAGGTAGTGCGCGAGGGGTTCGGTTTGCAGGACCGGCGTCTTCGGGTGCTCGGCGGCGAGCTTGCCAGTGATGGCGGCGACCGCGGCGAGCCGGTTCTTGAACGTCGCGGCGCGCTCGGCGTAGGCCGCGGCCTTGTCCGGGTCCAGTTCGCCGAGCTGGGCCGCGATCCGGTCGGCGACCACGTCGACGGTGCGCACGTCGTACCAGACGTGCTCGTTGTCGTCGCTCTGGTCGACGCGCACGGAGAACGCGTCCACGGTGCGCTTGTTCGTGCCCGCCACCGCCTTCTCCGCGAACTCGTCGTAGCCGCCGCCGTTGTAGACCACGAGGTCGGCATCGCTGAGCGCGGCCGACTCGACGGCGGAGGTCTCGTGGGAGTGCGGGTCGGCGGACGGATCGGTGATCAGCGACCGGACGGCGGCGTCGGGGCCGGCGACGGCGGCGGCGATGTCGCCCCAGACGTCGGTGGAGGCGACGACGGTGGGCCGTGCGTCGTCGTTCGATCCGCCGCAGGCGGTCAGCGTCAGGGCGGAGACAACCCCCACAGCGATGCCTGCGCAGGTGATGGCAAATCCGGTTCTCACGTGGGGGTACTCCTGGCAGTGCTCTAGATCATAATGGAAATCGTTCCCGTTTAACTCTAGCAGGGGACGGTTAGCCGCGAGCCGAGAAGCCCCTCGAAAGAACGGAATGCGAAGGGCCCGGGAACGATTCCTCGTTCGCGGGCCCTCGGCCGGCTGCGCGCTGTCAGACCAGCGCGGCCTCCACCGGTTGTCCCAGCAACTGCGCGCAGCGCAACAGGCCGAGATGGCTGTAGGCCTGCGGGTGGTTGCCCAGCGAGCGCTCGGCCACCGGGTCGTACTCCTCGCTGAGCAGCCCGGTCGGACCGGCCACGTCGACCAGCTGCGCGAACAGCGCCTCGGCGTCGGAGCGCTTCCCGATCAGCAGGTACGCCTCGACCAGCCAGGCGGCGCACAGGTGAAATCCGCCTTCGCCGCCGGGCAGGCCGTCGTCGTGGTGGTAGCGGTACACCGTCGACCCGCTGCGCAGCTCGGCCTCGGTCGCCACGACGGTCGCCGCGAAGCGCGGGTCGGACGGGTCGATCAGGCCGCTCAACCCGATGTGCAGCGTCGCCGCGTCCAGGTCGGTGCCGTCGTAGGCCGCGGTGTAGGACTGGACCTCGTCGTTCCAGCCCTTCGCCTTCACCTCGTCGGCGATGGTGTCGCGCAGCACCGACCAGGCCGGATCGACCTCGCGGTCGAACTTCTGCGCCAGGGTCAGCGCCCGGTCGACGGTCAGCCAGCCCATCACCTTCGAGTACACGTGGTGGCGCGGGTTGCCGCGGATCTCCCAGATGCCGTGGTCGGGCTCCTGCCAGCGCCGCTGCACGGCCGCGACCATGGCGCAGACCAGCTCCCAGTCGGCGTCGGGCAGCACGTCCGCCGGATCGGTGACGCCACGCAGCTCCCTGGCGTGCGCCAGGGTGGCGATCAGGTCGACGATCGGGCCGAAGACGTCCAGCTGCACCTGCATGTTGGCCGCGTTGCCGACGCGCACCGGGCGCGAGCCCGCGTAGCCGGGCAGCTGATCGATCGAGGCCTCCGGCGGTAGCGTCTCGCCGTACAGCGTGTACAGCGGGTGCAGGCGCTCGGGGCCGGGCAACGTCTCCAGCACCCGGTGCACCCAGCCGAGGTAGTTCTCGGCCTCGGCGAGCGAGCCGAGCGAGACCAGCGCCTGCGCGGTCAGCGCCGCGTCGCGCAGCCAGCAGTAGCGGTAGTCCCAGTTGCGCACACCGCCGATGTCCTCGGGCAGCGAGGTGGTCGCGGCCGCGAGAATCGAACCGGACGGCGCGTGCACCAGGCCGCGCAGGGTGAGCGCGGAGCGCTTCATCAGGTCGGGCTTGAGCGGCGGCAGCGTGAGCGTCGCGGCCCACTCCGACCAGTACCGCTCCGCGGCCCGCCGCCGCTCCGTCTCACTGGTCGTAGCTGGATCGAGATCAGCGGTGCCACAGCGTAGTTCGAGCACGACGGGGCCCTTGGACGGGTCCACCACGGCCCGGGCCGATTCGTGCGTTCCGTCCGAGACGATCTCCCAGTGCACGCCGGGGGAGCGCAGCACGATCGGGTCGTTGGTGCCGTACACGCGCAGCCCGCCCTCCTGCGCTTCGAGGTTCACCGGCACCTGGCCGAACTCCGGCCGGGGGGCGAAGGTGATCACGGCCTTCGCGTCGCCGGTGATCACCCGGGTGAGGTCGGTGCGGGTGGGCGCCACGTCGTGCGGCAGGTAGTCGGTGACCTGCAACTTGGCCCAGCGCGTTTCGACGGTCATCGTGCCGTCGACGTAGCGCTGCGACAGCGGCAGGCCCGGCCGTTCGGGCTCGATGGTGAAGTGACCGCCCTGCGGGCCGCCGAGCAGGTGCGCGAACACCGCGGCGGAGTCGGGTTCGGGGTGGCAGAACCAGGTCACCGTGGCGTCCGGGGTGAGCAGCGCGACCGAGCGCGGGCTGGCCAGCATGGTCAGCCGCTCGATGCGCGGCGCGCTCGCGCCTGCCAGCCAGGTCCGGCGCTCCTCCAGCAGGTAGGCCAGCGCCCAGGCCACGGCCTCGGTGCTGTCCACCCGGAACTTGGCCAGGCTCTCGCCGTCGCCGACCTTGATGCCGACGTCGGGCCCCGACAGCACCCGGAACGCCTTCTCGTCGGTGACGTCGTCACCGAAGAACACCGCGGCCGACGCCCCCGCCTGATGCCGGACGGTGTCCAGAGCCGTGCCCTTGTCGGTCTGCACCACGGCCAGTTCGATGACCGCCTTGCCCTCGGTGACCTGCACGCCGAACCAGCAGGCCGGGCCGAGCCGGACCTGCGACAGCGCGCGATGGCCGATCTCCGGGCTGGCGTTGCGCACGTGCAGCGCGACACTGGCCGGCTTGATCTCGACGGTGACGCCCGGATTGTCCGAGGCGATCTGGTTCAGGGCGGTCTGCACCTCTTGGAGCAGATGCTTGGCGTCGTTGTCGATCGCGTGCACGAAGCCCACGTCGAATTCCGAGCCGTGGCTGCCGATCAGTTGCACCTCGACCGGCAGGCGCGACAGCGCCGCGAGATCTCGCAGCGCGCGGCCGGAGATCACGGCGGCGGTGGTCCCGGTCAGGCCGGCGAGGGCTCGTAACGCGCTCACCGATTCCCGATGGGGGAAGGCTTTGGCCGGGTCGGACACGATGGGCGCGAGTGTCCCGTCGTAGTCCGATGCGACCAGCAGCCGTGGCACGCGCGCGACCGTCGACAGTGCACGGCGAAGTTCCAGTGGCAGATCCTGTGCGCTCACGCATCCAACCTAGTGATCGGAGGAGTTTTTTCAGGGGCGGGCAAAACAATACTGGGTTGAATTTGCCGCACAGCAACACACCGGTCCGCGTGCGCACCATAACGCACGAGCTGAACCGGTGTCCGGTAGATCTGCCCAGCTGACGCCAACGGGATCCGGGTAGGTGAGCTTCGTCGCAGCACGGGAGCCCTTCGGGCCCGGCGCGGTGACCGGGCGCCGAAATCGCTCGATGTGCGCTGAGAGATCCGCCTGAAGCTTACTGGTTGCGCTCGCCCAGCAGCAGGTCGACGGTCAGTTCCAGGCGTTCGGTGACGTCGGTGGCCGAGGCGCGCCGGGTGAGCCAGGCGACCAGATTCGACAGCCACACGTCGCTGATCACCCGGGCGATGGCGAGCTGGCGCTCGGTGGGCTCGCCGTCGTTCATGGCGCGGGCGAAGACGCGGTCCATGACCTTGCCGACGCGGTCCACCTCGGCGGCGGCCGAGGCGTCGGCGAACATGAACGCCCTGGTCATGGCCTCGGTGAGGAGCGGGTCGCGCTGCATCATCCGGGTGATCTGGGTGAGCAGCAGATGCATGCGCTCCTGGGGAGACTGTCCGGCAAGCGGCTTGCGTTTGCCCTCGATCTGCTCGAACTCGCGCGACAGCGCCGAGACCAGCAGGTGCACCTTCGACGGGAAGTAGCGGTACAGCGTGCCGACGGCGACGTCGGCGCGTTCGGCCACCGCGCGCATCTGGACCGCGTCGTAGCCGCCCTTGGACGCGAGCGCCAAGGTCGCGTCCAGGATCCGCTTGCGCCGTTCGCGCTGCGCCGCCGAGCTCAGCTCGTCCTCGCTGAGCGTGGTGACCGTGGCCGCGGGCCGGGCCGCGCTCGGGTCGGCTGGCTGCGATCGGGACGGACTGGCCATTGATGAAAGTCCTTTCCGGAAACGTCGTTTCGTCGGCTGCGTGCGCGGTGTGGCCGCGGCGGCGATGGTCTCTTGACTTCCGCCCGGCTAGGATATTAGAACATGTTCTAGGTGTGGGAGTCACGCCGGAAAGGCGGTATGGAGTGTGACCATCGCCACCACTGACGAGCATAAAGCCGTCCAGGAGTCGATGCGCGGATGGGCGGCGTCGGTCCGTCCAATTGCAACAATGCGGACCGGTGCGGCCGACTTCTGGCGCGCCTATTGGCCCGCGCTGGCCGAGATCGGGATCTTCCGGGTCGCGGTGGCCGAGGACGCGGGCGGTGCGGGCGGGTCGGTCGCCGATCTGGCCGTGCTGGTGGAGCAGGCGGCGCACGACCTGGTCGGCGGCCCGGTGCTCGCAACGGCTTTGGCCAATCTGATCACCGGCGGGCGGCTCGACGAGGACCTGCCGTGCGGTGTCGCGCTCGACTTCGTCGTCGGCTCGACGGTGAGCGTACCCGCCGCAAGCGATGGTGTGTTGCTCACGGGTACCTGGGAGTCCGTGCTCGGCGCCGCGCCCGGGACCGCCGTGCTGCTGCCGATCGACCATCCCCAGGGGCAGCGCTGGTGCCTGGTGCCGCCCGACGCCGCAGGCTTGCGGGTGGAGGCGCTCGCGCCGCTGGACCCGAGCACGCCGCTGGCGCGGGTGCACTGCGCCGACCTGCGCGTGCCCACCGAACGCGTGTTCGTCGCGCCGCACGCCGCCGAGGATCTGCTCGTCGCGCTGGTCGCCGCCGAACTGTCCGGCCTCGCGGGCTGGTGCCTGGAGACCGCGGTCGAGTACGCCAAGGTGCGCGAGCAGTTCGGCCGCAAGATCGGTTCGTTCCAGGCGGTCAAGCACATCTGCGCCTGGATGCTGTGCCGCACCGAACTCATCCGCGCCGTGGCGGCCGACACCGCGGCCGCCGTGGACGACGGCGGCGCCGAGCTGCCGATCGCCGCCGCCATCGCGGCCGCGATCGCTCTGGACGCCGCGGTCGAGACCGCCAAGGACTGCATCCAGGTACTCGGCGGCATCGGCTTCACCTGGGAACACGACGCGCACCTGTATCTGCGCCGGGCGACGGCACTGCGCCAACTGCTCGGCGGTTCGGCGCACTGGCGGGCCCGGGTCACCGAGCTGACCCGCCGGGGCCTGCGGCGCACCACCGGCGCCGACCGGGTCTTCGCCGAAGAAGGCGTGGCCGCCGTGGACGGCGACCGCGCGCACGAACTGGCGGCCGACGTCGCGCGGATCGCGGCGCTGCCCGCCGAGCGGCAGCGCGACGCGCTGGTCGAGGCCGGCCTGGTCATGCCGCATTGGCCGCGGCCGTACGGGCGCGCCGCCGACCCGATGACCGGCCTGGTGATCTCCGAGGAACTGCGCCGCGCCGGGCTCACCGCGCCCGACCTGGCGATCGGCGGCTGGGCGATCCCGACGTTGTTGCAGCACGGGACGCCGGAGCAGATCGAGCGCTTCGCCTGGCCCACTTTGCGCGGCGAGGTGGTCTGGTGCCAGCTGTTCAGCGAGCCGGAAGCGGGCTCCGACCTGGCGGCGTTGCGCACCACCGCGAAGAAAGTGGACGGCGGCTGGGTGCTGCGCGGTCAGAAGGTGTGGACTTCGCTGGGCGACAAAGCGAATTGGGCGATCTGCCTGGCGCGCACCGACCCGGACGCGGCCAAGCACCGGGGCATCACGTACTTCTTGGTCGACATGCACAGCGCCGGGCTCGAAGTGCGCCCGCTGGTGCAGATCACCGGGGAGGCGCGTTTCAGCGAGGTCTTCCTCGACGACGTGTTCGTGCCGGACGACTGCGTGGTCGGCGCACTGAACAACGGATGGAAGATCGCCCGCTCCACCCTCTCCACGGAGCGGGTGGCCATGGGCGGCAACGGCATCGGGCCCGTGCTCGAAGAGCTGATCGCGAAATCGCCCGCCACCGGTCCCGGCGCGGAGCTGGTGAACGATCGCCTGGGCGGCTTCGTCGCTGAGGCGATCGCGGGCCTGCTGCTCGAGCAGCGGGCCGCGGTGAAGATGCTGGCGGGCGGGGACCCCGGCGCGCAGAGCAGCGTGCGCAAGCTGGTCGGCGTGCGCCACCGCCAAGCGGTCGCCGAATTCGCCGCGGAGGCGGCGGGCCCGCTGGGCGCGCAGGACTCCGAGGTCACCAAGGAGTTCCTGCTCACGCGCTGTCTGTCGATCGCGGGCGGGACCGAGCAGATCCTGCTCACCGTGGCCGGTGAGCGGATTCTGGGGCTGCCCCGTGACGCGGACAGCTAGCCCTACAGTCGATCGGGAGACAAGCGTGGACTTCACCAGGGACGAGGGCCAGGACGCCGTGGCCGAGGTCGTCGTGAGCTTGCTGGAACGTGAACCGGCGCGCGACATGCGGTTGTGGCCGAAGCTGGCCGACTCCGGCTTGCTCGTCGTCGCGCTGCCGGAGCGGTACGGCGGGGACGGCATGGGGCTGCTGGAGGTGTCGGCGCTGCTCACCGAGCTGGCTACCGATGCCGTGGCGGTTCCGGCGCTGCCGACGCTGGGCTTCGGCGTGCTGCCGGTGGTTGCCTGCGCGCCGGAGCGCGTGCAGGAGCTCGTGTTGCCCGGGGTCGCCGAAGGCGCCGTGCTCACCGCGGCGTTGAGCGAACCGGCGGCACCGTTCACCGTCAAGCCGGAGACGACCGCGATCGTCGACGGCGACACGGTGCGCGTCACCGGCCACAAGGTCGCCGTGCCGTACGCCGAGGAGGCGAGCTGGCTGCTCGTGCCGACCAACGCGGGCATCGCCGTGGTGGACGCCCAGGCCGACGGACTCACCCGCACACCGACGCCGGTCTCCGGCGGCATCCCCGAGTGCACGGTGCGGCTGGACCAGGTGGAGATCCCCGCCGACCAGCTGTGGCCGGTCGGGCTCGCCGACCTGCACCGGCTGGCGCTCGCCTCGATCGGCTCGGTAGCCGATGGATTGCTCAAAGGGGCGATCACGCTCACCGCCGAGCATCTGCGCACCCGTCACCAGTTCGGCAGGCCGCTGGCGGAGTTCCAGGCGGTGGCCCAGCAGATCGCGGATCTGTACGTCGTCTCGCGCACTCTGCACGTCGCCGCGGTTTCCGCGAACTGGGCTCTGGCGCAGGACGATGCGAGCCAGGAGCATCGCGAGCGCACCGACGACGATCTGGAGATCCTGGCCTACACGGTCGCCGGGGAATTGCCCGCGGCCATGCAGAAGTGTCATCACCTGCACGGCGGCCTCGGTGTCGACATGACCCACCCGATGCACCGCTACTACTCACAAGCCAAGGACATCGCTCGCTGGCTCGGCGGCGCGTCGTTCCGGCTCGACCGATTGGGGGCCAGATGTTCATCGACCTGACCATCGAGCAACGCCGGCTGCGCGACGAACTGCGCTCCTACTTCGCCGATCTCGTGACTCCCGAGGAGGAGGCCGAGATGGCGGTGAACCGGCACGGCGACGCCTACCGCGCCGTGGTGCGCCGGATGGGCCGCGACGGCTGGCTCGGCGTCGGCTGGCCCAAGGAATACGGCGGCCAGGGCTTCGGGCCGGTCGAGCAGCAGATCTTCTTCAACGAGGCGGTCCGGGCCGACGTCCCGCTGCCGCTGGTGACGCTGCTGACCGTCGGGCCCACCTTGCAGCAATTCGGCACGGACGAGCAGAAGCAGCGGTTCCTGCCCGGAATCCTGTCGGGGGACATTCATTTCGCGATCGGCTACTCCGAGCCGGAGGCGGGCACCGACCTGGCCGCGCTGCGCACCTCGGCGGTGCGCGACGAGTCCGGGGACTGGATCGTCAACGGGCAGAAGATCTTCACCACGGGCGCGCACGAGGCCGACTTCATCTGGCTGGCCTGCCGCACCGGCTCCACCGAGTCGCGCCACCGCGGCATCACGATCCTGATCGTGGACACCACCGATCCCGGCTACTCCTGGACGCCGATCATCACCTGCGACGGCGCCCACCACACCAACGCGACGTATTTCGACAACGTGCGCGTCCCGGCGAGCATGCTGGTCGGCGAGGAGAACCGGGGCTGGAAGCTGATCACGACGCAGCTCAACCACGAGCGGGTGAGCCTGGGTCCGTCCGGCAAGATCGAACAGCTCTACGACCGGGTGCGCGACTGGGCGCAACCGCGCGGCGTGCTCGCCGAATTGGACGTGCGGCGCGCGCTGGGCCGCATCCACGCCATGGTCCGGTTGAACGAGCTGCTGAACTGGCAGGTCGCCGGGACCGTGGACGGCGACCAGGCCCAGGTGATCGCCGACGCGTCCGCCACCAAGGTCTACTCCACCGAATCGCTCCAGGAGGCGGGCAGGCTCGCCGAGGAGATCGTCGGCCGCTACGGCGACCCGGCCGACCCGGCCACCGGCGAGCTGCTGACCTGGCTGGACCGCAGGACCAAGCAAAACCTCGTTGTCACCTTCGGTGGCGGCGTCAACGAAGTGATGCGTGAGCTGGTCGCCTCGTCCGGGCTGCGGCTGCCGCGAGTACCCCGATAACCAGTGAAGGAGCCGCGCGTGCCGGAAACCACTACTCCGGAAGCCATTCTCGCCGCAGCCGAAACGATCAAGGCGGCGGGTGCGTGCGCGCCCCGTTCCGGGCGCGATCCGGTGAACCAGCCGATGATCAACAACTGGGTCGAGGCGCTGGGCGACGCCAACCCGATCTACGTCGACGAACAGGCGGCGCGTGCGGCGGGACATCCCGGCATCGTCGCGCCGCCCGCCATGGCCCAGGTGTGGACCATGTTCGGGCTCAACGGCTCCAGGCCCGCCGACGACCCGATGGGGGCGGCCACGGAGCTGCTCGATGCCGCGGGTTACACCTCCGTGGTCGCCACGGACTGTCAGCAGACCTACCACCGCTATCTCAATGTCGGCGAGCAGGTCTCGGTCACCAGCACGCTGTCGGATATCCGTGGCCCGAAGCGCACCGCGCTGGGCGAGGGATGGTTCGTCACCTTCCAGACCAGCTGGCGGGTCGGCGACGAGGTGGTCGCCGAGATGCTGTTCCGGCTGCTGAAATTCGCTCCCGGCACCGCGGCGCCGAAACCCGCCGCGGGCGAGCGGGTCAAGCCGCTGGTTTCCTGGGACACCGAATTCTTCTGGGACGGAACCAAAGCCGGTGAGCTGCGCATCCAGCGGCTGCCGGACGGATCGCTGCGGCATCCGCCGATTCCCGCCATCTGGCAGGACAAGTCGAAACCGACCGACTACGTCGTCGCCTCCGGGCGCGGCACCGTGTTCAGTTACGTCGTGCATCACGCGCCGAAGGTGCCGGGGCGGCAGCTGCCGTTCGTGGTGGCGCTGGTCGAATTGGAGGAAGGCGTGCGCATGCTCGGTGAACTGCGCGGCATCGACCCCACCGAGGTGCGGGTCGGCCTGCCGGTGGAAGTGGGCTTCGAGAAGCTCGACGACGAGACGGTTCTGCCGGTCTGGCAGGTGGTCGCATGACCGCGGCCGTCGAACCGGACGCCGTGCGCGTCGGCACGGTGCTGCCCGAGCTGGTGATCCACGCCGATCCGACATTCGTGATCAGCACCGCACTGGCCACCAGGGACTTCCAGGACGTGCACCACGACCGGGACAAGGCCGTCGCCCGCGGTTCGAAGGACATCTTCGTCAACATCCTCACCGACACCGGCTTGGTGCAGCGGTTCGTCACCGATTGGGCGGGTCCGCGCGCCGTCGTCAAGTCGATCGCGCTGCGCTTGGGCGTGCCGCTGTACGCCGGGGACACGCTGACGCTGACCGGCACGGTGACCGCGCTGGAGGGCGACGACATCCACATCGCCGTGGTCGGCACGGACAGCCTCGGCGATCACATCACGGCCACGGCCGTCATCGCGTTGCGGAGGGCCGATGTCTGACCAGCGGATCTCCGGCCGGGCCGCCGTCGTCGGCATCGGCGCCACCGACTTCTCCAAGGACTCCGGGCGCAGCGAACTGCGCCTGGCCGCCGAGGCGGTCACCGCCGCACTGGCCGACGCGGGGCTGACGCCCGCCGACGTGGACGGCCTGACCACGTTCACCATGGACACCAACACCCAGGCCGCGGTCGCCAGGGCGGTCGGCATCCCGCAGCTGACCTTCTTCAGCCACATCGGTTACGGCGGCGGCGCGGCGTGCGCCACCATCCAGCAGGCCGCCATGGCGGTGGCCACCGGCATCGCCGACGTGGTCGTGGCCTATCGCGCGTTCAACGAGCGGTCGGTATCGCGGTTCGGGCAGTTCTCCACGGCGCTGGCCACCGCGCCCACTTCGTCGGGCATCGACGCGGGCTGGTCCTACCCGCAGGGGTTGGGGACGCCGGCCGCGCAGGTCGCGATGGTCGCCCGGCGCTACATGCACGTCTACGGAGCCACCAGCGAAGACTTCGGCCGGGTGGCCGTGGCCGACCGTAAACATGCCGCGGTGAACCCGGCCGCCTTCTTCTACGGCAAGCCGATCACCCTGGCGGACCACCAGAACTCCCGCTGGATCGCAGAGCCGCTGCATCTGCTGGACTGCTGCCAGGAGTCCGACGGCGGTGTGGCGATCGTGGTCACCAGCGTGGAGCGGGCCCGCGATCTGCCGCAGCGTCCCGCCGTGATCGCCGCGGCCGCGCAGGGTTCCGGCGCCGACCAGTACGTGATGACCAGCTACTACCGCGACGCCATGACCGGTCTTCCGGAGATGGGGCTGGTCGGTGAGCAGCTGTGGGCGCAGAGCGGATTGCGTCCGGAGGACATGCAGGCCGCCATCCTCTACGACCACTTCACCCCGTTCGTGCTCATGCAACTGGAGGAGCTCGGGTTCTGTGGCCGCGGCGAGGCGAAGGACTTCATCGCAGGCGGCGCCATCGAGATCGGCGGCCGGCTGCCGCTCAACACCCACGGCGGCCAGCTCGGCGAGGCGTACATCCACGGGATGAACGGCATCGCCGAGGCCGTGCGCCAGATCCGGGGCACCTCGGTCAACCCGGTCTCCGACCTGACCAACATCCTGGTCACGGCGGGCACCGGCGTCCCCACCTCCGGCTTGGTGCTCACCACCGGCTGATCCGGTCGGCGTCGCCTGCGCGCGGACGACCGGTGGGAATCGCCGAGGCGTAGGTTGGGCTCGGTGGTGGACCGGCATCTGGTGGACGTGCACGTGCTGTTGCTGCGCGGCGCGGAGGTGTTGCTGAGCAGGCGGCGCAGTGCGGACGAGTTCGACGGGCTGTGGCACCTGCCGGCCGGGAAACTGGAGGCGGGGGAGTCGGCACTCGCCGCGGCGGCCCGCGAAGCGTGCGAGGAGGTCGGCGTGGTGATCGCTCCGGCGGATCTGCGGCACGTGCACTCCGCGCACGTGGTAGATACCGGGCGGGAGGCGCGGATCGGGTTGTTCTTCGAGACGCGCCGCTGGTCGGGCGAGCCGGTCAACCGCGAGCCCGGCAAGTCGTACGAACTGCGCTGGTTCCCCCTGGCAGACCTGCCGGAGACGCTGATCCCGTACCCGGCCGCAGGCATCCGCGGCTATCTCGACGGCGTGACCTACAGCCAGCGCGGCTGGCCGGACTGAGCGCGGCGGTCACGCGTTCAGGTGTGCGGCGAGGATACGAGCCAATTGCCGCACACTCTCCGGCGTGCCTGGGCGCAGGGCGGTGCGGTTGCCCGCGAAGCGGTCGAAGACGGCGCCCTCGACGACGGCGACGAAGTCCGCCGCCCGGGTCCGCGGGTCGGACGCGCCCATGGCGTGGAAGAGGTCTCGGGCGCGGTCGACCGAGAACAGGCTGCGCGCCAGCCGGGGATGCAGGTCGCGATCGTCGAGCAGGTCGACGAGCAGGGCATGGCGGGCGATCAGATGCGCGCGCCGGTCGGCCAGCAGCCGGTCGAGCCAGGCGGCGACGGCCTCGGCGGCCGATTCCGGCGCGGCGGCGGAGGGGGGCGCGAACGCGGCGGCGAAATCCGTGCGGGATCGGTCGGTGATCCGGTCCACGATGGCCTCGATGAGCGCGCGTTTGGTGCGGAAGTAGTACGAGGTCGATCCAGGGGGCAGTGCCAGTTCCGTGTCCAACGCGCGGTGGGTGAGCCCGCGCAGGCCCTTGGTCGCGATCAGTTCGATGGCCGTGTCGACGAGGAGCACGCGCCGGTCGCCTGTGGACATCATCACCCTTCCTGGCGGCCGCCCGGCCACGTCCTCTACAAATGTAGAGGACTCAGGAGGTGTCATGGAACCCGGTGTCATCCGGTGGGATTCCGATCAGGCGCGGGCGGCGGCGCGGTTGCGCGAGTTGGTCGATCGGCGCGGCCGCCCGGTCCGGCGTCATCGGGGCGTCTATCTCCACGGCAGACCCGGGCGCGGCAAGACCATGCTCATGAACCGGTTCTTCGCCCAGGTGGCGTCCGAACGCAAGCGCCGCTACCACTTCCACCAATTCTTCGCCGAATTGCACGCCGCGGCACACGCGTCCGGCTCGATCGATGCGGCGGTGGACGCGCTGCTCGGTGACGCCGTGCTGATCTGCTTCGACGAGTTCCACGTGCACGACATCGGTGACGCGATGCTGCTCGCACGGCTGCTCGACGCGCTGTTCGCCCGCCGCGTCACGCTGGTGGTGACCTCGAACTATCCGCCGGACGGACTGCTGCCGAATCCGCTGTTCCACGATCGGCTTCTGCCGACGATCGACCGGATCCGCGCGCACATGGACGTGGTGCCGGTCGACGGCGCGATCGATTATCGCTCTCTCGGCGTGCGCGCCGGCCGCACCGGATTCGCCGCCGGGCGATACATCGTGGCGCACTCGGCGGCGGTCGTCGGCGCGGGAAAAAGCGCTGTGCCACAACGCGAGAACGAAGCGTCTGCCGAGATTTCCATCGGCGCCCGCAGTTTGCGCGCCATTGCCGGAGACGGCGGCGCTCTCGTCATCGACTTCGCCGCATTGTGTGGAGTCCCAACTTCCGCGCCGGATTATGTTGCGCTGGCCCAACGTTTTCAGCGCTGGGAAATCCGGGAAGTGCCTCCGCTGTATGAAGTTCCGCCCGACTGGGCGATGCGTTTCGTGAACGTGGTCGATGTTCTCTACGACATCGATCGGGAGCTCACCGTCGTCGCGTCCGCGCCGCTCGGCGGGCTCGTGCGAGGCGTGGCGGAAGTGCCGGATATCTCACGTTTGGCGAGCCGTCTTTGTGAATTGTCCCAGTCCTCGTCGGATATCGCCCGGTAGTCGCCGCGACGACGGACGGGCCGTCGACTTCCCGCACAGCTGCGGTTTAAGAGGAGGGACTCCGAAGTATTCCATTCCATCCCGAGCGGACCGCCCGGCATGTAACTATGTGGCTGTTTTGTGGAGTACTCAGATTTGGCGGTAACCAGTGGCCCGGGCGCGAGCGCCGATATCGCGCGTGATCGTCCTGATCACGCTGCTGGCTTTTGCCGCCATCGCCCTGCACGGATACATCCCAGGAATTACCGAAACCGAGTCGCGCAGGCACGTCCCGTCCGCTCTGTCGGTCGCGCTCATGCCGGTGCTGCTCACCGTGTCGATCGTGATCCTGCTGGCCGGGGTGATCGCCAGTCAGCACCGTTTGCCGCTGGCCATGCCCGAGCAGGAACGGGAGGACGAACGCACGCAGTGGCGTCTCGGGCGCGTCGGCCTCGCACTGCTCGGCGCGCTGGCGCTGCTCGGAGTGCTGTTCGCGGCCGCAGCGGCGATCTACTTCCTCGGTGCGAGCAAGTCGAGCGAACCCGCGCGCCCCGCGGCGCCCGCCACCACCACGGGCACGCCGCCGGAGCACGGAACGCCGCCGTCCGCCGAATACGACCCGAAGTCGGCGGAGCTGACCGGTACGGCGCTGGTACTGGCCGGAATCGCGGCCGCGGGCTTGGTGACGGTGGCGATGAGCGGTCTGGTCGTGGTCGCGGTGTCGACCCGGCGCAAGCCCGCTCCGGCGGCCGCGCAGCCGGTCGCGGCGACCCCCACCGCGGCGGACTCGCTGGCCCGCGCGGCCGAGATGGGCCTGGCCGCGATGAACGCTCCGGGTCAGGACCCGCGCACCGCGATCATCGCCTGCTACGTCGCGATGGAGCGCGGTCTCGCCTCCGACCGCGCGGCCGCACCGCTCGTCTCGGACACCCCGATGGAAGTGCTGGCCCGCGCGTTCGAACGCGGCGCGCTGCACGACGCGTCCGCCCGCGAGCTGGTCGCCCTTTTCGAGGAAGCCAGATTCAGCCCGCACGCCATGCTGGAATGGCAACGGATGCGAGCCGAGCAATTGCTGCGCATCGTGCTCGCCGACCTGCAAGGGGAGGTGCCCGCGTGACCGGACGGGCGAGAAGGGACCTCGCGTGAATCGGATGGGGGTGGTGATCACCGGCGTGATCGTCATCGGGCTGGTCGAGCTGGTCGCCGTCGAGCGCGCCCGCGGGTTGCTGCTGGTCGTCGCCGGGATTCCGGTGGCGGTGGCGCTGGTCTGGCTGGTCTGGTCGCTGTTCGAGCGCTCGGAGGCCGCGGACGACGAGGTCGAGGACATGGAGAACGGGCCGGCGGAGATGCTGCAACGCTGGCACGCCAGGGCCGAGATGCTCGCGGACCGCGCGGACGGCAGCCGTGCCGATTGGGACCGGCACCTGCGTCCGCTGCTGGCCAAGGAGTTCGAGCTGTCCAGCGGACAGCGGGTGGCGAAGAACCGCAGGGCGATGGAGGCAGCGGGTATCCACCAGTTCGGGCCCGAGTTGTGGCGCTGGGTGGACCCGGCCAACTCGGCCCTTCGTGATCAGGCCGGCAGGGCACCGGGACGTGCGGCGCTGGACGAGATCCTGAGCCGCCTGCAGAGAATGTGAAATGGGTTGAGGCAAGTGCGGGTACACACATGACCATGCCGATGGACGTGACCATCCAGCGCAGCGAGGCCGTGCTCCGGGAGCTGTCCCGGGTCGTGGTCGGCAAGCAGGACGAGTTGCAGTTGATCATGATCGCCGTGCTGTCCGGTGGGCACGTGCTGATCGAGGACCTACCCGGCCTCGGCAAGACGCTGATCGCGAGATCGTTCGCGGCCGCGCTCGGGCTGCAGTTCACCCGGGTGCAGTTCACGCCCGACCTGCTGCCCGCCGACCTGCTGGGGTCGACGATCTACGACATGTCCTCCGGCCGGTTCACCTTCCGCCGCGGGCCGGTGTTCACCAACGTGCTGCTGGCCGACGAGGTGAACCGCACCCCGCCGAAGACGCAGGCCGCGCTGCTGGAGGCGATGGCGGAGGGGCAGGTCAGCATCGACGGCGAGACATTGCTGCTGCCGCAACCGTTCGTCGTGCTGGCCACCGACAACCCGATCGAGTACGAGGGCACCTATCCGCTGCCGGAAGCCCAGCTCGACCGGTTCGCCATCCAGCTGCGGCTGGGGTACCTGTCCGAGCGCGACGAGACGCAGATGATCCGTCGCAGACTGGAGCGCGGGGCGCAGCAGCCGCAGGTCAACCAGGTCGTGGACGCGAACGGGCTGCTGGAGATGCGGCAATCCGTCGAATATGTGACCGTGCACCCCGACGTGGTGAGCTATGTCGTCGCGCTGGCGTCGGCCACCAGGGGGCACCCCCAGGTCGAGGTCGGCGCGAGCCCGCGCGCGGAACTCGACCTGGTGCAGATGTCCCGGGCGCGGGCGCTGCTGCTCGGCCGCGACTACGTGATCCCCGAGGACGTGAAGGCGCTGGCGATCCCGGCCATGGCGCACCGGATCACGTTGCGGCCGGAGATGTGGGTGCGCCGCATCCGCGGCGAGGACGTCATCACCGAACTGCTGCGCCGTCTGCCGGTCCCGCGCGCCACCGTGACATGAGGCACCGTGACGCCAGCTCCGCGGTCGACGCCGAATTGCGGTGGCGGCCCGCCCCGCTGGTCTTCATGCTCGCTGGGTGCGCCGCGGCGGCCCTGGTGCTCGCGGTGGTCCTCGGCAGGTGGCAGCTGCTGGTGTTCGCCGCGCCGCTGCTCGGCGTGCTGGCCACCGCGCCGTGGCAGCAGTCCTCGACCCGGATCCAGGTCGACGGCGGCGGCACGCTGCGCTGCTTCGAGACCGAGGAGGTGACGCTCACCGTCGCCGCCTTCGTCGAGAAGGGGCACGCGCTGCTGCGCCTGAAACCGCAGAGCTCGGCAGGGCTGGGAATGCAGGTCGAAGAGGCCAGCGATTCCGGAGTCGCGCCCGCCGGATTGCGCCTGGCCCTCTCGGCGGGCAGGTGGGGGCGCTACCCGGTGTCGGTGCGGGTCTCGGCGCTGAGCCCCGCCGGGCTCGCGGTCGCCACCGCGATACTGCCCGCGGGCGAGTTGTTCGTGTATCCGATCACCGATCCGCAGCGCATGCGCTTGCCGCGCACGGAACTCCCCGAGCGGCTCGGCACCCACCTGACCCGCAGGCACGGCCCCGGCGTCGAATACGCGGACATCCGCGCCTACGCGCCCGGCGATCAGTTGCGCATCGTGAACTGGCCGGTGAGCGCGCGGCGGGGGCGGTTGTATGTCACCGAGCGGCTGACCAACCGGTCCGCGGACGTCGTGGTGCTGGTGGACACCTCCCAGCAGGCGCCGGGACCGGCCACCGATTCGCTGGAGCTGTCGGTGCGCGGCGCGGCGCAAGTGGTGCAGTCGACCCTGCAGGCGGGCGATCGGACGGCGGTGGTCTGCCTCGGCCAGGCGCCGCGCTGGCTGCGGCCGGACATCGGACGCCGCCAGTTCTACCGCATCGTGGACACCGTGCTCGACGTCGGCGACGAGCACATCCCCACCACCGGCACGCTCGCGCCGCACGCGGCGGTGCCGCTCGGCGCGATCGTGGTGGCGTTCTCCACGCTGCTGGACACGCAGTTCGCGCTCGCGTTGATCGACCTGCGCAAGCGCGGGCACGTGGTGATCGTGGTGGACGTCCTGCGCGGCACGCCGTTCCGGGAAGATCTCGACCCGATCCTGGCCAAGATGTGGCAGCTCGAGCGCGCGGCCATGTACCGGGACATGGGTACCGTCGGCGTCGACATCGTGGCGTGGCCGGAGGACGCGCGCCTGGACCAGATCATGCGAGCGCTGCCCGAGCACCGCAGGACCGTACGGGTGCGCCGATGACCAGATTCCTCGCCGTTCTCTCCGGGGTGCTGCTGGCGGCGTCGGTGGCGCTGCTGGAGCCCTGGATCGGCATTCCGGCCCTGGTCTTCGTCGCGCTCGGCTGGTGGCTGCGGCCGCTCGCGGTCTGCGCGGTACTGCTCGCGCTGGCCGTGCTGGCGATCGCGGACGCGGGTGTGCTCGCTTCCGCGGCAACGGGATTGGTCGCCACCACCTATCTGCTCAACGCCGCGACCGTGACCGCCCCGCACGGCGTGGTACCGACCACGATCCCGTCGGTGACCGGTGCGGTGGGCTTCGCGGCGGTCGCCGTCGCCGCCGCTCTGCTCCCACTGCGCTTGGCCTGGGCGCCGCTGGCCGCGCCGGTGCTCGTGCTGGTGCTGTACGCCCTTGTGATCCAGGGCGCCGCCGCGCGGCGCGGGCGCGGTGACCGGGAACTTCCGGCCTCGGGCGAAGTCTGACCCGAGCACAGGCGGCCGCTCGCAGTGGCGACACGGTGGCTGACGTGGGGCGATGCCGGAGACACCGCGAAGACCGCACGGCCGGTGCGCGTACCGTTCGGTAGTGCGGGGGGTGGGTCGACAGCCGAAGGCCGCCCCTGCCGAGGCTGCGCACGCGTTGTCGAGGAGCTGAACAACCGCGGGAGGTCCTATGACGTTCGCCGAGTTCGATCGTATGCACGCCTTGCTCATGACCTTCCGCGCGTCGCGTCGGGCGCCCGCTCGCGTAGCACTGTCGGCACGACTCCGGAGCGGCTCGTGGTGACCTTGGACCGATTGGCGAACGTACTGAGCGGCTATGGGATTCGATTGCGGTTGGGGTCGGTTCCCCGGTCCACCCCACTGCGCAGCGTGGTGATCCACGGGACCGATCAGGACCCCACGGAAACGGGCGACGTGCTGCTGGGGATCGGGGCACGCTCGGTGTCGGAGGTGGTGGAATGGGCCGTCTCGGCGCGCGCGGTCGTCGCTCTTCTGCGCGGCAGTGCGGAGACCGAGACCGAGCCGGATGCCGAGGGCGTGGCGGTGCTGGTGGTCGATCCCGCGGTGGCCTGGAGCGAGCTGGCCGCGGTGGTCTACGGGTTGGTGCTGGAAGGTCGGGAGACCGAGGCCGGTCGCGGTCCGACCGATCTGTTCGCCTTGGCCGACAGTCTGGCCGAGGCTGTCGGGGGAGCGGTGACGATCGAGGACCGGCGGTCTCGGGTGCTGGCGTATTCGAAGCCGAAGCAGCACCTCGATCAGGCGCGGGTCGACACGATTCTGAGCAGGGAGATGCCGCCGTGGTTGCGGGCACTCTTCGACGCGCGTGGTGTCTTCGCACATCTGGCCGCCTCGGATGAGCCGTTGTTCGTGCCCGGGCAGGCGGAACACGGTGTGACGGGGCGAATGGTCGTGGCCGTGCGCGTGGGCAGGCAACTGCTGGGCTCGGTGTGGGTTTCGTGCCCGGCACCGTTGCGTGGGGCTCGCCGCGCGGCCTTGGCCGACGGTGCGCGTACGGTGGCCCTGCACCTGTTGCGCTCGCGGGCCAGCGCGGATCTGGAACGTCAGGTGGAATCGGACCTGGTCATCCGCTTACTGGAGGGCGCGGCCGACGCGGCGACGGTGGCCAGCAGACTGGGATTGGCGCCGGAGAAGTTGCGCGTGCTCGCGCTGCGGGCTCGGGGCGCGGACGAGCGGCACGCCGCGCTGCTGTTGATCTTCGAGCGAGCGACGACCGGATTCGGCTGGTCCCGGTCGACCCGCAGCGCCTTGGTCGGCGACACCGTCTACACCGTGCTGCCCGCTGATCCCGCTGCGACGGCACGCCGTTGGGTCGATGAGCTGGAAGCCGCCCTGCCCGCGCGGATGACGGTGTCGGCCGGCGTCAGCGGTGTCGCGAGGGCTACGGAATTGGCGTCGGCGCGGCGAGAGGCCGACGAGTGCCTGGCGCTGCACGAGGCCCGGCCGGCAGCTGCCCCGGCCCCCGCCTATGACGAGTCGTGGGACGAGATTCTGCTACAGCGGTTGCGCACCGCGGGGCTCGCCGGACGCGCCCCGGAGCGGGGGCCGGTGTCGGAATTGCGGCGGCACGACCGCGTGCACTCCACCCAGTACGTGGCGACGCTGCGCGCCTGGTTGCAGGCGCAGGGCGATCCCGCGCGGGCAGGCGTACAACTCGGCGTGCACGAGAACACCGTCCGCAACCGGCTGCGCAAGATGGCGGAGGTGACCGACCTCGGCTTGGACGATCCCCGCAAACGTCTAGCCATGATGATCGAACTCGCCGTCAGCGACACCGTCTGACCCGCTGCCCTGTGCCATCGCCACAAATCCCCGCCCTCCGATTGTCGGATCAGCGCAACTGATCGGCTCGACGGCCACGCCACCATGGGGTTGAGCCACGAAGGAGGGATCGAAGTGAGGAACATGCAGGTACGCGAGGTGATGCAGCGACCGGTCATCGCCGTGCGGCGCGACGATACGGCACGCGAGGCGGCGCTGCTGCTCGCCGGATCGGGCTACGCGGCGCTGCCCGTTCTCGACGAGGACGACCGTCTCATCGGGATGCTCACCAGCGGTGATCTCTTGCGGTCCGGAGAACTCGACGACGAGGTCGGCGCGGTGATGACCACGCCCGCGGTGTCGCTGCCGCACAACGCGGCGCCGGCCGAGGTGATGAGCAGGCTGGCAACACACGGATTGCGCAGTCTGCCGGTCGTCGACGCCGAAGACCGCGTGGTCGGCATGTTCAGCCGCGGCGACGCGTTGCGGATCTTGCTCACCCCGGACGACGCGCTCGCGGCCGATGCGCAAAGCCTGCTGGATCAATACCGCGGCGCCCGGCGCTGGCAGGTCACCGTCGACGACGGCGACGCCACGATCTCCGGCCGGTTCGCCGACGAATCCGAACGACGCATCGCCATCGCCTTGACCCGCACCGTGCCGGGCATCCGCACCGCGAGCATCGCGCGCACACCCGCCGCGGCCGAGCATTGACCACCCACCAGCCCCGGAGTCGATGATGACCCACGCATACCCCGTTTCCCGCGCAAGCCTCAGTGAACACCTACCCGTGCTGCGCGCCGCACTGAACCAGCAACGCCGTTTCCGCCTGCAACAACTGGCCGAACTCGAAGCCGAGATCGACCGCGCAGGTGAGCCCGCCGACGCGGCCGCCGCGGCCAGACACGAGGTCGACGGCAAACTGGCCGCGGCGGCACGGCAAGCCCTGGCGGACATCGAGGCAGCTCTCATGCTCATCGCCACCGGACGCTACGGCCGGTGCCGTCGCTGTCACGCCGAGATCCCGATTCGCCTGCTGCGCACCATTCCCACTACCCAGTGGTGCTTGCGGTGCCATCGGCATCTCCCGTCCGCCGACGGATCCCGCGTGATCCGAGGACAGCGGCCTGGGCGACCCTCCCGAGCGCCGCGACGCGGCCGGTCGGCGAAAAGAGAGACGCTCGCGCCGTTGACCGGCTGATGCCCTCGTCGACACCGGCACCGCCGCGGGCCGGGAGTCGCCCGCACCCGGCACCCTCGGACGCCCGCCGTTCGGGTGAGTGCTGTCGGACGCGCCCCAGCCGGGGGCGCTCGGGAATCCGTGTAGGGATTCCTCAGGCGGGCCGGAACCGCAGCTCGACGTCGCCGAGGACCGGTGCCTCGTCGCGTTCGACCACGGTCGCGGCGATGGTGAGCACGTCGTCCTGACGCCAGATCCGGGTGCGGATCGTCTCGCCCGGGTAGAGCACACCGGCGAACCGGGCGCGGAAACCGGTGACGCGGCTCGCGTCGGAGTCGAGCACGGTGTCGGTCACGGTCTTGCAGACGATGCCGTAGGTGCACAACCCGTGCAGGATGGGCGCGGGAAACCCGGCCGCGCGGGCGAATTCGGGATCCGAGTGCAGCGGGTTGCGATCACCGGACATCCGGTAGAGCAATGCCTGCTGCGGCAGCGTCGGCGTGGTGACGTCGAAATCCGGAGCGCGATCCGGTAATTCGATCTTGGTGCTCGGTCCGCGCTCGCCGCCGAAGCCGCCCTCGCCCTTGGCGAAGATCGAGGAGCGCTCGGTCCACAGCGGCGCTCCGTCGGAGCCGGTGACGGTGTGCTCCTGCACGATGACCGCGGCCGAGCCCTTGTCCCAGATCTCGGCGATCCGGCTGGTCTTGGTCGCCTTGCCCGCCGCCGGGATCGGCCGGTGCACCTCGACCTCTTGGTGACCGTGCACCACCTTCGCCAGGTCGATCTCGACCCCGGGGAAGCTCACCTTCGGCGGCTCGGTCTCGTGCACCGTCGCCGCCACGGTGGCGAAGGTCGGCAGCACCTGCGGTTCCCGGTCGTCGAGGTAGCGCAGCTCGGCCGGGTCGGTCCAGCGCGTGCCCGCGCCGAGGCCCAGCTGGTAGAGCTGCACGTCCGAGGGGGTCCAGGCGAACTCCCGGCTCGGCAGTTGCGCGCCGAGCGCGATCTTCGGGTCGATGGGCATCAGTTCTCCTTGTGCATGATTGTGGATCGATCCGGCACATGCGCGCCGCGCGCGAGGCCGTGCCGGAACCGGAACTCGGCAGCGCCCGGGTTCGATCCTGCGCGTCCGGACACCGGCTCGCCAGTGTGTCGTCCGCTCCGCGGGATCGTTTCACGGCTGCTCAACGGCCTGGATGGATCGCGGTGCAGGCCGGGGCATTCCGGCCGGTGCCCGTGGGAGCGTGGCCGCACCGCGATCTCGTCTCACGCTTCCGCTGCGGCGGTGGCGGGCTGCTCCTCCTTGCGCTTGACGATGTCCAGCACCGCGAGGTACCCGAAGGCGATCGCGGGGCCGATGGTGGCTCCGGGCCCGGCGTAGGTGTGGCCCATCACCGGTGTGGAGCAGTTGCCGGAGGCGTACAGCCCCTCGATGACGCTGCCGTCCTCGCGCAGCACCCGCCCTGCGGTGTCGGCCACCAGCCCGCCTTTGGTGCCCAGATCGCCCGGCACGATTTTGGCGGCGTAGTACGGGCCCTGCACCAGCGCGGCCAGGCACGGGTTCGGCCGCACGGTCGGATCGCCGTAGTACCGGTCGTAGTGGCTGTCGCCGCGACCGAAGTCCTCGTCCTTGCCGGTCTCGGCGAAGCCGTTGAACCGGGCGACGGTCGCGGTCAGCTCGCCGGCGGGCACACCGATCTTGTCTGCCAATTCCTCGATGCTGTCGGCCTTGACGATGAAGTCGTTTTCCATCCACCGGGACGGAAAACGCTGACCGGGCTGTAGCCCGGCGAAGATGTAGCGGTTCCGGTAGCGCTGGTCGAACACCAGCCACGCGGGGATGTTCTCGCCCGGCCCCTCACCCTGCCCGTACTCGCCGCCGTACATGGTGTGCACTGCCTCGACGTAAGGAGCGGACTCATTTCCGAATCGCTTGCCGTCGGCGTTCACCATGATGCTGCCGGGCAGGTTCCGTTCGGCCAGCGCGAACCAGGGCTTGCCGCCCTTGAAGATGGTCGGCCCCCACCAAGCGTCCTCCATGAAACCGATGGCCGCGCCCGCCGCCATGCCCGCTTGGATGCCGTCGCCGGTATTGGCGGCCGCGCCGGTGGTCCACTCGGTGGTGATGGGCTGGCGCTGGTATTTGGTGCGCATTTCCGCGTTGTGCTCGAAACCGCCGCTGCCGAGGACGACGCCGTAGCGGGCGGTGAACGTGACCGGCTCGCCCTCGTACAGCGCACGGACCCCGGTGACGACGCCGTCGGTCACGACGAGATCGGTCATCGGGGTGTTCAGCAACAGCGGCACGTTCGCGTCCATGAGGCCCTTGCGCATGCCCGCGATGATGGCCTGCCCCATGCCGACGATGTGTTTGCGGGTGAACTTGGCCCAGTAGGTGCGCGCGCCGACGCGCATCGCCCGGAGCATGCCCTTCGGATGACGCCGGATCAGATTGAGCCGCACGAAGTCGGCCTGCATGACCACGACGTTCAGCGGAGCCTTCGCGTACGGCGGCTCCAGGTTGAACCGCTCCTCGCCCAGGATCTTCGTGTCGAACGGCTTGGGCTCGCACGAGCGGCCCTCGGGCCGCCCGCCCGGCGCCTCCGGATGGTAGTCGGAGTAGCCCGGCACCCACGTCATCTTCAGCGGCGAATGATCGAGCACGAAGTCCAGCGCTTCGGCCCCGCGATCGATGTAGGTGTCGATCCGCTCGGAGGGCACGACGTCGCCGATGATGCTGTGCAGATAGGTCCGTGCGTCCTCGCGGTCGTCGGGCCGACCGGACGCGCGCAGCGCCTTGTTGCCCGGGATCCACACGCCGCCGCCGGAGCGCGCGGTCGACCCGCCGTAGTGCGCGGCCTTCTCGATGACCACCACGCTCAGGCCGTTGTGGGCCGCGGTGAGGGCGGCGGTCATGCCGGCGGCGCCGCTGCCGACCACCACCACGTCGTATTCCCGATCAGTCATGTAGAACACGTTATAGAATGGACGCGCCATTGGTCTATGTTGTGTGGCAGAAGACTTGCTCGACGTTCCGTTTGTCGAGGAAACTTGTTTCAGTTTCAGACCGGAGTTAAGAACATGGGCCTCGAATGGGACCTGGCCACCGACGTTGTCGTGGTCGGATACGGCGCCGCGGGTGCGGCGGCCGCGCTGGAAGCGACCGCGGCGGGCGCGCAGGTGCTCGTGCTCGAACGCTTCGCCGGAGGCGGGACGTCGGCGCTGTCCGGCGGGATCATCTACGCGGGCGGCGGCACGTCGGTGCAGCGCGAGGCGGGAGTCGAAGACACCCCTGAGGCCATGTACGCCTATCTCGAGCGGGAGGTCGGCGACGCGGTCGCCCCCGAGACGCTGCGCCGGTTCGTCGACGAGAGCCCGGAACTGATCGAGTGGCTGAAGGCACACGGAGTCCCCTTCGAAGCCTCGCTGTGCCCGTACAAGACCTCCTACCCCAACGACCGCTACTACCTGTACTACTCCGGCAGCGAGATCTCCGGCGCGTTCCGCGACATCCCGGCCGCCCAGCGCGGGCATCGAGTGAAGGGCAGAGGGACGTCGGGAAAGAAACTCACCGGGCCGCTCGCCGCGGCCGCGTCCAGGGCGGGCGTGCGCGTGGAGACCCTCACCCGGGTCACCCGGCTGCTCACCGACGGTGCGGGCGCGGTGATCGGCGTCGAATGCCACACGCTGCGCGACGCACCCGGCCGGGTCCGGGACCGCTACACCCGCATGGCCAAGGTCGCGGCCAAGCCCGGCATCTACTATCCGCCGCTGCGGCGGGCACTCGAACAGCGGCTGGACGCGCTGGAACGCCGCTACGGCAGCACGATTCGCGTTCTCGCCCGGCGCGGGGTGGTGCTCGGCGCGGGCGGCTTCATCGCCAATCGCGACATGGTGCGGCAATACGCGCCTGAGTTCCACGGTGGTCTCGCGCTCGGCACCACCGCCGACGACGGCAGCGGCATCCTGATGGCGCAGCAGGTCGGCGCGGCGGTGGACCACATGGACAACGTCTCCGCGTGGCGCTTCCTGCTCCCGCCCAGCGCGTTCACCGGGGCGCTGCTGGTGGACGCCGAAGGTCGCCGGGTGATCGACGAGACGCGCTACGGCGCCGCGGTCGGCAACAAGCTGATCACCGAACACGGCGGCAAGGGCTGGCTGCTGGCCGACGAGCCGCTGATGCGCACCGCCATCGGGCAGATCGGCAAACAGGGCGCCTGGTTCCAGCGCGGGCAGTTCGAGACGATGCGGCGCACCGCCGTTCGCGGCGCGACGCTGGAGGAAGCCGCCGCCAAGGCGGGCATCGACCCGGCCGGTCTGCGCGCGACGGTCGACGCGCACAACACCGCGATCGAGACCGGCGCCCCCGATCCGGTCGGCAAGCCCGCCGAGTTCACCAAAGCGGTGCGCACCGGCCCGTTCTGGCTGTTGGATGTGGGCATCAAACCGAGCCTGACCAACCCGTGCCCCATGCTCACCCTCGGCGGCGTCGTCGTGGACGAGCGCACCGGCGCGGTCAAGACCGCCGAGGGTCGCGACATCCCCGGGCTCTTCGCCGCCGGGCGCACCGCGATCGGCGTCTGCTCCAAGTCCTACGTCAGCGGGCTGTCGCTGGCCGACTGCGTCTTCTCCGGCCGCAGGGCAGGCCGGTCCGCCGCGGGCGAGCAGGTCTCGGCGCTGGAAAAAGCAACTGTGGAAGGGAAATAGCGTGCTGTCCGACGCGGTACGAACCGAACTGGCCGACGAACTCGAGCGCGCGGAGCGTGAACGGGTGGCGATCGATCCGCTGATCGCCCGCCACCCGGGCATCGACGTGGTCGACGCCTACGAGATCCAGCTGATCAACATCCGGCGCAGGCTCGACGCGGGCGCGCGCGTGGTCGGGCACAAAGTGGGCCTGTCCTCGAAGGCCATGCAGCAGATGATGGGCGTGGACGAGCCCGACTACGGGCACCTGCTCGCGGAAATGGAAGTCTACGAAGACGTTCCGGTCGAAGCGGGCCGCTACCTGTTCCCCCGGGTGGAGGTGGAGGTCGGGTTCGTGCTCGGCGCCGACCTCCCCGGCGCGGAATGCACCGAAGAAGACGTGCTCGCGGCCACCGTCGCGTTCGCGCCAGCGATCGAACTGATCGACTCGCGGATCAAGGACTGGAACATCGGCTTGGCCGACACCATCTCCGACAACGCGTCCTCCGCCGGCTTCGTGCTCGGCGCCCAGCGCGTCGCGCCGAAGGACATCGACATCAAGGCCATCGACGCGGTGCTCACCCGCAACGGCGAGGTGGTCGCCGAAGGCCGCAGCGACGCGGTGCTGGGCGATCCGGTGATCGCGGTGGCCTGGCTGGCGCGCAAGGTGGCGAGCTTCGGGGTCCGGTTGAAGGCCGGTGACATCGTGCTGCCCGGCTCCTGCACCCGCGCCATCGACGCCCGTCCGGGCGATGAGTTCCACGCCGAGTTCGCCGGACTCGGCTCTGTCCGTCTGCAATTCACCTAGGGAGGCTGTCGTGTCCGAGAACGGGACCGTCACCGCCGCGATCGTCGGGTCCGGCAACATCAGTACCGATCTGCTCTACAAACTGCTGCGCTCGAGGAAGATCCAGCCGCGCTGGATGATCGGGATCGACCCGGACAGCGAGGGCCTGAAGCGGGCGCGCGGGCTGGGGCTGGAAACCTCGCACGAGGGCGTGGACTGGCTGCTCGCGCAATCCGAACTGCCCGATCTGATCTTCGAGGCGACCTCGGCGTACGTGCACCGCGCCGCTGCCCCGCGCTACGCCGAAGCGGGCATCCGCGCCGTCGACCTCACCCCCGCCGCCGTCGGCCCCGCCGTCGTGCCGCCGGTGAACCTGGGCGCGAATCTCGACGCGCCGAACGTCAACATGATCACCTGCGGCGGTCAGGCGACGATCCCGATCGTCGCCGCGGTGTCGCGGGTCGTCCCGGTGCCGTACGCGGAGATCGTCGCGTCGGTGTCCTCGGTGTCCGCGGGCCCCGGCACGCGAGCGAACATCGACGAGTTCACCAAGACCACCAGTCGCGGCGTCGAGACCATCGGTGGAGCGCAGCGCGGCAAGGCCATCATCATCCTGAACCCGGCCGAGCCGCCGATGATCATGCGCGACACCATCTTCTGCGCCATCCCCGACGACGCCGACACCGGCGCGATCGCCGACTCCATCCACCGGATGGTCGCCGACATCCAGCAATACGTCCCCGGCTACCGGCTGCTCAACGAGCCGCAGTTCGACGAGCCCTCGGTGGTCTCCGGCGGCATGGCCAAGGTGTCGGTGTTCGTCGAGGTGGAGGGCGCGGGCGACTTCCTGCCCCCGTACGCGGGCAACCTCGACATCATGACCGCCGCCGCGACGCAGGTCGGCGAGGTCATCGCCGAACAGATCGTCACGGCCCGGGTGTAAGGAGCTTTCGACATGGCCTACTCAGCAGAACTCGACATCCGCGTCACCGACACCTCGCTGCGCGACGGGTCCCACCACAAGCGTCACCAGTTCACCGCCACCGAGGTGCGCGACATCGTGGCCGCGCTCGACGGCGCGGGCGTGCCGGTGATCGAGGTGACCCACGGCGACGGCCTCGGCGGCTCGTCGTTCAACTACGGCTTCTCCAAGACGCCGGAGCAGGAACTGGTCACCATCGCGGCCGAGACGGCCAAGCGGGCGAAGATCGCCGTGCTGATGCTGCCCGGCGTCGGGGTGAAGGAAGACATCAAGATCTCGCAGGACAACGGTGCGTCGATCTGCCGCATCGCGACGCACTGCACCGAGGCCGACGTGTCGATCCAGCACTTCGGTCTCGCCAGGGAACTCGGGCTGGAGACGGTCGGGTTCCTGATGATGTCGCACACCCAGCCGCCGGAGGTGCTGGCCAAGCAGGCGCGCATCATGGCGGACGCGGGCTGCCAGTGCGTCTACATCGTCGACTCCGCCGGCGCGCTCGTGCTGGAACAGGTCTCCGACCGGGTCGCGGCGCTGGTGGCCGAACTCGGCGACGACGCGCAGGTGGGCTTCCACGGGCACGAGAACCTCGACCTGGCCGTCGCCAACTCCGTCTACGCCATCCGCGCGGGCGCCACTCAGATCGACGGCAGCGCACGGCGTTTCGGCGCGGGTGCGGGCAACACCCCCGTCGAGGCGCTGGTCGGGGTGTGCGACAAGCTGGGTGTGCGGACGGGCATCGATTTCTTCGCCATCGCCGACGCCGCCGAAGACATCGTCCGTCCCGCGATGCCGCAGGAATGCCTGCTCGACCGCCAGGCCCTGATGATGGGCTACGCGGGCGTCTACTCCAGCTTCCTCAAGCACGCCGAACGACAGGCAGAGCGCTACGGCGTCTCGGCGGCCGAGATGCTGGTCCGCGCCGGCAAGCGCAAGCTCGTCGGCGGCCAGGAAGACCAGCTCATCGACATCGCGCTGGAACTGCAGCGGGAGAAGGCGACCGTCTCCGCCTGACGGGTGGACGCGCCCGGTCGAGGGCGGGCTCCGGCCGGGTCTCGACCGTCCGCCCGTGGCCGCGGAGAAGCATCGCTGCGACCGATCGGCGGGGTCGCGGTGTGGAGCGCACACAGGCGCGGCTGTGGACAGTTGTGCACAACTCCGCGTCTACGGCAATGACGGGAGGGGGAAGCGCAGTAGCGCCGCGGCCAGGTGTTCCTTCAGTTCGGTGTCGGCCTTGACGTGCCGGACGGAGCCGCTCTCGTCGATGACGCTCTGGGCGAGTTCGTCCAGGATGTCCTCGGTCGGCCGGGGCCGGTCGCCCGACACCGGGCACTCGTCCCCGGACAGGCCCAGCCAACCGCAGCTGTCGCAGACCACCCCGTGGACCATCGCGCCGTCCTGGATCAGCAGTGTGTCCACCGCCTTCGCGGTGGCGGCCCGCAGACAGTTCGCGACGTCGACGACGGCCGGGTTGCCGGTGGCGATCCGCTCCAGCACCTCGCCCACCCGGCGGACATCGACCTCCCGCTCGTAATGCGCCACGATCTCGGTCGCGTTCTGCTTCACCTCACCGACCGTCGCCGAGCCGGTGTCGATGGTGAACGTGCCCGCGACGCGCTCCCGGAGTTCGCGCGGCAGGGTGTCCACGAAGTGCGGTATCTCGTCGCGATGGCCGCCCACGGCGAGCAGGTCGTAGTCGTCGCCGGCGAACATTTCGGCCATTTCGGCCGCGGTGTGCCGGTAGTGCTTCTTGAGCAACTCGTCCGCCTTGTGGTGCACCCTGTTCTCGAGACGGTTCGCCGCGTAGTTGGGGTCGCGCAGTGAGGGATCCCGGATCTGGCGCGCCTCCGCGATCTCGTCGGCGAACAGCTCCCACACCGCCGCGGTCGCCCGGTCCACCACCGCCACGCAGCAGCGGGCGTATTCCTCGAGCACGGCCAGCAGCGGCCGGGTCCAGGCCACCGCGTCCACCACGACGCGGTCGTGGACGGCGTGCGGGAGCTGCACCGCCTCGAACATGTTCTTGCCGCCACAGGCGAACATCGCGACCGCGCCTGGCTGCCAGATGTCCGACCGGACGGTTTCGCGCATCCGTTCCAGGTCGTCGCGGACCGACAGCCTGGCTTCGTGGTCCGACGACTTGTCCTTCACCACCGGGTTGACCTCGTCGGCCATGCTGTTCACCCGGCTCACCAGCCCGGAGCGCTCGCCCGGATCCACCGGAACGTGCGCGTACATCGATACGACGGGAATGCCGTCACCGTGCATCCGGCGTATCCGTCCGATCGTCTCGGCTGTGATCATCGCTCCTCGCTTCCACCGTGGTTCGCGCGGGCCTCGGTCTGCGGCGCTTCGTACACCACGGTGTCGAGCTGGGCGCGGCAGAACCTCCGTCCGCCCGGACGACTCGCTCGACCTGATTGTTCTCCCTGTCCTGGCGGACGCGCCTCGACCTGCCAGGTCCAGTGCCGGGTCGCGTGTTCACCCGGCCGGGCCGGTAGGGGGTGGGCGTCGACCAGCGCGGAGCGCGGTGATCAGCTCCTCGGCCGGGATCGTGCGGGGGCGGTCGCTGACCTGGCCGTCACCGAGCTCGACCAGGCGCCAGACCCGGTCCTCGCGCAGCACGAAGTCGGCCGTGACGAAGGGGAGGCCGAGTGCGGCGATGGCATGCTCGACCGGAGTCGGATCGAATTCGACGTCGGGCAGTTCGTCCGGAGTGTCCGGGTGCGGTCCGACCAACCGGCACTTGCCCTCCACCCACCAGGTGCGGACTTCGGGCGACCGGAAGCGCTCGAAGCGGCGCAGGACGAACCCACCGGTCAGGTCGTCGCCGCGAAGTTCGTGGAATCTGCTCGCCACGCGCCAGGCCGCATCCGCATCCGCGACGTCCGGGATGAACGCCGCTTCGTGCCAGTAGTGCTTCATCGACTTCGTGTAGTCGCGCAGGACGGCGGCGCCCGTCCCCAGTTCCCGCCGTGCGTGATCGAATGCGGCGCGATCTTTTCCGGTGGTCCACACCGATCGCGGAGTCATCTCGGCGAGTGCGGGATACCAGCCGGGCAACTCGTGAGCGCGCCGGTACTGCTCCGCGTCGGTGCGCAGCGTGACGCCCCGCTGCCGCAAGCTGCGGTCGAACGCGGCGTACTGATCACTACGCAGCATCCAGCCGCGGTAGACGGCCACGCCGCCCGCGCGAACGCGGCGAACGGCCCCGTCCGCGCCGCCGGTGCGGGTCAGCGCGTCGTGATCGACCACCGCGACTTCCAGCCCGGCGTCGCGCGCCGCATCCGCCTCCGCGGCGAAATGCTCGTCGACACGCTGGGGGCGAAGCACATCGGCCGGAACAAGCAGCAGCACAGCCCATATCCTCGCGGCACGGCCGCGCGATTCCCAACCGATTTCCACGCACCACTGTTATCCGCTCAACTCCGCGACGATCCGGCGCAGTTGGGTGGCGCGCTCGGCAGGCTTCCGCGATTTCATCAGTCGCAGCAACAGCGCATACCGCGCGGTGCGGTCGAGCTGATCGAAAGTATCTCGTGCGCAGGGATTTTCGCTGAGGGCAGCGGTCAAATCGTCGGGACAGGCGGCGGTGCGCTGAGGCGCGTAGGCGGCTTGCCAGCGGCCGTCGGAGCGGGCGGCGGCGATGGCCGCGAAGCCCGGGGTACGCATGCGGCCCGCCGCGATCAGCGCTTCGGCTTTGCCGACGTTGATCTGCGACCACGGACTCTCCGGCCGGCGCGGCGAGTACCGCTGCAGGTAGTGGTCGGCGTCGAGACCGCGGCGGTGGCTGTCGATCCACCCGAAGCAGAGTGCGCCGTCGAGCGCCTCGCCGTTGCTGATCGTCCTGCCGGCCGCCCCCTTCTTCGCGATCTTCAACCACACGTCGGCCGCGTGATCGTGATTGGCGGCGAGCCACTCCTCCCACTGCGCGACGTCGGCGCATGTGAGGATTCCTGCTTCCTCGAACTGACCCACGGTGCCTCCCGAGATGCGATGCCTTTTTCTCACCTCATCCTCCGCCCCAAAGTGCTCATCAACTGAGCACTTCGCCGAGGACGGCCGCCCACCGCTGCTCGGTATCGGCGAGGCGAAGTGGAACGTGTCCAGGGGCTGGGGAAACGGCTTCGAACGCGTCACGGGGAGCGATCTCCGATCACGCCGAGGGTACGTTGATGCTGTTGGCG
Source organism: Nocardia sp. NPDC019219 (assembly GCF_040632645.1). NCBI lineage: Bacteria > Bacillati > Actinomycetota > Actinomycetes > Mycobacteriales > Nocardiaceae > Nocardia > Nocardia sp. NPDC019219. The sequence continues at coordinate 107,613 of NZ_JBEYCG010000009.1, read as the reverse complement.
GCGCAGGTCGCCCCGAATCGTCGCGGGCTTCTTCGCAACAGTCGAGAGGAGAAACGAATGACCATCGATATTCGCAAGGTGACCGTCCTCGGCACCGGGGTGCTCGGGTCGCAGATCGCCTTCCAGACTGCCTTTCACGGTTTCGAGGTGACGGCCTACGACATCGACGACAATGCGCTGGCCGCCGCCGAGGAGCGAATCGACAAGCTCGCGGCGGTCTACCGCGAGCAGGTACCCGGTGGCGGGGACGGCAAGGCGGAACGAACGGCGGCAGGCATCGCGCTGAGTTCTGATCTGGCTGGAGCGGTGCAGGACGCGGACCTGGTCATCGAGGCCATTCCCGAGGTGCTGAGCATCAAGCGGCAAACCTACGAGGAACTCGGCCGGGTCGCACCGGAGCGCACGATCTTCGCCACCAACTCCTCCACCCTGCTGCCCAGCGCCATGAAAGACTTCACCGGCCGCCCGGACCGGTTCCTCGCGCTGCACTTCGCGAATCAGGTGTGGCACTTCAACACGGCCGAGATCATGGGTACCACCGACACCGACCCGGCGGTGTACCAGGCCGTGGTCGACTTCGCCGCCGAGATCGGCATGGTGCCGATCGAAATCCACAAGGAGAAGGCCGGTTACGTCCTGAACTCGCTGCTGGTGCCGTTGCTCAACGCGGGCATGAGCCTGGCGGCGGGCGGCTACGCCGATCCCGAAGCAGTGGACAAGACCTGGCAGATCGGCACCGGCGCACCGGCCGGCCCCTTCCGCATCCTCGACATCATCGGCCTGACCACGCCGTACAACATCCTCGTCCACAACGAGGACGAGGACTCCCAACGGCTTGCCCAGTGGTTGAAAGAGAACTACATCGATAAGGGCAAGCTCGGCATCGCCACCGGCGAAGGTTTCTACAAGTACTGACCGGCGAGCCCGGTGAGTCCGGGTTTCGCCGCGCTCATACACCACTCGTCGAGCAAAGGGCGGCTGATCGAGGTCGAGCACTTCATGCGCTACACCGCGATGATCTCGAGCATGCTTTCCAGCTCGCGGAAATCCGCGCTGTTGCGGGTGTACAGCGGTAGCCCACGTGCTGACGCGATTGCCGCGATGAGCAAATCCATCCGGCGGGGCCGCGGGTCGCGTTTCGCCGCCAGGGTGAGTGCTACCAGGGTGCCGTAGCGTGTCGCGGCGTCCTCGTCGAAGGGCAACGGATCGAAATCCACAATGGCGGCACCGAGTTGCTCGGATCGTGCGGCTCGGGTGACGGTGTCTTTCGCCATGGCGACGCCTTGGTGCAATTCGGCTAACGTGATCGCCGTTATCTCACACGACTCCGGCAAACAAGCGGGATCCAGCGTGCCCAGGTCGATGTAGGCGCAAGTGTCCAATACGCCTGATGCATGCCGCTCGGTCATGAACGCGATCCCCACGCATCGTCGTCCCCGACTCGATCTTCCGTTCCGAAGAATTCGTCGGCCTCTTGCCGCATGCGGGCGAAGTCGACACGCGGGAGTTTGCGATGCCGTTCAACGAGTTCTTCCGTCGTCAGGCGGCGCTTTCGGCTGACCGGCCGCACTTCGGCGACTTCGACCCCGTTTCGGGTTACGCGGAAGGTCTCACCGGCCTCGACCGCATCCATGACCGCCGCTGAGTGGTTGCGGAACTCGCGCTGCGTGATCACCTTCATGACGTCATTGTAGCCCGCTGTAGCGCGCGGAGCTACGGCGCTGCTCGCACCCCTACAACCAGGTGTCCAACGTCGTCGTCGTGAGGAAGTGCTCCAGGTCGGCGCGCCACGGGGCCGGGGTGGTCTTCTCCGGTTCGATGGCGGTGTACTGGCCCCGGTAGAACAGCAGGGGGCGGCCGGTGGTGGTCGTCTCGGAGAGGGCTTGGACGCGGCCGATGACGATGTAGTGGTCGCCGCCGTCGACGACGGTCTCGACCTTGCACTGGATGGTGGCCAGCGCTTCGTCCAGCGCCGGGAGTTCCTGGTCGGAGGTGTGCCAGGCGGCGCCGGCGAACTTGTCGGGTTCGCGGGAGCCGAAGCGGGCGCACAGTTCGCGCTGCTGTTCGGCGAGGACGTTCACGCAGAAGCGCCCGGATTTCTCGATCGCCGCCCAGGACCGGGACGCCTTGGTGGGGCAGAACAGCACCAGCGGCGGTTCGAGGGAGAGGGCGGCGAAGGACTGGCAGGCGAAGCCGATCGGCGCCCCGTCACCGTCGAAGGTGGTGATCACGGTGATGCCGGTGCAGAACTGCCCCAGCACGTTCCGGAACTGCCGTGGATCGATCTCGGATCCGTCCGCGGTCATCGTTTCGCTCGCCCTCTCGGTCACTGCTGCCGCTGTCCGACGGTGAAGTCGTGCCCCCACAGGCTCACCGCGGTGGATTCCCGCGCGATCCAGTCGTGGTCGTCGACTTCCAGTCCTTCACAGCCGAATTCGACGTCGAACCCGCCCGGCGTCTTCATGTAGAAGGAGAGCATCTTGTCGTTGACGTGCCGTCCCAGCGTCGCCGACATCTTGACCTTCTTGCGCAGCGCGCGATCCAGGGCGAGCCCCACGTCGTCGGCGTTCTCCACCTCGATCATCAGGTGCACAATGCCGCTGGGCGTCGGCATGGGCAGGAACGCCAGCGAATGGTGGCGCGGATTGCAGCCGAAGAATCGCAGCCAGGCGGGCTCGCCATCGGCGGGGCGGCCGACCATCTGCGGTGGCAGCCGCATCGAGTCGCGCAGCCGGAAGCCGAGCACGTCGCGGTAGAACTCCAGCGCCGCCTTGTCGTCCTTGGTGGAGAGCACCACGTGCCCGAGCCCTTGCTCCTCGGTGACGAACTTGTGCCCGTACGGGCTGACCACCCGGCGATGCTCCAGCGCCACACCGTGGAACGCTTCGAGCGTATTGCCGGAGGGGTCGTCGAACCGGATCAGCTCGTACACCCGGCGATCGGCCAGTTCGGCGGCAGTGCCCTCCTTGAAGGGCACGCCCGCCGCGTCCAACCGGTTGCGGATGTCTTGCAGCTCTTCGGCGTTGGCGGTTTCCCAGCCCGAGATCTGCAGCCGGTCCTTTTCGCCGGGGACGATCACGAGCCGGGCCGGGAACTCGTCCATGCGCAAATACAGCGCTTCCGGATCGGTGCCCTTTCCCTCGACCATGCCGAGGACTTTGAGCCCGTACTCCCGCCAGGCGGCCATGTCGGTCGCCTCGATACGCAGATATCCCAGTGATCGGATGCCCATCACTTCTCCTTGACGCCCGCGAGGAAATCGATCGCGAGCCGGTTGAATTCGTGGAACTTCTCCAGCTGTGCCCAGTGTCCACACCCGCCGAAGACGTGCAACTGCGCGCGCGGGATCAGCTTGGTCGCCACCAGTGCGCCGTCGAGCGGGTTGACCCGGTCCTCGCGGCCCCAGATCAGCAGCACCGGCTGCCGCAGCTTGTAGGCGTCGCGCCAGAGCATGCCCTTCTCGAAGTCCGCGCTCGCGAACGACTTGCCCATCGCCCGGGTGGCGGCCAGCGCCTCGGGCGTGCTCGCGGAGGCGAACCGCTCGTCGATCAGCTCGTCGGTGACCAGCGACTGGTCGAAGACCATGATGCGCAGGAACGCCTCCAGGTTCTCCCTGGTCGGCTCGTAGTTGAACTTGGAGAGCAGTTTCACGCCCTCGGTCGGGTCGGGCGCGAACAGGTTGGTGCTCAGTCCGCCCGGACCCATCAGGATCAGCTTCCCGGCGCGATCCGGGTAGTCCAGCGCGAACCGGACGGCCGCGCCGCCGCCGAGCGAGTTGCCCAGCAGGTGCACCCGGGAGGTGATCTCCAGGTGGTCGAGCAGGTCCTTCAGCGCCGAGGCGCTGTGCACGAAGTACTGCGGATGCTCGGTGGGCTTGTCCGAGCGGCCGTAGCCGGGCTGATCCACCGCCAGTACGTGGAAGTGCTCGGCCAGCACCGGGATATTGCGCGCGAAGTTCGACCATGAGGACGCGCCCGGCCCGCCGCCGTGCAGCAGGACGATCGTCGGCCCGTTGCCGACGCCCGCCTCGTGGTAGTGCAGTCGCAGGTCGGGTCGCACCTGCGCGTAGCGCGAGGTCGATTCGGCGGTGAGTTCCGCGGTCGAGGTCACGGGCACCCCCTACACCATGCCGTCGGTGACGGGGAGGCCGAACTCGTGCGTGCCATACATCAGGTAGGCGCGCTCGGGGTCGTTGGCCGCGTGCACCCGGCCCGCGTGCGCGTCGCGCCAGAAGCGTTGCAGCGGCGTGCCGTTGGCCAGCGCGGTGGCGCCGGAACTCTCGAACAGCTTGTCGATCGCGGCGATCGAGCGGCCGGTCGCGCGCACCTGGTCGCGGCGGGCCCGCACGCGCAGGTCGAACGGGATCTCCTGGCCCGCCACCAGCAGCGCGTATTCGTCGGCGACGTTGCCCGACAGCTGCCGCCACGCGGCGTCGATGTCGCTGGCGGCCTCCGCGATGCGCACTTTGGCGAACGGGTCCTCCTTGGCCTTCTCGCCCGCGTAGGCCGCGCGCACCCGCTTGCCCTGGTGCTCGACGTGCGCCGCGTAGGCGCCGTAGGCCATGCCGACGATCGGGGTGGAGATCGTGGTGGGATGGATGGTGCCCCAGGGCATTTTGTAGACCGGATCGGTGTTCTGTTCCAGACCCGGGGATTTCAGTTCGCTCATGGCGCGGAAGCTGAGGAACCGGTGCGACGGCACGAAGACGTCTTTCACCACGACCGTGTTGGAGCCGGTGCCGCGCAGGCCGACCACGTTCCACACGTCGTCGATGCGGTAGTCGTCGCGCGGGATGAGGAAGCTGCCGAAGTCGACCGGCTTGCCGTCCTTGATCACCGGGCCGCCGAGGACCGCCCAGGTGGCGTGATCGCAGCCGGACGACCAGGCCCACGCGCCGTTGACGAGGTAACCGCCGTCGACGACCGTGCCCGCGCCCATCGGCGCGTAGGAGGAGGAGATCCGCACTTCGGTGTCCTCGCCCCAGACGTCTTCCTGCGCCTGCTGCGCGAACAGCGCCAGGTGCCAGTTGTGCACGCCCACAATGCCGGCCACCCAGCCGGTGGATCCGCAGGCGCTGGCGATCTTGCGCACGGTGTCGTAGAAGACCACCGGATCGGCGGCGTGACCGCCCCACTGCTTGGGCTGGAGCAGCCGGAAGAAGCCGGTCTCCTGCAACGCCTTCATGCTTTCGTCGGGGATGCGCCGCAGGTCCTCGGCCTCCTGTGCGCGTTCGCGCAACGTCGGCAACAGCGCTTCGACCCGTTCGGTCACTTCTTGCGTCATCTCGGGACCTGCTCCTGCCTGGTCGGTTGATGTCCGAAATCTCATTTGCCTCTGAGACTAGAACAGGTTCCTATTTCTGTCGAGAACCGGTGTCCACCCCTGCCCGGACATGCGCTCATGCAGGAAGTGAGGGGAATCGCTGGCGTCCAGAGCGCCAGTTTTGTAACGTGTTCTAGTACAGATGGAGGAGGAAACGCGATGGCAGTTACGCCACAGGGCGGTGCGAAGGTCCGGGAGCTGGATGTCGGCGCCGCACCGACTCGCTATGCGCGGGGATGGCATTGCCTGGGTCTGGCCAAGACGTTCCGGGACGGCAAGCCGCACGCGGTGAACGTCTTCGGCACCAAGCTCGTCGTCTGGGCCGACAGCAACGGTGAACTGCGGGTGCTGGACGCGTACTGCAGGCACATGGGCGGCGACCTGAGCATGGGCGAGGTCAAGGGCGACGACATCGCCTGTCCGTTCCACGACTGGCGCTGGTCGGGCACCAACGGCAAGTGCACCGCGATTCCGTACGCGCGCCGGGTGCCGCCGCTGGCGCGCACCAGGAAGTGGACCACGCTGGAGCGCAACGGTCAGTTGTTCGTCTGGCACGACCACGAGGGCAGCCAGCCGCCGCCCGAGGTCACCATCCCGCACATCAAGGGCCCTTACACCGACGCCGACGGCAACCCCAGTGAGCAGCTCGACAGCGGGTGGACCGACTGGACGTGGAACTCGATGCTGATCGAGGGCGCCAACTGCCGCGAGATCATCGACAACGTGGTCGACATGGCCCACTTCTTCTACATCCATTTCGCCTTCCCGACGTACTTCAAGAACGTCTTCGAGGGGCACATCGCCACCCAGTTCCTGGAGACCAAGGGCAGGCCGGACATCGGCATGGCCTCCAAGTACGGCGGTGACACGCTGCTCAAGTCCGAGGCCTCGTACTTCGGCCCCTCGTACATGATCAACCCGTTGATCAACATCTACAGCGGTTACGAGGTCAAGAGCGTCCTGATCAACTGCCACTACCCGGTCACCCAGGACTCCTTCGTCCTGCAATGGGGCATCACGCTGGAGAAGCCGAAGGGCGTCGAGGGCGAGATGGCGACCAAGCTGGCGGAGAAGATGACCGAGGGCATCAGCGTCGGCTTCCTGCAGGACGTCGAGATCTGGAAGCACAAGTCCAAGGTCGAGAACCCGCTGCTGTGCGAGGAGGACGGGCCGGTCTACCAGCTGCGCCGCTGGTACGAGCAGTTCTACGTCGACCTGGCCGACGTCACCGAGAAGATGACCCAGCGCTTCGAGTTCGAGGTGGACACCACCAAGGCGAACGAGGCGTGGGAGGCGGAGGTCGCGGAGAACCTGCGGCGCAAGCGCGAGTCCGAGGAAGCCGAGGCCGGCGTCTGATGGCGGCCACCTGGGCGAAGGCACCCGATTTCGCCGACCAGCCCGCTCGGCGAGCCGAAGTGCGCGCCCAGACGGTGGTCGACAAACAGCGCTACCTGGAGGACGGCCTGACCCCGCTGCGGTGTCAGGCCTGCCAGAGCCAGGTCTTGGTGCGCAAGAGCAGCACGCACCAGACCTCGGTGCAGTGGACCGGCGATCCGGCCGAGCGCTGCCCGGTCTTCGCCGAACTGAGTGCGCGCGGCCACGGGCCTGGCCGCCCCGACTCCTGTCCGAATCTCGAGCGCACCATCGCCTGGGCCGTGGACGAGGGCGTGCTCGAAATCCCCGAGTGATCCAGCTGCGCGGGGCGGCGGGCGCCGATCGGGTTGCCCGCCGATCGCCGCGGCGGTGACCGCGCTGTCGCGCCCGAGCCGTGCTCCGGCTACGTTGACGGGAACAAAAAGGACCTTCGTGCCGGAACGGATACCGTCCGAACCGGCGCCGCAGGAGGGAGTTTCCGCGATGCTGGTGCGGCATCTGGACTGCGCGACCATGTGCCCGGTCGGCGGGCGCGCGCTGCTCGGCAGCGGTGGGCTGCTGACCGGTGGGCTGGTCGGGCATTGCCTGCTCATCGAGTCCGATGACGGACTGGTGCTGGTGGACACCGGTTTCGGCATGGCCGACGTGCTCGACCGCGGCAGGCTGGGGGCAGGCAGCGCGCGGCTGCTGCGTCCCCGGTTGCGTCCGGAACTCACCGCGCTGCACCAGATCCGCGGGCTCGGCTACCGGCGCGAGGACGTCCGGCACATCGTGCTCACCCATCTCGACCTCGATCACGCCGGCGGGCTGTCGGACTTCCCCGACGCCACGGTGCACGTCTTCGCCGACGAACTCGACGCGGCGACCCAGCGCCCCACCATCGGCGAGAAGCTGCGCTACCAGCCGCGCCAGTGGGAGCACGGGCCTCGCTGGCTGGCCCACGAGACCGGCGCGGACACCTGGTTCGGTTTCACCGCCGTCCCGGTGCTCGAGGACATCATGCTGATCCCGCTGGTCGGGCACACCCGCGGGCACAGCGGCGTCGCGGTCCGGCAGAGCGACGGATGGTTGTTGCACTGCGGTGACGCCTACTTCCACCACCGGCAGCTGGCGGAGGGGAGGGCTCGTCCGCCGGTCGGCCTGGGTGTCTTCGAGGTGCTCGCGAGCACGCTGGGGCGCGCCCGGGTGGAGAATCTGGAGCGCCTGCGCACGCTGCACGCCGATCACGGCGACCGGGTGCGGATGTTCTGCGCGCACGATCCGCACGAGCTCGCCCAGTTCGCCGCCGTGCCGGTGCGCTGAACCCGGTCAGTCCAGCCGGAAGTCGGCGAAGTCGAAACCCGGTGCGACGATGCAGCTGACCAGCACGTATTCCGCGCCCGCAGGTCGCGCCGACTGGCTGACGCCGCCGGGCACCACGGCTTGGAGCAGCTGACCGCGCTCCACGTCGGGGCCCAGGGTCACCACTTCGCCGCCGATGTCGAGCGCGAGCGGCCCGCCGCGGTGCCAGAGCCACAGCTCGTCGGAGCGCACCGTGTGCGGCGCGGACCGCTCGCCCGGCAACAGCAGGAAATGGATCGCCGTCGCCGCGGCGCGCCGGCCCGGGTAGCCCTCCGGCGTGAATCGCACCGGGCTGCGCCAGGTTTCGCGATACCATCCGCCCTCCGGGTGCGGCGCGAGATCGAGTGCGACGGCGAGCGGCGGACGAGTGTCGGTCATCGTTCGACTATGCCCGATCGACGCACCGCTCAGTTCTCCTCGATCCGCCAGGTGATGCCGAACGGCGCGAGCGCGTCGAGGAAATCGGCGGGGTCGAACGCTTCGGCGGGGGCGAGCGCGCCCGGTGCGGCGGCGTTCTCGGCCAGCCGGACAGCCGTCGCCACGGCCATCAGCGCGGAATCGCGGTAGGAGTCGACGCCGCTGAGCACGCCGCGGGCGTGCCGTCCGTCCGCGCCGAACGCGTCCACCACGAGGTCGTAGCGCAGGTCCGCGCTGGGCGCGTCGGGCAGTGTGTCGATGAGTGCGGCGGTGAACCCGCTGAGCGTGTCGAGAATCGACGTGGCGAGGACGCCTTCGACGTACGAGACGTTCGAGTGACGGGGGATGGTCAGCACCGGGGGCTGCGGAAACTTCGCGACGGTGGTCGGCTCGGTGTTGCCGGGGAAGGTCATCTTGTCGTGTCGTGCCTCCGCGCCCGCGCCCGCGCCCGTGCGCAGTTCGCCGTCGGCGTAGTGCCAGCCGCCGCCGCGGAACCAGTCCAGGCTCGCGAAGACCGTCTTCGCACTACCTTTGGAACCGTTGCCGCCGCTCTTGCTCAGGTGGCTCAGCACCACCTCGGCCGGACCGGTCACGCGGCGCGTGGCGAGGTGAGCGAGCAGGTCACCGGGGACATTACTGTCGGTGACGCCGGAGACGAGGGTGACGCCCGCCGCCGCGGCGCGCGGTCCGAACTCGTCGAAGACCCGTTTCAGGAACAGTTGCTCGCCGGACATGTCGGTGTAGTGGGCACCGGCGTCGATCGCCGCGGCGAGTACCGCCGCGCCGTGCTCGACATAGGCGGGCAAGCTGCTGATCACCACCTCCGCGCCGGTGAACGCGGTGACGAGGGCCGCGTGGTCGGACAGCTCGGCTACCCGTATGCCGGCGTCGGGCAGGTCGACGGCGCCGGCGGCGGCACGGATGCGATCGGCGTCGCGGCCCACCAGGATCGGGGTGAGGCCGCGGCGGCGCAGTTCGGCAAGCAGGTAGCCGCCGGTGTGTCCGGTGGCGCCGTAGACGGCGATGGTGCGGGTGTCTTCGCTGGATGTCATGAGAAGAAATCTATTGTTTGCAGGTGAGTCGGCCAATGCCTACGAAGCTCGATACTTTGTCTCAAACGCTCATCAATAGAGTGCTACGGTGAACGGGTGGACATTCTGAGCGAGGCCATCGCGGCGATCCGCACCGGCAGCCCCACCTCCGGCCTGTTCATCCGGCACGCCCCGTGGGGTCGGCGGTATCCCGTGGTTCCGGGCGCCGGGTTCCACGTGGTCCTCCAAGGCTCTTGCTGGGTGGTGCCGCCGGACGGCGAACCCATGGCGCTCGGCGTCGGGGACGTGCTGTTCATGCCGCGCGGGGCCGACCACGATCTGGTCGACAGCCTGGACAGCCCGGTCACCGAGACCGCGCTGCCCGGCGAGCCCAGGGAGGTCACGGGCCCCGGCGTTCGCACCGCCTTGCTCTGCGGCGCTTACGAACTCGGCCGCGGTCGCAGTCACCCGATCCTCGACGAGCTGCCCGAGTTCATTCATCTGCCCGCGCGCCCGGGGCGTCATCCCGCGCTGCGCGGCGCCGTCGACCTGCTGGCCGCGGAGATCGCCGAGCCGCGCCCGGGCAGCGACGCGGCCGTGCCCGCGATCCTCGAGACGTTGCTGTTGTTCATCCTGCGCGCCTGGTTCGACGAGCAAGCCGACGCGCGATCGTCGGGCTGGGCAGGCGCTTTCGCCGATCCCGCGGTCGCGGCGGTGCTACGCGCCGTGCACGAGGAACCCGCGCGTGCGTGGACGGTCGCCGAGCTCGGCGACATCGCGGGCGTCTCCCGCGCGACTCTCGCCCGCCGCTTCCTCGCGACGGTCGGCGAACCGCCCCTGGCCTACGTGACCCGCTGGCGCATGCTGACCGCCGCCCGCCTGCTGCGCGACACCGACGCCGGCCTCGGCGCCGTGGCCCGCCGCGTCGGTTACGCCTCGGAGTTCGCTTTCGCCAAAGCGTTCAAACGCGAATACGGCCTGGCCCCAGGGCAGTACCGCCGTGCGGCCGAAAGTCCGCCCCTGGTCGCGGTGTGAACCGGCGCCGGACCACCCGTTCGGTGCGCATGGCGCGAAGACCCCACCGTGGTGATCGTGTGGCACGTGCGGCCTGCCTTGTGCGGACCGAGGCTCCTGCCGTCCGCCGACCGGGCCGACGCTGAACTCAGCTGAACGGCGAGTGCGGCCGTTCCTGGAGCTCGTCGTCCACGTAGATGTCGACCTTCTCGTTGTAGAAGCAGACCAGCCCGGCGACCTTCTGGCTCTCCGGAAGCGGCGTGCGGTAGCCCCACACGTAGTCGGGATACTCCTTGCCCTCGACGCGGACCGTCCAGTAGTCGGCGGTGCCCTTGTACGGGCAGTTGGTGTGGGTGGCCGACGGGTGCAGCAGATCCATGCGGACGTCTGTCATCGGCAGGTAATACCGCGGCGGCAAACCGGTTTCGAACAGGATGCGCGGCGTGCGCGAATCGGCGACGGTGACGCCGTCGATCTCCACTCGCACATGTCGCGAACTGGCCAGGATGTCGACGCGCGAGTAGGGGTTGCGCGGATGGACGTAGATCGGCTCGTCCTCCTCGAACCACTCGTCCATCGCGCCCCACTCCAGCCGGACGAGGTCGCGCAATTCGGTGAGCGGCGAGTCGTGGTACCGCAGCGCCGCCCCGCCCGCCGTCGTGCCGTCGACCATGACGTCGTAGACGGTCGCGTCGCCACGGCTCGCGGAGTGCCGGGTCTGCCCGCTCGGTTCGAGTTTGGCGCGCAGATCCGCGACCGGCAGGTAGTAGGTCGGGTAGTGCGGGTTCTCCCAGACCAGCACGGGCCGCGCACTGTCGGCCACCAAGTGACCGCCCAGGTACACGCGCACACGCTTCTTGCTGGTCTCGACGCTGACGCGGCCCCGCTTCGCTTCGGTCATATCTCTCGACCGTACTCCTCGCTCACGGTCAGTCACCGACCGTCATGGCCTGCGCTTCCTCGACGCTGTGCGGTGCGGGATCGTGGTCGTCGAGGTGGGCCAGCGCGGCGCGCCCGGCCAGCAGGACGACGACCGCGGCGGCGGTGCACGCCGCGCCGACCCAGAACGGCAACGAGATGCTGTGCTCGCCGAGTTTGCCCGCGAGGTAAGGAGCGGCGGCCCCACCCGCGAACCGGACGAAGCTGTAGGCGGCCGACGCCGTGGACCGCTCCACCGGCGCTGAGATCATCACGGCCTCGGTGATCAGCGTGTTGTTCACGCCGAGGAACAGGCCCGCCAGCACGGTGCCGACGATCAGCACGGGCTTGTGCTCGGCGAAGACGGCCATCATCGCCAGGTCCGCCGCGAACAGCGCCAGCGACAGTCCCATCATCGGCAGCGAACCGAACCGGCGCTGCAACCGGGGAGCCAGGAACACCGACGCGATCGCCAGCAGCACACCCCAGCCGCAGAAGATGAAGCCGATCGCGTAGGTGCCCATATCCAGCGGGAACGGGGTGTAGGCGAGCAGGGTGAAGAAGCCGAAGTTGTACAGCAGGGCGGTGAGGCTCACGATCAGCAGCCCCCGGTGGCGCAACGCGCGGAACGGCGCGGCGATCGAGGTGCGGTGCGCCGGCTTGGGGCCCTCCGGCAGTAGGACGACGATGCTGATCAGCGCGACGGCCATCAGCGCCGAGACGCCGAAGAACGGCCCGCGCCAGCTGATTCCGCCGAGCACGCCGCCGACCAGCGGTCCGGTCGCGATGCCGATGCCGAGCGCGGCCTCGTAGAGGATGATCGCGCGCGCTACGCCGCCGCTGGCCGCGCCGACGATGGTGGCCAGGGCGGTGGCGATGAACAGCGCGTTGCCCAGGCCCCAGCCCGCCCGGAATCCGACGATCTGCGCCACCGTGTCCGACATGCCTGCCAGCGCCGCGAACACGATGATGATCGCCAGCCCGGCCAGCAGCGTCTTCTTGGCGCCGAAGCGGCTGGACACCACACCGGTGACCAGCATGGCCACGCCCGTGACCAGCATGTAGCTGGTGAACAGCAGCGACACCTGGGACGGTGAGGCGTGCAGTTGTTCGCCGATGGGTTTCAGGATGGGATCGACCAGGCCGATGCCCATGAACGCGATCACGCTGGCGAAGGCGACCGCCCAGACGGCTTTCGGTTGTTTGGTGTCGTCCGCGACCGGGGCGCGGGTGGGAGCCAAAGTGCTCATCAGTGTTCCCTCGAGATCGGATCGTGCTGTCGCGTAGCCGTTTTCAGGGCCTCCAGCAGGGCGTGCAATTCGGTGTCCAGTCGCGCTAGGCGTTCGGCGTCGAAACCGGGCAGGTGTCCGCCGATCGCGGCGGCGAATGCTTGGCGGAACTCGGTCAGCCGGGTCCGCCCGGCCGGGGTGAGCTCGATGAGGACGGCCCGGAAGTCCTCCGGGTCCTTGCGCCGGGTCGCGAAGCCTTCCGCGACCAGCTTGCCGATCAGCGCCGTTGCCGCCGGCTGTGAACATCGGTCGATCCTGGCGAATTCGCTGACCCGCAGCGCGCCGTGTTCGTCGAGCACAGCCAGTGCCCGCAACACGGCCCGCGGCAGGTCGTCGCCGCTGATCACCCCGGCCAGCCGAGTGAGCCTGCCCGCGGTGACGAGAAGGTCGACGACGATGTCATCCGCTACGTTCACCTGAGCTTGCCGCACGAGGAGTATTATTACATAAGCTAACTATCTATTTGTCGTGAAGTCGGCCACAGGCGGGAAACGCACGGGCGGCCCCGCGCAACGGCGGTTTCGCGGGGCCGTCGACGTCGGCGGTCAATCCTGCTGCGCGCCGGTTGAATCGGCTGCGTGTTCCGGTTCCTCGTAACGGATGTCGTACGCCGCCGCGATCGGATTGATCTTCACCGGGTCCAGCGCTCCGTCGGTCAGCACCGACGCACCGGCTTCGAAGAGATCTTCCAGGTAGCACTCCCAGCCGCCGGGCGACGAGATCTGCAGCACCCGTGGCGGCGGTTGCGATCCGCAGCGCAGGGCGTGCGGGACGCCGTGCGGCAGCAGGACGAACATGCCCTCCGTCGCGGAGAGGGTCCGGTCGTCGAACTCGACGTCGAGCGTGCCTTCGAGCACGTAGATGCATTCGTCCGCCACGTGGTGGGTGTGCCGCGGGATATCGCGCGCGAGCGTCACCTCCAGCAGGGAGAACCTGCCCTCGGTGTCGGCGGTCGTCGCCTTCACCGCGAACGCGGGCGGTAACGGCACCCGGCCGGGCCGTGCCTCGCCGGCGTCCAGGAGGCGGAAACGATTGTGGGACATGAAGTGCTACCCTTCGAAGCAGTTAAACGGAACCGGAATCCTGTTCCGGTTGAAGCGTAAACACGGAGGGATCGCCAGTGTCAAGGCCAACGCCCCGCAAACCGCGCGCGGACGCCGCGCTCAACCGCGCCCGCATCGTGGCCGTGGCCCGCACGCTGTTCGCCGAGCGCGGCGGCGCGGTGCAGCTGCCCGAGATCGCCCGCGCCGCAGGCGTCGGAATCGGCACGGTCTACCGCCATTTCCCCACCCATGCCGATCTCATCGAAGCCGCGGCCGAGCAGCGCTTCGCCGAGATCGAGGAGTTCGCCCGCACCGAATGCCTGCGGGCCGAGCCCGGGCAGGGGCTCGCCCGCTACCTGCGTCATGTCGGCGCGGTGCTGGCGGCCGACCGGGGCCTGTCGGCGGCGATCGAGGCGGCTCGGGAGTCGGCGGGCAGTGCGCCGCGGGGCGAATCCCGAAGCAGGCTCGAGGAGGTGATCGGCGAACTGGTCGAGCGGGACCGGGACGCAGGGACCGTGCGCGACGACTGCACGGTGGCCGACGTGTACATGATCGTCGGCGCGGTGTCCGCGACGATCGGCAGCGGCAGCGGTGATTGGCGCCGGCTCGTGGAGATCGTTCTCGACGGCCTGCGTCCCGGCGGACGCTGGGACGCGTGAGTCAGCCCGGGGCTATGTTGGCGTTGCGGTGGAAGACGTTGCCCGGATCGTAGTCGGCCTTGATGTGGGCCAATTTCGAGTATTTGGCGCTTCCGTAGGATTCGCGGACCCGGTCGTAATTCGGGTCCGCCATGAAGTTCACGTACCCGCCGCGATTGGAAGCCATCGGGCGCAGCGCTTCCCACGTGGTGCGCACCCATTCCCGGTCGTGGGCGAGCGTCTCGGCGTCGGGAGTGATCGCGGTGATGTTGCACCCGTAATGCGGGGTGCGCGCGCCGCCGAATGCCGTGTCGTCCTCGCCGACGGTGGTGAACGCGCCGCTGAGCGGGAAGATCGGCATGAACGACAGCGGCGCGGTCTTCGCCGCGGCGTGCGCGGTGAGCACGGCGATGACGTCGTTGGAGAAGTCGTCCAGATCGAGCCCCTTCTCGTAGCCGCGCATGCCCCAGGGCGCCGCGGCGTCGAGCATCCGTTGCAATCCGGCGTACGGGATCGGGCCGAGGAACTCGAACAGCGGCGGGAGCGCGTTCCGGATCGGCGCTACCGCGGCGGCGTGTTCCTCGGCCGTGCCGAAACCGGCGACGATCAAGGCGTGGCCCGCTCGGCCGCGGTACCGCTCCGGAACGAACGGCGCGGGCGGCGCGGTCATCGCCAGCGCTATCAACGCTCCCGATCGACGCGGCAGGGTGGGAAGGAACTCCCGGATCAAGCGCAGGGCGTCGGTCCCGTCCGGCATGTCCCAGAAGAACAGGCCGAGGTGCACTTCCGGCCCCACGTGATGCAGGCGGTACTCGAATTCGGTGACCACACCGAAGTTTCCGCCGCCCCCGCGCAACGCCCAGAACAGGTCCGCGTGCTCGGTCTCGCAGGCCCGCACCGCCTGGCCGTCGGCGAGCACCACCTGCGCCGAGACGAGATTGTCGACAGCCAGCCCGGCCATGCGGGTCAGCCAGCCCATGCCGCCGCCGAGGGTGAGGCCGCCGACGCCGGTGTCACTGATCACCCCGCCGGTCACCGCCAGGCCGTGGGCCTGGGTCGCGGCGTCCATGTCCGCCATCGTCGCGCCGCCGCCGACCCGGGCGCGCTCGGTCTCCGGATCCACCACGACGCCCGTCAGCGCGCTGAGGTTGATCATCAGGCCACCCTCGCCCACCGCGGTCCCGCTGTAGGAGTGGCCGCCGCCGCGCACGGATATCTCCAGCCCGCGCTCCCTGCCGAAGGCCAACGCCGCGGCCACGTCACGAGACGACAGGCACTGGGCTATCACGGCGGGCCGCCGGTCGATGTCGGCGTTCCAGATGGCGCGGGCGCGGTCGTACCCGGCGTCCGTGGGGCCGAACACCGGCCCGTCCATGGTGGACCGTAGAACCTGGAGATCGGAATTCACTGTTTGCGTCATGGCATCCTCCCGGATGGTGGCCCCGACGACTTGTTGGGCGGCGAGTCGGCATCTCGACTCGCTACGGCACCGATCCCGACCTTGCGGTGCCACTCGAAAACGCATCCCCCGACCATGCGCGTGTGGCGCTTGTCACATCTTAGTTGATCATGTCCAGGCCCGACAGCCTCCTAGACAGGGCGCACCGTCGGAAGGCCCGGCGCGCCGCCGCTCAGGACTCAGGCGGGCTGCGTCGCCGGACGGTGCGCGGCGCCGAACAGCTGGGCGTCGCCGTGGGCGCGCTTGAAGAACAGATGCGCGTCGTGTTCCCAGGTGATCGCGATGCCGCCATGCAACTGGACGGTCTCGGCCGCGATGGCGGAGAGCGCCTCCGAGCAGTGCACCCGAGCGACCCAGACGTCCTCGGCGGCCGACGGGCTGTGCGCCGCCACCGCCGCGGTGGCTGCGACGGACGCGGAGCGGGCCGATTCCAGCAGCACGTACATGTCGGCCATGCGGTGCTTGAGCGCCTGGAAGCTGCCGATCACCCGGCCGAACTGCACGCGGGACTTGGCGTAGTCCACCGTCATCTCGAGGCAGCGGTCGGCGGCTCCCACCTGCTCGGCGGCCAGCGCGGCCCAGGCGATCTCCCGCAGCCGGGCGACGGTCGCCGCCGGATCGCCCGACCCGAGCCGTCGCGCGGGCGCCTCGGCGAAGGCGACCTCGGCCAGCTTGCGCGTGGGGTCCATGGTGGGCGCGGACCGCCGGGTGACGCCCGCCGCGGTGGGCTCGATCTCGAACAGGCCGGTCGCGGTGACGACGACGAGAGTGTCCGCCGACATCCCGTCGAGCACGTAATGCGCCGTCCCGGTCAGGGCGCCGTCCGTCTCGCATACGCCCGGATCGTCCCAGCCGCGCTCGCTCGCCCAGCAGACCGCGATCGTCCGCGTGCCCTCCGCCACCTCGGGCAGCAGCCGCCCGCAGGCTTCGGTGTCGCCCGACAGCAGGACGGCCTGCGCACCCAAGACGGCCGAACCGAGCATCGGCACCCCGGCGAGCGTGCGGCCCAATTCGCCCACCACCAGCAGGGATTCGACCAGACTCGCGCCGAAGCCGCCGTACTCCTCGGGAATCGCGAGCGCGGCGACGCCGATCTGCTCGCACAGCAGCCGCCACAGGGCCGGGTCGTAGCCGAGTTCGGTGTCCATCGCGGCACGCACCGCCGCGGACCCCGCGTGCTTGGTCAGCAGCGCCCGCACCGAGGCGAGGAACTCTTGGTGTTCGGCGGTGCTCATCGGTGTCCTTTCGTGGTGATGCTGCGCTGCGGTCTCCGGGCCTGACCGCTCATGCTGTGTTTGTTGTGCGCATGAGCGGGGCCCTGCGTGGTAACGCTGCGCTCCCGCCTCCGGGCCTGACCGCTCATGCGAGTCCCCGGGCGGCGCGATCGGAGTCGGTGTCCGCCCGCAGCGCCCGTGCGATCCGGGCGCGGTGCAGATCCGGTGTGCCCCATGCCGAACGCAACGCGGTCACCTTGGTCAACCACAGTGACAGGTCGTACTCGGCGGTGTAGCCGATCGCGCCGTGCACCTGCAGCGCCGCGCGGGCCGCGCGGTAGGCGGCGTCGCCGCAGGCGATCACGGCGGCCGAGACGTCGCAGCCGCGGGTGGTTTCGGTCATCGTCAGCGCGGCCCGGAAGAGCAGCGGCTCGGCCAGATCCAGCGCGATGAGCACGTCGGCGAGCTTCTGCTTCACGGCCTGGAACTCGCCGATCGGCTTGCCGAACTGCTTGCGCTGCTTGGCGTACTCGGTGGACGCGTGCAGCAGGGCTTTGCCCGCGCCGAGCAGCTGGGCAGCGCAGGCCAGCGCGCCGGTGTCGAAACCGGCGGCCGCGGCCGCGCGAGCCCCGTCGCCCTCGGCGACGGTCTCGGCCGCGGCGACGGTGAACAGGCGGCGGGCGGGATCGACCGAGCGCACCAGACCGGTGCGATGCCCGGTGGACAGTTGACGGTCCCCGGCCAGCAGGACCACCTCGGCGGTGTCGGCGTCCAGCGCGACACCGCCGGGGCCGTCTGACGCGAAGGCGACGGTGCCCAGCGCCGTACCCTCCACGAAGCCCGGCAGCCAGCGCGCGGCCGGTTCCTGGTCCGGAAGCGCTTGGAGCAGTGCCGGAATCGCCGCGGCGGTTTCCACCAGCGGGCCGGGCACGGCCGCCCGGCCGATCTCCTGGAACGCCACGACGAGGTCGATCGGTTCGGCGCCGATGCCGCCGTGCTCCTCCGCGACGGCCAGACCCAGCACACCGGCCTCGGCCAGTTGCCGGATCAGCGCGCGACCGGGCCCGCTGTCGCCGGACGCCCACGCGCGCACGGCGGCGGGCGCGCGGCCCGCCTCCAGCAGTTTGCGCAGGCTGACGCCGAAATCGAGTTGTTCGGGGCTGAGCGCGAATCTCATCGGCTGCTTCCTCTCGGTAGTCCGAGCAGCCGCTCGGCGATGATGTTGCGCTGGATCTCGTTGGTGCCCGCGTAGATCGGGCCGGACAGCGCGAACAGGTATCCGTCGGTCCACGGCCCCGAACGCTCCGCCGCCGCACCGAGCACCTCGAGCGCGGTCTCGTGCATCGCGATGTCGAGCTCGGACCAGAACACCTTGGTGATCGATGATTCCGCGCCCAGCTTGCCGCCTTCGTTGAGCCGGGTGACCGTGCCGAACGTGTGCAGCCGGTAGGCCTCGCTGCCGATCCAGGCGTCCACCACCGCGTCGCGTTGCGCGGTGTTGTCCTCGTCGCCGGTCTCGCGCCACAGGTCGATCAGCCGCTGCGCGGTGGCGCTGAACCGGCCGGGGCTGCGCAGCGAAAGGCCGCGTTCGTTGCTGGAGGTGCTCATCGCCACGCGCCAGCCCTCGCCGGGCGCGCCGATCACGTCGCGGTCGGGCACGAACACGTCGTCGAGGAAGATCTCCGCGAAGCCGGGTTCGCCGTCCAGCTGCGGGATCGGGCGCACCGAGACCCCGTCGGCGGTCAGCGGGAACATGACGTAGGTGAGGCCCTTGTGCCGCTCGGCCTCGGGGTCGCTACGGAACAGCCCGAATGCCCAGTCGGCGAAGGCGGCGCGCGAACTCCACGTCTTCTGGCCGCTCAGCAGCCAGCCTCCGCTGGTGCGCCGGGCGGTCGAGCGGATACCGGCCAAGTCGCTGCCCGCTTCGGGCTCCGACCACGCCTGCGCCCAGATGTCGTCGCCGCGCGCCATCCGCGGCATGATCCGCTCCAGCTGTTCCGGCGTGCCGTGTTCGAAAAGCGTCGGCGCCAGCAGGAAGATGCCGTTCTGGCTGACCCGCCCCGGCGCGCCCGCCGCGTAGTACTCCTGCTCGAACAGCACCCACTCCAGCAGCGAGGCGTTGCGCCCGCCGAATTCCTCCGGCCAGGCCACCACCGAGAGCCGGGCGTCGGCGAGGGTGCGCTCCCATGCGCGGTGCGCCTCGAATCCCGCTTTGGTGTCCATGGAGGGCAGCGGCTTCGCGGGTTTGTTCGCGGCCAGGAATTCGCGGACCTCCCGCTGGAATTCCTGGGTCGCCTGGTCGAGATCCAGATCCACTAGGTTGTTCCGTTCTGTTCTGCGGTGCTCGCGGAGGCCTTCATCGACTTGGCGTTCATGCCGCCCAGCGAGTCGGCGCCGACCTCGGCGTTGTGCGCGTGGGCGAAGTGGTGCAGGCCGAACACCGAGTCCATGCCCGACCGCATGCCCATCAGGTCCTCGGCCTGGTTGACCGCCTTCTTGGTCAGCGCGAGGCCGAATTGCGGCATGGCGGCGATCTTCTCGGCCAGCGCCAAGGTCTCGGCCTCCAAGTCGGCGCGGGGGACCACCCGGTTGACCATGCCCCACTCCTTGGCCTGCGTCGCGCCGAACCGGTCGCCGGTGAACAGGAACTCCTTCGCCGCGCGCGGACCCATCACCCACGGGTGGGCGAAGTACTCGACGCCCGGGATGCCCATGCGCACCACGGGATCGGAGAAGAACGCGTCGTCGGAGGCGATGATCAGATCGCACACCCAGGCCAGCATGAGCCCGCCGGCGATGCAGGCGCCCTGCACCATCGCGATGGTCGGCTTGGGAATCTCCCGCCAGCGCCTGCACATGCCGAGGTAGACCTCGAGCTCGCGGGCGAAGCGCTGATCGCCGCCCGCCCGGTCCACGTGGTCCCACCACAGCGCGGCCTTGTTCGGGTACCGCACGTGGTGATCGCGACCGGGCGTGCCGATATCGTGCCCGGCGCTGAAGTGTTTCCCGTTGCCGGCCAGCACGATCACCCCGACCTCCGGATCCTCCACGGCGCGCTCGAAGGCGGCGTCGAGGGCGTAGGTCATCACCGAGTTCTGCGCGTTGCGGTAATCCGGCCGGTTCAGCGTGACGATCGCGACGCGACCACGCCGCTCGTAGGTGACGACCTCACCCTCGTCCGGGATCGCCGGACCCTGGTCCGGGGTTGCCGGTTCCGACATTACGACTTCTCCTCACGTAGTTGACGCTTGAGCACTTTCCCGGCGGCGCTGTAGGGCAGCTGGTCGCGGAATTCGACGAACCGCGGCACCTTGAAATTGGCCAGCACGGTGGCGGCGTGCGCGCGCACCTGGTCCTCGGTGAGCGCGGCGCCGGGTTTGCGCACCACGTACGCCTTGCCCACCTCGCCCATCCTGGCGTCCGGGACGCCGATCACCGCCGACTCGGCCACGCCGTCCAGCCGGGCCAGTGCCTGTTCCACTTCGGCGGGGTAGACGTTGAAGCCGCCGGAGATGTACATGTCCTTGAGCCGGTCGGTGATCTTGAGGTACCCGCGCTCGTCGACCGTGCCGATGTCACCGGTGTGCAGCCAGCCGTCGGCGTCGATCGTCTGCGCGGTGCTGTCCGGGTCGTCCAGGTAACCGAGCATCACGTTCGGCCCGCGCAGCAGGACCTCGCCCGCGTCGCCGAGCCGCAGTTCGAAGTCCGCGATCGGCCTGCCACAGGTGTTGGCGATGGTCTCGGCGTCGTCGTCGACGCGGCACATGGTGCCGAAGCCCGCGCTCTCGGACAGGCCGTAGGCGGTGATCACGACGTCGAAGGCCAGTTCCGAGCGCATCCGCTCGATCAGCACCACCGGCACCGTCGCCGCACCGGTGACGGCCACCCGCAGCGAGCTCAGGTCGAACTCGGAGCGTCGCGGGAAATCCAGGATCGTCTGGTAGATCGTCGGCGGGCCGGGCAGCACCGTGACCTGCTCCGCACCGATCAGCCGCATCGTCTCCGGTACGTCGAAGGTGGCCTGCGGAATGATCGTGGCTCCGGTGACCAGGCAGGCGAGGATGCCCGCCTTGTAGCCGAAGTTGTGGAAGAACGGGTTCACCACCAGGTACCGATCGTCCCCGCGCAACGTGGCGCACTCGGCCCAGGCCCGCACGACGGACAGCGCCTGCCGATGGGCGACCAGGGTGCCTTTGCTGCGGCCGGTGGTGCCGGAGGTGAACAGGATGTCGGAGATGTCGTCCGGACGGATCGACGCGGCGCGTTCCTCGGCTTCGGCCACGGTGACCGGCGCGGCGACGGTCGCGAGTTCCGACCAGTCCAGCGCGGCGATGTCGGTGTTCTCGGTGCCCGGTTCGACCGGGATCACCACCACCGTGTCGATGGCCAGGTCCGGAGCGGACGCGCGGAGTTCGGCGAGCCGCTCGCGGCCGAGGAAAGGACCCGCGATGAACAGCGCCTTCGCGTCCACCCGCCCGAGCACGTCGGCGGCCTCGTCGGCCACGTAGCGGGTGTTCAACGGCACCAGCGCCGCGCCGGCGTAATGGGCGGCCAGCGCGGCGATCACCCAGTGGTGCGTATTGGGCGCCCACATGGCCACGCGGTCGCCCACTCGCACGCCGCGCGCGATCAACGCCCGCGCCACTTCCTGGACCGCCTCGAGCAGCTGGGTCCAGTCCAGCCGGACCTCGCCGTCGGCGATCGCCGGTGCGTCGCCGAAGGTCCGGGCGGCGTGGTGCAGTGCCATCGGTGTCGTCTGAGCAGGGGTTGTCACGGTTGTCCTTACCGTCCGCGAGCGACTTATGCGCACGCTCTACAAAGCAAGTGCTTGGTAGGTTATCCTACCGGCGTGGGTGCGATCCAGACCTCAGAATCCGACACCGCCGCTCCGGACGGGCGGTTTTCCGCCGCGCCGGACGAGCGATTCGCCGCCGACGTGCGCGAGTGGCTGGAGGAGAACCTCAACGGCGAATTCCGCGAGCTGCGCGGCCTCGGCGGTCCCGGCCGCGAACACGAGGCGTTCGACGAACGCCTCGCCTGGGACCGGCACCTGGCCGCGGCCGGTTGGACCTGCCTGGGCTGGCCGAAGGAGTACGGCGGCCGCGAAGCCACGGTCCGTCAGCAGGTGATCTTCCACGAGGAGTACGCCAAGGCGAACGCCCCCGCGCGGGTGTCGCACGTCGGCGAGGAACTGCTCGGCCCGACGCTGCTCGCCTTCGGTACGGAGGCCCAGAAGAACCGGTTCCTGCCCGGTATCCGCACTGTCACCGAACTGTGGTGCCAGGGCTATTCGGAACCCGGCGCGGGCTCGGACCTGGCCGCCATCACCACCGCCGCGCAGCTGGACGGCGACGAGTGGTCGATCACCGGGCAGAAGATCTGGACCTCGCTGGCGCACGTCGCGGACTGGTGCTTCGTCGTCGCCCGCACCGAGCGCGGGTCGGTGCGGCACAAGGGCCTGTCC
The DNA here is from genome assembly GCF_040632645.1 of Nocardia sp. NPDC019219. Lineage (NCBI taxonomy): Bacteria > Bacillati > Actinomycetota > Actinomycetes > Mycobacteriales > Nocardiaceae > Nocardia > Nocardia sp. NPDC019219. Next base: position 85,089 of record NZ_JBEYCG010000009.1, on the reverse strand, counting down.
TACCTGCTGGTCCCGATGAAGCAGCCGGGCGTCGACGTGCGCCCGATCATCCAGCTGACCGGGACCTCGGAGTTCAACGAGGTCTTCTTCGACAACGCCCGCACCGCGGCCGACCTGGTGGTCGGCGAGCCGGGTGACGGATGGCGCATCGCCATGGGCACGCTCACCTTCGAGCGCGGCATCTCCACCTTGGGCCAGCAGATCCGCTTCGCCAGGGAACTGGCCGACATCGAGGCATTGGCGCGGCGCACCGGCGCGGCCGACGACCCGCTGATCGCCGAGCGGATCGACCGCGCCTGGGTCGGGCTGCGCGTACTGCGCGCGCACGCCATGCGCACGATGGAGGGCGCGGGCGTAGACGACGGCGCGGGCCAGGCTTCGGTGGCGAAACTGCTCTGGGCCAATTGGCATCGCGGGCTCGGCGAGCTGGCGATGGCCGTACTCGGCGCCCGCGGCCTGGTGGCGGGCGAGGACGATCTCGACGAATGGCAGCGGCTGTATCTGTTCACCCGCGCCGACACCATCTACGGAGGTTCGAACGAAGTGCAGCGCAACATCATCGCCGAGCGGGTGCTCGGCCTACCGCGCGAGGCCCGCCCGTGACGGGCCCGTTGTCGGTCGCCCCCGCGCCCGTCTCCGGGCACGGCCTGCTGACCGGACGATCGGCCGTGATCACCGCGGCCGCGGGCACCGGCATCGGCTCCGCGACCGCGCGCAGGCTGCTGGCCGAGGGCGCGGACGTGGTGGTCTCCGACTGGCACGAGCGTCGCCTGGCGGAGACCGCGACCGAGCTGGCCGCGGAGTTCCCGGACCGCCGGGTCGCCTCGATCGCGTGCGACGTGCAGAGCACCGAGCAGGTGAACGCGCTGGTGCGCGGCGCCGCGGAGGCCCTGGGCCGGATCGACATCATGGTCAACAACGCCGGGCTGGGCGGGGAGACGCCCGTGGTCGACATGACCGACGAGCAGTGGGATCGCGTTCTCGACATCACGCTCAACGGCACGTTCCGCTGCACGCGCGCCGTCCTCGGCTACTTCCGCGACGCGGGCCATGGCGGCGTGGTCGTGAACAACGCCAGCGTGCTCGGCTGGCGCGCGCAGTACGGCCAAGCGCACTACGCCGCGGCGAAGGCGGGCGTCATGGCGTTGACCAGGTGCAGCGCGGTCGAGGCGGCCGAATTGGGCGTCCGGATCAACGCGGTGGCCCCGAGCATCGCCCGGCACGCGTTCCTGGACAAGGTCAGCTCCACCGAACTGCTCGACCGCCTCTCGGAGCGCGAGGCGTTCGGCCGCGCGGCCGAGCCATGGGAGGTCGCCGCGACGATCGCCATGCTGGCCAGCGATTACACCACCTACCTGACCGGCGAGGTGGTCTCCATCAGCAGCCAACGCGCCTGAGCCACCGCGTTTCCCGGGCTCGTCCGCGCTGTGCCGAGCGGACGAGCACACCGGGCGACCATCGAGCAGCCACCCGCCCGCCGCTCCGGGCGAGACCCCTCGCGCCGTATTGCGATCGCCTTCTTTCATCGGGCGGGCCCGGGCAAATGGGCGGCTGATCAGGTAGAAAAGGGCGAGCCGGAGCGCCCTGCGGTGTGCCATGCTGAAAGAGATCGGATCCGCGCTCTTCAAGGGGGCGATGGCTATGGGCCTGGATCGCCCACCTGCCCGCGAACAATTGGAACTCGACGTGGTGCGCGAAGTCGTGCTCGCCAGGCGACGGATGGACAGCCTCGTCCTCTCCGCGCTCACCCTCGGCGCCGAACTCATCCAGCACACCTCCGAGAGCGCGGTTGCCACGGCCGCCGTTCGCATCCTGGAGCAGCACGCCGTCGACGAGGAGGAAGTCGCCCGCGATCCGCGCGGCGCGCTGCGTGCCGATCTGGCGCGTGATCGCGAGCGCGCCCGCCGCGTCGGCCTCGGCGCGGACAGCGGGGAGACCGAGCAGGAACGGCGCCGACAGCGCCAGACGGCACTGCTGTGCGAGGTGCGCGCCGACCTGCTCGCGGTGGTCGCGAAATGCCGGAAATTCCGCTTCGACCAGGTGACCTTCGCGGACGAGATCGCGCAGGGACTGTGCGCGGCCACCGACAAGCTGGTGATCGGGGCGGACATGGACACCTACCACGCCTGGCAGCGCGGCATGGTGCTGAAGTTGAGCGAGGAACCGGTGCGGGGCGGCCCGCCGCGGGTGATGGCCACGGTGGACGCCGGGCCGGACCGCGGCCAGCTCACCGTGGAATGGGACAGCTGCGAACGACGTCTCGCGCTCGTCGCGCGGATGGCGCGAGCGGGTGTCTCGCCCGTGATCATCTGCGATCGCCTGCTGGCGGATCTCTCCGTGTCGTCGCCGCTGCGCTACTCGGCCCGGTGAGGTCTCGACCAAGCAAATGCTTGGTTGTATGATGGCCGTGTGCCCGCACCAGACGCTTCGAAATCAGCACGGCGCAGCGAGTTGCTCGCCATGGCGGCCGAATTGTTCGCCGAGCGAGGACTGCGCGCCACCACCGTGCGTGACATCGCCGACGCGGCCGGGATCCTCTCCGGGAGCCTCTATCACCACTTCGATTCCAAGGAGTCGATGGTCGACGAGATCCTGCGCGGATTCCTGGACGAACTATTCGGCCGCTACCGGGAGATCGTCGCCTCCGGCCTGAGTTCGCGAGACACCTTGGAAGCCTTGGTGCTCGCGTCCTACGAGTCGTTCGACCGCTGGCACGCCGCGGTGGCGATCTACCAGGCCGAGGCGAAGCGACTGCGCGACTCGGAGCGGTTCGCCTACATCGCCGACTACAACCGCGAATTCCGTGAGCTGTGGCACCGGGTGTTGACCAACGGCGTCCAGGACGGCAGCTTCCGGGCGGAACTCGACGTCGAACTGGCCTACCGGTTCCTGCGTGACACGGTATGGGTCGCGGTGCGCTGGTACCGGCCCGGAGGCCCGATCACCGTCGAGAACCTCGCAAAGCAGTACCTGACCATCGTGCTCGACGGGCTCACCGCCGGCGAGCGCACCACGTAGGAGTCCTTACATGTCAGCACCTTCCGCGTCCCGTCGTCCGTATGCCCCGCTGCGGGACGCCTACGTGATCGATGCGGTACGCACCCCGGTCGGCAAGCGCGGCGGCGCACTGGCGGGCGTGCACCCGGCCGATCTCGGCGCGGCCGCGCTGCGCGGCCTCCTGGACCGCAATCCCGTCGATCCGGGGAATGTGGACGATGTGATCGTCGGCTGTGTCGACAACATCGGCCCGCAAGCGGGCAACATCGGCCGCACCATGTGGCTGACCGCCGGATATCCCGAAGAAGTCCCCGGCGTCACGGTGGACCGGCAGTGCGGATCCAGCCAGCAGGCCATCAATTTCGGCGCCCAAGCCATCATGAGCGGCACCGCCGAGGTCATCGTCGCGGGCGGCGTGCAGAACATGAGCGCGATCCCGATCTCCGCGGCCATGCTCGCGGGCAAGGAGTACGGCTTCGACTCACCGTTCGTCGGGGCGCAGGGCTGGGACCACCGCTACGGCACCGGTGAGGTGACACAGTTCCGCGCCGCCCAGCTGATCGCCGAGAAGTGGGGCATCAGCAGGGAAGAGATGGAGCGCTGGGCGCTGCGCAGCCACGAGCGGGCCCGCGACGCGATCAAGAACGGCCGTTTCGACAACGAGATCGTGCCGGTCGGCGACTTCTGGATCGACCAGGGGCCGCGCGAGACCAGCCTGGAGAAGATGGCGTCGCTGCCGCCCCTGGCGGAGGGCAGCCCGCTGACCGCCGCGGTGGCCAGCCAGATCTCCGACGGAGCCAGTGCCACCCTGCTCGCTTCCGAGTGGGCGGTGCGGGAGTACGGCTTGACGCCGCGAGCGCGCATCCACCACGTCAGCGCGCGCGGCGCGGACCCGATCTTCATGCTCACCGCGCCGATTCCGGCGACCAAGTGGGCGCTGGAGAAGAGCGGTCTCACCATCGACGACATCGACGTCGTCGAAATCAACGAGGCGTTCGCGCCGGTGGTGCTGTCCTGGCTGAAGGAGACCGGCGCGGACCCGGAGAAGGTCAACGTCAACGGCGGCGCCATCGCACTCGGCCACCCGCTCGGAGCGACCGGCGCGAAGCTCTTCGCGACGCTGCTCAACGAACTCGAGCGGATCGAGGGCCGCTACGGCCTGCTCACCATCTGCGAGGGCGGCGGCACCGCCAACGCCACCATCATCGAGCGGCTGCCCCGCTGACCGCGACGAGCGGCACGTCGGCGAATTCGACGTGCCGCTCGGCCGCGCACGATGGGCGCCGATCGGGCTCAGTCGGATTGCACCTCGTGATCGGATTGCCCCTGGGACGACCCGTCCTCGGCAACGCTCCCGCTCGCGGAATCCCCGGTCGGCTTGCCCTCGCTAGCCTGGCCTTTTCCCTTCCCCTTACCCTTGCCTTTCCCTTTGCCCTTCCCCTTCCCCTTTTCTTCGCCGTCGTCGGTGTCACTCGTGTCGGAGGGTTGCCCCTGCTCTGCGTCCTGTGCCAGATAAGTGACCGGCCCGCCGCCGATCGTCTCGCTCGTGGTTGGCTGCGCTACGAGTCCCACGGTCAACGCGCCCGCGGCGACCGCCGCCGCCGTCACGACAGCCCGAACGGTGGTCTTTCCCACTACCAAACCTCCCTGATGATCGGTTTCGTCGGTGGAGCAGCGCGAAATTAGCACCGGGAAGGACGCTCGCCGCCGGGCTCGCCGCACGCGGACACCCTCGTGACGAGGCCGACATCCCGCTGTGACGACTTCCCGGAAGGTCCGGATGGTTCGCCGGGAATGCGGGTCAGCACCGCGGTTCGGCGCGTGGTCGGGAACCTCGATGCCGATCACGCTCAGCGGTGGCCGAGGCATGGGCCGCGTCCGGGCGGCCGGACTCGGGAGCCGATCGGCGATGAGTTCGCCTGTGGTTTCCCGTCTGTACCCACAGACCCGGTCAACCGCACCCGAGGAGAGCATCATGACCGCCACATACACCTTCGACGTCTTCTCCAGTCTCGACGGCTACGGCAGCGTCAGCGGCGGTGACTGGGGCGGTTACTGGGGCAAACAAGGCCCCGAACTGCTCGCTCACCGCCTCGCCTCGTACACCCCGGAGCAGCGGATGGTTCTCGGAGCGAACACGTATCGAGCGTTCGCACAGCTGCTGGCCTCGGGTACCGAGGAGTCGGTGCGTGACGCATGGGTCACCCGGATGAGGAACCTGCCTGCGACGGTGGTGTCGACCACCCTGGACGGTCCGCTCGACTGGCCGGACGCCACCGTCGTGAGCGGTGACGCCGTCGACGTCGTCGCCCGGCTGAAGCAGGAGTCCGAGGTGCCGCTGCGGTCGCACGGGAGTCTGTCGATGAACCGGGCGCTGATGGCCGCGGGCTTGGTCGACCGCGTCCAGGTGACGCTGTTCCCGGTGATCACCGGTCGGACCGGTGCTGATCCGATCTTCCGAGGGGCGGCCGACTTCGACCTCGAGCTGATCGAAAGCCGGACGCTCGACGGCAACATCCAAGAACTCGTCTACCGGCCCACCCTGCATGTCTGAGTCCGACTGCGGTTCGACGTGGCCGCGAACCCGCGGCCGGGCACGATCCACAGCATGATGGTGGGATGGCCGAGCGGGTGAACGCATGCGCACATTGCTGATACTGATCGTCGTGCTGGTGATCGCGCTGATCGTCGGCGACCGGATCGCGGTCGTGCTGGCGCAGAACGAGATCGGTCGCAAGATCGCCGCCGACTACGACCTCCCGCACCAACCGAGCGTCGACATCGGCGGTTTCCCGTTCCTCACCCAGGCCGCCGAGGGCAACTATCACGACATCGGTATCCGGATCGGCGACTGGAGCGGGCAGAACATCACCGTCCACAACCTCGACATCACGATGACCGACGTATCGGCGCCGCTGACCGACGTACTCCACAACCGGACGTCGAACCTGATCGCGGCCACCGCGACGGCGACGGCCGTGGTTCCCTACGACACCGTGCGGGATTTCGCGCCGTCGGGCGTGGAGTCGATCTCCAACGCCGAGGACGGGCTGCGCGTCACCGGGACATTCCTGGTGGATGGAATCCCGGTACCCGCGACGGTCGTCGTCGCCGTCGAGCCCACCGGCGAGGGCATTCGGGTCACGCCGGTTTCGGTCCAGCCCGCGGCCGGCGGACCGAGGATTCCCCTGGCGATGCTGCGCCGAAGCCTCACCTTCGTGGTGCCGTTACAGCGGCTGCCGCTCGGTGCGCAACTGACGGCGATCCGGCCGAGCGCCGATGGCCTCCAAGTGACCGCCGTGGCCCACGACGTGCGTTTCTCCGATCTGCCGTGAGCCACGGCCGCCGGACGACACCGGCCCGGACCATTCTGGAGCTGTGCTTGCCGGGGTTTTCAGGATGTGAAGCCCCGGCAGGCGGCCGGTAGCAAGGTCAATCGCCGACCGGGATCGTCGTCGCCGCGGGTGCGCCGAACCAGGACGACAACGCCGCTCGCAGGCCCTCCTCGGCGGTGTCTGCGGGTTCGTCGATGGTCGCGGCCCAGGCGATGTGGCCATCCGGGCGGATGAGGATGGCGTCGGCCGGACGGTTCTCGGCTTCGCCGGTGCGGATGTCGATGCGGTGCTGCCAGTCTCGGGCGGTAGCGCGCAGATCCGCGCGGTCGGCGAGGTCGAGCAGGATGGGTCGCGCGGCGTGCATGAGTTCGGCGACGGCGGTGGTCCCGGCGTCGGTGTGCAGGGTGAGGTCGGACACGAAGGTTCCCGTCAAGGGGTGACCATTCGGGTTGGGTAGCTGATAGCGGATATCGGCACCGGCAATGAGGGCTCCCATGCGCCGCAGAGGCTGTTCGTCGGTGAGAAGTTCCTGGAAGACCTCTCGCAGTGCTTCGGCGGCCGGGTCGTGCCCGCGCCGCAGCGCGACCTGTGCCCGGGTGTGCAGCATGGTGCGCGCCCCGGCGAGGTGACGTTCGTCGTGGTAGGTGTCCAGCAGGCCGCCGGGCGCCCACCCGTGGACGTCGGCGGCCAGCTTCCAGGCCAGGTTGACCGCATCGAGCAGACCGGCGTTGAGGGCCACGCCCGTGGCGGGAAACAGATGGGCCGCATCACCGGCGAGGAGGACCCGGCCGGCGCGATAGCGTTCGGCGTGGCGGGCCTTGAAGGTGAAGCGCGACAGCCGAAATGTCTCCGTCACAGGAAGATCCGCGCCCAGCACGCGCCGGATGCTATCCCGCAGTTCGGTCACGGTCATCGGCACGTCGTCGTCGTATTCGACGGTCTCGTCCTCGATCGTGTAGACGGACAGCACGTCCGACGCGGGCGAAACACCCATCCCGAACAGACCGCGGTCCGTGCGCGTGAAACCCGCGCGGATGGCTCCGAACCCGGGAACATCCAGGTCGCCGTTGTCGAGCCGGGTCACCGAATCGGGCACGGTGATCTGGGCCAGCCGATTCACCTCCGGATACACCGTGCCGGGAAACGGAATCCCGGCCAGGTCACGAACCCGGCTGCGCGCACCGTCGCAGCCCACCAGATAGTGGGCGGTCACCCGGTATAGCCCGTCCGGCCCGTCGACCTCCGCGGTGACCGCGTCGGCGTCCTGCCGCACATCCAGCACCTGGTGTCCGCGACGGATATCGACGCCGAGTTCGCCGGCGCGCTCGCCGAGCAGTCGCTCGAGCCGCTGTTGCGGCAGCGGCAGGGCGTGCATCGGGGATTCGACCAGCTGGGTGAGGTCCACATGCACACCGCCGAACGGGAACCGCGGAGCCGGAATCGGATCGGTGCAGGCCGCTGCGAACCGATCGAGCAAACCTCGGTAGCGCAACAGCTCCAGAATCTGCCCGCCGATTCCACCGGCCTTCGGGGTGTCGCGCGGCTGCGGCTGCCGCTCCAACACCAGCGGCCGCACTCCGGCCAAGCGCAGCTCGGCGGCCAGCATCAGGCCGGTGGGGCCCGCGCCCACGATGATCACGTCGGTACGCATTGCTACTCCATTCCGGCCGATCCCGGCCGTGGCGAACGATTGACGGAACCCCAGGTCACCGAAGGGCGCTACCGCGCCCCGTACCTGCCGTGCCGGGACCACCCGCCCTTGGAGTTGGGGACCGTGCGCGGAGGCACGGGGCGAGTCACGAAGCGCTGGTTGCTCTGGCTCGGGAAGGTGCTGCGTTGCTTTCGCATATCGGTACCGCCTTTCGAAAACTCGTGAAGTGCCGGAACGCCGGCGGGTTTGCGCCGGATCAGGCGCGATCGAACCAAGTGATCTGCGCGCCGCTGCTGAAGAATTCGCGCTGGGTGACCTTGAATTGCGTCGGCTGGAAATTGCCGGTGAAGAGCCCGATGCCGTCGCCCGCGATCACGGGATAGCTTTTGATGATCAGCTCGTCGACCTCGCCGAGCAGCTGACCGGCCAGATTGCCGCCGCCGCAGAGCCAGATATCCAGGCCCGCTTCCTTCTTCAGTCGCCGGACCAGCTGCACCGGATCGGTGTCGACGATCTCCACCTGCGGATTGTCCACCGGTGCGAGGGTGCTGGAGAAGACGTACTGCTTCAAGTGGTTGTACGGGCTGGTGGCACCCTGCGCGAGGCCCGGCTCGTAGGCGCCGCGGCCCATGAGCACGGTGTCCAAGGTCTTGTTGGGCGTGTCGAGGGCCATGCCGACGGACTCGCGGATCTGCGTCGGCACCGTCTCCGGATAGCGCGGATTGATCCACGCCATCATGTCCGCACTGATCGGATAGAAGTCGTATTCCCCCTGCGGACCTGCGATGTAGCCGTCGAGGGAGACCGCAGCGTAGTAGACAAGCTTTCGCATCTTGACCGCCTCAAGTGTAGTACTCTGAATGAAGTGATTTGAACCGTAGTACTACGAATGGAGTGGTGTCAAGTGGTGCGCACGAATCCGGAACGCCGTCAGGCTCTGCTGGATGCATCGATCGAGGTCCTGGCCCGCGACGGGGCTCGCGGCCTGACTTTCCGGGCGGTCGATCAGGAGGCGGGAGTGCCCGCCGGAACCGCCTCGAACTACTTCCCCAACCGGGATGCACTGCTCGTCCAGGTCGGACACCGCTATTACGAGCGACTGATCCCCAGCGACGACGCCATGGCGAAATCGCGCGGGCCGCAAACCCGCGAGAGCATGACCGAACTCATGACCGAGGTGGTCGAGCGGGTCTCTCATTTCCGCACCGGCTATCTCGCGATCCTCGAACTGCGACTGGAGGCCACCCGGCGTCCCGAACTGCAGGCACTGCTCACCGAGCGAGTACGCGCTGATCTGGACTTCAATATCGCCAACTATCGGGAGTCCGAGCTGCCCGGTGACGAGGACGCCGTGGTGCTGCTCTATCTCGCCCTGAACTGGCTCATCCTCGAACGACTCACCCTGCCGGGCATTTTCGACGAGCAGCGCGCCGCCGAACTGGTGCGGACGATCGTGGAGCGCGCGATACCCGCCACCACCCGGGTCGCCAACTCTTGACGCGGGCGGCCGGCTGCCTCTGAGCGCTGTCGCTAGTCGACGGTGTAGGTGCCGATGAGCTGGCCGTCGCCGAGGCTCGCGTCGACGATCGCGGTTCTCGCGTCGTTCGGTGCGGTTCGCGAGTCCACCGGTACCGGGCGGGAGAGCGCGTACAGGATGAATCGGTAGTGGTGGACACCCGTGCCCGCGGGTGGGCACGGGCCGAAGTATTCGGCTTTGTCGGCGCTGTTCAGGCTCACCACCCCGCCCGGGGGCGTCTGCCCCTCCTCGGTGGACGTGGTGGTCGGCGGGATATTGCTGACCACCCAGTGGGTGAACAGGCCGCTGGGAGCGTCTGGGTCGTCCACGATCAGGGCGAGGGCGGTGGCTTGCTCGGGGGCGGTCCATGTCAGGGGCGGCGGAACGTTCCTGCCGTGGCAGGTGTAGACCGCCGGAATCGGGTCGCCATGGTTGAAAGCGCTACTACGCACGGAGATCTCGGTCATCGCGGCCTCCGCTCGGGTCGAGGGATAGTGGTCGAGTCCAGCGATTCGCCTGTGCCGGTCCGTGTGGACGAGCCCGGCGCACTACGACGGGCGAATACCGGGCGAACTCGATATGTCGTTATCAGACCAGCGTAAGGCGACTGCTGCCCATCGACCAGATTTGGAGGCGAACGCACGGTTATCGGCGGTCGGCACTTCGCACGGGCCGCCTTACATGGCAGGTTCCGGCGTACCCGACCGCGCGACGTAATCGTTCCGATGCGGCTCAGGATCGCCTGCACGCCGGCGGCTGTCGTTTCGCAGCCGGGATGGGCGCGTGATCGGTGACCACAGCACGTCTGCCGCCCGCGCGGGTCCACTGCTGCGATGCGGAAGGACGGCGGCCGCCCTCGCAGCCGCCGTCCGGTGTGACCGCGTCCGGCGTTCAGTCCGACCCGGTAGCCGCCGACTGCTTGTCCGCGGCGAGTTTTGCGATCGTCTCGATCCGCCCCACCGCGTCCGTGACGATCCGATCGATCAACTCCGCGCACGTGGGCAGATCATCGATGATCCCGGTGACCTGCCCCGCGGCGAGCACGCCCGCCTCGGTGTTGCCCTCGACCAATCCGGCGCGCAGCAGCATCGGCGTGTTCGCGGCCATCACCACCTGGGACCAGGTGAGGTCCTTGGTCTTTCGCATGGCCAGGCCGTCGCGGATCATGGTGGACCACTTCATGCCCGTCATGCTCTTGAACCGAGCCGCGTTGCCCACCGCGGCGGTGAGCCCGCGCCAGCGGCCCGAATGTTCCAGCCGCTGCACCAGTTCGGTGTTCAGCACGCGATGCGGCATGCCGTCGACCTTGAGCGACACCACCGTGTCCTGGAGCTGTCGCCGCAGGTACTCCTGCTTGACGGCGTCCGGAACGGTGCTCTCCTGGGTGAGCAGGAATCGGGTGCCCATGGCGACGCCCGCCGCGCCGTAGGCCAGGGCGGCGGCCAGGCCGCGCCCGTCGAAGAATCCGCCTGCCGCGACCACGGGAATGTCCACCGCGTCCAGCACGGAGGGCAGCAGCAGGGTGGTGGCCACCGGGCCGGTGTGTCCGCCGCCCTCGCCGCCCTGCACGATCACCGCGTCGGCGCCCCAGGACGCCACTTTGACCGCGTGCTTGGCAGCGCCGATCGACGGGATCACCACCACGCCCGCGTCCTTCAACTTCGCGATCAGGTCCTGCTTGGGGGCGAGCGCGAACGACGCGACCGCCACCTTCTCCCGGATCAGCAGATCGATCCGCTCGGGGGCGTCCGCCGCATCGGCGCGAATGTTCACGCCGAAGGGTTTCGCGGTGTGCGATTTGGTCTTCGCGATGGCCGCCTCGAGCTCGGCGAACGTCATGGTGGCGGAGGCCAGGATGCCGAGTCCGCCCGCCTCGGCGGTGGCCGAGACCAGGCTCGGGCCGGCGACCCAGCCCATACCGGTCTGCACGATCGGGTGTTCGATGCCGACCAGATCGGTCAGCGCGGTGCGCAGGCGCGGGCTCATGACGGTACCTCGGTTTCGCGAATCCTCTTGGGGTCGAGTACCTCCCGGATCAGCCGCAGCTCCTCGGCGGTGGGCTGCCGCGTCTCGCCCGCCTCGGCGAGACCGGCGATCTCGAACGAGGTGTTCGCGGCGACCTCGTCGGCGGTGACGCCGGGATGGAGGCTGCGGGCGCGCATGGTGTGGCCGGGGCCGTCGAAATCGAAGACGCCCAAGTTGGTCACCACGCGATGCAGGTGGTGGAAGCGGTAGGCCGGGTTGGCCGAGTCGACCTTGTCGTATCCCACGCCGGAGACGATGTCGACCTGGTCGGTGAACACACGCTTCGTGTGCCGCGCGACCCAGTAGCTGGTGGCGTGGTTGATCGTGTTGCCCGGCGCGCCACGCACACCGAACATCTGGCGGGTGGGCCGCTGCAACGATCCGAACGCCGAAAGGTTCTGATTGCCGAACCGGTCGATCTGGTTGGCCCCCATCACCACGTGCCGCCGTCCGGACGCCACGACGTCGAAGACCCTCCGGAACGGAATCCAGCCTTCGATGGGCGCTTTGCCACCCAGCGGGGGAGTCTCGGCGAACAGCAGCGCCTCACCGTCGGACAGCAGCAGATCGGGTTCGGTGGTGAGTTTGGCCAGGCGCGCTCCGATGATCGACATCGGTGCCATGGGGCTGGCCATGATTTCCCCGGCGCCGCTGAAGATCTCCGCGCAGGCGACGGCGCAGATCTCGGCGCGGGTGACGGTTTCGATGCTGGTCATCACGCCTCCTCGGCGAATCGGCGGACGGCGGCCTGGTACTGCTCCTCCGAGCCGGTCAGATAGGTGTCGACGAACAGCTGCCACGCCTCCGGCGTCTTCGCGGATTCGACGTAGTGCTTCTGGAACTTCTCGTCCCGGCCGTAGTCGTCGGCGGCCAGGGTGAAGTGCGCGCCGCCAGGCGCCTCGACCACGCCGTCCACCATCATTCGGTTGAGCAACAGCGATTGCAGGGGAACGGTTTTCACCAGCTCGTCGGTCTCCACCACGCGCTCGACCGAGACGTAGCGGCGCTGCGCCGCCAGACAGAACAGATCGTCGAAGTACGGATCGACGCCGGTGTAGGCCGCGTTGCCGTGCTGGTCGCCGAGGTTCAGGTGCACCAGCGCCGCGTCCAGCTTCAGCGCGGGCATGGCGATCAGAGTCTCGGGCGTACCGTCGACGGGATAGGGCGATTCGACCGTCTTCAGCTCGCCCTCCCAGAAGTTCGGCACATCGGAGCCGAGCCCGGCGCGAATCGGCAGGAACGGCAATCGCGCCGCCGCCGCCTCCAGGCCGCACTTGAGCATGCCCTCGTCCATCTCGCGGGCGGTCAGCGTGCCGGAGGTCCGCGCCTTGGCGAACCACGGGTCGTAGAACGGCGCCGAATCCAGCGACACGAAGCCGTAGTACGCCTTGCGCACCTTGCCCGCCGAGCACAGCAGCCCGAGATCCGGCCCGCCATAGCTGACCACGGTCAGATCCGTGATGTCCGAACGCAGGATGGCTCGCACCAGCGCCATCGGCTTGCGCCGCGACCCCCAGCCGCCGATGCCGATCGTCATCCCGCTGCGCAGCTCGCCGACGACCTCGTCGAGCGACATCCGCTTGTCTCGCATGGAAGTTCCTCTCTACTGCCCGCTCTTGCGCGCCGCGAGGTCGTCGTCGAACCGGGCGCGGATCTCGTCGGCGACGCCGGCGAGGTTGAGTTCGAAGGTGAATCCCTGCTCGTACCGGTAGCTGCGGTGCACGTCCTGCACGTCGATGCCGTTGAGGGCCCGCTTGGCCGCCCGGATCACCCGGCCGTCCTTGGCCGCGATGTTCTTGGCCAGCTCCAAGGCGGCGGCGTCGAGTTCGGCGCGCGGCACCACCTGGTAGACCGAGCCGTAGTGATGCAACTGCTGCGCGGTGATGGTGCTCGCGGTGTAGAACAGCGCGCGCATCAGGTGCTGGGGCACCAGGCGTGCGAGGTGGGTGGCCGCGCCGAGCGCGCCGCGGTCGACCTCGGGCAGCCCGAAGGTGGCGTCGTCGGAGGCGATCACGACATCCGCGTTGCCCACCAGGCCGATGCCGCCGCCCAGGCAGAAGCCCTGGACCACGGCGATCACCGGCACCTGGCACTCGTAGACCGCCGCGAACGCCTCGAAACAGCCGTGGTTCGCGTCGATCAGCGCCTGGTGGCCCGGCTTGCTCTGGATCTCCTTGATGTCCACGCCCGCGTTGAACCCGCGGTTCTCCGCGCGCAGCACCACCACCTTGGTGTCCGGGTCGCGTCCCGCCGCGCGCACTTCGTCGGCGATGGCGAACCAGCCGTCGGTCGGGATGGCGTTGACCGGCGGATAGTCGACCGTGACCACGCTGATCCCGGTCGCTTCGGAATGGCGGTTGATCCCCATGGCAAGTCCCATCGTGTGTACCAGCGCATTGGCAAAGCAAGCAGTTGCTTGGTAGGTTAGCACGGTGGCACTCGAAATCGATCTGGCCGGGCGCGTCGTTCTGGTGACGGGCGGCGTGCGCGGTGTCGGCGCGGGCGTGAGCAAGGCGTTCCTCGCCGCGGGCGCGACCGTCGTGGCGTGTGCGCGGCGACCGGCCGACGCACCCGTCGAAGTGGACGGGCGCGCGATCGACTACCTGCCGTGCGATGTTCGGGACGCCGACGCGGTGCACGCGCTGGTCGAGACGATCACCGAACGCCACGGCCGCCTCGACCATCTGGTCAACAACGCGGGCGGCGCTCCCTTCGCGCTCGCCGCCGAAGCGAGCAAGAACTTCCACGCCAAGATCGTCGAGCTGAACCTGCTCGCTCCGCTGCTGCTGGCGCAGGCCGCCAACGCGGTGATGCAGCGACAGGACGACGGCGGCTGCATCGTGAACATCTCCAGCGTGAGCGGACATCGCCCGTCGCCGGGCACCGCGGCCTACGGCGCGGCAAAGGCGGGCATGGACAGCCTCACCGGCTCGCTCGCCGTCGAGTGGGCGCCCAAGGTGCGGGTCAACTCGCTGGTGGTCGGCCCGGTCGACACGGAGTTGAGCCGGATGCACTACGGCGATCAGGACGGTGTGGACGCGGTGGGCCGAACCATCCCGCTCGGCCGCATGGCCCGCCCCGACGACGTCGGCCGCTGCGCCGTCTTCCTCGCCTCGCCGCTGGCCGCCTACGTCAGCGGCGCGACGCTCCTGGTGCACGGCGGCGGCGAACGGCCCGCCTTCCTCGCCGCCGCCAACGCCGACCAGCAGTCCTGAACAAGACCGGACACGAAGAAGGACACATATGGACACCGAGCAGATCTGCGCCGGGCGCGTCGTCATCGTCACCGGCGCGGGCCGGGGCATCGGCCGCGCGCACGCCCTCGCCTTCGCCGCGGCGGGCGCCGACGTGGTGGTGAACGACATCGGTTCGACGCTGCACGGCGCGGCCACCGCGGAAACGCCCGCCGCGCAGGTGGTGGCCGAGATCGAAGCGCTGGGCGGACGAGCCGTGGCCAACGGCGACGACGTCGCCGACTGGGCAGGCGCCCGCAGGCTGGTTCAGCAGGCCGTCGACACCTTCGGCAAGCTGGACGTGCTGGTCAACAACGCGGGCTTCGTGCGCGACCGCATGTTGGTCAACCTGAGCGAGGACGAGTGGGACGCGGTGGTCCGCGTGCACCTGAAGGGCCATTTCGCCACCATGCGGCACGCGATCGAGTACTGGCGCGGTGAGGCCAAGGCGGGCCGTCCGGTCGACGGCCGGATCATCAACACCAGCTCCGGCGCGGGTCTGCAGGGCAGCGTCGGCCAGAGCAATTACGGCGCGGCCAAGGCGGGGATCGCGGGCCTGACGCTGACCGCCGCCGCCGAGTTCGCCCGCTACGGCGTGACGGTGAACGCGATCGCCCCGTCCGCGCGCACCAGGATGACCGAGACGGTGTTCGCGGACATGATGGCCAAGCCGGACAACGGCTTCGACGCGATGGCGCCGGAGAACGTGTCCCCGCTGGTCGTGTGGTTGGGTAGCGCGCAGTCGGCGGCGGTGACGGGGCGCGTGTTCGAGGTCGAGGGCGGCAAGGTGGCGCTGGCCGACGGCTGGCGGCACGGCGTGGCCGTGGACCGCGGCGCCCGCTGGGATCCGGCCGAGCTCGGACCCGTCGTGGCCGATCTGATCGCCAAAGCGACTCCGCCGGAGCCGGTGTACGGGGCCTGACCGGCCCCGCCCCTTTCGAGGGCGCGTTCGCGGACCGGGGTTTAGTATGGGCACCCATCCGTTCGGAAAGTCCCGTGTGAGAGTGGCGACCGGGTACAGAACTGCGCTTCGACTGATGAGGGGAAGGCTCGGCGCATGGCAGGAGGTCGCGCATCCCGTGTGCCGGCGGTAGCGGGCGCCGTTCTGGGTGCCGCGCTGTTCGGCAGCCCCGCCTTCGCCGACGTGGGACATCCCTGCCCCTCGTGCGTCGCGGACCCCACTCCGCCGCCCTACGACAGCGGCGATCCCTGGAATCCGCTGACCGTGCCCGGACAGCAATCGGAGACCAGCGCGCCCCCGGCCCAGCCCGCCGCCGGAACCGGTTCGGTCGCAGCGGGTTCTGCCGCAGCGGGTTCGGCGGCGACTGCGTCCGCCGCGGGCTCCACCGGGGCGGGAGTTCCGCTCGGGTCGGGCTCGGCCGGACTCGGCGTGGTGCTCGGCTCGGGTTCCGCCGGCCTCGCGCTCGTCCTCGGGTCCGGCTCGGCCGGTCCTGGGGTCGCGCTCGGCGCCGGTTCGGCGGCCGTGGGCTCCGCTGCCGCCGGTACCGGTTCGGCGGTCTCGGGTACCGGTTCGGCCGCACCGGCAACGGGCTCCGCCGCGTTGGGCACCGGCTCCACTGTCTTGGGCGCTAGCGGTTCCGCCGCGCTCGGTACCGGCTCCGCCGCCGTGGGCGCCACCGGCTCCGCTGCGTTGGGTACCGGTTCGGCTGCGTTGGGTGCTGGGTCCGCTGTGCTGGGCGGGACTGGTTCGGCTGCGTTGGGTACCGGTTCCGCCGCGTTGGGCGCCACCGGCTCCGCCGCTGTCGGCTCGGCAGGCATCGGGTCCGCGGCCGTCGGCTCCGCCGCAACGGGTTCGGCCGCAACGGGTTCCGCCGCGGTGGGTTCGGCGGCCGTCGGGTCCGCGAGTCCATTGCTGCTGTTGTTGATTCCGCTCCCGCAGGCGACCGCTCCGCCCTCCCCAGCGCTGCCACTCGTGACGATTCCTCCCGCACCCAGCCTCGCTGCACCGGAAATCCCGCCTATTCCGATAGGCGCCTTGATGATTCCGCCGCTCGCCGCCCCTGCCCCCGACCTCGCCGCGCCCGCACCGCCGCAGGCGCGGCAGCCCGCGTCCCCGGCGGTTCACCCGATCGGCTCCACCGATGTCCTTCCCGCGCCGGAATGGTTGTCCCTGATCGGAGGACTGATCGCGCTCGGATTGGCGGGCGCGGGCTCCGGCGTGATCAGCTTCCGGAGCGCGGCGGCCGCACAGGCCAGGATCGACGCGGCGCGGGCCCGGTTCTTCCCGAGGCCGTGAGGAGACAGCCGATGAGCGAGAGCCGGACCCGCGGTAGCACGCGGTCCTATCGCCGGGTCGCCGCCGCCATCGACGCCGTGTGCGCGGTGGCGGCCGACTTCGACGCGACCACCCTCGACGAGGTCGTCCTCGCGATCGCGGCCGAGCGGCGCCGGGAGATCGAGATCGCCAGTGCGCGACTGGGTCCCGGCGTCTGCGGACAGCGTCGCCGCTATCCCGACCGCGACGTGATCGTGCTCGCGGAGACGCTGCCGAGCCGTGAACACACCCTCGCCCACGAACTCGGCCACATCGTCTTCGACCACGAAGGCGCGCCCGCGTCCGAAGTGACGCTGGCGGCGAGCGACGACCTGATCGCCTACATGCTCAGCAGGCGCGCGCATCAGCAGATCGTCGACGACGGCGCCGACGAACTCGCCGAGTGGGAAGCCGAGACGTTCGCCGCGATGCTGATGACCCGGCTGCGCGTGTTCAACAGCCGGGGCGCGGGCGTCTCGGTCCTCCGATTCGACGAGGCGCTCGGATGACCCTGTGGTCGACGGCTCTGCTGGTCTGGATGGCCGCCGGTGCTCGGGTGGGGCGCGTCCTGGTCAAGCCGGCGACCACGGCGCGAGTCGCCATCGTCGTCGCGGTCGCCGCCGTCGCGGTCGCCGCCACCGTCGCGGTGCCCGAGATCGCGGTCGCGTTGGACAATCTCGTCCCGGGCGGCGTGCACGCGGGCTGGCTGTCCGAAGGAGTCGTCACCGCGAGCTGGATCGCTTTCGCGACGGCCACCTCGGTGGTCGCCTCGGCCGCCTGGCCGGTCGTCTCGCGGCGGAATCTGCGGCAGATCGCCTGGTTCCTCTACGGCGCCGGGCTGTTCGCGATGGTGCTGACGCTGGCCTGGTCGTTCACTTTCGGGTGGGTGGTCGTGGCCGTGGGGTGCGCGTTCGTCGTCGTCACCGGTTTGCGCAATCTGGACTGGACCGCGCTGGGCCGCGGCATCGCGCTCTACACCGCCGGCACCGCGGTGGCCGCGGTGCTGGCCACGGGCCGGATCGGGCGCGCGTTCCAGCACGCACCCCGGGTGGCGCCCGGTGATCCGGCCTGGGCTTGGCCGGTCTGGGAGCTCGCGAGCCTGCTCATCGCGCTCGGCGCGGTGTGGATCGTGGTGGAACTCTGGGTGCGCGCGCGGGTGTTGTTGCATCGGATCCGTGCCCTGCACCGGACCATGGTCGGTCGTTTTCCCGAGGTGGTCACGCACGAGCAGGGCGGATTCTCCACTCAGCTCAGGGCTTCCGACCAGGTGGCACAGATCATCGATGCGCTGTATCTGCAGTCCGGCGGCGGACTCGTGCTGGCGGAGCTGGCGCCGCCACCCGACTCGGTGGCCGCCCGGGCCGACCGGGTGGCGCGGTGGGCGCGCGACCCGGCGGGGGAGTTCGTGGTGGACGCGCGGTGGATTGCTCCGCCCGACGGCATTAGTCCGCGCGGTTGGGTGCAGGCCGTCGCGCTGGCCTATCGGACGATCGAGACCGCACCCGCTCGAAATTGATCGACTTCGCGCGAATGTGATCAATCCGGCGCAATAGGCGCACTCGGTCGGACTATTCGGACAGACCGGTTGGATCGGGAATCTCGTTCGGCGCGAGAGAGAGCAGGCGGAGCCGCGCCGAATGCGCTTATGTGCATACCTCACCCGGACCGCAGCGCTAACCGGCGTGCGGCCGTGCCCCAATTTCTCGGGGCAGATCGCACACCGGTCGTGTGCTGCGCCCGCTTACGCGCGCATAACACAGCACAGTGCGACCCGGTGGGTCGCACTGTGCTGCCGTGCAGGAGAACCTATTCGGTGCCGTCCGGAGGAATTTCGGGCAATCCTTCGCTTGCCCGCAACTTCTCCGCCATAGACGTGAGCAGGTTCTGTGATTCTTCGGACAAGTCGAACGCTCTACTCGACAGCCGTCGCAGTCCGTAGCCCTGCAGCTGGGACAGCAGCTCCAGATCGTGATCGATCTTGGCGGCATAGATGTCGTTGAAGAAGTAGTCCGGCTTGACTTTGAAGAACTTCGCCAGGGCGGCCACCGTCTCATCCGACGGGTTCGTCCGTTGTCCCGACCGCAACTGCGACAGGTACGGTTTCGAGATCGGATGTCCGGAGGCCGTCAGCGCCGCCGCAACCTCCGCGTTGGTGTGCGGCTTACGCCCCGGGGGATGCACGGTTTCGAACAGCTTGTTCAGCCGCGCCGCGAAATCAGCCATTGTGAGCCGCCCAATTCCCTTCGCTGTACTAACAGTCGTTATCTCGGATACGTATCATTGATATTAGCGGCTCAGTAACTGAAAACCTACGCCTGATTCCGGATTTCCTTGAAGCTTCTAGGTCGGAAGGCGGCGAAGGGGCTGGGACGGTCGCGTTTGCGGGTCACCCCAAGGCCTCTCGAGAAGCCGCGGTACGAACCGGTTCTGGCCCGTCGCTGCGGTCCCGTCGCAAGGGGTCTTGATAGCCGCAAGATAGCTGACATCTCATGGACTCGGCGGTACATGGGTTTGTGTGGCGTACGACACGTTTGCGCCCCTAGGGGATGAACGTTCAACAAACGCGTACGAAATGGTTGAAGTCACAAACGTTCGATGATCGTTCCTGTCGCGAGTGCGCCACCGGCGCACATGAGAACCATTGCGGTGCTGCGATCGGAGCGCTCCAGCTCGTGCAAAGCCGTTGTGATGAGGCGTGATCCAGTGGAGCCGACCGGGTGCCCGAGCGCGATGGCGCCGCCGTTGACATTAACCCGATCCATGTCCGGCTCGTGTACAGAAGCCCACGAAAGTGCGACCGACGCGAACGCTTCATTGATCTCGAAAAGGTCGATGTCGCCGACATTCATGCCGGACCGCTCCAGCAGCCTGGTGCACGCCTGCACCGGGCCGTCGAGGTGGAACTCCGGCTCCGCGCCGACCACCGCTTGGGTGACGATCCGCGCTCGCGGCCGCAAACCGGCGCGCTCGGCGGCCTTTTCGTCCATCAGCAGCACCGCGGCGGCGCCATCGGAGATCTGCGAGGACGACCCGGCGGTGTGCACGCCGCCTTCCAGCACCGGCTTCAGCTTCGCCAGGCCCTCGACGGTGGTCTCGCGCAGGCCCTGATCCCGTGACACGTCGAGCTTTTCGCCGGTGGGATTGCCTTCCTTGTCGACCGCTGGAGCGGTGACGGTGAGCACCTCGCGATCGAACCGGCCTTCCGCCCACGCCTGCGCGGCCAGGCGCTGCGAACGCGCGCCGAACGCGTCCACGTCCGCGCGAGTGATGCCGCGCCGCTTGGCGATCCGCTCGGCTGCCTCGAACTGATTGGGCAGATCGATGTTCCACGACGCGGGCCTGCGCGGTCCGGCGTGCTCGCCGACGTTGGCGCCCAGCGGGACCCGGCTCATCGCCTCCACGCCGCAGGCCATGCCGATGTCGATGGCGCCGGCCGCGATCAGGCCCGCGATGAGGTGGTTGGCCTGCTGGGCCGATCCGCACTGGGTGTCGATCGTGGTGGCGCCGACCTGCCAGGGCAGTCCCGCGTGCAGCCAGGCGACCCGGGTGACGTTGTTGGACTGCTCGCCCGCCTGGGTGACGCAGCCGCCGATGACCTGTTCGACCTGCGCGGGGTCCAGATGTGCGCGCTCGAGCAGTCCGCGCTGGGCCGCGCCGAGCAGTTCGGCCGCGTGCAGGCCCGACAGCCAGCCGCCGCGCTTGCCGATCGGGGTCCGTGCGGCCTCGACGATCACGGGTGTGCCCATGTCCAACCTTTCCTTATGGGACAGAAAATTGAAACGCGTTCATAGCACTTGCCAGGGGCGGATCTATCCGGTTTCTTTCCTCGTTCTCGCTCCTGTGCTTCAATGATTATAGAACGTGTTTCAGTTTGTCGAAGGAGACATCTGGTGGTAGACACTCGGAATGCCCGGCCGAATCTTCCGGACGGGTTCGACGTCACGGACCCGGACATCTACGCCGAGCGTGTTCCGGTCGAGGAGTTCGCCGAACTGCGCCGGACCGCGCCGATCTGGTGGAATCCGCAGCCCCCGGAGGTCAGCGGCTTCCACGACGACGGCTTCTGGGTGGTGAGCAAGCACGCCGACGTCAAGGAGGTCTCGCGGCGCAGCGACGTGTTCTCCAGCTACGAGAACACCGCCATCCCGCGGTTCAACGACGACATCGCCCGGGAGCAGATCGAGCTGCAGCGGATCGTCCTGCTGAACATGGACGCGCCCGAGCACACCAAGCTGCGCAAGATCATCTCCCGCGGCTTCACGCCGCGCGCCATCAACGGCCTGCGCGCGGAGCTGTCGGCCCGCGCGGAATCGATCGTGAAGGCGGCGGCGGAGTCGGGATCGGGGGACTTCGTCACCCAGATCGCGTGCGAACTGCCGCTGCAGGCCATCGCCGAGCTGATCGGCGTCCCCCAGGAAGACCGGATGAAGGTCTTCACCTGGTCGAACGACATGACCGGCTACGACGACCCGGAGAGCACGGCCGACCCGGTCGCGGCATCGGCGGAGATCCTCGGCTACGCCTACCAGATGGCCGCCGCGCGCAAGCAGTGCCCGGCCGACGACATCGTGACCACGCTGATCGAGGCGGACGTCGACGGGGACAAACTCACCGAGGAGGAGTTCGGCTTCTTCGTGATCATGCTCGCGGTCGCGGGCAACGAGACCACCCGCAACGCCATCTCGCACGGAATGATCGCCTTCCTGGAGAACCCGGACCAGTGGGAGTTGTTCAAGAAGGAACGTCCCGCCACGGCCGCCGACGAGATCATCCGGTGGGCCACTCCGGTCACCTCGTTCCAGCGCACCGCGCTGGAGGACACCGAGCTCGGCGGCGTGCAGATCAAGAAGGGCCAGCGGGTGGTCATGCTGTACCGCTCGGCCAACTTCGACGAGGAGGTCTTCGACCACCCGGAGAAGTTCGACATCATGCGCACGGACAACCCCCACCTGGCCTTCGGCGGCACCGGCGCGCACTTCTGCATCGGGGCGAACCTCGCCCGGCTGGAGATCGACCTGATCTTCAACGCCATCGCCGATCACCTGCCCGACATCACCAAGGTCGCCGACGCGAAGCGGCTGCGGTCGGGGTGGCTGAACGGGATCAAGGAGTTCCCCGTCGACTACAAGACCTGCCCGGTCGCGCACTGAGACACGAAAAGGGCCCTCGCACCGCAGTGCGAGGGCCCTTTTCCATGTCCGACGTGTCAGTCGATCGGCCGCGCGGTCTTCATGGCGCGATCGACCTCCCAGAACGCGCGCAGCGCGGCGATCTTGCCGTCGTCGTTCACCCGGTAGGTGAACACCCCGTCGGCGTCTATCCGGTGGCCGCCGATGGTGCTGCGGATCGTGCCGGTGAAGGCGACTTCGTTGCCGCAGGCGAACGAGTCGCCGAACAGGAACTCGATCAGATCCGTCTTCGCGATCGCCTTGTCCCAGAACGCGGCGATGGCCTCCGTGCCGCGGTGGCCTTTGCCCTCCGGATCGAAGCCGGACGGGCCGATGGGGTCCTCCACGATGCCGTCCTCGGCGAACAGCGCGACCCACGCCTGCTTGTCCCGCGCTCGCACGGCGGCCTGCGAAGCGAGGCCCGCGGCCCGGGCCGGATGCTCGGTGGTGGTCATACGGCCTCCCTTGGCCGGCGAGTCGTCCTCATCGCGCTGCGAGGACGGGTTCGGTGATGTATTGCCGCGCGAACTTGCGCAGCGAGTCCTGCTTGGCGGCCAGGTCGCCGTCGAATCCGATGCCGTCGGCCAGCCAGGGCACCACGATCGCGTCGGTGACGCCGGCGTCGGCGAGGTCCTGATAGCCGGACCGGCCGAACCTATCGACGCACACCGCCTGGATCTCGAACGGCTCGTCGGTCCGGCCGTACTCGGCGCGCAGCGCGTCGAGCTTGCCGATGGTGCGCCGCAGTTCGTCGTAGGTCATCATGGCCGAGGTCCAGCCGTCGCCCACCCGCGCGGCGCGGCGCAGCGCCGCGTCGGTGTGCCCGCCGATGTAGAACGGCACCGGCTCGGTGGGCGCTGGGCTGATCTGCAGCGGATCGAAGTCGAAGAACTCGCCGTGGTACTCGACCATGCCTCCCGCCAGCACCAGCTTGATGATCTCGATCATCTCGTCCACCCGGGCGCCGCGGCGCGCGAACGGCACGCCGCACCACTCGAACTCCTCCGGCGCCCAGCCGATGCCGACGCCGAATCCGAAGCGGTTACCCGACAGGTTGGCCACCGAGCCGACCTGCCGGGCCAGCAGCAGCGGGTTGCGTGAACCCAGCTTCAGCAGTTCGTGTAGAAGCGGATGCGGCTGGTGACGGCGGCCATGGCGGTCGCGCCGATGAGCGGGTCGACCCACGGGGTGTCCGGTCCCCAGAACCGGCTGCCATCGGCGGTGTACGGGTACTTCGCCGCCGCCGACTTCATGTAGAACAGCGAGTCGGGCAGCGCGATGGACGAAAAACCGCACTCCTCGGCGGTTTTCGCGAGCTCCGTCAGCTGGTCCAGCGGACTCAGCGCGATGCCGACGGTGAACCGCAGCGGGGTCACCGCCGCTCCGATCCGACCACCCACATCGAGAAGTACTGCGAACCGCCGCCGTACGCGTGACCCAGCGCCTTGCGCGCGCCCTCGACCTGATAGTCCCCGGCCCGCTGCATGACCTGCTTGGCGGCCTCGGCGAACCGGATCAGCCCGGAGGCGCCGATCGGGTTGGACGACAGCACGCCGCCGGACGGATTGACCGGAAGAGTCCCGCCGATCTCGGTCTCGCCCTTGTCGGTGAGCTTCCACCCGTCGCCCTGCGGCACGAAGCCGAGGTTCTCCAGCCACATCGGTTCGAACCAGGAGAACGGGACGTAGATCTCGGCCACGTCGATCTCCTCCAGCGGGTTGGTGATGCCCGCCGCCTCCCACAGCGCCGCGGCCGCGTCCCGGCCCGCCTGCGGGTTGACCTGGTCGCGGCCGGCGAAGGTGGTCGGCTCGGTGCGCATCGCGGTGCCGTGCACCCAGGCGACCTTCCGGCCGGTGGCTTCCACCGCCTCGGCGGCCTCCGCGTCGCCGAGTACGATCGCGCACGCGCCGTCGGAGGAGGGGCAGGTCTCATCGAAGCGGATCGGGTCCCACAGCATCTGCGAGGCGAGCACCGATTCCAGCGTGATGTCGGGCTGCTTGAGGTGGGCCAGCGGGTTCTTGGCGCCGTTGCGGCGATCCTTCACCGCGACCATGGCGCCGATGTGGCCCGGCGCGTTCGAGCGCCGGATGTAGGAGCGCACGTGCGGCGCGAAATACCCGCCCGCACCCGCGCCGACCGGCATGGTGAACGGCACCGGAATCGACAGCGCCCACATGGCGTTCGACTCCGACTGCTTCTCCCAGGCCACCGCGAGCACGCGCTTGTGCACGCCCGCCTGGATCAGGTTGGTCGCGACGATGCCGGTGGAGCCGCCGACCGAACCGGCGGTGTGCACCCGCAACAGCGGCTTTCCGGTGGCGCCGAGCGCGTCCGCCATGAACAGCTCGGGCATCATGACGCCCTCGAATCCGTCGGGCGCTTTGCCGACCACGACCGCGTCGATGTCGGCGATGGTGAGACCGGCGTCGGCGAGGGCCCGGTCGATGGCCTCACGGCACATCCCCGCCATGGACACATCGGTCCGTTTCGTCACGTGATGGGTTTGTCCGGTGCCGAGCACCGCAGCTGGCAAGCTCATCGGTTCTCCGATTCCAAGACGGTCACAAGGTTCTGCTGGAGCGCGGGGCCGCTGGTGGCGTGGGCCAGCGCGCGATTCGCCGAGCCCGCGATGATCGCCTCGGCCGCGAAGCCGATGCGCTCCAGGCCCGCGGCGAACATGGGGTGGGCCGCGAGCGCGCCGCCGGACGGATTCACCTTCGTGCCGTTCTTCAGCCCGATCGCCTCGGCGAGGATCAGCTGCTGATGGCTGAACGGCGCGTGCAGCTCGGCGATGTCGAAATCGCTCACGTCGCCGCCGGTGACGGCCTTGGCCGCGGCGGCCGTCGAGGGCGAGACGGTGAGGTCGCGCGCACCGAGCACGGGAGTGTCGATCCGGTGCGCCATGCCCGTGATCCACGCGGGACGTTCGCACAGTTCGCGGGCGCGGTCGCCCACGGCGAGCACGATCGCCGCGGCGCCGTCGGTGATCGGCGCGATGTCGTGGGCCCGCAGCGGATCGGCGACGTATGGCTGTTCGAGCAGGCTGTCGGCGTCACCGGACGCGCCGGCGGCCACGGCCGCCATGTCCCGCTCGGTCCAGCGGCCCGCGTCCAGACCGGCGCGCGCCTGCAGGCCTGCGATGGACCAGGCGTCCGGCCACAGCGGCGCGACCACGTACGGGTCCAGCTGCATGGTGAGCACCTGGCGTAGCGTGCCCGCGGAGGACTTGCCGAACCCGTACACCAGCGCCGTCTGCGCCTGTCCCGAGCGCAGTTTCACCCACGCCTCGTACAGTGCCCAGGCGGCGTCCATCTCCACGTG
Source organism: Nocardia sp. NPDC019219 (assembly GCF_040632645.1). NCBI lineage: Bacteria > Bacillati > Actinomycetota > Actinomycetes > Mycobacteriales > Nocardiaceae > Nocardia > Nocardia sp. NPDC019219. Next base: position 59,568 of record NZ_JBEYCG010000009.1, on the reverse strand, counting down.
CGATTCGTTGATCGGCGGCACCGCGCCGATGGCGTCGATCGCCGAGATGAACGAGAAAGCCCGCCCGGCAAGGTAATCGGACGAGCCCGAGCACCAGAAGTCGATGTCGGACTTGGTGATGCCGAGCCGGTCGTAGAGCTGCTGGAAGCAGGGCACCAGCATCTCGACACCGTTGGTGGTGCCGAAGGTCTCCGGCACGTGCGGCGCGTGGGCGAAACCCACGACCGCGATATCGGTGGCGTTGTCAGTCAACGTGCGCCTCTCTCAGAGGTGGTGCTTGTAGGTCTCGTAGTCGGCGTCCGGCTCGCCGGAGGGGCGGAAGTGGTCCACGTTCTCCAGGCCGTAGCCCCACTCCTCGCGCGGCTTCCAGACCGCCTGCACCCGCATGCCCATGCGCACTTCGCTCGCGTCGCAGCCGAGCACCAGGTGCAGCACCGGGATGTCCGCGCCGTCCAGCAGCACGTACGCCGCGACGTACGGCGGCTTGATCCGCTGGCCCATGAACGGCACGTTGACGATGCAGAAGGTGGTCACGGTGCCGTGATCGGACAGTTCGATGAACTCGTCGGTCGGCCTGCCGTCGGTCGGATTGGCGCCGCGCGGCGGGAAGTACACCTTGCCCGCGGCGTCGGTGCGCGCGCCGATCAGCTTGCCTTCGGCGAGCCCGCGCAGGTACACGGTCTCCTGCGGCGAGGCGGTGTGCTTGTAGGACAGATCGACCGGCGTGACGAGCATGGTTACCGGGTCGGCCGCAGCGGATTCCGCCGGTGCGGAGGACTTCTCGCCCGGCTCGAAGCAGACGATGTCGCGAATGCTGCCCTCGGTCTGCTCGGCCCAGCGGGCGGTCACCCGCAGGCCTTTGTGGATGTCCTCTGGCGCGGCGACGTCGACGGCGTGCAGCAGCGTGGTGTCCGCGCCGTCCAACCGGATCAGCGCCCAGGCGAACGGGCGGTCGAAAGGCTGGCCGGGCAGCGGCTCGCGCACCCAGGTCCACGACTCGACGGTGCCGGTGTCGGCGAGGTCGACGAATTCGGTCAGCGGTTCGGCGGTGATCGGATCGTATTCCGGCGGCGGCACGATCACCCGGCCGTCCGAGCCGCGCACGCCGACGATCTTGTGGTCGCGCAATCCGGTCAGGAAGGTTCCGATGGTGGAGCCGACGGAGCGGGTGTATTCGAAACGCACCCGCAGGGGCGCGCTGAGTACCTCGGGCACGGCGTCCGTGTTCAATGCCGTGCCGCTACCACCAGCGATTGCCGTGGATGCAGTATTCCCCTGAGTCACGATATCGAGTAGAACAGGTTCTAACTCTGGTGGCAAGCAGTTGATCGGAAAGGGGTCCGGCGTGAAGTTCGGATTGCAACTCGGGTACTGGATGGCCCAGCCGCCCGCGAACGCGGGGGAGCTGGTGGTGGCGGCCGAGGAAGCCGGGTTCGACGCCGTCTTCGCCGCCGAGTCGTGGGGGTCGGACGCGTTCGGCCCGCTCACCTGGTGGGGTTCCGCCACGCGGCGGGTGCGCCTGGGCACCTCGGTGGTGCAGCTGTCGGCGCGGACGCCGGCCGCGACCGCCATGCACGCGCTCACCCTCGATCACCTCAGCGGCGGTCGCGCGATCCTCGGCCTGGGCGTCTCGGGTCCGCAGGTGGTGGAGGGCTGGTACGGCCAGCCCTTCGCCAAGCCGTTGCAGCGCACCCGCGAGTACGTCGGAATCGTGCGTCAGGTGCTGGCCCGGCAGGCGCCCGTCACCAGCGACGGCCCGCACTACCCGCTGCCCTACACCGGGCCGGGCTCGCTCGGGCTCGGTAAGCCGCTGAAGCCGATCGTGCATCCGCTACGTGCGGATTTGCCGATCTGGCTGGGTGCGGAGGGGCCGAAGAACGTGGCGCTCACCGCCGAGATCGCCGACGGCTGGCTGGCCATCTACTACGCGCCCCGGCTGGCCGGAATGTACGACGAGTGGCTCGACGAGGGCTTCGCGCGGGCGGGCGCGCGGCGCAGCCGGGACGACTTCGAGATCGCCGCGAGTTGCCAAGTGGTGATCACCGACGATCCGGCGAGCGAGCTGGAGCGGATGCGCTGGATCATGGCGCTCTACATCGGCGGCATGGGCGCCCCGGAACTGAATTTCCACGCTCAGGTGTACCGGCGGATGGGCTACGACCGGGAGGTCGACGAGATCGGCAAGTTGTTCCAGTCGGGCAAGAAGGCGGAGGCCGCCGCGGCGGTGCCGGACGAGCTGATTCTGGACACCGCGATCATCGGCGACGAGGAGCACGTCCGCAAGCAGCTGCGGGTCTGGGAGGCCGCGGGCGTCACCATGATGCTGGTGTCGGTTCCGGATGTCGCGCAATTGCATCGGCTCGCACCCCTTGTCGAACAGTAGAACACGTTCTAGATTCGATGGGGTGACTGCCTCATCCGCCCCGTCGGCTCCTAACCGTCCCTCTGCGCAGGAACCGGAAAAAATCCTCGGTCTGTGGAACATCGCCGAAGCCGAACCCGATCGCATCGCGATGGTCGATCCCTGGGGCCGGGAGGTGACGTATCGCGAATTGGCCACGCTCGCCAATCGTTACGCCACCGGCCTGCGCGGGCTCGGCTTGAACACCGGTGACGTGCTGGTGAGCATGGTGCACAACTGCGTGGAGGCCATCGCGGCGTATTTCGCGGCCTACCAGTCGGGGTTGTACATCGTCGCGGTGAACTGGCATCTCACCGGTCCGGAGGTCGCCTACATCCTGGCCGACAGCGAGGCGAAGGCGTTCATCGCCAGCGATCGTTTCGCCGCCGCCGCCAAGGCCGCCGCCGACGAGGCCGGGCTGCCCGCGACGGCGCGCTTCGCGGTGGGTGAGATCGAAGGCTTCAAGTCGGTGGCCTGGCTCGGCGCGGCCGACACCGGCCGTCCGTCCGACCGCAGCACCGGCGCGCCCATGCTCTACACCTCCGGAACCACCGGACGGCCCAAGGGCGTACGGCGGCCGCTCACCGGCGCGGACCCCGACGTCGTCCCACCGCACACCACCGCGTTCTTCGGCCTGTTCGAGCTCGCGCCCTACGACGACCACGTGCACATCTGCGGCTCGCCGCTGTACCACACGGCGGTGCTGAACTTCGCGACCATCTCGATCCAGCTGGGCCACAAGCTCGTGCTGATGGACCGCTGGGACGCCGAGGACATGCTGCGGCTGATCGACAAGCACCGGGTGACGCACAGCCACATGGTGCCCACCCAGTTCCACCGCCTGCTCGCGTTGCCGGAGGAGGTGCGCGCCAAGTACGACGTGTCCTCGCTGCGCAGCATGGTGCATGGCGCCGCGCCCTGCCCGCAGGAGACGAAGCGGCAGATGCTCGAGTGGTGGGGCCCGACGGTCACCGAGTACTACGCGGCCACCGAGGGCGGCGGCACGGTGATCAACGGCACCGAGTGGCTGCGGAAACCGGGCTCGGTCGGCAAGGCGTGGCCGTGGTCTGTGATCAAGGTGCTGAGCGAAGAGGACGGCTCCGAGGTGCCGGTCGGCGAACCCGGCCTAGTCTACATGCGCATGGGCGCTTCGAGTTTCGAATACCACCACGACAAGGCCAAGACCGAGGACTCGCGCGTCGGCGACCTGTTCACCGTCGGCGACATCGGCCACCTCGACGAGGACGGTTACCTCTACCTGCACGACCGGCGCTCGGACCTGATCCTGTCCGGCGGTGTGAACATCTACCCGGCGGAGGTCGAGAACGTCCTGATCACCCACCCCAAGGTCGCCGACGTGGCGGTCTTCGGCATCCCGCATCCGGATTGGGGCCAGGAAGTGAAGGCCGTCGTACAGCCCGCCGACGGGATCGACGGCGACGACGCGCTCACCGAGGAACTGCTCGCTTTCGCCGCCACCCAATTGGCGAAGTACAAGATGCCGAAATCGATCGACTACCTGCCCGAACTGCCGCGCGACCCCAACGGCAAGCTCTACAAGCGCAAGCTGCGGGAACGGTACATCCCCGCCTCCTGAGATTCGCCGCCGGACGGACGGCGCCGGGCAATACCCGGTCCAGGTCCGGCGGAGGGTAGGCGCGCCGCGCAGCCGGGCCGCTGGGGCTGTGACCCGGCCGCGCGACGACGCGGAGCGAATGCGCCCTTCACGATTACCGTGAAGGGCGCATTCGCGTCCAGGGGTGGGAAACAATCCAACCGGGGACGGTGGAGATTCCGCACCTTCTGACCTGGTTCTCCGAGCCGGATACGTTCATCGGCTCCACTATGACCGACACCGGCCGGGGTACCTTCACCGTATCCGGTCGGCCGATCACCGAGCCGGATGTGTTGGGCATGTCGACCTTGGCGGAGGACGAAACTGCTATCGAGGTCCCGAAGCTAGGAAGGACGTTCTACGGCAATGCTGCTGCGGCCCAACGATGAACCGGACCTGTGGCCGAATCTGTTCCGTGAGCTGAAACGGGACGCGTTCCATCTCGAAGTGCGGGACGAATACCACGTAGCCGACGAGGACACCCGCATACGTGCGTTCCTCGCTGGCGAACCAGCCCCGTACACCCGGACGCCGTGGCAGGACCTCATGCTGGAAACCACTGGCCGGGGCGTATCGGTGACCCGTGTTCGGGTGGTCACCGAACCACTGTCGGACTATCAGCGATGGTTGTTGTCGGTCACCGGGTACAACGTGGAAGCTGGGGACGACATCCGTTATGTGCCGAGAAATATCGCGGGAACGGTGCCACCAGACGACTGGTGGTTAATGGATGGCGAGAGGGTTGTTTACAACCTTACCGATCCGGCCGGGGTACCGGCCGGTCTGGCAGTGACCACAGACCCCGGAATCGTGACGTACTGCCAAGAGGTACGGGGGCGGCGCTGGAAGCTGGCTATCCCTTATGCGGAGTACGTCGAGCGGTGACCAACTCCGTTCATGAAGCGCGACAAGCCCTTGGGGCAACTCTCCGAGGGCTTCGTCGTGATGCTGGGCTCTCCGGCCGTCAGCTTGCCTCTCTTGCGGGTTGGCATGAGTCGGTGGTGTCGAAGATCGAAATTGGGGACCGCAGCCCCACGGAGGCGCATCTAAGGGCTTACTGCCGTCATACCGGCAATGACGATCAGTTACCCGACCACCTACCACCGCCGACGTCGACAAGCCCGCTTTGGCCGGTTGACCCCGATCGAATAGGAAACCATGCTGACCGCAGCAGCGCTACACGCTGCCTGACAACTGTCTCCCGATCCTGCAGCAGCCCCAACCTCCACTCGTGGTTAACGAGGTTCCCTCAAATGACGCTCCACAGACTCGACTTTCGATGTGATCGCGTTTGTTGATCCAGGGCGGACATCGCCCTTGAGAACGATGCTGCATCGTGGCGCGACTTCCATTACGGCATCTACCGCTTGCTTGATCACCGCCATTACCTCATCCCATTCGCCTTCGATGGTTGTGAACAGGGCATTCGTCTCATTCGGCAACCCGCTGGCGCGTATAACGCGCACCGCTTCTGCCACTGCGGCACCGACGCTTTCGCCTGCTCCAACCGGTGTTACCGAGAAGGCGATGATCACTATGACTCCTTTGTTAGAATATCCGAAATGCCCCGCCGCAATTCGGGCACGCCTGATGCATTCCTGATGCGGTCTTCGCCCGTAACCTGATAGATCTTTGCCAGCTCGTTCAGCACTCGCGCCGACGTTGTGCTCAAAGCGCTTTGGACGGCTCTGGCTCCCAGGGCGACCCCCTCGTCCAAGTCTCCGTGTCGGAGCTGCAGCGCAGCAAGGCGCACGGTGTTCAATTGCCGCGAGCGAGCGTGGTCGTCCGACAGCTCCAACGCGGCGTGTAGACGTTCAACCGTGTTGGGTACTCGGATGTTGCGATGATATGCGAGATCGAATAATCCGTGTGTGGCGTCGCTATTCATCAGTTGCTCGTTGTAGTAGCCTTTGAAGCCTTCGTATTCCGTATCGGGGTGTTCTTGCCCGGCGGCCTCCGCAAAGAGCTGCTCGGCTTGGCGTACAGCTCGAATGCATTCGGTATCGTTGCCTAGGTTGCCGAAGGCGCGGGCCTGCACTGCGGCAATATCTGCTCGACGCAGCAGCGAAATGCGATCAGACCGCACCGAGGCAAGGCCGAGCATAGTGAGTGCATCATCGGCATTGCCGAGGAATATTGCCTGACGCGCCATGCAGGTCAGGATCGCAGCGCGTAGCCACCATTCACCAGCCTGTTCCGCGCATTGCCAACCCATATGAAAGTGATCTCTGGCCGGATCGTGCTGCCCGCGATCGAAATAGGCCCATCCGACGACCCTGAAGAACGTTCCGACCGCCGATTGCATCGCGGTGCGAACGTGTGATGGCATGTCGGCGCGGAGGAATAAGACTGCTGTCCGTAGTTGGGTGGTCATGGCGTCACCCACCCGCAGTCCCGCATCGTCCGCTGCACGGAACAGTCCCGCCCACGCCCGAACCTGGTCGACGTGATCCATCCCCACCTTGGCCGGGACGGATGGCTCCATAGGAGCGCTGGCCACCGTAATGAGATCGTTCGCAAGGGTAGCGGCAGGGAGAGCCAACAATCCGCGTAGAAATTCATTGCGGTTCACGTCGTCCTCAGCTTCCGCGTCAGGTATGCGAAGATCGCTACTGCCTTCGGCCGCGATGATAGGACGATCTTCCGGACCTTCGCTGGGTGCAATCGGCCGCACCGAAACAGCCAGTTCGGCCTGGAACCGTGCCGACTGGTCATCGTCCAGTCGCTTCAGCATGATGTCCATGGCAGCGGCGAAGTCACCAGACAGAGTGATCGTCTCGCCACGTCTTTCCCACTTGCTTACAACCGCTTCGGAGAAACCAGTCATCTCGGCGAACCGAGATTGACTGACTCGCAGAGCTACTCGGCGCAACGCTCGGACTTCCAAGCCGGTCCAACGGGTCACCACGAACATCGCGTACGCCCCTCCGTGTCTGTTGTTCGCGTATAGGAAGCGTAAGCGCTCCGTATGCACCGTGTGACTGCAACAGCGTCAAGGGTGACGCCACGCTGATAACCAGCCCCGCCGCCGGGTTGATGCGGTGCCTACATCGACGCCCCGGCGTCGGGTGCTCACCAGCAAAAGCCGACAGACAGGGGTGAAGTGGTGGGGTTCAACTGGTGGAGGGAAGCCGAACCGGACGAGACATCGCCGCAGGCGATCATTGATCGCGTACAGGCCGAGTGGCGAGCCGAACGGCGACAGAGCCGCATCCGCGCCGAGCAGGCCGCTGAGCCCGCCGACATGGGCCTATGGCCGACCGGCTGGCCGCATGAGGCACCGGAGCACCCGCTGAGCGTGCCCGAAGCGCACGCCACGATGCAGCGCCATCGCGGATGCCGCGCCGATGGTTGCCCCCGGAAGGCAGCCGCACGGCAGACCTTGATCGACGCCGGACGCATGGTGCCGGATACCGCGCGTATGTATCCGGACTCGCCACGCATGCACTGAGCAGCGCTTTGAGCATCCCGCATGCAGTTCGCGTCCTCCGACGGTCACCGGTCGGGGTGCGGGAGGGGGGCACCGCCCCCACAGCGTCAGCTTCGGTCGGGGCGCAGAGACGCACCCTCGACGTGGATCACACCGGCGCTCACAGCGCACGGCACCGGGACCGCTGGAGTAGCCGCAGCTCAGGCTCCCCCACGCAGCCGGGGTTATCGGTCTACAACAACGAGCCCCCCGGACCTTCTCGGTCCGGGGGCTCGTGGTTCGCGAGTCGGGTCAGCGGGCCGACAGCGTGTTATGTTCCTGCCGAATGTCGCCACTGGCGACGGCGACGAGACGCTCCTGGTCATCGAGCGGCATCGCGAAAAATCGCATTCCATAGTGTGGTTCACCGAGCTCAGCGGCATCGATTTCGATGGACCGCCGCGTCGTCTCGACCACGATGCCCGACCGATCCTGCGCCACCCGGACGGCAACGATTTCAGGGAAACCGTCACGACCGCCGACGCAGTACCGCAGTTGCTCGCCGGGTTCGCGAACACCGCCGATGCCGCCGGAATCCAGGCGGCCCTCGCCGTTCGCGACTTCCACGAAGGTCGCCAGGAAGTCTGCATCCTCCGGCCAGCCCATGAGATCAGCTTCCGGTGGCCGTCGTGCGTCGCACCAGACGCGCCATGTGAATTCACCGCGGGAACCAACCGGCGTGACCGGCTCCCAACCTTGATCGCGGAGGGTCATTTATGGATTGTCACACACGGGTACCCGGAGATCGAGACCCGTCCGGTGGGGTCCCACCAGCCAGCACAGATCCGCGTGCCATCGAGGAACCCTCCGGTCGGGCCGTAGCTGTCACGGTAAACACCGGAACCTTTCGCCCCCGGCTGGGTTACTTCGGAATTGATTCTTTTGGCTTTACCGTCCGGGCTCACCACGATGTAGTACGCCTGCACTTGGCCTTCACCTCCGGGGCTGGCGTAGGTGGTGACGGTCTTGCCGATAACCAGGCCCTCGCCGATCACTGTGAGGCTGACTGGGCCGTCTTGTTTCTCCGCACTGGCGTGGGCCGGCGCGGCGCCGACAGCGAGTGCGGCAAACGCGGCGGCGACAGCGAGTGTTGTAGTGTGCACGATTCCCCCTGTGCGGTTATAGGTTTGGGCTTGCAGCCCCATAGCGATGGTCCCTGATCGGGGCACGTCGGCGCGAGTGGTTATGTCCATGGGCCCGGGAGTTGGTTGTTGACGTCCCGGAGGATGGCGTCGAGCAGGGGGCCGCTGCCGGGCGCGAGCGCTCCCGCGCGTGCCGGTTCGTCATCACCCAACCGTCGCCCGTGATCTGGGGCGGCAGCACTGTCGGCACCGAGTGCGTGAACTCGAAATCGCAACTGCGGGCGGCACAGCAGGGAACGAGTAAAGCTCTGTGCGCCTGCGTTGTTGGTCTCCGTCTGCGGTCATTTCAACCCCCTCTAGTAGGCCAGTGGTAGGCACCCCGTGACCGGATCGCGGCACATGTCACGGGGGCCAGCTCAGACGCTACGAACGGTAAACCGGCCACGTCCATGTTCATGCTTGAACATGCTCAAGTCCATTATTCGCTGATCAAACAGCTACGTCTAGGGCATCATCGAAGGTGTTCGAAGCATGAACGCGCATGATCCGATGGGAGGCCCAACCATGCGGCTACAGTTTCTCGGCAAAGGCGGCACCGAAGGCGGAGGCTGCCCGAGCCTCTACGCCACCGATAGAGGTACATACGCGGTGCAGGGGTGGAAGACGAACACTGTTGGGACAGTTGAGATCCCACATCTGCTAACTGGCTTCGCCGAACCGGACACGTTCATAGGCGCCACCATGACAGACACTGGCCGGGGGACGTTCGTTCTGTCTGGTTCACCGATCATGGACCGAGAGACATTAGGGCAGATGGACATCTACCCTGACGAAACGGTTATCGAGGTTGCCAAGCTGGAAAGGACTTTCTACGGCAATGCAGCTAGCGCAGGGTGAGGCATTCAACGATCTGTTTCGACAGGTCAAGCGCGAAGCGTTCCACCTCGAAGTTCGGGACGATTATTACCCACCGGACTACCCGCCACTCGTCCGATTCTTACGTGATGAGCCCGAAGACTACGCATGGTTTCAACCCTGGCTGAACCAGGTCAGGCAAACTACCGGCCGAGGCGTGGCCGTCAACCGGGCGCGGGTGGTCACCGTGCCACACAACGACTACACCCGATATGCAAAGCACGTTGCTCGGCTCAACGTGGAAGCGGGCGAGGATGTACGATACCTGCCCCGCCACCTGATCGACCCTGACGAATTAACGGTAGACGATTGGTGGATTTTCGATGATTCCGTTGTAGCATTCACCATATTCGAACCCGTCGAAAACGGTAAATGGCTCGGAGGTGCTGTAACCACCGACCCTCGAATAGTCGAGTACATCCGAACAGTCAAAGCAAGGGTATGGCCTATGGCTACCCCATTGGCTGAATACAGCGAGCCGTGACGAGTTCACCGAATCAGGCCAGGGAAGCTCTCGGTGCACGGCTCCGAGAGCTTCGCCTAGATGCAGGTATCAGCGGCACCGAGCTTGCCCACCGTGCCGGATGGCATCAAACCAAGGTATCGAAAATCGAGTACGGCAAGACTAAGCCCACCGGCGACGACATACGTCTCTGGTGTGCCCATACCGGCAATGACGACCAAGTGCCCGACCTGATAGCTACCCTGCGCAACATCGAGACCGCATGGCTCGAATGGAAGCGAGTACTAGGCACCGGTACAAAGCGGCGGCAACAAGCCTCTATCGAGCTGGAAGCCGAAACCGAGGTCATGCGGGTATATCACCCTTTCTTGATACCTGGCCTACTTCAGACAGCAGAGTACGCCGAGAGTGTTCTACGCAGCGTTGTCGAGTTTCAGCAAGTGCCGAACGATGTGAATGAAGGCGTATCGAAGCGGATGGAACGGCAACAGATATTGTACCGTCGTGACCACCGATTTCATTTCGTCGTAGCCGAGCAAGCCTTACGTACTACGGTGGGCAGCGATCAGACCATGATCGGACAACTGGATCGGCTCTTGGCTGTGCTCGGAATGTCTAGGGTAGTTTTCGGGATCGTTCCAGCCGAAGCTCCATACCGAGTATCAATGACTAACTTTACGATATTCGACGACAACAGGGTCATGGTTGAGACCTTGACAGCCGAGCTGACGGTTACTCAGCCACGGGAGATCACCCAATACGGGCGCGCGTTCGATGCCCTCGCTAGGCAATCTGCGACCGGGGAGGCAGCGCGGGAGCTGATCCGGAAAGCGATCAGCGAACGACTTAGCGGTGAAAACACCGAATAAGGCCATCACCGGCCGGGAACATTCCGGCTCACGGGTCGGCCGGTCATCGATCCGGAACTACTCGCACAGCTCGACATTGCCGACGACGAAACCGCTACCGAGGTTCCGAAGCTAGAAAGGACGTTCTACGGTGCTGCTAGTGCCCGATGAAGGGTTCCCGGACCTACTCCGGACCTGCAAGCGGGAAGCGTTTCACCTCGAAGTGCTCGACACCTACGCCGAACCGAACGAGTACGAACCGTTCCGGCGATTCCTGGCAGACGAGCCGGATGACTACGCATGGTTCCAGCCGTGGACCGAGCTGATACAGGAGACGACCAGCCGGGGCGTAGCGGTCACACGGGTACGAATCGTCACCGAACCGCACACCGACTACACCCGGTTCGCGCTTGCCGTGGCAGCGCTCAATGTACGGGCAGGCGAAGACATTCGATATCTGCCCCGGCATCATGCCGGGGAAGTCCCTTCGGATGACTACTGGCTACTTGATGACGAAACAGTGGTCTTCTCAGCGTTCGGGGAGTCCGGAGGCTGGTCCGGTGCGGCAACCACCGACCCGCACATCGCCGCGTACTGCCGCGGGCTCCGAGCCCGGTTCTGGCCTCTCGCCACTCCGTTTCCGGAGTACGTCACACAGTGACCGGTTCCGTTGACCAGCAGCGCGAATATCTCGGGGCGCAACTCCGAGGTATTCGCGTTGCCGCCGGGTTGTCCGGTGCGGAGTTGGCACGCCGTAGCGGATGGGACCCAAGCAAGGTCTCAAAGATCGAATACGGCCGGATACGCCCGTCTCTAGAGGACATCTCGGTGTACTGCCGACACTGCAACGCGGGTGACCAACTAGCAGACCTCCACGCGGCGCGGCAGAGCATCGATACCGCGTACCTCGAGTGGCGGAAGATTCTCGGTACCGGAACCAAGCGCAGACAGCAAGCGTCGATCAAGTGGGAATCCGAAGCTCGGATCATCCGATCGTTTGAACCGGTCTTGGTTCCCGGCCTTCTACAGACCGCCGACTACGCGGCGGGCATCCTGCGGAAGGTGATCGAGTTCCAGCAGATTCCGAACGATCTGGACGCGGGTGTATCCAAGCGGATGCAGCGGCAACAAGTCTTGTATCAGCGGGATCACTTGTTCCACTTCGTCCTTGGTGAACAAGCGTTGTACACCACCGTTGGCGACGATCAGACGATGATCGGCCAGCTCGACCGGCTCTTAGCTGTCCAAGGTATGCCACGTGTGACGCTCGGTATCGTGCCGATGCGGGCACCGTTCGAGACGGCTACCACGTCGTTTCTAATGTTCGATTCGAGCCGTGTCCTGGTCGAAAACATCACAGCAGAGCTGTCGATCACTCAGCCGCGAGAGATAGCGGTGTATCACCGGACGTTCGATGTCCTGGCCGGTCAGTCCGTGGCCGGCGAAGCAGCACGGGAGCTGATCCGCAAGGCGCTGGATGCCCGTACGCCCCGACCGTGACCGTGACCGTGCAGGGGGATTCGCTGGTCAGCGGTTCGGGAACCTTCTCCGCAAACTCCACGGTGACCGGAGCATGGTCAGACCAACGCTCGGCGTACGTCGCTCCACGCTGCAACGCAATGCTTTGCACCGGCCGATGTTGGCGGAGGGGCTGGTTTGTCACCGGGAATAGCAGCGATCGGCGGACGCGAAGGTTCCTAGGCCGCGGAGGGCGCATTCATGCGTTCCGGATCAAACCTTTTCGCGCAGTTCGGGTTCCAGGCCGAACAGCGGGAACAGCTTCTCGGTGTCCAGGAAGAAGTTCAGCCCGGCGATGGTGTCGCCGTCGAGTTCCAGCACCGTGATCGACCACGGCACCCACACGCCCGGCTCCGGGCCCGGCTTGTAGTGGCCGAAAGCGGGCAGGCCGTTGGCGCCTTCCAGCGGGAGCAGACGCGAATCGCGACAAGCGCTTCCGTGGCCGAGCATGAACGCGGCGACGTTCTCCGGGCCGGAGATCCACAGCTCGATCGGCGGCATGGACAGCGCCACATCTGCTTTCAGCAGCGAGGTGAGCGTGTCCATGTCGTAGGCCTCGAACGCCTTGACGAAGTTGTCCACCAGCTTGCGCTGATCCTCGTCGGAATCGTCGTAGGTGTCGGTGGCCGCGGGCTGGACCTTGGACATGGTGGCGCGCGCCCGTTGCAGCGCGCTGTTGACCGACGCGGGCGACATGGTGAGCGCCTCGGCGGTTTCGTTGGCGGAGAAGCGCAGGACCTCGCGCATGATCAGGATCGCGCGCTGCGTGGCGGGCAGATGCTGGCAGGCCGCGACGAAGGCCAATCGCAACGTGTCCTTCGCGCTGGCGTGGTCGGCCGGATCGGCGCCGAAGGCCAGCGCGTTCGGGATCGGCTCGATCCAGACGTAGTCCGGCTGGGGTGCGGGCAGCGGCGAATCCGGCCGCGACGGACCGGACAGATCCATCGGCCGAGCCCGCCGCTGCGGGCCGTCGAGCATGTCCAGGCAGACGTTCGTGGTGATCTTGTACAGCCAGGAGCGGAGGCTGGCGCGGCCCTCGAACGAGTCGTAGGACTTCCACGCCCGGGTCAAGGTCTCCTGGACCGCGTCCTCCGCTTCGAAGGACGAGCCGAGCATGCGGTAGGCGTACGCGCACAGCTCCCTGCGATGGGTCTCGAATGCGGCGAGCAGATCGGGAGCGAGGCCGGCGGGGGAGGCTGGCGAGTCGTTCATGGGTGTCACCCTGCCACAGGGCACCGACACAAAACAGGCCATCGAACTCGAGAACGTCGCTGTTCAAGATCAATAAACCTGCCCGTGCTGTGGGATGCGCCACCGAGTCATCCGCGATGAGTTCGCCGGGCCCGGCCCGTCCTATCCAGTGACACGAACGGACTTGCTCGAGAGGAAGAGGCCATGAGCAGCAATATGATCTTCATCAATCTCCCGGTCACCGATCTGCACCGGTCGACGGCGTTCTACGAGGCGCTGGGCTGGAAGGTCAACCAGGAGTTCACCGATGACAACGCGGCCTGCATCGTGATCGATGACAACATCTGCCTGATGCTGCTCACCGAGGATTTCTTCACCACCTTCAGCAAGCGGCCGGTGGCCGACACCAAGGCGGCGATCGGCGCCGCGTACGCGCTGGCCCTCGGCAGCGCTGCGGAGGTCGACAACCTGACCGAGGCCGCGCTGGCCGCGGGCGCGACCGAAGAGGTGAACGAGGACAAGCGGGCGCAAGAGGCGCAGGTCGGCATGCACGGCCGCACCTTCATCGACCCGGACGGCCACCAGTGGGAGCCGTTCTGGATGGATTACCCGGGCGCGAGCTGAGCCCGGCGACGGGTTGCCCCCGATGCGCGTGCACTGGTCGCGCATCGGGGGCGTTGGGCTCTCGTCGTCAGTTTCCGGTGAAAGAGGGCTTACGCTTTTCCGCGAACGCCCGAGGCCCTTCCTTGGCATCCGCCGAGCGGAAGACCGCCATGCCGAGCTTGGCGTCGATCTGGAAGGCGTCCTCCTCCGGCATGGCCTCGGTCTCCCGGATGGTGCGCAGGATGGCCTGCACGGCGAGCGGGCCGTTGGCGGCGATCTGCCCCGCGATCTCCAGCGCTTTGTCCAGCGCGGTGCCGTCCGGGACCACGTGCCCGATCAGGCCGATCTCCTTGGCCTCCGCCGCGGTGATGTGCCGGCCGGTGAGCAGGATTTCGGCGGCGACGGTGTAGGGGATCTGGCGGACCAGCCGCACCGCCGAGCCGCCCAGCGGGAACAAGCCCCAACGCGCTTCGGAGACACCGAATTTCGCGCTCTCCCCGGCCACCCGGATGTCGGTGCCCTGCAGGATCTCGGTGCCGCCCGCGATGGCCGGGCCCTCGACCGCCGCGATCAGCGGCTTGGTCAGCCTGCGGCCCTTGAGCAGCGCCTCCAGCTTGGCCGGGTTCCAGCCGCCGCCGTCGATGGTGTCGCCCGGGTGCTCGGAGGTCATGCCCTTGAGATCGGCGCCCGCGCAGAACGCGCCGCCCGCGCCGGTCAGGATCGCGACCCGGATGTCCGGATCGTCGTCCACCTGGTTCCAGGCGTCCTTCATGATCGCCATCATCTCGCCCGACAGCGCGTTGCGCGCCTCGGGCCGGTTCATGGTGACGATGAGGACGTGGTCGCGCTTCTCGACGAGGCAGTGCGGCATCGCTGATTCTCCTGACTTCTAGCCTTGTCAGAAACAGTAACACGTTCTATTTTTAAGGCTGTGAGCTACAACATAGCGGACCTTGTCGAACATGCCATCGACCTGATGCCCGACCGCGTCGCGCTGGCCGACGACGGCCGCGAGGTCACCTACGCCCAGTTGGAGGAGCGGGCCAACAAACTCGCTCACTACCTGCAAGAACAGGGAGTCCAGCCGGGTGACAAGGTGGGTATCTACTCACGCAACACGATCGAGGCCGTCGAGGCCATGGTCGCGATCTTCAAGGCGCGGGCCGTGATGATCAACGTGAACTTCCGTTACGTCGAGAACGAGTTGCAATACATCTTCGACAACTCGGACATGGTGGCGCTGATCCACGAGCGGCGCTACAGCGACCGGGTCGCTGCCGTCCGTCCCAAGACCCCGCAGCTGCGCACCGTCGTCGTCGTCGACGACGATACGACCGGCACGATTCCCACCGCAGCGGATTCGGTGGAATACGAGGCGGTGATCGCGCAGTCCTCGGGTGAGCGCGACTTCGGCGAACGCTCGCCCGACGACCTGTACATGGTCTATACCGGCGGCACCACCGGCATGCCCAAAGGCGTGATGTGGCGCCAGGAGGACGTGTGGCGCGTGCTCGGCGCGGGCATCAACTTCATCACCGGTGAATACGTCCAGGACGAATGGGAATTGGCGAAGGTCGGCGCGGGCAGCCCGCCGATGGTGCGGTTCCCGATCCCGCCGATGATCCACGGCGGGGCGCAGTGGGCCACATTCCACAGCCTGTTCGGTGGCGGCAAGGCCGTGATGCTCCCGGAGTTCTCCGGGCACGGCGTGTGGCAGGCCATCGACAAGCACAAGATCAATCTGATCTTCATCACCGGGGACGCGATGGCGCGCCCCATGCTCGACGCGCTCATCGAGGGCAACCCGGAAACCGGTCAGCCCTACGACCTTTCGAGCTTGTACGTGATGGCCAGCAGTGCGGCGCTGTTCTCGCCCGCGCTCAAGGACCAGTTCCTCGAACTGCTGCCCAACCGGATGATCTCCGATTCGATCGGTTCCTCCGAGACCGGGTTCGGCGGCATCGCCATCGTGGCCAAGGGGGCGACGCACACCGGCGGGCCGCGCGTGAAGATCGACGCCTCCACCGATGTGCTCGACGAGGACGGCAATCCGGTGCGGCCCGGCTCCGGCGTGGTCGGCATCCTGGCTCGGCGCGGGCATATCCCGCTCGGCTACTACAAGGACGAGGCGAAGACCGCGGCGACGTTCAAGGAGTTCAACGGCATCCGCTACGCCATCCCCGGCGACTTCGCTCGCGTCGAGGAGGACGGCACGGTCACCATGCTCGGCCGCGGTTCGGTCAGCATCAACAGCGGCGGCGAGAAGATCTACCCCGAGGAGGTCGAGGGCGCGCTCAAGACCCACCCGGAGATCTTCGACGCGCTGGTGGTCGGTATCGAGGACGAGCGCTGGGGCCAGCGGGTGGTCGCGGTCGTGCAATGCCGCGGCGAATCCCGCCCCACCTTGGAAGAACTGCGCCCCATGCTCACCCAGGAGATCGCGCCGTACAAGCTTCCCCGCAGCTTGTGGTACGTCGACGAGATCAAGCGCTCGCCGGCGGGCAAGCCCGACTACCGCTGGGCGAAGGAGCAAACCCAGTCCCGCCCCGCCGACGACAACGCGGTGGCGAGCGCGAAGTAGCGGTTTGCGCAACGTGGCCGGCCACCGTCCCATGCGACGGTGGCCGGCCACGTTGTTGTTCGCGGGATCAGCGGTTTGCCAGTTCGGCCAGTTGGTAGGCGAGGCGGTGGCGGAAGGCGGGGATGCGGGCCAGGGTCGTGAGGGCCAGGTTGCGCAAGGTGCGGGCCGGGCGTGCGCGCAGGGTCGCCATTTTGGTCATGCGGTCGGTGAACGAGACGACGCCGAGGGCGACCGGGCGGCGGGTGGCTTCGTAGTCGTCGAGCAGGGTGTCCGGCTCGCCCGCCAGCACGCGGGCCAGCAGCGGGCCGAGAGCGGCGGCGTCCTGGATGCCGGTGTTCATGCCCTGGCCGCCGGCCGGGCTGTGCACGTGGGCGGCGTCGCCCGCGAGCAGGATGCGGCCGCTGCGGTACCGGTCGGCGACGCGGTGGTGCACGCGGAAGCGCGAGCTCCACAGCACCTCGTGCACGCGCACCGCGCCGCCGGGGCCGCGGGCGGCGAGGAGGGCCTGGATGTCCTGCGCGGTCGAGTGCTCGGGCGCGGTTTCCAGGGTGGCGACCACGCGGAAGCGGTTGGGCTCCTTCTCGTCGGGCAGCGGCGCGACCACCGTGACACCCTCCGGTGAAAGGTGCAGGGCGACTTCGTCGCGGGCGATCGGCCAGTCCATCCGCACGTCGGCGAGGACGAAGGATTCCGGGTACGACGCGCCGGTGAAGCCGATGCCCGCTTGCTCGCGGACGATGCTGTGCATGCCGTCGGTCCCGATGACGTAGTCGGCGCGGATGCTGCCGGGCGCGCCCGCCTCGTCGGTGTATTCGACCGTGACGCCGTCGTTCTCCTCGGCGACCCGGGTGACCTGGTACGGCCGCTGGACCTCGCCGCCCGCCTTCCGCAGCCGCTTCAGCAGCACCGCCTCGGTGGTGTCCTGCGGGGTCATCAGGGTGTACGGGTAGCGCGTCGGGAGTCCGTCGAAGTCGATGGTGGCCAAGGTGCTGCCGCCGTCGTGGACGGTGAAGCGGGCGACGATGTCGCCTGTCGCGACCAGTTCGTCGGCGATGCCGAGCTGCTCGAGCACTTCCAGCGTCCTCGCGTGCACGACCGCGGCGCGCGAGGTGTTCGCGCCTTCGCTCAACCGGTCCAGGAGGACGAAGTCCACGCCCGCGTCGGCCAGCGTGATGGCGGCGGTGAGCCCGGCGGGGCCCGCGCCGACGATCACGACGGCGGTGGTGGCGGGCAGCGGGTTCGTGGTGGCGTTCATCGGAACTCCCTCTATGTCAACGTTTGTAGGCCAACGTTTGTTGGCATAACCGTAGCGCCACTAGCGCTAGGAAGTCAACAGTTGTTGGCCTACACTTGTTGGCATGACCGTCGATCCTGATCAAGCGCCCGCCCGCCGCTCGGACGCGACGCGTGCGGCGATTCTGGAAGCGGCCCGGGCGCGGTTCGCCGCGGAAGGCTTCCGCAAGGCGACCATCCGCGCCATCGCGGCGGACGCGGACATCGACCCGTCCATGGTCATGCGGTATTTCGGCAGCAAAGACGGCCTCTTCGCGGCGGCGGTCGATGTGCGGCTCGACTTGCCGGACCTCGCCTCCGCGGACCCGGATCACCTGGGCGAACTGCTGGTACGCCGCTTCTTCGAGATCTGGGAGGAGCAGCCGAACAAGGAGGTACTGCTGACGCTGCTGCGCTCATCGATCACCGACGAGGCGGTCGCCGACCGCGTCCGCGCGATCTTCACCGAGCAGATATTGCCCGCCGTCCTGCGCTTCGGCGATCCCGCCGATGCCTCCCGCCGTGGCGGCCTGATCGTCACCCAGATGCTGGGGCTGGCCCTGTGTCGCTACGTCCTGTGCCTACCCCCGGTCGTCGCCCTGACCCGCGCCCAGATCATCGCGGAGGTAGGCCCCACCCTCCAGCGCTACCTGACGTCCGTCCCGCCAGAGGAACCCGATGCCGTGGCGGCGCCGATTCAGAGTTCGGGGTAGATCAGCGCGACCGTCGGGAAGTAGCCGCGATACCGTGCGACATCCCGGGTCAGCAAGCGATAGCCCGCCGCGGCGGCGTGCGCTCCGATGTAGAAGTCGGGCATCGGAGAGCGCTTCGCGCCGCTGTTCCGGCGATAGCGCTGGTAGGCCTTGCCCGATCGATCGCTCAGTCAGACCGCCCGCGTGTATTGCGGGTGAGCGCAGACTTGAACCGGCGACTCGCCTGAAACAACGAATTCCGGCCCGCACGACGTGCTGTCGTGCGGGCCGAATCGTCTGTGGTGCCGCGCTCAGCCGGCCAGCAGCGCGCCGAGGGCGCGGAGGTGGTCGGTGCTCGCGCCGAGGGCGAACTCGTTGTGTTTGGCGGCGGTGAAGTAGTTGTGCACGATGTGGTCGCGGTCGATGCCTACGCCACCGTGCACGTGGACGACGGTGTGCGCGACGCGGTGGCCCGCGTCGGCGGCCCAGAACTTGGCGGTGTGCACCGCTTCGGCGGCGGGCAGGTCCTCCGAGAGCAGCCACGCCGCCTGGGTGACGGCCAGGCGCAGGCCTTGGACGTCGATGTAGGCGTCGGCGAGCCGCTGGGCGACGGCCTGGAAACTGCCGACCGCCTTGCCGAACTGCTCGCGCTCCCTGGCGTATTCGGCGACCAGCTCGAGCGCCCGTTCCAGGGTGCCGAGCTGCGCGGCGCTCAGGCCGAGCCAGGCGCGGGTGAGCAGCCAGTCCAGGATCTCCGCGCCGCCTGCGACGCTGCCGACCAGCTCGGCGGGCGTATCGGTGAGCTCGACCGCGAACTCGGGGCTGCGGTCGACCACCTGCTGCGCGCTCACCGTCGCCGCCGCGGGATCGACCAGGAACACCGCGGTGGTCCCGGAGACCGTGGCGGGCACCAGGATTCGCTCGGCCCGGTTCGCGAAGGGCACCGTGGTCTTGGCCCCGGTCAGCCGCCAGCCGTCGCCGGTCTCGACCGCGGTGGTGGCCGGTGCGGCGGGTTCCCAGTTGCGCTCCTCGGCCAGCGCCACCGTCAGGATGACGCTGCCCGCGCCCGCCCGCGTGGCCAGTTCACGCTGCTCCTCGGAACCGAACCGCGCCAGCGCGCCCGCGCCGAGCGCGATCGACCACAGATACGGCACGGCCGCGAGATGCTTGCCCAGTTCCCGCAGGATGGCGGTCTGCTCGAGCGCGCCGAGGTCGCTGCCGCCGACCGACTCGGGCAGCGCCGCCGCGAGCACACCGGTCTCGGCCAGCGAATTCCACAGCGGCTGGTCGAATCGCTCGACGTCCGCTCCCGCCTCGGCCCGGTTGCCGTCGAGTTCGCGCAGCCGATCGGCGGTGACCAGCTTGCCGCACACCTCGCCGGTCAGCCGGCCGAGATCGAGTTGGGCTTCGGTGGGGGTGAAATCCATGGTGGTCTCTCTGCTTTCGGTCAGCGTGCCGCGGCAGGCTGCTTGAGGGCGGTCATGGCGATGATGTCGCGCTGCACCTCGTTGGTGCCGCCGCCGAAGGTGAGGATGAGCGCGGCTCGGTGCATCCGCTCCAGCCGTCCGCGCAGTTGCGCGCCGGGGGAGTCCTGGCGCAAGTACGCCTGCGGGCCGAGCACCTCCATGAGCAACCGGTAGGCCTCGGTGGCCAGTTCGGTGCCGTACACCTTGCAGGCCGAGGCGTCCCACGGCCGCGGAGCCGCGTCGCCGCCCGCATCGGCGCGGCTGGCGATCTCCCAGTTCAGCAGCTTGAGGTAGTCGACCTTGGCATGCACCTTGGCCAGGTTGAGCTGCACCCACTCGCGGTCGATCACGCGGGAGCCGTCGGCGGCCTTGGTGTTGCGCGCCCACTCGACGGTCTGGTTCAGCGCCAGCGCCAGCGGCGCGGCCGAGGTGAGCGCGACGCGCTCATGGTTGAGCTGGTTGGTGATCAGTGCCCAGCCGCCGTTCTCCTGGCCGACCAGCGCGCTCGCGGGCACGCGAACGTCCTGGTAGTAGGTGGCGCTGGTGTCCGGTCCCGCCATCGTGTGCACGGGAGTCCAGGAGAATCCCTCGGCGGTGGTCGGCACGATGAGCATGCTGATGCCCTTGTGCTTCTTGGCCGTCGGATCGGTGCGCACGGCCAGCCAGACGTAGTCGGCGTAGGCGATCAGGCTGGTCCACATCTTCTGGCCGTTGATCACGTAGTCGTCGCCGTCGCGCACCGCGGTGGTGCGCAGGCTGGCCAGGTCGGTGCCCGCGCCCGGCTCCGAGTAGCCGATGGAGAAGTGCAGCTCACCGGCCGCGATCTTGGGCAGGAAGAACTTCTTCTGTTCCTCGCTGCCGTAGTGCATGATCGTCGGCGCGACCGAGTTGATGGTCAGGAACGGCACCGGCGCGCCCGCGATCGCGGCCTCGTCGGTGAAGATCAGCTGGTCCATGGTGGGGCGGTCCTGGCCCCCGTACTCCTTGGGCCAGCCCAGCGCCAGCCAGCCGTCGTGGCCCATCTGCTGGACCACCTCGCGGTACACATTGCCCTGCCCGTACTCGCCGGTCTGCGCGCTCAGCGCCTCCCGGCGCTCGGGGGTGATGAGCCGCGCGAAGTAGTCGCGCAGCTCTGCGCGCAGCTGCTCCTGTTGCGGCGTGTACGCAATGCGCATGGCAAAACCTCATGGGGATGGTCGGCCGACGGAGCTTGCGGAGTCGGCGGGGCGGGTAGGACCGAGCCTTCGTGGGATCGGGTTCCCCCGATCATTGCATATGGACTGAAACATGTTCCAGTATTGATACCGAATCCGGCCGATGACGCCTCGGTGGGGCGCATCGGCTTGTTAGGCTTCGGCCAGAGTGGCGGTAAAGGAGTTGTCATGAAGATCAGTGTCGATCCGGACCAGTGCGAAGCGAATGGAATCTGTGTCGGAATCGCCCCCGACGTGTTCGAACTCGATGACGAGGACGTACTGCACATCACGAACGCCGACGTGCCCGACGATCGGCTCGCCGATGTCCAGGACGCCGTCGCGCAGTGCCCCAAGGCGGCGCTGCGGTTGCAGTGAGCGATGCTTGCCGTAAGTTGGAACACGTTCTAGAGTCGGCCGCGTGAGCAATGATCTGAGCCTTGCGGGCCGTGTAGCGATCGTGACCGGCGGCGGCGCCGGACTTGGGCGGGCCGAAGCGCTCGCGCTGGCCCGGGCCGGCGCGTCGGTGGTGGTCAACGACCTCGCGGAGTCGGACGCGGTCGCCGGCACGCTCGGGGAGATCCGGGCGCTCGGCGCCAAGGCGGAGTTCGTCGCGGGCAGTATCGCCGAACGCGCCACCGCCGACGCGTTGATCCGCACCGCGGAGGAGTCGTTCGGATCGGTCGACATCGTCGTCAACAACGCGGGCATCACCCGCGACCGGATGCTGTTCAACATGTCCGACGAGGACTTCGACGCGGTGCTCGCGGTGCATCTGCGCGGCCATTTCCTTCTCTCGCGCAATGCCGCCGCCTACTGGCGCGGCAAGTCGAAGCAGGCGGGCGAGCCGGTCTACGGCCGGTTGATCAACACCTCGTCGGAGGCCGGGCTGCTCGGCCCGGAGGGGCAGGCCAACTACGGCGCCGCGAAGGCGGGCATCACCGCGCTGACCCTCTCGGCCGCGCGGGCCCTCTCGCGCTACGGCGTGCGCGCCAACGCGATCGCGCCGCGGGCGCGCACCGCGATGACCGAGGCGGTATTCAGTCCCGCCCCGGAGGGTGCGGCCGATCCGCTGTCGCCCGATCACGTCGCGCGGCTGGTCGCCTACCTGGCCTCGCCCGCGGCCGACGCGGTCAACGGGCAACTGTTCGTCGTCTACGGGGGGATGGTGGCGCTGATGGCGGCGCCGGTCGTGGAGCGCCGGTTCGACGCCACCGGCGGGGAGTGGTCGGCCCAGGATCTGGCCGACACGCTGGGCGGCTACTTCGCCGATCGTCCGCAAGGGCGGACTTTCTCGGCGTCTTCGCTGACCGAGCTGGGGTGAGCCGTGGCGGCTCGCCGCCGCCGCGCTACTGATCAGCTGTCCAACTGTTGATCATGGCATCGGTGCTTGGTAGACATAGGGACGGGTTATGTCCCAGCTCACAAAGGTGGGATCATCACTCGCTGACACCGGTTCCAAATTTATATGCCGATTTTTCGAGAAATTGCACTTCAAAAGTGTGAAAAAGGCTACCGGCAACACGGTGAACATGTTCTAATCGTTCCGGCGGTGCGGCCACGGTGAGATTCGCGCCGTGTGCTTGTACGCCGGGTGAGCAAGGAGGATCGCGGATGAACGAGGTCCTTGCCGTGCCATTGCGGGCCGTCGGTGGATTCTTCGAACTCACCGCCGATGTCGCACGCTCCAGCGTGCGCAGACCGTTTCAATGGCGCGAGTTCATCGACCAGTCCTGGTTCATCGCGCGGGTATCGATCGTGCCCACATTGCTGGTGGCCATTCCGTTCACCGTCCTGGTGAGCTTCACGCTGAACATTCTGTTGCGGGAGATCGGCGCGGCCGACCTCAGCGGCGCGGGCGCGGCATTCGGCGCGGTCACCCAGGTCGGGCCGATCGTCACCGTGCTCATCGTCGCGGGTGCGGGCGCCACCGCGATCTGCGCCGATCTCGGCGCGCGCACCATCCGCGAGGAGATCGACGCGATGCGGGTGCTCGGCATCAATCCGGTGCACCGCTTGGTGGTCCCCCGGGTGCTCGCCTCGATGTTCGTCGCGCTGATGCTCAACAGCCTGGTATGCACCATCGGCATCGTCGGCGGATTTCTGTTCTCGGTGTTTCTGCAGGACGTGAACCCCGGCGCGTTCGTCAATGGCATCACGCTGCTCACCCATCTGCCCGAGTTGATCATTTCGGAGGTGAAAGCCGGATTGTTCGGGCTGATCGCCGGACTGGTCGCCTGCTATCTGGGCCTGAATGTCAAAGGTGGACCCAAGAGTGTCGGTGATGCGGTGAATCAGACCGTAGTCTTCGCTTTTATGGCCCTGTTCGTCGTGAACGTGGTGGTCACCGCCGTCGGCATCAAGTTCACGGCGCGGTGACGCGATGGCCTTCGTAATCGAATCCCGCTTTCCCCGGACCGTGCGACGGGTGCGCCGCATGTCGGACTCGCTCGATTCGGTGGGCAAGCATGCCGTGTTCTACGCCCAGGCGCTCGGTGCCATTCCGCGGGCTCTGGTGCACTATCGCACCGAGACCATCCGGCTGATCGCCGAGATCAGCATGGGCACCGGCGCGCTGGCGGTGATCGGCGGCACGGTGGTGATCGTCGGGTTCCTCACCCTCTTCGCGGGCGGCACGATCGCCGTGCAGGGCTACAGCTCCCTGGGCAATATCGGCGTCGAGGCGCTGACCGGCTTCTTCGCCGCGTTCATCAACGTCCGCATCGCGGCGCCGGTGATCTCCGGCATCGGCCTGGCGGCCACCATCGGAGCAGGCTCCACCGCGCAGCTGGGCGCGATGCGGGTGGCCGAGGAGATCGACGCGCTGGAGTCGATGGCGATCCGGCCGGTGCCGTACCTGGTCGGCACCCGCGTGCTGGCCGGGATGATCGCGATCGTCCCGCTGTACGCGCTCGCGGTGATCGCCTCGTTCCTGGCCAGCCGCTTCGCCACCGTGGTGATCTACGGGCAGTCGGCGGGCGTCTACGACCACTACTTCTCCACGTTCCTGATCCCGAGCGACATCCTCTGGTCCTTCGCCCAGGCGATCTTCATGGCGCTGGCGGTCATGCTGATCCACACCTACTACGGGTACAACGCCGCGGGCGGGCCGGTCGGCGTGGGTGTCGCGGTGGGCAACGCGGTGCGCGCCTCCTTGGTCGCGGTGGTCACGGTGACCCTGTTGATCTCGCTGGCCATCTACGGCACCTCCGGCAACTTCCATCTCTCCGGATAGCGACATGGCGGAATCGAAGCAAACGGAAAGCCGCCTCATGCAGGCGCTGCGCGGCGGGCTCGGCCTGAAACTGGCCGGGGCCGCGATGGTGCTCGCGCTGGTCGCCGTCGTGGCGGTCGCACTGATCATGTTCGTCGGCGGGTTCACGCCTACGGCCACCGTGACGGTGGACGCACCGCGCAGCGGCCTGGTGCTGGACCCGGACGCCAAGGTGAAGGTTCGCGGGGTGGAGATCGGCCGGGTGGACTCCGTCGACAACACCGACGAGGGCGCCCGGCTGAAGCTGGCACTCGATCCGGAGCTGTTGAAGCTGGTGCCGTCCAACGCGGACGTCGACATCAGGTCCACCACGGTGTTCGGCGCGAAGTACGTCAACTTCATCGTTCCGCAACAGCCCTCGACCACGTCGCTGCAACCGGGCGCGGTCGTCACCGCGCAACGGGTGACCGTCGAGTTCAACACGCTGTTCCAGCACCTGTCCGACGTGCTGGCCAAGATCGAACCGGAGAAGCTGAACGCGACGCTGTCCGCGCTGGGCACCGCGTTGCAGGGTCGCGGGGAGAAGCTGGGCGCACTGCTCGAGCAGAGCGACGCCTACCTGCGCGACATCAACCCGTATCTGCCGGCGCTGCAACAGGACCTGGCGAAAACCGGCCAGGTCACCGAGCTGTACGCGGATACGGTGAACGACCTGCTGCGCACAGTGGACAACTTCACGGTCACCAGCCGGACCCTGGCCCAGGAGCAGGACAGCCTGGACAACGTCCTGGTGAATCTCACCGGCCTGGCCGACACCACCGGATCGGTGTTGCGCGACAACGAGAACCAGCTCGGCACCGCGCTGGACCTGCTGCGCCCGACCACCGGCCTGCTCGACGAATACGCGCCCGCGCTGTACTGCCTGATCGGCGGCCTCGGCAAAGCGCTGCCGATGGGCGAGGCGGTCTTCGGCGGCCTGCAGGAAGGCGTCGCGCTGAACACCGGCTTCATGTACGGCGCGAAGCCGTACACCTACCCGGAGGATCTGCCCAAGGTCAACGCGACCGGCGGTCCGCAGTGCGCGGGCATCCTGGACCGGGTGCCGGGCAGCCACTCGAACTATGTCGTCACCGACACTTCGGAAGGTCACGTGTACACGCCGTCGACGACGCTGAGTGTGAACCCGCCGAAGATCTTCCAGATCCTGTTCGCCGGACTACCGGGGGTGCCGCGCCCGTGAGGAACACCGCGACCACCGTCAAACTGGCCATCTTCACGCTGGTGATGACGCTGATCTTCGCCGGCTTGGCGGTCGTGTTCAGCCAGATGCGCTTCGCGCGGGAGAACGGCTATCACGCCGTGTTCACCAGCTCCTCGGGCATGCTGCCCGGTGCGAAGGTGCGCATCGCGGGCGTGCCGGTCGGCTCGGTCACCTCGGTACAGGTCGGCAAGGACTATCTGGCGCACGTCGAGTTCGACGTCGACCGCAAGTACCGGCTGCTCACCAGCACCCGGGCGGCGATCAAATACGAGAACCTGGTCGGCGACCGGTATCTCGAGCTGTCCGAGGGGCCGGGCTCGAACCGGGTCTTGCAGCCGGGCGGCACCATCGTCAAGGAGCAGACCGCGCCCGCGCTGGATCTGGACATGCTGCTCGGCGGGTTCCGGCCGTTGCTGCGCGGCTTGGATCCGGGACAGGTGAACGACCTGACCAACGCGCTGCTGCAGATCTTCCAGGGCCAGGGCGGCACGCTGGTGTCCCTGCTCAACAGCGGCGGTTCGTTCGCCAAGACGCTCGCCGACCGAGACGCGCTGATCGGCAGCGTCATCAACAACCTGAATACGGTGTTGCAGACGATCGACCAGCGCGGCGACCAGTTCGCCACCACCATCGCCGAACTCCAGCGCCTGATCAGCGGGTTGGCCGCCGACAAGGACCAGATCGGCGACGCGCTCCCGCGCATCGCCGGGGCCACCGGCGACCTGACCGACCTGCTCGCCCAGGCCCGCCCCGACCTGCAGGGAACCATCGAGCAGACCGGACGCCTGGCAACCAATCTCGACGCCGGGTCCGACACGGTGCAGTGGGTGCTGGAGCGGCTGCCGTCGACCTATCGCCAGCTGATCCGCATCGGCTCATACGGCTCCTTCCTCCAGCTCTACGTCTGCTCGACGAATTTCCTGGTGGACGGCCCGAACGGCCAGACGATGAAGATCAACATGCCCGGGGCGCAGACGACCGGAAGGTGTGCGGACAACCGATGAACGAGCAGCGATCACCCGCCATCACCATCGGCATCGTCGGCCTCGTGCTCGCCGTGGCGGTGGCGCTGTCCGCCCTGCAATTCGACCGGTTGCCGTTCATCCGTTCCGGCGCCACATTCACCGCCTACTTCGCCGACGCGGGCGGGCTGCTCCCCGGCGACCCGGTCCAGGTCGCGGGCGTGCGGTCCGGGCGCGTGGAGAACGTCAGCCTGGACGGCGCGAAGGTGCTCGTGCGCTTCACCCTCGCGGAGTCGATCGTGCTGGGCGAGAGAACGTCCGCGGCCATCAAGACCAACACGGTGCTCGGGCGCAAATCCCTGGAGGTGACGCCGTCCGGCTCCGGCGCGCTGCGCACCGACGACACCATCCCGCTCGACCGCACCACCTCACCGTATTCGCTGAACGAGGCGCTGAGCGAACTGGCGGGCACGGTGCACGACCTGGACCTGGACCGCGTCGACCAGACCCTGGACGCGCTCTCGGCCACCTTCGCCGACACGCCCGCGCCGTTGCGCTCGGCGCTCGACGGCGTCACCGCGCTGTCGCGCAGCATCAACGCGCGCGACCAGGCCCTGACGGATCTGCTGAAGCGGGCGCAGAGCGTGACGAAGATCCTCGCCGACCGCGGCAACCAGATCAACGCGCTGCTGCTGGACGGCAACGAACTGCTCGGAGAGCTGGACCGGCGGCGCACCGCGCTCGGGCAGCTGATCGTCTACGTCAACGGACTCGCTCAGCAGTTGTCCGGTTTGGTCGCCGACAACGAGGCGCAGCTCAAACCCGCGCTGGACAAGCTCAATTCGGTGCTTGCGCTGTTGCAGCGCAACAAGCAGAACCTCGCCGACGCGCTGGACGGGCTCGGCCCGTTCGCCGCCGCCCTGGGCGAACAGGTCGGCAGCGGCCCCTACTTCCAGGCGTACGTGATCAACGCCGCGAGCAAGACGCTGCAGCCGCTGGTGGACGCGCTGGTGTGGCCGCAGCACCTGCCGAACGATCTGCAGAGCTACCTCACGCCGCCCCCCTCGATCGAACCCGCGATACAGGAGCCGCCGCGATGAGTGGGCATCACCCGTCCATCCCGCACCCGTCCCGAGCCGTCGACGGATCGGCTCCGACGGCGGGGGAGCCGCGTCCGGAGGGATGTGCATGCTGAACGTCGTACGAAAACTGCCCCGCTGGGCGCTGGTGCTGGCCGGAGTGGTCGTCGCGGCGCTCGTGGTCGCGGTCGCGTGGAACGGCATCGCCCGCATCGGCACCACGAAGGTCACCGCCTACTTCCCGTCCACGTCGGGCCTGTACGCGGGCGACGACGTACGGGTACTCGGCGTCAAGGTCGGCCGAATCGACGCCATCGAGCCCGGCGCCGACCGGGTGAAGGTGACGATGACCCTGAATCGCGGAGTCGACGTCCCCGCCGACCCGAAGGCGGTGATCATCTCGCCATCGCTGGTGTCGGCGCGTTTCATCCAGCTCGCGCCCGCCTACACCGGCGGACCGAAGCTGGGCGACGACAGCGTGATCCCGATCGAGCACACCGCGGTGCCGGTCGAGTGGGACGACATCAAGGCCGAGCTGTCCAAGCTGGCCACCGCGCTCGGCCCGGTCGGCGACGACAAGCAGGGCTCGTTCGGCCGCTTCGTCGACACCGCCGCCGACAACCTCGACGGCAACGGGCAGCGGTTCCGCGACACATTGCGGGAGCTGTCGGCGACTTTGAGCACGCTGTCGGACGGTCGCACCGACCTCTTCGGTACCGTGCGCAACCTGCAGAAGTTCGTCGAGGTGCTGTCGGCGAGCAACGAGCAGATCGTGCAGTTCGGCGGACGGCTGGCGTCGGTGTCCTCGGTGCTGGCGGGGGTCTCCTCGGACCTCGGTGCGGGACTGGACAACCTGGACGCGGCGATCGTCGACGTGCGCCGGTTCATCGACGGCAGCGGCGCCGAACTCACCGAGGGCGTGCAGCGGCTGGCCGACGCCACCCAGGTGCTGGTCGACAAGCGGCCGGAACTGGAACGCGTCCTGCACTCAGGCCCCACCGCGCTGGTCAACTTCTACCAGATCTACAAACCGGCCCAGGGCACGCTGACCGGCGCGATCGCGCTGAACAACCCCGCCGACCCGCTCGGCTTCCTGTGCGGTTCGGTCCGGGCGCT
Organism: Nocardia sp. NPDC019219; assembly: GCF_040632645.1. Classification (NCBI taxonomy): domain Bacteria; kingdom Bacillati; phylum Actinomycetota; class Actinomycetes; order Mycobacteriales; family Nocardiaceae; genus Nocardia; species Nocardia sp. NPDC019219. Next base: position 30,627 of record NZ_JBEYCG010000009.1, on the reverse strand, counting down.
GGAGACCAACGACGCCGACCGCAGCGCCGACCTGTGCGCGCAGTACCTGGCGCCTGTGATCAACAGCCTGAGCATGAATTACGTGCCGATCATGACGAACCCGGCCAGCGGTGTGACCGCGTTCCCCGACCAGCTGGTGTACACCGATCCCAGCCTGGCCGGGCGGGTGGCGAACCAGACTCCGCAGCAGCCGCAGCCCGCTCCGGTGAGCGTGCCGCAGGGTCTCGCCGGTCTGGCGATTCCGGGCCTGACAGGAGGTGGGCGATGATGCCGACGCGGCGGATGCGCCGGACCGCCGCGGTCGCGGCGGGGCTGGCGGTGGCGCTCGGCGTCTCCGGCTGTCAGTGGGACGGACTGAACTCGCTGCCGATGCCAGGCACCGAGGGCACTGGGCCGGGCTCCTACGAAGTCCGCATCCAGATGCCCAATGTGACCACGCTGACCCGGAATTCGCCGGTGCGGGTGCACGACGTCACGGTCGGCACGGTCGCCGGGATCGAGGTGGAGGACTGGCACGCGCTGGTCACCGTCCGGCTGAACCCGGATGTGCACCTGCCCGCGAACGCCGTCGCCAAGATCGGGCAGACCAGTCTGCTCGGGTCCAACCATCTCGAACTCGCCGAGCCGACGGATCAAGCCCCCCAGGGGCAGTTGCAGGCGGGCGACGTCATTCCGCTGGGGCGGGCCGGGACCTTCCCGACCACCGAGCAGGTGCTGTCCTCGCTGTCGGTGGTGCTCAACGGCGGTGGCGTCGCGCAGCTGGAGACCATCACCCACGAACTCAACTCCGCCCTCACCGGGCGGGAGGAGGCCATCCGGGACCTGCTGCCGCAGCTGAACGAGCTGACCACGAACCTGGACCGCCAGACCGGCGACATCATCGCCGCCATGAGCGGGCTGGACCGGCTCGGCGGGCAACTCGCCGAGCAGCGCGACGTGGTGGCCGCGGCCATCGAGCAGATCCATCCGGCGTTGACCGTGCTCGCCGACCGCCGCGCGAACATCACCCGGGCGATCACCGCGCTGGGCGAGCTGAGCGACGTCGTGCGGCGCATCGTCGACGCCAGCGGCGAGGACCTGAAGGCCAACCTGCGCAGCCTCGTGCCGGTGCTGAAGTCGCTGTCGGACACCGGCAGCGACCTGACCGAAGCGCTGAAGATCCTGGCCACCTTCCCGTTCCCGATGAAGAACCTGGATCACGCGATCAAGGGCGACTACCTCAATCTGTTCATGACCGTGGACATCACGGGCAAGCGGCTGGATTCGAACTTCCTCACCGGAACGCCGCTGGGCGGACGGTTCGGCGGCGTGGAAGGCGCGCTCGGCAGTTTCGCGCCCGGCACGGCCGCGCAGAACGGCGACCCGGCCACCGGGCCGTTGCAGGCGCCGCCGCCCGCGGCGAGCCAGCCCGCCCCGACCATCCCCGGACTGCCGCCGATCCCGGGCATTCCCGCCATTCCCGGGTTGACCGTGCCCATGCCGGGCAACACCGCGCCGGAAGGGGGTCCGGGACAGTGAAGCTCACCCGGTTCGTCCGTACCCAGCTGATCATCTTCTCCGTCCTGACGGTGATCGGCCTGGTGGTCATGGGCGGCACATACGTCAAGCTGCCCGCGATGTTCGGCATCGGGCGCTACGAGGTCACCGTGCAGCTCGCCGCGACCGGTGGGCTGTATCCGACGGCCAACGTCGCCTATCGCGGCACGAACGTCGGCGTGGTGAAGGAGGTCCGGCTGACGCCGGTCGGCGTGGACGCGAAGCTGTCCATCGCCAGCGACTACAAGATCCCCTCCGACGTCGACGCGTGGGTGCGCAGCGTCTCCGCGGTCGGCGAGCAATACGTGGACCTCGTGCCCGCGCAGAACCGCACGGGCGGAAACCTGCGCGACGGCAGCGTGATCCCGGTGGAGCGCACCAAGCTGCCGCAAGACGTCGGCGCGCTGCTCGACCAGGCCGACCGGCTGCTGTCGAGCGTCGCGGACACCCGGCTGAAACAGGTGATCGACGAGGCGTTCGTCGCGTTCAACGGCGCGGGACCCGACTTGCAGCGGTTCATCGACTCCGCGTCGCTGCTGGTCCAGGAAGCGCAGGCGAACGCGGAACCGACGAAGCAACTGCTCGACCAGATCGGGCCGCTGCTGGACACCCAGACCCGCTCGGACGCCGCGATCCGCTCTTGGACCGCCGACCTGGCGACGGTCACCGACCAGTTGCGTGGCCACGACCCCGCGCTGCGCGGCATCCTGCGCGAGGGTCCGTCCGCGATGCAGCGGGTGACCAACCTGTTCGACGATCTGCGTCCCACGCTGCCGCTGCTACTGTCGAACCTGGTCAGCGTCGGCCAGGTCGCGGTCACGTATCACGCCGGACTGGAACAGATCCTCGTGGTGTATCCGCCGCTGGTCGCCGCCTTGCTCACCGCGGTACGGGGCCCGCTCGAATACGGAGCCCTGGTCGACTTCATGGCGTTGGTCAACGACCCGCCCGCCTGCACGACCGGCTTCCTCCCGCCGGACCAGCGCCGCTCGCCGAGTTTGCTCGACACCCCGGACACGCCCTCGGGCCTGTACTGCAAGGTGCCGCAGGACGCTCCCGAGGCGGTGCGGGGCATTCGCAACACACCGTGCGCGGAGGTGCCCGGCGTGCGCGCCCCGACGCCGGAAATGTGCCGGACCGGGTACGTTCCATTGGGAAATAACCCGCCGTTCGGGCCGCCGCAGCCGGTGGCGCCCGCGGCGGCGCCCGCCGATGAGCCGCCCGTCGTCGCGCCGGCGAGTTACGGGGGCGGCACGCCAGCCGCGGCCCGAGCCTACGACCCGGGCAGCGGCGTCTACATCGGCCCCGACGGTCGGACATACCGACAGGGCGATATCGGACCGAGCGGTTCGGGCACGGTACCGTCGAGCTGGCAGGCGATGCTCGAGGAGCAGCAACGATGAGTGAGAGCAACGGAGAAGGCCACCGCACGCGACGGCGTGCGGTGCGCTCGGCCGGGCCGCCGGTCGAGGGAATCGAGACCGGCGGCGCGCAGACCGCGACCGCCACTGATGCGCAGACCGCGTCAGCCGCTGGTGTGAAGACCACGACAGCCGCTGGCGCGAAGACCGCCGCCGAGGTCTCCGCTGCGACCGAAACCGCTGGCCCGAACAACGGATCGAGTTCCGAAGCCACCGAGTCGGGCACCCCGGGCGCATCGGCACCGGCCCGGAGCGACTCGACCGCCGACGCGGGCAAGGCGGCGGTCGCCTTGACGAAAACCCAGGCCGAGCAGGTCTCCGAAGCGCCGTCCGCCGAGCAGAAGCCCGCCCCGGGTCAGGGTCGCGGCCTTCCCCGCATTCTCGCGATGGCCGCCGCCGCGCTGCTGGTCGTAGCGCTCGTCTGCGGCGCGACCCTCTCGGCTCTCGCGATGCGCTCCGCGCACCAACGCGACGAGCGTCGCGCCGAATACGTGGAGACCGCGAGGCAGGCGATCGTCAACCTGACCACCATTCGCGCCGATTCGGCCAAGCAGGACATCGACCGGATCCTCTCGCTGGCCTCCGGAGAGTTCAAGACGGAGTTCGACGGCCGGGTCGACCCGTTCACCAGCATCGTGCAGCAGGCGAAAGTGGTTTCCAGCGGCGAGATCGTGGAGGCCGCGCTGGAGAGCGACGACGATCGCTCCGGGCGGGTGCTGGTCGCCGCCAAACAGACGCTGACCAATGCGGGCCAGGCCGAGCCGCAGACCAGGTACTACCGGTTCCGGGTCACCGTCGCGCGCGGCGATTCCGGGCTGACCGTGTCGGACGTGGAGTTCGTGGCATGACCAGCATGAACGGAATTCGAGCCAGGATCCTGCTCGCGGTGCTCGGTGTCGTGGTCGCCGCGGCCGCGATCGTCGGCGGCGTCAACGGCTACCGCTACTGGGACGACCGGCAGGCCGAGCAGTCCCGCAAGGACGCGGTCGCGACGGCGGGACGCACCGTCGAGGCCATGTTCACCTACAACCCGCAGACGGTGGACACCGAACTGCCCAAGTCCGCCGACAACCTCACCGGTGATTTCCGCACGGACTACCTGACGCTGATCGAGAAGCAGATCGCGCCCGGCGCCAAGGAGAAGCAGCTCACCGTCACCGCGACCACGCAGGCGGCCGGTGTCATCTCCGCCGACCGCTCGCACGCGCAGGTCCTGCTGTTTCTCAACCAGGTGATGACGAGCAAGGACACCCCGCAGGGCACCACCACGGGCAGCCGCGTGCGGGTCACGCTGACGAAATCGGATTCGCACTGGCTGGTCTCTGCGGTGACCCCGGTCTGACCGTCGACCGGGATCCGCTAGGACGCCTCCGCAGGCTGCCTGCGCGGTAGCCGCACGGTGAACGTCGTTCCGGTGCCGGGCGAACTGCGCACGCCGACTTCGCCGCCGTGCGCGGTCACCAGCGCCTGCACGATGGACAAACCCAGCCCGGTGCCGCCGCTGCTGCGGGCGCGGGAGCTGTCGGTGCGATAGAAGCGCTCGAAGACTCGTTCGGCATCCTCCGGCGGCAGACCGGGGCCGGTGTCGGCCACCTCGAGCAGCACGTCGTCGGGGCGGGGCCGCAAGAGCACCGTCACCTGTGCGTCGGGCGCGGTGTGCGTGAGGGCGTTGTTCAGCAGATTGCCCAGGACCTGGCGCAGCCTCGCTTCGTCGCCGATCACCTCGAGCGTCCCCTCGCCGGGTTCGATCTTCAGTTCGATGGTGCGGACGGGCCCGTCGGATCGCCCCGCGGCGACCACAGCCCGTGCGTTGTGCACTCCGTCGCTGGCCACGGCGAGCAGATCCACCGGGCCGAGCTCCAGCGGACGCTGCGCATCCAGCCGCGCGAGCATCAACAGGTCCTCCACGAGCACGCCCATCCGCTGCGATTCCCGCTCGATGCGGTCCATGAACGCGGCGGGATCGCCGGTGGCGCCTTGGCGATACAGTTCGGCGAAGCCGCGGATGGTGGTCAGCGGTGTGCGCAGCTCGTGGCTGGCGTCGGCGATGAACCGGCGCATGCGCTCCTCCGACCGGCGCGCCGCCTCCTCGGACGCGGCGGTGGCGGTGAACGCGCGCTGGATCTGCGCCAGCATCCCGTTCAGCGACCTGGACAGCCGGTCGACCTCGGTGTTGGTATTGCGCACCGGGACCCGCCGGTGCAGATCGCCGCGGGCGATGGCCGCGGCGGTGCTCTCCACCCGCCGCAGCGGCCGCAGGCTGCGCCGCACCACGAAGTAGGCGAGCACCGCCAGGACCGCCAGGACGACCGCCCCGACGATCAGCTCGAGCATCACCAGCCGGTGCACCGTGTCGGTGTTCTGGGTGAGCGGCAGCGCCACCGTCGTGGTGCCGTCCGGTGTGCGCAGTGTCAGCACACGCCACCGGATCGGCCCGCCGTTCACGGAATCGACGGTGTACGGGCCGGACGGTGCGGTCGTGGGCAGAGCCGGCTCGGAGTCGACAGCGAACGCCGAGATGACGAACACGCGCCCATCGTTGCGGATCGAGCGCACGTAGAACTGGCTCGGGGCGTGGCGCGGGTCGGGCGGCAGCACCGGAGGGGGCGGCGGGCGTCTCGACCATTCCCGCGCGCCGTCGCGCAACTGCTGGTCGGTGCGGTCGGTCAGCTGCTGGTCCAGGGCCGAGGTGACGACCATGCCGGAGACGAGCAACCCGAGCCCAGCCGTGAGCACCAGCAGGACCATCAGCGTCACGCGCAGTGGAACGGCGGAAAGCAGGCCGGAGACCTTCGCGCGCGCCGTGGCGATCCGGCCCGGGCTCATGTACCGCTCTTGCGATGAGGCGCGCGCATCACGTAGCCGACGCCGCGCAGAGTGTGGATCAGCCGGGTATCGCCGGTGTCGACCTTTTTGCGCAAGTAGGAGACGTAGGTCTCCACGACGCCGACCTCGCCGCCGAAGTCGTAGCGCCAGACGTGATCGAGGATGCGCGGCTTGCTCAGTACGGTGCCCGCGTTGACCATGAAGTAGCGCAGCAGGGTGAATTCCGTCGGCGACAGCGCGACCGGCTCGCCCGCTTTCCACACCTCGTGGGTGTCGTCGTCGAGCTCGATGTCCTCGAAGCGGATGCGCGAACTCTCCCGCTGCGGCGCGGCGTGCCCCGCCCGGCGCAGGATGACCCGCAGCCGGGCCACCACCTCTTCCAGGCTGAACGGCTTGGTGACGTAGTCGTCGGCGCCCAGGGTGAGGCCGGTGACCTTGTCCTGCACGTCGTCGCGCGCGGTCAGGAACAACACGGGCGCGTCGACGCCGTCCGCCCGCAGTCGGCGCAGCAAGCCGAACCCGTCCATGCCGGGCATCATCACGTCCACGATCAGCGCCTGCGGACGGAAGCTGCGCGCCTTGTCCAGCGCCTGCGCGCCGTCGGCCGCGGTGTCCACTTCGAAGCCCTGGTAGCGCAGGCTCACCGCGAGCAGTTCGACGATCATCGGCTCGTCGTCGACCACCAGGATCCTGGCCTCTGGCGTCTGCTGCCCGGGCGCACCACTCATGGCTTCATGGTCCGCTATCCGCCTGCGAACTTCCTGGACCCAAGCTGGGTGGTTCCTGTGAACGCCGGCTTCAGCGTGGCTCGCGGTCCTCGGGGTAGACGTCGTCGTCGGTCAGCAACGCGCTGCCGGCGACCTGGTCCTGCGCCAAAGCGTCGAGGAAGGCCCGCGCCCAGCGATCCACGTCGTGGGCCAGCACCTGCCTGCGCAGCGAACGCATCCGCCTGCGTTTGACGTCGCGCTCGTCCTCCAGCGCCGCGACGATGGCGTCCTTCACGTCGTCGAGGTCGTGCGGGTTGCACAGGTACGCCTGCCGCAGCTCGGCCGCCGCGCCGGTGAACTCGCTCAGCACCAAGGCGCCGTTGAGCCCGCTGTGACACGCGACGTACTCCTTGGCCACGAGGTTCATGCCGTCGCGCAACGGGGTCACCAGCATCACGTCGGCGGCCACGAAGAACGCCACCAGCTCGTCGCGCGGGATCGGGCGGTGCAGGTAGTGCACCACCGGATAGCCGACCCGGGCGAACTCGCCGTTGATCCGGCCGACCTGGCGTTCGATGTCGCCGCGCATCTGGATGTAGCTCTCCACCCGCTCGCGACTGGGGGTGGCCAGCTGGATCATCACCGTCTCGGAGGGATCGATCCGGCCCTCGATCAGCAGCTCCTCGAGCGCGTTGAGACGGATGTCGATGCCTTTGGTGTAGTCCAGCCGGTCCACTCCGAGCAGGATGTTCTTCGGGTTGCCCAGCTCGGCCCGGATCTTGGCGGCGCGCTCGCGCACCGAACGGCGCCTGGAGTGCTCGTCCAGTTCGGCGGAGGCGATCGAGATCGGGAACGCGCCGACGCGCACCGTGCGGAATCCGACCTGGACCACGCCCAGCTTGGAACGGACCCCGACCGAGCCGCGTGACGTGGGCTGACCGGCCAGCCTGCGGGCCAGATAGAGGAAGTTCTGCGCGCCGCCGGGCAGGTGGAAGCCGATGAGATCGGCGCCGAGCAGGCCCTCCACGATCTCCGTGCGCCACGGCATCTGCATGAACAGCTCGACCGGCGGGAACGGGATGTGCAGGAAGAACCCGATGGTCAGGTCCGGGCGCAGCATGCGCAGCATCTTGGGCACCAGCTGCAGCTGGTAGTCCTGTACCCACACGGTCGCGCCCTCGGCGGCGACCTTGGCGGTGGCCTCGGCGAAACGCCGGTTCACGGTGACGTAGGCGCTCCACCACTTGCGGTCGTAGACCGGCCGCACGATCACGTCGTGATACAGCGGCCACAGCGTCCCGTTGGAGAAGCCTTCGTAGTAGTCGGCCACCTCGTCCGCGGACAACGGGACCGGATGCAGTTCGAGACCGTCCTCGATGATCGGGTCCACGTCGACGTTGGGGACGCCCGCCCAGCCGACCCAAGCCCCCTTGTTGTTCCGCAGGACCGATTCCAGCGCGGTCACCAGACCGCCCGGACTGCGCTTCCATCGGGTGCTGCCGTCGGGCAGTCGTTCCAGGTCGACGGGGAGCCGGTTGGCGACGACGACGAAACCGGAGCCCGCACCGGAGCCGGTGTTCTCCGCCGCGGCGTCAGCAGTCGAGGTGTCTCTGGCGTGCTCGGAGTCGTCGGACGGATTCATCTGGTCCACTCACGCATCCTTTGCGCGTTGCTGTATCCCGCTGGAGTTGTGTAGTCGACGTCGCCGTTGGCGTCGAGAACGAGGTTATTCGCCTCGAGCGTTCGGTCCAATACCCAGCATGGACAACAACATCCGGCATTCGTCGGCGTCCTCGGCGTAGGCCGCGACCACCCGCTGCGCCTGACGCGCGGTTTCGTCGGCGAGCGGTTCCAGATCGTCGTCCGCAATGTCGTTCGCGCTGCCCTTCGCGGCCATCGTCAAGTCCTCCCGGCTCAGTGCGCTCTTGCCCTGCGAAAAGTCAATGGTATGCGACGCTGGGAGGTGCACTCGCCGGGGCGTTGGCCGAAGCGCGGTACGAGGCCGCCGAGGCACCCCGGTCGGTGCGTCTTCCCCGCCGGTCCCTATACCGTGGGGAACGCAGCACCAACTCCACGAAAGGGTCGACATGCCGCTGGCCACGGTGAACGGGATTTCCCTCAACTATCAGGTGAAGGGTGACCGCGCCAAGGGCTCCGCGCCGCTCGTGGTCATGATCATGGGTACCGGCAGTCCCGGCCGGGTGTGGGAGCTGCACCAGGTCCCGGCCCTGGTCGCGGCCGGTTACCGGGTGTGCACGTTCGACAACCGCGGGATCGCCCCGTCCTTCGAGGCGGCCTCCGGCATGACCATCGACGAGCTGGTCGCCGACACCGCCGCCCTGATCGAGTTCCTCGACGAGGGCCCGGCGCTGGTGGTGGGCACCTCGATGGGCGCGCGCGTGGCCCAGGAACTGGCGCTGGCCCGCCCGGACCTCGTGCGCAAGGCGGTGTTCATGGCCGGACACGGGCGGCTGGACCAGTTCCAGAAGACGCTGTCGCTGGGCGAGCACGAGCTCGACGCCGCGGGGGTGAAACTGCCGCCCAAATACGAGGCGGCGATCACCGCGGTCATGAATCTGTCACCCGCCACCATGGCCGAACCGAACGCCGCGCGCGACTGGCTCGACCTGTTCGAGTTCACCGGCGGGCCGGTCCCGCCCGGCATTCGAGCGCAGCGCAGGATGGACCACGATTTCGACCGGGTGCAGGCCTACCGGGGGATCCGCGTGCCGTGTCTTTCGATCGGATTCGCCGACGACCGGATGATTCCGCCGTATCTGTCCAGGGAGATCGCCGAGGTCATTCCGGGTGCGCGGTACCAGGAGATACCGGACGCCGGGCATTTCGGATATTTGGAACGGCCGGAGGCGGTCAACAAGATTCTTCTGGACTTCTTTGCGGGCTGATTGCGCGTCGGCGGGGGTGACAGCGTAGGTAACCACCCAGGCGTAACGTCTTGCTTGCTAGTGTCGAAACAACGCTCGGGGTCTCTCGGCGCCAGGGGTTGGCAGCAACCAGGCGCCGGGTGAACCAGGAGCGATCCCGTACATAGCGCCAGTATCCAGTGAGGTGAAATTGAGCACCAACCCCTTCGATGATGAAGACGGCCGCTTCTTCGTCCTGGTCAACGACGAGGAACAGCACTCTTTGTGGCCGGCCTTCGCAGAGGTTCCAGCCGGATGGCGAGTCGTGTTCGGCGAGGACAGCCGCGCCGCCTGTGTCGAGTACGTGGAGAAGAACTGGACCGACATGCGTCCGAAGAGCTTGCGTGACGCCATGGCCGCGGACGACGCGGCCCGTCAGGGCTCTGTCTGAACCGTCGCGCCCTCGGCGCGGCGTGTTCGCGGCCGCTTGACGGCTCGCGTCCGAGTGACCGCCGATCGCGACCTGGTCGCGCGGCGGCCACTCGGCCGCGAGTTCGGTCGCGAACGGCGCAAGCTCGATCTCGCTTCGCTCGAAAGCGGTTGTCGGGCCGGTACGGTCGCGTTCGGCGTCGAACGCGCATTCCGTTGTGAGGCGGACGCCGTACCGGGCTATGATGACAACCGCTTTCCCGCCTCCTTAGCTCAGTGGTAGAGCACTCGCCTTGTAAGCGAGCGGTCGTCAGTTCAATCCTGACAGGGGGCTCCATCCGGCTGCTGGGCGTGTTGCTCAGTGGTAGAGGCCGTGCCCGATGTTGTCAGCGAGCGGTCGTCAGTTCAATCCTGACAGGGGGCTCCATCCAGCCGCTGGGCGTGTAGCTCAGTGGTAGAGGCCGTCGGTGTTGTCAGCGAGCGGTCGTCGGTGCACCCCTGACGAGGGCTCAATGGAGTTGCTGCGAGTGTGCAGCTGATCGATCGGCCGTGGCCTATGTAGTAGGTGAGCGGTGGTCGGTTTCGATCCGGCAGGAACTCCACCGGGTCGCCGCGCATGTATCGCTCAGTGGTGGAGGCCGTGAGCCTCGGGGCGAGCCCGAGAATGCCGGGTGGTTCGATCCGCCACGAGGGACGGCGGCGGCGAGACCGCGCCGGATCGAGGTCGGCTGGTGTGCGGTCGCTCCAGGGGACTGGACAGGAATATAGGTGGGCCGGTCGCCCACGGGTGCGGAACCGATGTGGCCCGAGCGGACCGCTCACGACTTCGATTGTTCGGCCCGCGCGACGCGACTGGGGCCGGAAACAGCTGTCACCGGTGTACGGTGAACGTTCTGCGAATGCGTCCGGTCCGGATTCGGTGCGGCAACAGGGGAATTCGACAATGCGGTCCGGAGGCAACGGTCTGCGAAGCGGCCGACCAGTATGACGGTCGGTGGCGAACGATCAGCAGATCTGATTACCGACTGACGAGCATGTTTTCGGCTACGAGTCCGTTTGTAGTCTGGTGTGCGCAAACAGGTCTCGTGCTGAGCCAGATCAGGTCACGCGCAAACACCGGATGAGCTACAAACTAGACATGTGGGCATACTTCGCGCACATTCGGGCGACTCTAGCTCTGTCGGGTTCACCATCTGCTGAAAGTTACTGAGATGTACGAATTCAACGCGTTACTGCCGAACGTTGCGCGGGCTCGTACGACCCAGGGGGTGCGCGATGACTGAGTTGATCGACTTCTCCGCGGCGCTCATCGAGCCGCAAGCGATCAAGGACGCCGGGTACGCGGGCGTCATCGGCTACTTCAGTGATTCCCGTCCGGGCACGAATTTCGGTGCGAAGCCGCTGCGGCGGGAATATTGCGACCGGTTACGCGCCATCGGGCTCGAGATAGTGACCAATTACCAGTACGGCAAGGGAGAGACGGCGGACTGGAAAGGTGGTTACGCCGCGGGCGTGCGACATGCGCGGATCGCGCTCGATTACCACATCGCGGCCGGCGGACCCGGCTTCCGTCCGCTGTATGCCCCGGTCGACGCCAATCCGACGCTGGCGGAGTGGAATTCACTCATCGCCCCGTTTCTGCGGGGCTGGGCGTCGGTCGTCGGGTTGGAATGGACCGGTATGTACGGCAATGCCCGATGCATCGACTGGGCGCTCGAGGACGGCGTCGCCAGTTGGTTCTGGCAACACAACTGGTCGGGCGATTCGTCGATCAACGGCGACCATCCGGCCGCGCACATCCATCAGATCCGCATCGACCGCGACCGAGTGGCGGGCGTCGTCGTCGATGTCAACAAAGTCCTCGCCGACGACTACGGCCAGTGGTCGAAGGCTCTGTCGAATCCAGGGGGAGCCGTGCAGAAGCCGGAATACGTCGAATTGGACCGTATGGGCGACTCCGCGTCCAGCCGTCACGGGGCGCGCATCGAGAATTTCTTGCTGCACACCCAGGAAGGCAACGGAACGGCCGAAAGCCTGGCCAACTATCTCAACAATCCGGCGAACGGGGTGAGCTATCACTACACCGTCCGCGACCGCGTGGTGGTCGACGTGGTGGACACCGATCTGGCCAGCTGGTCGGTGCTGGACGCGAACTCGTTCACGATCAACCTCTGCTTCGCGGGCAGCCGCGTCGCGTGGAGCCGGGACGACTGGCTGCGCATCCGTGACGACATCAGGATCGCGGCCTGGCTCGCGGTGCAGGACGCGCGCAAATACGGGTTCGACACGTATGTCATCGCGCCGCCTTACCAGCGGCGGCAGGGAATCTCCGACCACAAGTACGTCACCGAGTGTCTGGGCATCGGCACGCACACCGACGTGGGACCCAATTTCCCCTGGGACGTGTTCGCCGACGACGTGCGCGGTTTCGCCACCGGCGAGCCGGGCGACCCGGAGCCGAACGCGATCAACGACTGCGCGGCGGCGAATCCATGGCTGGGTGAGCGGATCACGGAGGGCGAGATCGCTACGCCCGACGGCGCGGGTCGCTTCGCGCAGTTCGAGCACGGGTACATCTATTGGCATCCGGACACCGGCGCGCACGCCATCCCGGAGACACTGTGGGGAAAGTTCGAGGAATTGGGCTGGGAGGCCGGTCCGCTCGGCTATCCGATCACCGATCGCGCCGTCTTGCCCGGCCCGGACGGCCAGACGGCGGGTGAAGTGCAAGGTTTCCAAGGCGGCGCGCTCTACCGGCGGCAGACGAGCGACACCGTGTGCTGGGTGCACGGCGCGATCCGCGACCGCTGGAACCGCTCGGGTTTCGAGAACGGCCCGCTGGGCTGGCCGACGACCGACGAGATCCCGTGGGACACGGGTACGTATCAGGACTTCGAGCACGGCCGGATCTACTGGACCCCGAGCCAGACTCTGGCCACGGTAGCGGTCGGCGGAGTCGATACACCCCTGCACGACGTGGCGAGCTGACCGCAAGCGGCCGGACCCCACACGATCGAGGCGACAACTGATCTCGCTCGAACATGGGTAACTCACCGGCTACGCCCAGAACACGCGTGGCACCCAACGCAGGACCTGAACGCAAATCCAGCGCCACCCAACTCGTACGGCCTGATGCCCGGAGAGGCGGGTCAGTCGGGGACGTTGGCGCCGTAGCCGAGGTCGCGCAGCGCCTGCTTGATCTTGGCCTGGGCCTCGTCCAGGGACTCCGGGCTCGGGTTCGGGTCGGCGCCGGAGATGTCGAAGTCACCCAGCGAGAAGGCCGGGAACACATGCACGTGCAGGTGCGGCACTTCCAAACCCGCGATCAGCAGACCGGCGCGCGGCGCGTCCCACGCCGCGCGCACGGCCCGGCCGATCTTCTGGGCGACGGCGGTCAGCCGGGCGAAGGTGTCGGCGTCGATGTCCTGCCAGTGGTCGATCTCCTTGCGGGGCACCACGAGCGTGTGACCAGGGGTGACCGGGGCGATGGTGAGGAAGCCGACGAACTCGTCGTCCGCCCAGACGAAACGGCCTGGGAGCTGGCCGGCGATGATCGCGCTGAAGACAGAAGCCATGTCCCGCAGCGTAGACGCGTCCCTGCACCGAGGCGCAGGCCCCGCGCGCTACACCGCGACGAAGTGCGACAGGATGCCTTGCACCTCGTAGATGTCCACCTGCCGGTTGAACCGCTTCAGCAGCGGTTCCGCGGTGCCCGCGATCCAGATGGCCAATTCGGCGTCCAGATCGAAGGTGCCCGCGGTCTCCACCGAGAAGTGGGTGATCGCGCGATAGGGAACGCTGTGGTAGCTCACCTTCCGGCCGGTGACGCCCTGCTTGTCGATCAGGATCAGGCGGCGATTCGTGAACAGCATCGCGTCGCGGACCAGCAGGTATGCGGCATAAACCTGCTCGCCGTTGCCGAGGAGCTTGGCGTACTCCTGTTGCGCCTGCCCCGGATCGATCCGGCCGGCGTTGCCCATCAGTCCGTCGATCAGACCCATCTGCGCACTTCCTTCGGGTGCTCCGGCGGCACGAGTGGTCAGGCCCCAGGTGAGCGAAATGCCGCCACATCGGTTGTCCCCATTCATCATCCCCTTCGCGCGCACCGGCAGCCGCGATCCCGCCGGACGGCTCGTTTAGGCTGTCTGCCGTGCGTGTACTCGTCATCGGTTCCGGAGCCCGTGAACATGCCCTCGTCCTGGCGCTGCGCCGGGACCCCGCGGTGACCGCGCTCTTCGCCGCCCCCGGCAACGCCGGGATCGCCCAGCACGCGCAGGTCCGCCCGGTCGACCCGTGCGCCGCCGAGGACGTGGTCGCGCTGGCTACCGAGGTGGACGCCGACCTGGTGGTGATCGGCCCCGAGGTCCCGCTGGTGCTCGGCGTCGCCGACGCGCTGCGGGTGGCGGGCATCCCGTGCTTCGGGCCGTCGGCCGCGGCCGCCCGGATCGAGGGCTCCAAGGCGTTCGCCAAGGATGTGATGGCCGCGGCGGGCGTGCGCACCGCGCACAGCGAGGTGGTGGACAACCCGGCCGAACTGGACGACGCGCTCGACCGCTTCGGTCCCACCTGGGTGGTGAAGGACGACGGACTCGCCGCGGGCAAGGGCGTGGTGGTGACCGCGGACCGTTCCGCCGCGCGCGAGCACGGGGCCGAACTGCTCGAGCAAGGCCACCCGGTGCTGCTGGAATCGTTCCTGGACGGCCCGGAAGTCTCGCTGTTCTGCCTGGTCGACGGCGAGACGGTGGTTCCGCTGCTGCCCGCGCAGGACCACAAGCGCGTCGGTGACGGCGACACCGGGCCGAACACCGGCGGCATGGGCGCCTACACGCCGCTGCCCTGGCTGCCCGAGGAGACCGTCACCGCGATCGTCGAGGACGTGGTGCAGCCCGTCGCCGCCGAACTGGTGCGGCGCGGCAGCGGTTTCTCCGGCCTGCTGTACGCCGGGCTGGCGATCGGCGCGGCCGGCCCCGCCGTGGTCGAGTTCAACTGCCGCTTCGGCGATCCCGAGACGCAGGCGGTGCTGGCCTTGCTGGACAGCCCGCTCGGCGAGCTGCTGCACGCCACCGCGACCGGCACGCTGGCGCAGGTGGAGCCGCCGCGCTGGCGCGACGGCGCGGCGGTCACCGTGGTGCTCGCCGCCGAGAACTACCCGGGCCGCCCGCGCCTTGGCGACGCGATCTCGGGTGCGGGCGAGGGCGCGTCCGGCGAAAACACGACGGTGCTGCACGCGGGCACCACGCAGCGCGAGGACGGGACGCTGGTCTCCGCGGGCGGACGAGTGCTGAACGTGGTCGGCGTCGGCGCCGATCTCGCCGAGGCCCGCACCCGCGCCTACGAGCGCATCGCCGCGATCAAACTGCCGGGCAGCCATTACCGCACGGACATCGGCCTGGCCGCCGTCGAAGGTCGCATCGAGGTCTGAGCCCGCGCCTCGGCATCCGCGGCCATACGCACCGGTCCACGCGGACAGCAGGTCCGTCACGATGCCACGGAGTCGCCGCTCAGCCGAGCGTGAGTCCGCGCATCGCCAGCCACTGCTGCGGGTCCACGTGCTGTCCGCCGACGATCACCTCGAAGTGCAGGTGCGGGCCGGTGGAGTCGCCGCGATTGCCCATGCGGGCGATCTGCATCCCCGCGGGCACCCGTTCGCCGACCGAGACGAAGAAGTCGTACATGTGCCCGTAGACGGTGATGCTGCCGTCGTCGTGGCGGATCCGCACCCAGAGACCGAAGCCCTGCGCCGGTCCGGCATCGATGACCGTGCCATCGGCGACCGCGTAGATCGGGGTGCCGATCGGGCCGGCGATATCGATGCCGTTGTGGAAGGTGCCCCAGCGGGACCCGAAGCCCGAGGTGAAGATGCCGCGCGTGGGCAGCGCGAAGCCCCTGCCGCCCGGCGCGAGCGCCCCGGGCTGCACCGGCGCGGTGCCGGTCATCCACGGCTGACGCTCGCCGGCGACGGCGGCGGCCGCTTCGGCCTTCGCGCGTTCGAGCGTCGCGCGCGCGGCGGCCGCGACCACCGCCTGCTCCCGCAGCCGCTCGCCGTTGGCGATCGCGTTCAGCAACCTGGTCACCGAGGGTGGGGTGTTCTGCATCTGCGGTGGATACGCGACGGCGACGAGCTGGGCGCGATCCGGCGCCGGAGTGCGATCGGTGACCATCCCGGCGAACGACGTGTCGCCCGCGGCGAACACCGCGGTCGCGGCGAGTCCGGCCAGCAGCACCTTGTGCTTGCGCGCCAGCGCGAGCACCTGCTCGCCGGTGGGTTTGCGCCGCCACAGGTCGCGAGGATCCGGTCTGCGCTCCCACAACTGCCTGCGGCGTGCCCACAGGACGCGCGGATCGAGCCTGCCGCCCCCGAGCAGCCGCTTTCGGGGTCGCGGCGAGCGCGCGCGCCAATCGCGCGGAATGATGCCGATGCCGGCCACTCCGCGCACTCGGTCGAGCCCGTCTCGTCGAGCCTTATCGAGCATCGGGTAGACCATAACCGCGGCCGTGCGGTGAAGCGTGCTCTACCGTCTGTCGAGTGTCCAGAGAATCTCGCCGGTCGACCATTCCACCTTTCTACGTGATGGATGTGTGGAAAGCCGCCGCGGAACGCGCCCGGACGCACGGTGATGTGCTCGTGCTCGCGGCGGGACAACCGTCGACACCCGCGCCCGCGCCGGTCCTGCGCGCGACCGAATTGGCCATTCAGTCCGAATTGCTCGGTTACACCGAGACTTTCGGCATCCTCGCGATTCGCGAAGCGATCGCCGAGCACCATCGCGAGACCTATGGTTACCAGGTCCATCCGGACGACGTGGTCGTGACGACCGGCTCCTCCGGCGCGTTCTCGCTGATCTTCCTCGCCGCGTTCGACCCCGGGGACACCGTCGTGGTCGCGCGTCCCGGTTATCCGGCCTATCGCAACACGCTCGCCGCCCTGGGCTGCCGTGTGCTGGAGTTGGACTGCGGCGCCCAGACCAGATTCCAGCCCACCGTCGCCATGCTTGAGGCGCTTCCCGAGCCGCCCGCCGGTCTGGTGGTGGCCAGCCCCGCCAACCCGACCGGCACCATGATCGCCCCCGCGGAACTCGCCGCGCTCGCCCGGTGGTGCGAGGAGCACGGCACACTGCTCATCTCCGACGAGATCTACCACGGCATCACCTACGACAGTGCGGGCGCCGACAACGCGACCTCCTCGGCCTGGGAGACCTCGCGGGAATCGGTGGTGATCGGCTCGGTCTCCAAGTACTTCTCCATGACGGGCTGGCGGCTGGGCTGGATGCTGGTGCCGAGCGGGCTGCGCCCCGCGCTGCAGCGCCTGGCCTCGAACCTGACCGTCTGCCCGCCCGCCATCTCGCAGTACGCGGCGCTGCACGCGTTCGGCGCGGAGGCCAAGGAGGAGCTCGACGGGCACGTCCGGCGGTACGCGGTGAACCGGCGATTGCTGCTGGAAGGGCTGCCGAAACTGGGCATCACCGACCTCGCCCCGGCCGACGGCGCCTTCTACGCCTACGCCGACATCGGTCACCTCACCGACGATTCTCGCGCCTGGTGCGCCGACGTCCTGCGGCACACCGGTGTCGCGCTCGCGCCGGGGGTCGATTTCGACACCGTCAACGGACACCGCACGGTCCGCTTCTCGTTCGCCGGAGCCACCGCGGACATCGAGGCGGCGCTGCTGCGTCTAGGGCACTATCTAGCGGTTTGAAAGACCGGTCCGGCAACAACTTTTCGCAGTTCGGCACCCTGGCCCCGCGGATGCGGTAAAACAACGATGGTTGCTTTTCCTCGCTGATTTCCCCTGGAAGAACTGATGACGACTGGCACGATGGCACGGTGATCACCGCGACGACCCCGAAAGGCGAACGGCGTCGCCAGGCTTTGATAGCCGCCGCTGCCGAGCTCCTGCTCGAAGGCGGATTCGAGGCGGTGCGGCATCGTTCGGTTGCGACGCGCGCTGATCTGCCCCTGGCGTCGACCACCTACTACTTCGAATCCCTGGACGACCTCATCGCGCGGGCGGTCGAGTTCAGCGGCATGGCGGAGCTGGACGCGATGCGCAGGCGGGTCGGCGAAGTGAGCCACCGCCGCCGCGGCGCGGAGGCCACCGTCGACCTGGTGCTCGATCTGCTGGTGGGCAGCGACGGTCCCGACGAGGGCGCCCGGGGGCAGCTCATCGCCCGCTACGAGCGCTCGGTCGCCTCGGCGCGGCACCCGGAGCTGCGCGAAGTCCAGCTGCGGCTGCGCGCCCAGCTGGACGAGTTGCTGGCCGACGTGCTGCGCCGCTCCGACCGGATGGTGCGGCCGGAGCAGTTGCGCAGGCTGGTCGCGGTGGTGGACGGCGCCGTGGTCGCCGCGCTCACCGAGATGGACCCGGAACCGCGGCGGATGGCCCGCGGCGCGTTGCTGGAAGTGATCGACATCGTCGCGCCCCCGGCGCGGGGGGCGGCCCCCGAGGCCGCCTACGTGACCACGGACGGCCCCGTGCGCGCCACGCCCCAGCAAGTGGATCGTTACCGAGCACTAGACTGACCGGACGTGAGCATCGTCCCCAATGTCCTGGCCACCCGTTACGCCAGTCCCGAGCTGGTGCACCTGTGGTCGCCGGAGCACAAGATCGTGCTGGAGCGGCGGTTGTGGCTGGAGGTGTTGCGGGCGCAGGCGGAACTGGGCGTCGACGTGCCCGAGGGGGTCGTCGCCGACTACGAGCGGGTGCTCGACGAGGTGGACCTCGCCTCCATCGCCGAACGCGAGCGGGTCACCCGGCACGACGTGAAGGCGCGCATCGAGGAGTTCAACGCGCTGGCCGGGCACGAGCACGTGCACAAGGGCATGACCAGCCGCGACCTCACCGAGAACGTGGAGCAGCTGCAGATCCGGCTCTCGCTCGAGCACGTGCACGCGCACGGCGTCGCGATCGCCGCGCGCCTGGCCGAGCGCGCCGCCGAATACCAGGCGCTCGTGATGGCGGGCCGCTCGCACAACGTCGCGGCGCAGGCCACCACGCTCGGCAAGCGGTTCGCCTCCGCCGCCGACGAATTGCTGATCGCGCTGAACCGGCTGCGCGAACTGATCGACCGCTATCCGCTGCGCGGGATCAAGGGCCCGATGGGCACCGCGCAGGACATGCTCGACCTGCTCGGCGGCGACCCCGGCAAGCTCGCCCGGCTGGAGCAGCAGGTGGCCAGGCATCTGGGTTTCGCGACCGTGCTCACCAGCGTGGGCCAGGTCTACCCGCGCTCGCTGGATCACGACGTGCTCTCCACCCTGGTCCAGGTGGGCGCGGGCCCGTCCTCGTTCGCGCACACCATCCGGCTGATGGCCGGGCACGAGCTGGTCACCGAGGGCTTCCAGCCCGGGCAGGTGGGCAGCTCGGCGATGCCGCACAAGATGAACACCCGCTCCTGCGAGCGGGTCAACGGCTTGCAAGTGGTGCTGCGCGGTTACGCCTCGATGGCCGCAGAGCTGGCGGGCGCGCAGTGGAACGAGGGCGACGTGTTCTGCTCGGTGGTCCGCCGCGTCGCGCTGCCGGACGCGTTCTTCGCCATCGACGGGATGATGGAAACTTTCCTCACCGTGCTGGCCGAGTTCGGCGCCTATCCGGCGGTGATCGCCCGCGAACTGGACCGGTATCTGCCCTTCCTCGCCACCACCCGCATCCTCATGGCGGCCGTCCGCACCGGTGTCGGCCGCGAGACCGCGCACGAGGTCATCAAGGAGCACGCCGTCGCGGTCGCCCTCGCCATGCGCGAGCAGGGTCGCGAACCCGATCTCCTGGACCGCCTCGCCGCCGACGCGCGCCTGCCCCTCGATCGCCCTGCTCTCGACGCGGCGCTGGCCGACAAGTCGGTCTTCGTCGGCGCGGCCGAAGCCCAGGTCGCCGATGTGATCGGCCAGGTACAGAAACTGGTCGACCGGTACCCGGACGCGGCGCGGTACTCGCCCTCACCGATCCTGTAGCGGGACTGCGTCTTTCGCGACGATATCGTTCGTCGGCCTGGTCGGGGGCCGGTATTGTCCCCCGGTGCCTTTCCACGCTTTCGTAGACGAGTCGGTCCGACGCGATCGTTATCTGCTGTGCGCCACCACGGTGCCATCGGAGCAGTTGTCACTGGTTCGCTCCCTCGGACGCAGCTTCTGTCTGCCGGGTCAGCGTCGATGGCACTTCAACCATGAACCCGATGCCCGACGTCGCAAGATCCTTTCTGCGATGGCTCGAACGGACGGCATAGCAGCAACTATTTACGAGGGCTACGGACCCGAGGTCGATACACGGCGTGAATGTCTCACCCAGCTTGTAACAGACCTGATCGATCTGAAGGCGGGCCGACTCGTAATCGAGTCGCGGGAGAGTCAGGACCAGCGTGATCGCCATTGCATCGCGGCAGTGCTCCGGAAAGCATCGGCGCATCTTCCGTACACGCACGTACCGCCGCACACCGAGCCCGCGTTGTGGTGGCCTGACGCCATCGCCTGGGCATTCGGCGCGGGTGGGAACTGGAAGGCGATGGTGACGCCACTGGTGCGGGCCGTGGTTGCTGTCGGAGACCACCCCGAACAGCGCGAAACCCGACTGCCCACCGTCCGGTGAAGAGCCGGGTCCACTTCTCCCAGCTACTGCCAGGAGCTGATTCGATGGTACCGCACCCGATGTGTTCGGGCTACGTGATTGCGTAGCCCGAACACAACAAGCTGACCGCATAGGCTGCGGGTCGTGAATCCCTACACGATTTTCGCCGATATCGTCGCCGGGCGGGCGCCGTCGAGCAAGGTCTACGAGGACGACGATGTCATGGCGTTCATGGACATTCGGCCGATGACCCCGGGGCATTTGCTGGTGGTGCCGAAGGTGGCGGCGCGCAGTCTGGCGGAGCTCGATCCGGTCGTCGGGGGGAAGTTGTTCCAGGTGGGGCAGCGGTTGGCGGCGGCGTTGCGGACCAGTGAGGTGGGATGTGATGGGGTCAATTTCTTTCTGGCGGACGGGGTGACGGCCGGGCAGGAGGTGTTCCACGTGCACCTGCACGTGATCCCGCGTACTCCGGGCGACGGGTTCGGTTTGCGCGGGCGCCCGACCAGTCCGCGGCGGGAGGACTTGGACTATCTGGCCGCCTCGATCCGCGGCGCGCTGGGCGCCTGAGTTCGCCGCCGATCATCGAGTGAATGCCGTTGTGTACTCCGGCTGGTCATGGCCCAAGGCGGCAGCGGTCGGCGCGTTCGTGAGAGGGCTCCGCAACGCTCGACTGTGATCCCCAGCCGAGCGTTGCGAAACTTTCGAACCGCTGCATGTCGGGCTACCGCGTGCCGACCGTTCGAACCCGAGCGGCAGAAAGGGCCACTTCGGATCTCGGCGATCGCTCGATGGCCCCAGCGGGTTCAGCCTCTCGGGCATTCGCGGGACGCGATGAATAGGCCGCGCCCGCGTTCCCGAGAGCGACCGGTCAGTCGCGCACCAATTCGGCTGCCGACCAGTTCGGATAGTCGCTGTAGCCCTCGGCGGTGCGGCCGTAGAGGAACTCTTCGCGAATGGGGGCCAGTGGGAGGTCGTAGCGGATGCGGTGCACGAGGTCGGGATTGGCGATGAACGGCCTGCCGAAGGAGACCAGGTCGGCGAGGCCGGCGCGTAGTGTCTCCTCCGCGCCCGCCGCGGTGGTCGGCTCCCGGTTCTCGCCGATGTTCGCGATGAGCGTGCCGTGCCAGCGCGGGCGCAGATCGCGCAGGGCGGGGTAGTGGTCGTTGTCGGTGAGGTGCAGATAGGCCAGGCCGCGCCGGTCGAGTTCGGCGACGAGGGCGCGGTAGAGCGGGGCCGGGTCGGCCTCGGACATGTTGAACTGCGGGTTGCCCGGCGAGAGCCGGATCGAGGTGTGCTCGGCGCCGATCGCGTCGGTCACCGCGTCCACCACGGCAAGCGGCAGCCGCATCCGGTTGACGATCGAACCGCCGTACTCGTCGTCGCGCAGGTTGGTGTTGTCGGCCAGGAACTGGTGTGGCAGGTAGCTGTTGGCAGCGTGGATCTCGACACCGTCGAAGCCCGCCGCCACGGCATTGCGCGCGGCGGCGGCGTAGTGCCGCACGGCGGCCTCGATGCCGGCGCGGTCGAGCGCGGCGGGCGTGATCGGATCGGCCTTGCTGCCGTCGATCAGATGCACCCGGTCGTCGTCCACCACCGCCGACGGTCCGGCGGGCCAGGAACCATCGATCCGGGCGAGCGGATGCCCCTTGCGTCCGCCGTGCATGAGCTGCGCGAAGATCCGTCCGCCGCGCGCGTGCACGGCCTCGGTGACCCGCCGCCACGCCGCGACGTGCGCGGGCGTCTGCAGTCCGGGTACCCATGCTTCGCTCTGGCCGGTCGAGTGCGGCCAGATGCCCTCGGTGATGATGAGCCCGGCCGTCGCGCGCTGGGCGTAGTAGTCGGCGACAGCATCGGTCGGCGAGCCGTCGGGCAGCGAGCGCAACCGGGTCATCGGCGACATGACGATCCGGTTGGGCAGGTCGAGCGGATGGTTGCGGTATTCGGTCAACAGCAGCATGGCTGTACCGTAAAACCTGACATCGATGTTAGGTCAAGGAGCGAATGTGCGGATCGGTGAACTCGCCGAGCGGACCGGTGTGAGCGTCCGGTCGCTGCGGTACTACGAGAGCAAGGGTCTGCTGAGCTCGGAGCGCACCTCCGGTGGGCAGCGGGAGTATCCGGAAGCGGCGGTCGACCGGGTCCGGCGCATCCAGGAGATGTTCGCCGCCGGCCTGCACAGCGACACGATCGGTGAACTGCTGCCGTGCATCCACGACGTCGACGGGACGCCCAACGCCACGGCGACGCCGTTCCTGGTCGAAAAGCTCACTGAGGAACGCGCCAGAATCGATCAGGCGATGCGCGACCTGCGCCGGACCAGCGACGTGCTCGACGGCATCATCCGTGCGGCGGGTGGCGAGGCCGCCGAACAGTAGGGTGGACGCCATGGCTCTCGACAGCGGAACGATCTCCGAAACGGGTAGCGGCGCGGTGACGCCGCCGGTCGCCGAGACGGTGCCCACCGAGCGGGTGCACCACGGCGATATCTTCGTCGACGAGTACGAGTGGCTGCGGGACAAGGAGAATCCCGACGTCATCGCCTATCTGGAGGCGGAGAACGCCTACACGGAGGCGCAGACCGAGCACCTGAGCACCCTGCGCGAGACGATCTTCGACGAGATCAAGGCGCGCACCCAGGAGACCGATCTGTCGGTGCCGACCCGGCTGGGCGACTACTGGTACTACTCGCGCAGCTTCGAGGGCAAGCAGTACGGCGTGCACTGCCGGTGCCCGATCGCCGAGGACGCCGAAGGCATCGATGCGTGGACCCCGCCGCAGCTGAGCGCCGACACCGAGGTCCCGGGCGAAGAGGTGCTGCTCGACAGCAACGAACTGGCCGAAGGGCACGATTTCTTCGCCCTCGGCGCGTTCTCGATCAGCCATGACGGCACTCTGCTCGCCTACTCGGTGGACAACGTCGGCGACGAACGGTACGTGCTGCGATTCAAGGATCTGCGCACCGGCGAACTGCTCGGCGACGAGATCGCGGGCACCGCCCCCGGCGCGACCTGGTCGCTGGACGGCAGCCACGTCTTCTATCAGACCGTCGACGAGTCGTGGCGGCCCGACACGGTGTGGCGGCACCGGATGGGTAGCACCGATCCCGACGTCAAGGTGTTCCACGAGCCCGACGAGCGCTACTGGGTGAGCATCGGCGCCAGCCGCTCGGAGAAATACCTGATGATCTGGGTCGGGTCCAAGATCACCAGCGAGGGCTGGGTGCTGGCGTCCGACGATCCGGAGGGTGAGTTCCGGGTGCTGCTGCCGCGTCGCGAGGGCGTCGAGTACTCCGCCGAGCACGCGGTGATCGGCGGGCAGGACCGGTTCCTGATCCTGCACAACGACGTGGTCGACGGCGTCAAGGCGCAGAACTTCGTGCTCGCCGAGGCGCCGGTGGACGACCCCTCGAACCTCACCCAGCTGATCGGCCATCGCGAGGACGTGCGGCTGGAGGACATCGACGCGTTCCGCGACCACCTGGTGCTCAGCTACCGGCGCGAGGCGCTCACCCGGATCGCGGTCTGGCCGCTGACCGCCTCCGGTTACGGCGAGCGGCGCGAACTCGAGTTCGATCTGGAACTCTTCGCGGTCGGCACCGGCTCCAACCCGGAGTGGGCCCAGCCGACCCTGCGCATCGGACTGACCTCCTTCATCACGCCGATGCAGGTGTTCGACTACGTTCCCGCCACCGGTGAGCTGCTGTTGCGCAAGGAACAGCCGGTGCTCGGCGGTTACGACGCGACCGAGTACGAGCAGCACCGGGATTGGGCCGTGGCCGAGGACGGCACCCGGATCCCGATCTCGCTCGTGCGGAAGAAGACCACCGCCGACGGGCCGAAACCGTTGCTGCTGTACGGCTACGGTTCCTACGAGGCGAGCATCGACCCCTCGTTCTCGGTTGCCCGATTGTCGCTGCTGGATCGCGGCATGGTCTTCGCTGTCGCGCACGTGCGCGGCGGCGGCGAGATGGGCAGGCTCTGGTACGAGCACGGCAAGACGCTCACCAAGAAGAACACCTTCACCGACTTCGTGGCCGCCGCGCGGCATCTCGTCGACACCGGGGTCACCGCTGCGGACCGGATGGTCGCCGACGGCGGCAGCGCGGGCGGACTGCTGGTCGGCGCGGTGGCGAATCTGGCCCCCGAGTTGTTCGCGGGCATCCTGGCGAACGTGCCGTTCGTCGATCCGCTCACCTCCATCCTGGATCCGTCGCTCCCGTTGACCGTGATCGAGTGGGACGAGTGGGGCAACCCGCTGGCGGACAAGGACGTCTACGAATACATGAAGTCCTACTCGCCGTACGAGAACGTCGAGGCCAAGGACTATCCGGCGATCCTGGCCATCACCAGCCTGAACGACACCCGGGTGCTCTACGTCGAGCCCGCCAAGTGGATCGCCAAGCTGCGCGCCACCGCGACCGGCGACGCCCCGCTGTTGCTGAAGACGGAGATGAGCGCGGGCCACGGCGGGGTCAGCGGACGGTACGAGAAGTGGCGGGAAGTGGCCTTCGAGCACGCCTGGGTGCTGGACACGGTCGGCCTCGCCGACGCGTAGCGCACCGGCTGCCGAGCGCGGCGGCGCGCCGACCGCGGGGTATGCGCTCGGCACAGGCGTGGCGGAGAGTTCGCCACCTGGTCATACAGTCTGCACATCACGGACACGTGCGGCTGGCACCGTGGGATCATGAACGCTGAGCTGATCGTATCGATCTCCGGGATCAGGGACACCACCCGGGACGCGGCGATGGATTTCGCCGAGGAGATGGATCGGCGCGGCGTGCCGCTCTCGCTGCTGGTCGCGCCGCGGCTGAAGGGCAAGTACCGATTGCTCGACGACCCGGCGACGCAGGCGTGGCTGCGCGGCAGGAGGGCCCGCGGCGACGCCATAGTGCTGCACGGGTACGACCAGGCGGCCACCAAGCGGCGGCGCGCCGAGTTCGCGGCGCTGCCCCGGCACGAGGCGCGGTTGCGGTTGACCGCCGCGGATCGGGTGCTCGAGCAGGCCGACCTACGCACCCGGCTGTTCGCGGCCCCGCGCTGGGATGCCTCGACGGGGGCGCTGGACGCGCTGCCCGAGGTCGGTTTCCGGCTGGCGCTCGGCCTCACCTCCATCATCGACCTGGAGCGCAACACGGCGCAGAAGTCCAGGGTGTACGGCATCGGCGAGGGGTTCCGCGCGGAGCCCTGGTGGTGCCGCGCGCTGGTCATGGGCGCCGCGCGGACCGCCCGGCGCGGCGGTGTGCTGCGGCTGGCCGTGTCCGCCGCCCAGCTGGCGCGCTCTGGTCCGCGCCAGGCCATGCTCGATGCCGTCGACCTGGCGCTGTTCCACGGTGCGGCGGCCGCGACCTATCGGTGGGAGCCCTTCCCGGCCGTTCGCGCCGCATGACTGACGCCGCGGGTGACGGTGGGTCGGCCCCGTCGCCCGCGGCCGGTCGGGAGCTTCGCGCGACCGATCGGCGCCGCCGCCCGCGAATGGCGTAGCCGGGCGGCGGCGCTGTCACGTTCAAGGCTGTCACGTTCAGGACGGAGCGACCTTCGTCTCCGTCACGGCAGGCGTCGCATCGTGCGTGAAGCCGCCCGCCTCCTGGCGCGTGAGCGAGGTCGAGAACGGACGCTGCCGTAGCTGGTCCATGCAGCGGCGGAGGTCGGCGAGCAGCAGATCGGCCATGTCGACGGTGAAACCGTGGCGCAGTACCGCGCGCATCACCGTCTCCTCGTTCCGGTCGGCCGGCAGCGGGTAGGCCGCGATCAGCCAGCCGCGCGAGCGCAGCCGATCGGACAGGTCGTAGAGGTTGAAGCCGGGATCGCCGCTCAGGCGCCAGCACACGGCCGTGATGCCGCGCTGCGGATCGCCGTCGTGGATCAAGTCGAAGGTCCCCAGCTCACGCACTCCCGCGGCCAGGTGCTGCGCCGCCCGGTAGATCGCGGACTGCACCCGGGCGTAGCCGGTGCGTCCCAAGCGAATGAACTGGTAGTACTGCGTGATGGCCTGCCCGCCGGGCCGGGAGAAGTTCAGGTTGAAGGTGGCCATGCTGCCGCCGAGGTAGTCGACGTCGAAGATCAATTCCTCCGGCAGATCGGCGGCCTCGCGCCAGATCGCCCAGCCCGCGCCCAGCGGGGCCAGGCCGGTCTTGTGGCCGGAGGCATTGATCGACTTCACCCTGGGCAACCGGAAATCCCACACCAGCTCCGGCGCGGCGAAGGGGGCGAGGAAACCTCCGCTGGCCGCGTCGACGTGGATCGGGATGTCCCAGCCCTTTTCGCGCTGCAACGCGTCGAGCGCCGCGCTGATCCCGGCGACGTCCTCGAACAGTCCGGTGTAGGTCTGGCCGAAGGTGGGCACGACCATCATCGTGTTCGCGTCGCAGTACGCCGCGAGGTCGTCGGGGTGCATGGTGAGCCGGTCGCCCCGCAGCGGGATCTGCCGGATCTCGACGTCGAAGTAGCGCGCGAACTTCTCCCAGCAGACTTGAACCGGTCCGCAGACGAAGTTGGGCGTCCCGCTGCCGCCACGCTTGCGCCAGCGGAATTTCGCCGCCAAGCCGCCGAGCATGGCCGCCTCGCTGGACCCGATGGTCGAGGTGCCGTGCGTGCCGGCTGGATCCGGCGCGTGCCACAGGTCGGCGACCATCCGGACGGCCCGGCGCTCCAACTCGGCCGTCTGCGGGTACTCGTCCTTGTCCACGATGTTCTTGTCCAGGCATTCGGCCATCAGTCTGCGCGCCTGGTCGTCCACCCACGTGGTGCAGAACGTGGCCAGGTTCATCCTGGAGACGCCGTCGAGCAGCAGCTCGTCGTGCACGATCTCGTAGGCCACCTGCGGGAACATCTCGTGCGGCGGAAATCCGGTCCGCGGCGCGGACCGGCTGAGCCCGGGCAGGGCGAACAGGTCATCGGCTGCTTCGGACATGCGAACGGCCTCCCGATTCGACTGGTGTGCGGGCGTGCCTGCCGAGAATGCCAGCAGTTTGCCATCATCCTCGATCCTCAGCTTGGCACACCATTTCCGCTGCTGGTCGCACTTCGCGCGTACGGTGCGTCCCACCCGGACCGCGGAGCGGGCGCGAACACCCGGCCCGTGGCGTGAACTTCGCCCCGGCGGCGGGGGATAGGGTGTGGGAATGGTGGAGGACGTGCGGGTGGCGGAATTGCGCGCTGCCGTGGCCGGGTTGATGGGGCAGGCGAAAACCGATTTGGCACAGCTTGTTTCGTTCCGATCGGTGGCCGATCCGCGGCAGTATCCGATCGAGGAGTGCGACCGGGCGGCGCAGTGGGTCGCCGACGCGTTCGCGGCCGCCGGACTCACCGCGGTCGGCCTGCACGAAACGTCGGACGGCACCAAGGCGGTCGTCGCGTCCCGGCCCGCGCCCGACGGCGCCCCCACGGTGTTGCTCTACTGTCACTACGACGTTCAGCCGCCGCTGGACGAGGCGGCGTGGCGCACCCCGCCGTGGGAGCTGACCGAGCGGGACGGGCGCTGGTACGGCCGCGGCAGCGCCGACTGCAAGGGCAACATCGTCATGCATCTGACGGCTCTGCGCGCGCTCGGCCCGGATCTGCCGCTGGGCGTCACCATGGTGGCGGAAGGATCTGAGGAGCAGAGCACCGGCGGACTGGAGCGGTTCGTCGAGGCCGAGCCAGAGCTGTTGCGCGCGGACGCGATCGTGGTCGGCGACTGCGGCAACTTCGCCGCCGGTGTGCCCACCTTGACGCAGACGCTGCGCGGCGGCGTGAATGTGGTGGTCACCGTCGAAACCCTCGCCGGCCCGCTGCATTCCGGCATGTTCGGCGGACCGGCACCCGACGCGCTGGCCGCGCTGATCCGGCTGCTGGCCTCGCTGCGCGACGAGCGCGGCAACACGACCATCGACGGGCTGCCCAACGATCAGGTCTGGCCGGGCGTCCAGTACCCGAGCGAGCAGTTCCACGCCGACGCGCGCGTCCTCGGCGGCGTCGAACTCGTCGGTGACGGCACCGTCGCCGACCTGCTCTGGGCGCGACCGGCGCTGACGGTGCTCGGCATCGACGCGCCTCCGGTGGTCGGCTCCGCCGCCGCGATCCCGGCGACCGCGCGCGCCCGGCTGAACCTGCGCATCCCGCCGGGCACCGACCCGGACCAGGCGTACCGGGCGCTCGTCGCGCACCTCGAGGCGCACACGCCGTGGCGCGCCAGGCTGACCGTCGAGCTGGAAGGCACCGGGGCGCCGTTCCGGTCCCCGACCGGCGGACCCGCGCGCGCCGCGATGGAAGCGGCGCTCGCGGCGTCCTACGGTCGTCCCGCGACCACCCAGGGGCAGGGCGGCTCGATCCCGCTGTGCAACGTCTTCGCCACCACCTACCCGGACGCGGAGATCATGCTGCTGGGGGTCGAGGAGCCGAAAGCCCTGATCCACGCACCCAACGAGAGCGTCGATCCGAAGGAGATCGAACACATGGCGCTGGCCGAGGCGATATTCCTCGCGACCTACGCCGGGTAGCGCTACAGCTCGATGTCGTTCTCCGGTGCGAGCACCCGGAATTCCGTTCCGGCCGGCGACATCTCGGACAGCCTGCCGAAATAGATGCCTTGCGCCTCCTCCCGGATGATGCCGTAGTGGATGGGCAGCGCGACACGCGGAGCGACGGCGCGCAGGTAGTCGACGGCTTCGCTGACCCGCATCCACGGGGCGGCGGCCGGAGCGGCCAGGACGCCGACCGGGACCGGCGGCACCCACAGCGAGTCGCCGGGGTGGACGAGCTGCGCCGGGTCGTCGGCGGTGCCCAGCTGGAAGACGGTGTTGTCGATCACGGGGATCTCCGGATGGATGACGGCGTGCCTGCCCCCGCCGCCGGTGATGCGCAGATCACCGAGGGTGAGCACATTGCCCGCGTGCACCGCCTCCCACCGCTCGCCGCGCTGTTCGGCGGTCTGCGGATCCGAGAGCAACCGCGCACCGGGATTGGCCTCGACCAGCGCATCGATCCGGTTCGGGTCGATGTGGTCGGGATGCTGGTGGGTGACCGCGATCGCGTCCAGACCGGTGAGGCCCTCGAAACCGTGCGAGAACGTGCCCGGATCGAACAGGATCTTCGTGCCGTGCAGCTCGACGAGGAGGCAGGAGTGACCGAAGTGGGCTATGCGCATGCCGCCATGCTAGCCACGGCCGATGTGTTCTCCGCGACATCGCCGCCGTCTCGGCCGACCCCGCGGATGACGCACTCGACCAGCACAACTACGCTGCTGAGGTAACCCCCCAACCACATGAGGAGCAACGCGTGGCACGAGTCGTGGTCGAGGTGATGCCGAAGGCCGAGATCCTGGATCCGCAGGGGCAGGCCATCGTCGGCGCACTCCCGCGCCTGGGATTCGAGGGCGTCTCGGACGTGCGGCAGGGCAAGCGATTCGAACTCGACGTCGACGACAGCGTCGACGACGCCGCGCTCGAGCAGATCGCCGAATCGCTGTTGTGCAACACGGTGATCGAGGAATGGAAGGTGGTTCGCCTCTCATGACCGCCCGCATCGGGGTCATCACGTTTCCGGGCACGCTCGACGACGTCGACGCGGCCAGGGCGGTGCGCCTGGCCGGCGCCGAGGCGGTCAGCCTGTGGCATGCCGACGCCGACCTGAAGAGCGTCGACGCGGTGATCGTGCCCGGCGGCTTCTCCTACGGCGACTACCTGCGGGCCGGCGCCATCGCCCGGTTCGCTCCCGTGATGGGCGAGGTCGTGCGCGCGGCGGGCGCCGGGCTGCCGGTGCTCGGCATCTGCAACGGCTTCCAGGTGCTGTGCGAGGCCGGGTTGCTGCCTGGCGCACTGACCCGCAACGAGGGTCTGCACTTCATCTGCCGCGACGAATGGCTCACCGTGGAATCGGTATCGACGGCGTGGACCTCGCGCTTCGAGCAGGGCGCGCAGATCCTGGTCCCGCTCAAGTCCGGCGAGGGGCGCTACCAGGCGTCGGAGGCCGTGCTGGACCAGCTGGAAGGCGAGGGTCGGGTGGTCTTCCGTTACGCGAGTGACAACCCGAACGGCTCGCAGCGCGGCATCGCGGGCATCGCCTCGGCCAACGGTCGGGTCGTCGGCCTGATGCCGCACCCCGAACACGCCACCGAGCCGCTCACCGGCCCCAGCGACGACGGGCTCGGCCTGTTCCTCTCGGTTCTGGACACGCTGGTCGCTGTGTAATTTGCCAGCGCCTTCGGCGCTGGGTGTTCGCGGCCCCCTGGTGGCGAGGGGTGTTGGCGACCCCCCCAGGGCCCTAGTAGCGGGAGGCGGGGGCGGCCCAAACCCGCCCCCGGCCCCCACA